>NZ_JAODVR010000001.1:698024-1396048 GCF_025399835.1 Haloarchaeobius sp. HME9146
CGTAGTCCCCGGACTGCACCTGGAAGTCGGCGAGTTTCGAGGCGTTCGCGCCGCGAAGCTCGGTCAGGTCGACGGTCTTGCTGTCGACCTGGTGGGTCGTCCAGCCGTCTTCGGACTCGGAGTCGTCGGCTTCTGCGCTCTCAGACTCGGTCTCGGTCTCGTTGTCAGACTCGGACTCGGTCTCGGTTTCCGTCTCGTTGTCGGTCGCGGTTTCCGTCTCGTTGTCGGTCTCCGTCTCCTCTTGCTTCGCGTCGACGGACTGGTTCGTCATGGTGTCCGTCATCGTGTGCGTCGTCTCGTTGGGCTCCTCGACGGTCGTCGAGGTGCTGGTCGTGGTCGACGTGTTCGTCTCGGTCTCCGTCTCGTTCGCGTCCGACTCCGTGTCGTCGCCAGAGACGTCACCGGTCCGGTGCATGCCGACCTTCGTGATGGTCACGTTGAGGTGTTCGAAGTCATCGATCGCACCCGGGCGGTCGCTCACGTAGAAGGACATCGTGGCGTCGCCACCGCTACCATCGGTTGCTGTACCGTCACTGTTCGGGGAAGCTGTCTGCGTGCCGTCGACTGCGCCACCCATGCAGCCGGCGGTCACGAGCAGGGCGGCCATCGCGAGGGCCGCCAGGACGTTTGATCGCGTCATTACACTGCCTTCTCCGTCTTCGGACCTGATAAACCGGCGACTCCGTTCCACACTGTTCGCTTTATTCGGCCGATATCGGCAGTATTGAACGATAATGAACGGTTCTAGCTCTTATACGAATCCTGTCACAGGGGCTGTTTCACGATTCGACACCGGTTTCACGCTTCCGGGCGGACGGGTTCGTATGTCGCTTCGCGTGACGTTCCTCGGGACCAGTGGGGCCGTACCGACGACCCAGCGCAACCCGTCGGCCATCTACTGCCAGCGCGAGGGCGAGGGGTTCCTGTTCGACTGCGCGGAGGGGACCCAGCGCCAGATGATGCGCTTCGGAACCGGCTTCGGTATCGACCACATCTTCGTCACGCACACGCACGGGGACCACGTCCTCGGGATTCCCGGCCTGCTCCAGACGATGGACTTCAACGAGCGCGACGAGGCGCTCGCCATCCACTGCCCGGCGGGTGAGCGCCGCCTCGTCGAGGGACTCGTCCGGGCGACCGGCAACCGGCCGTCGTTCCCGGTCCGGGTCCACGAGGTGAGCCCTGGTGACGTCGCCCTCGACCGTGACGAGTACGAGATCCGCGTCTTCGACGTGGAGCACCGCACGAATGCGGTGGGGTATGCGCTGATCGAGGCCGACCGGAAGGGTCGGTTCGACCGGGAGCACGCGGAGGAACTGGGCGTGCCGGTCGGGCCGAAGTTCTCGAAACTCCACGAGGGAACCCCGGTCGAACTCGACGACGGCACCGTGGTCCACCCGGAAGAGGTCGTCGGGGACCCCCGTCCCGGCCGACGCTTCGTCTACACCGGCGACACGGAACCGGTGGGTGCGACGGCCGAAATAGCCGAGAACGCGGACCTGCTGGTCCACGACGCCACGTTCGCGGAGGACGGCCGCGAGCGCGCGGGCAAGACGGGCCACTCCACGGCGAAACAGGCCGCCGAACTCGCCCGTCGGGCCGGGGTCAAGCGCCTCGCGCTCACCCACATCTCCTCTCGCTACGCGAACGACGTCACGGCACACGAGGAAGAGGCCGAAGCGGTGTTCGACGGTGAGGTGTTCGTCCCGGAGGACGGCGACACCGTCGAGATTCCGTACCCGGAGAGCGAGTGACGGCGGTCGGGTAGTCGTCCGCACCGCGAGAACGGATAGTCGGCCCGGCGGTCAGCCTCGGTTGCGCTCTCTTCAGGTTGCGACGGTCACGGGTTCGACCGGCCCACCGGCCCGTCGCCAGCCGTCGAACCCGTCTTCGACCCGGATGACGTACGGGAAACCCATCTCGGCCGCGCGCTGGGCGGCGAGTGCGGCTCGGCTCCCGCCGGCAGAGTAGAAGATGAGCTCCTTCCCCGGGTCGATTTCGTCGATAGCGTACGGGCTCTTCGGGTCGAGATAGAACTCGAGCATCCCACGCGAGGCGTGTATCGCGTCGGGTATCTTGCCAGTTCTCCGGAGCTCGATTCCGTCGCGCACGTCGACGAACAGCACGTCGCTGTCGCCGAACCGGGCCAGTGCGTCTGCGGGCTGGTACGCCCTGACCGCGGCTTTCGCTTCCTTGACCAGCTCTCGATACCCCTTCGTCAGTGCCACCTGCTGGCGGCGTCCCCCCTGTTCGCTGGACATACCTGTGTCTAGTGTGAACGTTTCCCAGACAGATAGCTCACTCCCCGTTTCTGGGCGGGTGAGAATCGGATGTGGCGCTGTCGGGCGGGCAGGGGCGCGCCACGGGATTTATGGCCACTGATTGCCTACCCCGGCGTGTGAGCGCCCGTACCACGGCCCTCGACGCCGTCATCTTCGGCGTCGACATCCAGAGCGGGGACGTCCGGGGTGACGCACCTTCTTACGCGCTCGTCGTCTTCGACGGGGAATCCGTCGAACGCGACGTGGTCACCTACCGCAAGCTCCGCCGCCGCATCGACGCCGAGACGCCGGCTATCGTGGCCACCGACAACATGTACGAACTCGCCGAGGACAAGGACGACCTGGTCCGCTTCCTCGGGAGCCTCCCGGACGAGACACGCCTCGTCCAGGTGACGGGTGACGAACAGCCAGAACCCCTCTCCCGCGTCGCCTCGCGCTACGGGGTCCCTTACGGCAAGGACCCGATGCAGGAGGCCGAGGCCGCGGCCCGCCTCGCGGCCGGCAACGTCGGCTACGAGGTCAGCGCCTTCACCGACACGACACAGGTGAAGGTCTCGCGCGGTCGCTCGACAGGCAAGGGTGGCTGGAGCCAGGACCGCTACACGCGGCGCATCCACGGGAACGTCAAGAAGCGTGCCCGCGAGGTCGAGTCGACCCTCACCGAGGCCGCCCTCGACTACGAGGTGGACGTGACCGAGAAGTACGGCGGCTACTCCAGCGCGGTGTTCTCGGTGGACGCCCACCCTGCCGACATCCCACTCTCGCGGAACCGGTCGGGCGACACCCGCATCGAGATAGAACGCGAGCGCCGCGACGGCATCGAGTTCGAACCCCTCGCGAAGCGCCGCGACCACGTCATCGTCGGGGTCGACCCCGGCACGACGACCGCGGTCGCCATCGTCGGCCTCGACGGGCAGGTGCTGGACGTGCTCTCGACCCGGACCGCCGACATGGCCGCCGTCATCGAGTGGGTGGTCGAACGCGGCCGCCCCGTCATCGTCGCCGCCGACGTGACGCCGATGCCGAACACGGTTCAACGTGTCCGCACGAGCTTCGACGCCGTCGGCTGGGAGCCGACGAGTGATCTGCCGGTCGACGAGAAGCAACACCGGACCCGCGAGACGGGGTACGACAACGACCACGAGCGCGACGCGCTCGCGGCGGCCCTGTTCGCCTACGACGACCACGAGGACCAGTTCGACCGTATCGCCCGCAAGACGCCGCCCCAGCTCGACCTCGGGACGGTCACGGCGAAGGTGCTCGCCGGCGAGGGCAACGTCGAGGCCGTCATCGACGACCTCACCGAGTCCGAGGACGAGGGCGAGGAGGAGCACGAGCACGACCCACGCGAACTGACCCAGGAGGAGAAGCGCATCCGCGACCTCGAACGACAGGTCGAACGCCTCGACGAGCACGTCGATTCGCTCGAGTCGACCATCGAGGAGAAGGACGAGCGTATCGAGGAACTCGAGCAAGAGCTCTCCGAGGCCCGCCGCGAGGAGCGCCGGGAGGCCCGCGAACGCCGGACCGTCACGCGACTGGAGCGCCGGAACCGGGCGCTCGAACGCGACCTGGACGAGAAGGACGAGGAGATCGAGGCCCTCGAGGGCAAGCTGAAGCGGCTCAAGGAGCTGTGGAAGCTCGACCACTCGAACTTCGCGGACGTTTCGGAGAAGAAGAAGGGCCTCGTCCCGGTCAAACCCGTCGACAAGTTCACCAAGGACGCCATCGACGCCGCCCACGAGAGCTACGGGCTGGCGAAGGGCGACGTGGTGTACCTGCGCGACGCCTCCGGGGCCGGCCCGTCGACCGCCGAGAAGCTGGTCGCCCACGAGCCCCGGGTCGTCATCAAGGACGGCGGCCTGTCGGAGGCGGCCGACCAGATCCTGTTCGAGCACCGCATCCCGGTCGGCCCGGCCGACGACGTGGCGATGCAGGAGGTCGACGAACTCGCGGTCGCCCGCGAGGACGACGTGAAGGCCGTCATCGCGGACTGGGAAGACCGCGCCGAGGAGCGCAAGAAGTCCCAGAAGAACGAGATGGTCGACCAGATAATCAGCGAACACCGGGCCGAGCGCGGCACCGGGCGGTTCTAAGCGACTCTGCTTATATTCCGCTGGCTCTGTCGAAATACGCCGATGATGACAGGAGTGGCGTGCTGAATATAGAGGATGAGTCTATCAACGAACGAGTTGCTGGCAAACGCTATTGTAGTATCCACACGAATCTCAGTCATCACCAGCATGGACGGGCGTGAGCTATCCGACGAAATGGTCGCTGAGATGAGCTCGCACCACGTTCCGTCTCTCTGCGAACCCATCGCCAATGTCTGAACGACGCAATTCCCCCGATTCAGTCGACGAGGTAACTGGTGAGCTGCCTGCTGTCGGGACAGCCGTGGTGACGGGGGCGAACAGCGGACTCGGCTTCGAGGTGACGAAGGGTCTCGCCAAGAAGGGTACACACGTCGTGATGGCGTGCCGGAGCATCGAGCGCGGCTCGGACGCGAAACGGCGAATCGAAGCCGAGGTCCCGGGAGCGTCACTGACTGTGAACGAGCTCGACCTCGCCGACCTCGAGTCGGTCTCGGCGTTCGCCGAGTGGTTCACGTCGACGTACGACACGCTCGACGTACTCTGTAACAACGCGGGTGTGATGGCGATCCCACGCACGGAGACCGAACAGGGATTCGAGTACCAGTTCGGCGTCAACCACCTCGGACACTTCGCGCTCACCGCCCACCTCCTCCCCGTCCTACGGCAGACCACGGGCGAGTCCCGTGTCGTCGTGCAGAGTAGTGTCGGGCACAGGAACGGCGATATCGACTTCGAGGACCTCCAGGGCGAGGAGTCGTACAGTGCGTGGGGGGCGTACGGGCAGTCGAAACTCGCGAACCTCCTCTTTGCATACGAACTCGACCGTCGACTCCGCATGGCGAAGGCGAGCGTGAAGAGCCTCGGCTGCCACCCGGGTGGGTCCAAGACGAACCTCCTGAACCACAGCGCCACACAGGGCGGGTTCCGACCCGACCTCCTGCTGATGAGACTCCTGAACGCAGTAATCGTACGGAGCGCCGAACGTGGCGCAGAGTCGATGCTCTACGCAGCCCTCGACCCGAGTATCGACGGCGGCGAGTACGTCGGCCCCGACGGCTTCATGAACATGTACGGCGACCCGGTGGTCCAGCCGTCGAGCGACCGATCATACGATGAGACACTCGCCCGCCGTCTCTGGGGCGTCTCCGAAGACCTCACTGGGGTCTCGTTCGACCTCCCTGAACCGAACTAGCGAGAGCGCTCCTGATACACTCGCGCCCTGTATTCAGCAGAGTTGCCGAAATATGTCACTGGTTGAGAGTTTCAACAAGACCATTCAACGTTACTTGTCACCACCGAGCGCCTCACGAACCGCCGAGTAGTCCACGTCCCGTCCCCGTGACTCGTATTCGTGCTCTGGCCAGAGGTCCAGCCCGTCCCCGGCTCGCCGCGGCGCGACGTGCAGGTGGAAGTGTGCGACCGACTGATGGGCGGCCTCGCCGCTGTCGTGAAGGAGGTTCACGCCGTCGAAGCCGTGTCTCTGGAGGCGGGTCGCGATGTCCCTCGCGTGGTCGCTGACCGCCCGAAGAGCCTCCTCGGGGATGTCGAACAGGCTCTCGTGGTGCGCTTTCGGAACGACCAGTAGGTGTCCCTCCGAGAAGGGGTCGAGGGGGGCGAACGCGAGCGTCTCGTCGGTCTCGTCGAGGACGAGCGCGTCGGCCTCGCCGGCGACGATATCACAGAAGATACAGTCCATACCGGGGTGTCGCCCGTGGTGAGGGTAGTCGTTCCCCTGGTGTGTGGCGTGTTCTCACGCCAGCCCGAGCAGTGTCGCGCCGTCGAACTCCACGAAGAAGAGGTATATCTGGTAGACGCCAGCGCCCACGAGCAAGACCCCGGCGGCGCGGGTTATGCGTCCAGTGTTCCGGGTGAGTTTGCGCACGAACACGTCCCTCCCGAGCGCGGTCGCGACGGTCAGGAGTATCATCAGGACGCTCATCCCGGCCGCGTAGGCCACCAACCGGGCGACCCCGGCACCGGGGTTCGTCGTCAGCGCGCCGAGGACGACGCTGAAGAAGAGGGGTGCGGTACAGCCCGCGGCGGCCGCGGCGTACACCACGCCGAAGGCGACGTAGCCCCTCGCGGAGCGGTTCCGTTCCGGGAGGACGACCTGTCGGAGGCTGAGTTTCACGCCCAGCGCCATCGCCACGCCGAGGAGTATCAGCAGCGCCCCGACGACGAGTTCCAGAATCGCGATGTGCTGGAGGTACCGCGTGCCGAGGGTGACGACGACCCCGCCCAGAACGCCGTACACCGCGAAGAAGCCTACACTGACGAGCAGGGCGACGCCGACCGCCCGGCCGACGGTCGCCGCCGAGACGCCCCCGTCGGCGTCCTCGCTCTCGCTGGCACTCGTACCGACGTAGTAGGAGACGTAGCCCGGCAAGAGCGGAAACGCACACGGCGCGAAGAAGGCTCCTGCGCCGAGGGTGAACGCGTACCAGAGCCAGGACGCGGCGAGGAAGTCCATGGTCGATTCGAGGCTGTGGTCCGATATATAGCTCGGGCGGTCTGGCGTGCTCAGAACATTCCGCCCATACCGACCATCGAGAGCATGCTGCTCACGAGCGCCTTGACGAAGAGCGCCATCCCGAGGACGAAGACGGCGAGCCCGGCCGCGACGATGGGGTTCCCGAGCGCGACCACGCCGATGCCCACGAGCATCAGGATACCGCCGAGGCCTCCGTAGAGACCGAGCATCTTTCCGAACTTGCCGCCGAACGCGCTGGACTGGGACGAATCTGCTGCCATGGTCTCCCGTCGCGGGGCCACGGGATTAAACGGCATGGTTCGTGTGTGGAATCTGGCGTGACCAGTCGGGCGGTCGCGCTTCCGTGCCACCGCGCTCGAACCCCGTCGAGAGAGCTTGAAAAAGTTAAAAACGTCGGCCACCAAGCACCACGTATGAGTGACAACGAGGGCGGCGGTCGACGTAACCTTCGTATGCCAGACGACGACGAGGTGTTCGCGACGGTGACGAACATGCTCGGCGCGAACCGTGTCAGAGTCCGCTGTGCCGACGGCGTCGAGCGCACAGCCCGGATTCCGGGCAAGATGCAAAAGCGCGTGTGGATCCGCGAGGACGACGTGGTCCTCGTGAGCCCGTGGGACTGGCAGGACGAGAAGGCAGACATCACCTGGCGCTACGAGAAACAGGACGCCGACCAGCTCCGCCAGGAAGGTCACATCCAGTAACGCCGCAGTCGTCTTCGTTTCTGCGTGCTCGGTCCGGTAGCGGCTGCTGGGATGTTCGGCCGGTTTCCCTCGCTATCGGCGCGAGTGAATCGCCAATCCGCAGTCCCAGCGCTCGGAGCTCCAGAACTCTGGGCCCGCCCTGGTCCAGAACCGACCACTGTTCTCTGCCGGATGAAAGAGGAACGCACCGCTTCACGCCCTCATCTCTCCCAGCCGGCGATACCAAGGCTGATACCGCTACACCACATGGATTGGACTAGATGACAGAGGAGTACGGACTGGTGGAGCCCGAGGCCGTCGAGACGCCCGGCGACGAGTGGGAGGAGATCGACGTCTCCGACACGGAAGCCGACCGTATCGCACGGAAACGAGACCGAAAGTTCAGTCAGTTCCGGAAACGAATCAAGGACGCCGACCAGTTCAAGGTCGAGGCGTCGGTGTTCGACGACGCGACCTACGCCGCCCTGTACAAGCTGGTGCAGGACGGCTGGGTCGACGCGCTCGGGGGCCCATCTCGACGGGGAAGGAGGCGAACGTCTACACCGCACTCGGTGGGGACCGCTCGGCGCGTGACCTGGACGAGGAGAGCCCAGAGGTGGCCATCAAGGCGTACCGCATCAATGCCTCCGACTTTCGGGACATGCGGGACTACCTGACCGGGGACCCGCGCTTCGAGGGCATCGGCTCGAAGAAGTCACAGGTCGTGCTCGCGTGGGTACGAAAGGAGTATGCGAACCTCGAACGCGCCCAGAAGGCAGGCGTCAGGGTGCCACAGCCGCTGGCGGTCGAGCGAAACCTGCTCGTGATGGAGTACATCGGCGAGGAGGACGGGCGGGCGAAACGGCTCGCCGAGGTCCACGTCGAGAACCCCGAGACGGCGTACGAGGTCGTCCGCGAGTACATGCGGCGGCTGCACCGGTCCGGGCTGGTCCACGGCGACCTCTCGGAGTACAATATGGTCATCCACGAGGGTGAACTGGTCGTCATCGACCTCGGGCAGGCCGTGACAGTCCACCACCCGAACGCTCAGGACTTCCTCGAACGCGACTGCCGGAACGTCGCGAACTTCTTCGCCCGTCAGGGTGTCGACGTGACCGGCGACGACCTCTACGATTTCGTGGTCGAACAGGGCGACTGGGCCGACGACGACGAGGAGTAGCTCCGGTTCCCACGAGAGCGAAACGGCTAAACGACAGAAGCTGATACGTTCTCCCATGCAGTCCGCTCCCTGCTGGCGGTGGCACACGTTCTCGGGAGCGGACAGTATCGCGTGCGGCGTCGGCGTGGCGTAACCGGGCTGGCGGCGACGCGGTGCTCCCTTCGTTCTCTCTACGCACTGCCCGCAAGCCGCCAGTCTCACGCATATCACGATGACACACCACGACGACACGACAGACGCACCGCACGCCACGAACGACAGCCAGCACGACGACTTCACCGTCACACCCTACGAGGTCGCCGGGACGGTCGATTACGAGAGACTGCTCGAGCAGTTCGGTGCGGACCGCCTCACCCCCGAGCAGGTCGCGCGGTTCCCCGACCACCCGATGCTCCGGCGGGGCATCTACTACGCCGGCCGGGATGTCGACCCGTACCTCGACGCCGCCGAGAACGACGAGCCCCACAGCATCGTCACCGGTATCGGGCCGTCGGGGCCGATGCACATCGGGCACGTCCTCGTGTTCTACCTCGCGAAGCGACTCCAGGAAGTCACGGGCGCACACGTCTACATCCCGCTGTCGGACGACGAGAAGTACTACTCGAAGGACCTCACGTATCCCGAAATCGGCGAGTACACGCGACAGAACCTGCGGGACCTCCTCGCGGTCGGGTTCGACCCCGACCTGACGACCATCGTCGTCGACACGGCCGACGCCGACGTGGTGTACCCCCTCGCGAGCGCGTTCGCGAAGCACCTTACACAGGCGACGGTCGACGCGACCTACGGCGACCCGGAGAACGTCGGCCTCTCGTTCTACCCGGCGGTCCAGACCGCCCATCTCCTGCTGCCCCAGCTCGTCCACGGCGCGCACCCGACGCTGGTGCCGGTCGCGGTCGACCAGGACCCGCACATCCGGGTGTGTCGGGACGTGGCCGCGAAACAGCGCTTTCCAGTACAGAAACCGGGCGCGCTCCTGGGTAAATTCCTGCCGGACCTCTCGGGGCCGGGCAAGATGTCGAGCAGCGCCGACGTGCCGAGCATCACCCTCGACGACGACCCCGAGACGGTCCGCGATACCGTGTTGACCCACGCCTTCTCGGGTGGCCAGACGAGCCTCGAAGCGCACCGTGAACACGGTGGCGACCCGACGGTCGACGTGTCGTTCCAGTTGCTCCGGTTCTTCTTCGAGCCGGACGACGACGAGGTCGACCGACTCGCCCGCGAGTACCGGGCTGGCGAACTCCTCAGCGGGGAGTTGAAAGAACGGGCCGCCGAGCGAATCAGCGAGTTCCTCGCCGAACACCAGGACCGGAAGGCTGCCCTGGGTTCCCTCGACGACGAACTGCCGGCGTACCGGCTCGGAGCCGACGCGAGACGGACCGCCCTCGATGCCGTCGGCATCGGGGGACTCTGACCCGGAATGGCACGGAATCTAGATATCACCCGGTCGCCTGCTAGATGTCATGGAAGCGAGGGAAACAACCGAGGACGTCTCCCACGGGGCGGCGTTCGCGCTCCTGGGGAACGAGACACGGGTGGCCATCCTGCGCGAGCTCTGGGCGAGCGCGAAAGACGGGCCGGTGCCGTTCTCGGAGCTGCGTGAACGTGTCGGGATGCGCGACTCCGGCCAGTTCAACTACCACCTGACGAAGCTCACCGACACCTTCGTCAGGAAGGTCGAGGCCGAGGACGACGAGGACGGCGAGGGTGGGTACACGCTCCGGTTCGCTGGTGTCTCGGTCGTCGGGGCTATCCTCTCGGGGGCGTACCAGCAGGCCGGGTTCGACGACCCGATTCCGGTCGATGGCGAGTGTATCCGGTGTGGCGGCGTGCTCGAGCTGGCCTACGAGCACGAGCGCGCGAACCTCTCGTGCACCGAGTGCGACAACTTCACCACCCAGTCGAACGTCCCGGCGGGCGTGTTCTCCGAGGTCGACCTCGCGGAGACGCCCGCCGTGTTCGACCGCTGGATCCGGTCGCAGGTCGACCAGGTCGCGGCGGGCTTCTGCATGCTCTGTCAGGGCCCGACCGGGTTCGAGGTCTCCATCGGGGGTGGGACCGCGCTCGACGCGGCCGACGAGAACGAGGTACTGGTCCAGTACGAGTGTGAGCGCTGTGGTGCAACGGTCTTCGTGACCGTCACCGAGGCGATGACCCGCCACCCGGCCGTCGTCTCGTTCTACTACGACCACGGGCTCGACCTCCGCGAGGAACCGACCTGGGCGCTCGACTGGCTGCTCGACGAGGTCACCATCGTCTCCGAGGACCCGCTCGTCGTCTCCTTCGACGTCACGCTCGATGACGAGACGTTGCGACTGACGGTGGACGACCGGCTGACCCTCGTCGAGGAGGAACGGCTGCCCGTCGAGCAGGCCCGCACCTGACGCCGGAACTGGCGGTGGGCCGCATGGCCGACCGACACCGCCGATAGTCATACTTCTTACAGAAGAAACCATCTGTATCGGGTCGTACAGAAATGTAGTTCTGATTACCTATATTGGCGTGGCAGCTGGCTATACTGGTATGCAATCGCTCTTCGGGAACCGCGACTTCGCCCGGCTGTTCGCCGGTCGTGTCGTAACGAACATTGGCGACAGCCTGTACTTCGTGGCGGCGATGTGGCTCGTCTACGACCTGACAGGCAACGCCGCTTTCTCCGGTGTCGCCGGCTTCCTCGTCCTCGCCCCGGCTGCCCTGCAGGCGTTCGCCGGGCCCCTCGTGGACCGCTGGAACCTCCGGCACGTCCTCGTCGGCACCCAGCTCGTGCAGGGGACCATCATCCTCGCGCTGCCGGTCGCCGCGCACTTTGGCCACCTCTCGGTCTGGCTCGTCCTGACCGTGATGCCGCTGCTCTCGCTGTTGAACCAGCTCGTCTACCCGGCCCAGTCGGCCGCACTGCCCCGCATCGTCGACGACGACGAGCTGGTGCAGGCGAACTCGCTGTTCTCGCTGGCGTACCAGGGCGTCGACTCCGTGGCCAACGCGGCCGGCGGCGTCCTCATCGCGGTGGTCGGTGCGACCACCCTGTTCGTCGTCGACTCCGTCACCTTCGCGGCCGCGGCGCTCCTGTTCGCGACGGTGACCATCCCGGCCGCCGACGCAGACACCGGGCAGTCGGCTGAGGCAGGCGCAGCAGCCGGGAGTGAGCAGGGTGAGGCCGACGACGCACCCGCCGGCCCCGCCGTCACGGACGGTGGCGACCCCGATGGCGACGACGATTCAGGCTACCTCGCCGACCTCCGCGAGGGTGTGGCGTACATCCGCGGGACGCTCCTCGTCCCGGTGATGCTCGGGGCCGCATTCGTCAACTTCGCCGCAGGGGGGTCCATCTTCGCCGCGATGCCCGCCTTCGCGGATACCTTCGGCGGGGCCGGTGCCTACGGGGTGCTCATGGCCGCGGTCTCTGCAGGCTCGTTCGTCGGTGCATTCGGTGCGAGCCGGATGGACGACCGCCCGTTCGGCTGGACCTCCATCCTCGCGTTCGCGCTCGGCGGCTGCTTCTGGCTGCTCGCGGTGGCCGCGGCCGCCTCCACCGGGAACCTCGCCGTGACGGTGTGCCTGTTCGCCCTCTCGTTCGTCCCCATCGGCGTCAGCAACGTGTTGCTCACCTCGATGGTCCAGTCGGTCGTCCCCGAGCACCTGCTCGGTCGGGTGTCGGGCGTCCTCGGGAGCGCCGCGTCCGTGTCCATCCCGTTCGGTGCCCTGTTCGGCGGTGCGATCACCGAGGCGCTCGGCCCCTACGTCATCTTCGCCGTGGGTGGCCTCGGACTGCTCGTCCTTGCATTGTACTGGACCGCGAACGCGGGCCTGCGTGAGCTCCCCGCGGTCGCCGCCATCGAGACGTTCGAACCGGCCGGTGGCCAGTGAACACCGGGTTCCCCGGAAACGCTCGCGTGCGGGCCAGAGACACGGTACCGCGACTGCCGAAGTCTTAAACGGTCGGGAGACATACCGTCGCCCATGCAGCACGTGAAGATTCCGCAGGACCGCATCGGCGTGCTGATCGGTGAAGGCGGCGAGACGATGCGACGGATCGAGAACCGGGCCGGTGTCAGACTCGACATCGACTCCGAGAACGGCTCCGTCGCGATCGAGCAGGTGGGTGACCCCATCGACGCGCTGAAAGGCCCGGACATCGTCCAGGCCATCGGCCGTGGCTTCCCGCCCGAGGATGCGCTCTCGTTGCTCGACGACGAGATGCGCATGTTCGACCTCATCGACATCGACGCCGCAGCGCGGAACAAGCGAGACCTGAAGCGAAAGAAGGGCCGGCTCATCGGCGAGAACGGTCGGACCCGAGAACTGATGGAGGAACTCACCGGCTCCAGCGTCGTCATCTACGGCTCGACGATGGGGGTCATCGGTGGGCCCGAACAGGTCCAGATCGTCCGGGAAGCCGCCGAACGCATCCTCGACGGAGCCCCACACGGCTCGGTGTACTCGTTCCTCGAACGCAAGCACAACGAACTGAAGCGCAAGGGCATGAACTTCCACCGCTACCCCGGTGGGACCTGAGCCCGAGAACCGGCAAAACCGCACGACTGCGCGCCATTTTCCCGGTCCTGTTCGTCAGCTGGCGAGACGAATCGCCGGATTTCGGGCGGGTTCGGCACTGTCCATCGGTGGTATATAAACGTGGTGTGTGTCTCTGTCCCACACGGCTCCTATCGGGGCCCTGACGCGGCTATGGGCACCACCACAGAAAGCTTTATGTAGAATGCCATTCAATCCATCGAGTGACTATGGCACAACAGATGGGCGGTCAGCCCCTTATCGTTCTCTCGGAGGACAGCCAGCGAACGTCCGGACGTGACGCGCAGTCGATGAACATCACGGCCGGCAAGGCCGTCGCCGAGGCCGTACGGACCACACTCGGTCCGAAAGGCATGGACAAGATGCTCGTCGACTCCACGGGCGAGGTCGTCGTCACGAACGACGGTGTCACCATCCTCAAGGAGATGGACATCGAGCACCCGGCGGCCAACATGATCGTCGAGGTCGCCCAGACCCAGGAGGACGAGGTCGGTGACGGCACCACCTCCGCCGTCGTCATCTCCGGTGAACTCCTGAAGAAGGCCGAGAACCTCATCGAGCAGGACGTCCACGCGACGACCATCGCGAACGGGTACCGCCAGGCCGCAGAGAAGGCCAAGGAGGTCCTCAACGACGCCGCCATCGACGTCGACGCGGACGACCGCGAGTACCTCGAGAAGATCGCCGCGACCGCGATGACCGGCAAGGGCGCGGAGTCCGCGAAGGACACCCTCGCAGAGCTCGTCGTCGACGCGGTCCTCGCCGTGCAGGACGAGGACGGCATCGACGCCGAGAACATCAAGATCGAGAAGATCGTCGGCGGCTCCATCGAGAACTCCGAACTCGTCGACGGCGTCCTCCTCGACAAGACGCGCGCCCACGACAACATGCCCTTCTTCGTCGAGGACGCCAACGTCGCCGTCCTCGACGACGCCCTCGAAGTGCGCGAGACCGAGATCGACGCCGAGGTCAACGTCACCGACCCCGACCAGCTCCAGCAGTTCCTCGACCAGGAAGAGAAGCAGCTGAAGGAGATGGTCGACAAGCTCGTCGACGCCGGCGCTGACGCCGTGTTCGTGGGCGACGGTATCGACGACATGGCCCAGCACTACCTCGCCAAGGAAGGCATCCTGGCCGTCCGCCGTGTCAAGGACTCCGACGCGAAGCGCATCGCCCGTGCCACGGGCGCTCGCGTCGTCTCCAGCGTCGACGACATCGAGGCCGACGACCTCGGCTTCGCCGGCAACATCAGCCAGCAGGACGTCGGCGGCTCCGAGCAGATCCTCATCGAGGACGTCGAGGACGCCAAGTCCGTCACGCTCCTCCTCCGCGGCGGCACCGAGCACGTCGTCGACGAGGTCGAGCGCGCAATCGACGACTCGCTCGGCGTGGTCCGCACGACCATCGAGGACGGCACCGTCCTCCCCGGCGGCGGCGCACCCGAGGTCGAGCTCGCGCTCGCACTCCGTGACTTCGCCGACTCCGTCGGCGGCCGCGAGCAGCTCGCCGTCGAAGCCTTCGCCGACGCACTGGAAGTCATCCCGCGCACCCTCGCCGAGAACGCGGGTCTCGACTCCATCGACAGCCTCGTCGAACTCCGCAGCAAGCACGACGGTGGCGACTACGCTGCCGGTCTCGACGCCTACACCGGCGACGTCATCGACATGGAAGAGGAAGGCGTCGTCGAGCCGCTCCGCGTGAAGAGCCAGGCTATCGAGTCCGCGACCGAGGCAGCCGTCATGCTCCTGCGCATCGACGACGTCATCGCCGCAGGCGACCTCTCCGGTGGCCAGATCGACCCCGACGACGGTGGCGACGCAGGCGGCCCGCCGGCCGGCGGCATGGGCGGCGGTATGGGCGGCATGGGCGGTATGGGCGGTATGGGCGGCGCGATGTAAGCGAGGCGGCTGTAAGCCGCCTCGGGAAGTCGAGCGGGCGAAGCCCGCGAGACACGCCCCCAGACATCCCCCCCACACCCGACCCCTGCACCGCCAGTTGACCAACGCATTTCTTTCGACGCCGATTCGATAGCTGCAGCACTCACTCCCCGGGCGGCCACGACACTCTTGCTCCTCCCCGCGAGTACTGGGGTCATGCAGGTCCGCGACGTGATGGCCGAGGACGTGGTGACGGTCGCGGAGGACGCCACCCTCCGCGAGGCCGTCGACCAGTTCCTCCGGCACGACGTGGGGAGCGCCGTCGTCATGCGAACGGGCGAGACGCGGTCGTACAAGTGCGGTATCGTCACCGACACCGACGTGTTGCAGGCCAGCTATCGCACCGACGCACCGCTGTCGTCGCTGCGAGTCGCCGACGAGATGAGCAGTCCGGTCGTCACTGTTCCGCCCGATACGAGCATCGAGGACGCCCTGGAGACGATGCGGCGAAAGCGGGTCAAGCACCTCGTGGTCACCCACCAGATGCGGGTCGTCGGGATGGTCACACCGACTGACGTCGCGATGCACCACTCGGCGGCCATCGAGGCGGCGCGACGCGTCCGGGCCCGGCGGCCCGACTGGCGTCCCTCGGACGGCTGACCGACCGCCAGGGACGAGACGATACCGGAATCAAGAAACTATCGAAACCCGTAGATTCGAGAAGTACAAAGCATTTAACGGCGGTCTTGGTTGTGCAAGTCGTGTTCAGTCGCCGTTCGTATCTCACCGCAGTTGGTAGCGCGCTCGCGACCGCAACCGCAGGCTGTTCGGGGAACTCGAAGCCCAGGGGCGACGCGGACGCGACGGGGACAGCGCCGGGCACCGTCACGCAGGGAGACGGGGCCGGAACGACGGAGACCGACGCCCCTGACGCACAGCCCTTCGACCAGGCGCTCCAGGCCGGCGACGTGACGGTCAGGCTGTCGAACCCGGTCGTCCAGGACTCGTACTTCACGCGGCTCGCGGCGGACGCGGGTGGCGTGATGGCCGTCGAGGGCACACGCTTCGTCTTCGTCACGGTCGAATCGACCGGGACGACGGCACCGTCGCTCGAGGACTTCGGGATGGAATCGGCCGAGACCGCTGGCTCCGCGTGGACCGACTACGAGGGCGTCACACCGGCACGTCCCCCGACGGGAGAGGAACCGTACGACCCGGAGCGTGGCACCGGCTGGGTCGGGTTCACCATCCCTGCACCGCTGCAGACGTACCACCGAATCGCCCTCTCCGTCGGCGAGGAGACCGTCCGAACGCAGCTCCCCGAACCGGCCCGTGGGCAGCTATCGGACCCGGTTCCGACGTACGAGGTCTCCGAGTTCTCGGCTCCCGAGTCCGCGTCGCCGGGAGACGCGATTACCGTCTCGGCGACCGTCTCGAACACGTCCGACACTGCCGGGACCTTCCGCGGGGCACTGAACGGTGCCGAGACGACGTTCGTCGACCGCGAGCTCCAGGCCGGCGACACCACGGAGTGGCAGACCGAGGTCACGGCGACCGCCACCGACGAGGACGCCAACGAGCTCGACCTGTCGTTCCAGGCGGTCGGGGTCCGGGACGGGACGACCGTCTCCCTCGAATAGAGCTGCGTCGGGCGACCGCGTGAACGCGTTACCGATTCACATAAGTGGCCACCGGCGATATTTGCGGCATAATGCAGACACTCCTCCTGAGCAGCGAGGACGTCGACGAGAACGCACAGATGCCCGACGTCATCCGTGCCGTCGAAGAGGCGTTCGCCGCCTACGAGCGCGGCGACGCCCAGATGCCGGCCAAATCCTACATCGACCTCCCGCAGTACGATGGCGACTTCCGGTCGATGCCCGCCTACATGCAAGCAGCGGACTGGGCGGCGGCGGGCATCAAGTGGGTCAACGTCCACCCGAACAACCCGCAGGAACACGACCTGCCCACGGTCATGGGGACGATGATCTACTCCGACCCCGAGACCGCCTTCCCGCTGGCCATCATGGACGGGACCGAACTCACGATGAAGCGGACCGGTGCAGCCGCGGCGGTCGCGACCGACCACCTCGCCGTCGAGGACGCGTCCTCGCTGGGTATCGTCGGGGCAGGTGTCCAGTCCTACACACAGCTCGACGCCATCAGCCAGGTCCGCGACATCGAGGAGGTCGTCGTCGCCGACGTGAACGAGGAAGCGGTCCAGAAGTTCATCGACCGGTACGAGGACGAGTTCGACGTGCGCGCGGGGTCCATCTCGGAGGCCGGTCATTGCGACGTGCTCTCGACCGTGACCCCCGTCGAGGACCCCATCGTCTCCGCCGAGGACCTCGGCGAGCACACCCACGTGAACGCGATGGGTGCCGACGCCGAGGGCAAGCACGAGCTCACCGACGAGGTGCTCCTGAACGCGAAGCTGGTAATCGACGATTACGACCAGACGACCCACTCAGGCGAGATCAACGTCCCGTTCCACGCGGGCGTCCTCGGTGACGACGACATCTACGGCGAGATCGGCCAGATAGTCACCGGCAAAATCGAGGGGCGCACCGCCGACGACGGCGTCACCGTCTTCGACTCGACCGGCCTCGCCATCCAGGACGTGGCGACCGCTCACGTCGTCTACGAACACGCCGACGAGAACGACAACGGGACGCCGTTCGACCTGCTCGGCCTCGGGAACTGACCGGCTGCCCGTCCCTTCTACTTCGGTCGCACCGACTCCAGCACCTTCCCGACGAGCCAGACGAGCGCGATGACCGGGAGGATGGGGAGCATGATGACCAGCAGGAGGCCGAACATGACGAGGCCGACGGCCGACATCTGTTCGTTGGGGTGGCCACCCGGCAGTTTCGTCACCGTCCTGAGTGCCTTCTTGGCTGTCGACGGCTGCTGTTCCTCCGGTTCTGCTGTAGCCATACACCTCATAGGGGCTACCGACGAATAAGCAAGCACCCGTTAGGGTGTGCTGGCCGGAGCCAGCCCGGTCAGTTCGCCTCGAGGTCGATGCTCGGCCGGAACGGGGTCGCGCCGGTGTCGGCGTCGTCGGCCTCGGTCTCGACGACGACCTCGGCGTCGAACTCCCGCCCGAGGAAACCGGCGGCGTCCTCGTACACGTCGGCCTCGTCGAGGGTCGCCAGCTCCACGAGGCGGTCGTCGTCGGTCTCGCGGACGAGGTCGACGAGGTCCTGTACCAGGTCGTTCACCGCGTTGCCCTTCTCGCGCAGGGTGGTGTCGCTCATCACCTCGCTCATCACGGCCCCCTGGTCCGGGCCGACCTCGTGGACGGTCCCGAACACGTCGTGCTTCCAGTCGGCGGCGACCGTCACCCGGACCACGTCGGGGTCGGCCTCGGGCACCTCCTCGGCGGCGTTCTGGAGCGACTTCTGGATGCCCTTGATGTCCTCGGTCAGGCGCTCGACCAGGCTCTCGGCGGCCATGTCCTGCGGGCTCCGCAGCGATTCGTCGACCTCGGGCCAGGGGGCGTCTTCGGCGGGCGTCCCGGTCAGTTGCTCGTGGAGTTCGTTCGCCAGGAACGGGACGAACGGGGCGAGCAGGCGCAGACGGGTTTCGAGGACCTTGCGCAGGGTCCACTTCGCGCCCGCCCTGGCCGTATCGGTTCGGCGGCGGTACCAGCGCAGGTCCTCCTCGAAGTTGTAGAACGCGGCCTGCGAGGCGGTCCGCGTCTCGAAGCGGTCCATCGCCTCGGTGACGGTCGCGACGGTGTCCTGCAATCTGGAGAGGAGCCAGCGGTCTATCTGGTCGAGGTCGCGCTCGCCCTCCGTGCTCTGGATGACATCCTGGGCCCGTCGCCAGAAGCGGTCGAGCTGGTCCCTGGTACTGGAGACCTGCTCGGCGCGCCAGTCGTAGTCCTGCCACGGCTCGGCCGAGTTCATCAGGAAGAACCGGACGGTGTCCGCGCCGTACTTCTCGATGGCCTCGCCCGGCAGGACGACGTGGCCCTTCGAGGAGGACATCTTCTCGCCCTCAAGCAGGCCCATCCCCATGACGGTGATGCCCTGTGGCCACTTCGAGGACTCGAACAGCTCGGCGTGGTGGAACAGGTAGAACGTCAGGTGGTTGGTGACGAGGTCGTTGCCCGAACACCGGTAGTCGACCGGGTACCAGTACTCCCACTCCTCGCGGAGTTCGAGGGCGGTCGGGTGCGGGTCGTCGACGTTCTGGGGCCCGTAGAACAGGGTGTCGAAGAACGCGTGGTCCATCTCCTCGACCGGCACGTCGTCCAGCCGGTGGGCGATGGTGTAGTACGCCATGTAGATGGTCGAGTCCGACAGCGGCTCGATGACGAAGTCGGGGTCCCAGGGCAGTCGAGTACCCAGGCCGTAGTTACGGATGCAGGGCCACTCGTTCAGCCAGTCGATGGTGCGGTCGTACCGCTCGCGGGTGTTCTCCGGGATGGCGTCCAGCCCTGCGACGGCCTCGTGGGCCTTGCGTTTCCAGTCCTCGTCGTTGTAGCGCAGGAACCACGTCTCCTGCTTGGCGACCTCCACGTCGCCGCCGCAGCGACAGACGACCTCCTCGGAGAACTCCTGCATGGTGGCGAACGCGTCGCCCAGATATTCTTGCTTGAACCGGTCGCGAACGTCCTCGACGACCTTCCCGGCGAATTTCCCGTACTCCTCAAGCAGCGTCCCGGAGTGGAACTCGGCGTTGTAGAGGTCCTGCGTGACGTTCTTGAGGTCGGGGTCCTGGCTGTCGGTGATTCCGGCCTCCTCGACCGCCGACTTCGCGGGAATCTCGCCGTAGCCCTCGATGTCGAGGATTGGCACGGGCTCGATGCCCGCAACTTCGTCGGCGTCGATGCCGTACTCGGCCATCTCCCCGGCTGCGGCCGCCTCCTTCGCCTCCTGCAGTGCGAGGTAGTCGTCCGGGGAGTGTGCCGGAACGGACATCACGACCCCGGTGGCGTTGCCGGCATCCACGAAGCTCGCGGGAAGGACCAGCACGTCGTCGCCCGTGACCGGGTTCTCGACGTGTTTGCCCACTAAATCGGTCCCCGAGTACTCGTACCGGACCTCGACCTCGTGGCCCTGGAGGTCGAGTTTCTCGGCGGCGGTCTGCGAGACGAACCAGAACTCGTCGTCCACCTCGGCGACCACGTAGTCGGCGTCGGGGTCGACGAAGGCGTTGGTCACCCCGCGAACCGTCTCCGGGCGCAGGGTCGCCATCGGCACGGTCACGTCCGCGTCGTCCATCTCCGCGCCGAACTTGACGAGGGTGTACTCCTGGAACTCGGCCTCTTCACCTTCGAGCAGGTCGTGGGTCGTCACCGGCTGGCGCTCCTCTGTGCAGTACTTGACCGGGTGCAGTCCCTTCTCCAGCAGTCCCCGGTCGCGCAGGGTCTCGTACTGCCACGTGATGAACTTCGAGTAGCGCTCGTCGTTCGTGGTGAACTCCCGCCGCCAGTCGATGGAGAGCCCGAGTTGCTGCATCCCCGTCTTGTAGTGCTCCTCGATGAAGTGCCGGGCGAACCCCATCGGCGTCTCCAGGTCCTCGAGGGTCGCCTCGTCGACGTTGTAGGTGTTCGTGAGGACGTCGAGTTGTTTCGCTTCGCCCTTCTTCAGGCGCTCGACCGCCCCGATGATCGGCGTCCCCGTGACGTGCCACGCGATGGGGAACAGCACGTTGTCGCCCTGCTGGCGGCGATACCGGGCATAGACGTCCGGGACGGTGTAGGTTCGGGCGTGCCCGATGTGCATCCCGCCGCTCGGGTACGGGTACGGGACCGTGACGAAGGTCGGCTCGGCGTCCGAATCGGGGTCGGGTGTGGCCTCGTACCGGCCCGCCTCGGCCCACCGCTCGCGCCACCGCTGTTCGAGTGTCTCGGGGACGTACTCCATACCCTTCGATTCGCGTGGAGACGATAAAAAGGCAGGCGGCGGGGGGTGGGGACGGCTCGGTATCCGGGCAGAATCGCCGGGAGTCGGCCACTCCCACGCTGTCGGATTGAAAAGCCTTTCACGCTGCGTATCGTCGGCTCAGGCAACGAGATATCTATGCAGCGACAGCAGGGGTTCGACCACACACGAATCGAGCCACGATGGCAGGATGCATGGGACGACGCGGACGTGTTCCGCGTCGAGGACGACGCGACCGACCCGCAGTACGTCCTGGCGATGTTCCCGTACACGTCCGGCCAGCTCCACATGGGCCACGTGCGGAACTACGCCATCACGGACGCCTACGCCCGCTACCAGCGCCTCCAGGGCGAGGACGTGCTCCACCCGATGGGCTGGGACTCCTTCGGCCTCCCCGCGGAGAACGCGGCGAACGAGCGCGACACCAACCCCCGCGAGTGGACCGAGCGCTGCATCGAGCAGATGCGCGACCAGTTCGAGTCGCTGGGCTTCGGCTACGACTGGGAGCGCGAGGTCAAGACCTGCGACCCGGACTACTACCGCTGGAACCAGTGGATGTTCTCCCGGTTCAAGGACGCGGGTCTGGTCGAGCAGAAGGCCAGCGAGGTGAACTGGTGTCCCTCCTGTGAGACGGTGCTGGCGGACGAACAGGTCGAGGGTGACGACGAACGCTGCTGGCGGTGTGACACCCCCGTCGGCGAGCGCGAACTCGACCAGTGGTTCTTCCGCATCACCGAGTACGCCGACGAGCTGCTCGACGCCATCGACGACCTCGACGGGTGGCCGACGAACGTCCGGGACATGCAGCGCAACTGGATCGGCCGCACCGAGGGTGCGGAGATTCCGTTCACCATCAAGACGCCAGAGGGCGACGAGGACGTGACCGCGTTCACCACCCGGCTGGACACCATCCACGGCGCGACCTACTTCGCGCTGGCCCCGGACCACCCGCTGGCCGAGGCCGCCGCCGAGCGCGACGACGACGTGGCCCACTTCGTCGACGAAGTGGCGGACCCCGAGGGCGACGAGCCCCAGGGTGTGAAGACCGACCTCGTGGCCGAGAACCCCGCGACCGGCGAGGACCTGCCGGTGTACGTCGCCGACTTCGTCCTGAGCGACGTGGGGACGGGCGCGCTGATGGCCGTCCCGGCCCACGACGAGCGCGACCACGCCTTCGCGCAGTCCCACGACATCGACATCACGCAGGTCGTCGCGCCTGCGGACGACGCGGCGGACGAGGTCGACATCGACGACGCTGCCTACACCGAGGACGGCGTGCTCGTCAACTCCGGCGAGTACGACGGCCTGTCCAGCGCCGAGGCCCGCGAGGCCCTGACCGAGGACCTGCCCGGCGCCAAGTCCGCGGTCCAGTACCAGCTCCGAGACTGGGGCGTCTCCCGCCAGCGCTACTGGGGCACCCCGATTCCCATCGTCCACTGTGACGAGTGTGGCCCGGTGTCGGTCCCCGACGAGGACCTGCCGGTCGAACTCCCCGAGTTCGTCCACACGACGGGGAACCCGCTGGACGCCGCCGAGGAGTGGAAGCACACCGACTGTCCCGAGTGTGGCGGCGACGCGGTGCGAGAGACGGACACGATGGACACCTTCGTCGACTCCTCGTGGTACTTCCTGCGCTTCATCGCGCCCGACATGGAGGATGCTCCCTTCGACGTCGAGCGCGCGAACGACTGGATGCCGGTCGACGAGTACGTCGGCGGCATCGAGCACGCCGTGATGCACCTGCTCTACTCCCGGTTCGTCACGAAGGCGCTCGCCGACCTCGACCTGCTCGACCACCGCGAACCGTTCCACACCCTCGTCACGCAGGGGATGGTCCTCGGCGAGGACGGCGCGAAGATGTCCAAGTCGAAGGGCAACGGCGTCTCCCCCGAGCGCATCGTCGAGGAGTACGGCGCGGACACCGCCCGCCTGTTCGTCCTGCGCGCGGCCCGCCCGGACAAGGACTTCCCGTGGAGCGAGGAGGGCGTCCGCTCCAGCCACGAGTTCCTCCAGCGCCTCTACCGGCTGGCCGAGGACGTCGACCTCGACGCCACGCCCAGCACGGACTCGCCCGCCGCGGCGTACGTCTCCCGTGAGACCGACGCGACCATCGCGGCCGCCGCGACCCACTTCGACGAGATGCAGTTCAACCTCGCAGCCCGCGAGATAGACGAACTCGTCACGCTGCTGGTCCGCTACCGCGGGCGCGACGACGCCGACCCCGGCGTGGTCGCCCGCGGCGTCGAGGCCGCCGTCACGATGCTCGCGCCCATCGCACCCCACGTCTGCGAGGAAGCCTGGACCGAACTCGCCGGCGAGGATTCGGACTTCGTCGCCACCGCCGACTGGCCCGCCCCCGAGAGCGACGTGACCGACCACGAGCGCGAGCGCACCCTGGTCGAGAACACCCGCGAGGACGTCCGCCAGATCATCGACGTGGCCGGCATCGAGGACCCCACCGGCATCGACGTGGTCGTCGCGCCGCAGTGGAAGCACCGCGCCCTCGAACTCGCCATCGACGCCGACGACGACGTTGTCGGCTCCGTGATGCGCGATGAAGAACTCCGCCAGCAGGGCTCCGCGGCCGCCGACTTCGCGAAGGACCTCGCCGCCGAACACCCCGGCCTCTCCGAGGCGCTCCCGCCCGAGCGCGAGCGCGAGGCCCTGGAACGTGCGACCTGGCTCGTCGAGGACGAGTTCGGCGTCCCGGTGCAGGTGCTCGCTGCCGAGGAAGCCGACGACGGCGTGGCGAAGAAGGCTCGTCCGGGCCGCCCCGCGATTCAGGTCCACGAGGACTGAAGCCGGAGTAGCGGCTTTCTGTTTTCTGCCGAGTTTTCTATCTGGCGCGCGGTGTCGGCGCTCCGAGCGAAAGCGAGGGCTGCCGACGAAAGCGCGCGAGGGATGAGAAGCGCAGGCGAAGCCGAGCATCACAATCGGCTGGGGAGGGTGTGGTGCGGTCGTGGTGCTGTGCGGGGCGGTCTCCACTGCCATCGGCGCAAGTCACATGCTCGTCACCACCAGCACCACTCCCGAGCGTTGTCGCTGGATGATAGAACTTGCCCGAACGAGAAATATCGAAGACGGCCGGTATCAGTTGATGTCGATGGTGTGGCCCTCGTCTCCAGCTGCCTCCTCCTTCGGCAGCCGAACCGTCAGCGCGCCGTTGTTGTACGACGCGGTGATGGCGTCCTCGTCGACCGCCTCCGGAATCCGGACGCTGCGACTCACGGATTCGCGGCGCTCCCGGTGGATGTAGCGACCCTCGTCTTCCTCCTCGGTCTCCTCCTCGCGAGAGGCGTCGAGGTGGAGCGTGCCCTCCGAGAACGTCAGGTCGATGTCGTCGCTGTCGAACCCTGGCAGGTCGGCGATGACCTCGTACTCGTCGCCGTGGTCCTGCATGTCGATGGGGACCGTCTCCAGCGATGTCATCCCGGTCTGTTCGAACTGGCGACCCATGCGGTCGAACATCTCCTCGATCTCGTCGAACGGATTTCGTCGCATCACAGGCGACTGATACGGCCGCTGATACCTTAAAATCGACTCCCTCCGGGCCCCTGTCGTGTGGGTTTGAAGTATTCAGGGAAATGCGTGTTCAGCAGCCTGCACTACCCCGATACGTACATATCTCCGCACTCCGTATGCATGGATAGGCGGCGACAGCCGACAGGAAGGGGGAGTTGGCCAGCCGCCCCGCTGCTCATTCCGGCCGCACGTCAAACCACCGACGTGTCGCGCCGCACTTTTCAGAACGAGGTGTTCCCGTACAGCGAGTAGAGTACGAACAGCATCCCGATGGCGACGACGAGTGTCTGGACCAGCCCCGCGAGGAAGATCGACCAGCCCACCACGTCGAAGAGGACGCCCTCGATAACAGCGCCGATGCTGATGATGGCGAACCCGATAGCCACGTACAGCATCGGGGCACTCCGGTGTGTCTGATATCCCCGGAACGCCTGGTAGGCGATGAGCAGACCGAGCACCAGAGTGATGAGTTTCGCGATGACGAGTTCGATGTGCATGGTTACGAGTTCTTGATACCCTCCCAGATCTGTGCGAACCGCTGTGCCGGGTCGTCGAGCAGGTCGAGGTCGATCCGTAACTCCCCGTCTGCCAGCCCGACGTGGAAGCCCTCGACGGCTGTCTCGTAGACGCTGACGTGGGTCCCATCGGCGTCGATTCGCGTCGATTCGACGAGCAGGCCGTGTTCCAGCAGGTCGTCGACACGCCGGTAGACGGTCGACAGCGAGGCGTCACACACCTCGCTGAGGTCGCTGGCGGAGTGCGGTTCACGGCTCGCCGCGGCCAGTATCTCGCGGACGTACTCGTCACCGAGCAGCGAGAGGACCGCGTCGGCGTCCTGCTCGTCGGCCACGTCCGAGGATTCGGCGAACAGCACTTAAAAGAACGGGCGTTTCGCACCACGAGCAAAACGGCGACGGTTGCTTTTTCCCCCGTCTCGTACACCCAGGTAGAGGTGCCCCGAATATGGTAGACCCAAGCGATTCCCGGACGCGACGAACCGTGCTGAAAGCAGCCGGCAGTGCGTCGCTACTCGCGCTGGCTGGCTGTGTCGGTGGCGGTGGTGCCGGGACTGGCACGGACACG
This sequence comes from Haloarchaeobius sp. HME9146, assembly GCF_025399835.1. Lineage (NCBI taxonomy): Archaea > Methanobacteriati > Methanobacteriota > Halobacteria > Halobacteriales > Halorubellaceae > Haloarchaeobius > Haloarchaeobius sp. HME9146. The sequence continues at coordinate 723,672 of NZ_JAODVR010000001.1, forward strand.
ACGGCCGACGAGGCGGACCACCACGACGGGACGGAGACCGGCCACCACGACGAGGACAGCGAGCACGACGAGGCGGGCCACCACGACGAGACGGAGACCGGACACGACGACGGACACGGCCACGGGAGTTCGCTCCCCGAATCGCCCTCTCACAGCGCGACGGTCACGATGAAGACGACCGACTCGGGCCAGCACTTCGACCCCCACGTCGTCTGGGTCGAACAGGGTGGTACCGTCACGTTCGAACTCACCAGCGGTGCACACACCACGACTGCGTACGCCCCCGACAACGACCAGCCGCGGCGCATCCCCGACGCTGCCGAGAGCTGGGACAGTGGAACGCTCACCGAGTCCGGCGCGACGTTCGAGCAGACGTTCGAGACGCCGGGCGTGTACGACTACTACTGCATCCCGCACCACGGGATGGGGATGATCGGGAGCGTCATCGTCGGTGACCCCGGAACCGACGGGCAGCCCGGCCTGGCGGAACCACAGTCCGAACTCCCGGCGGACGCCCGGTCGAAGCTCGCCGAGCTGAACGAGATGTGTATGGAAGTGCTGGGTGGCGGTCACGACCACAGCTGACGGCCGCCGTCCAGTCGAGCATCCCCGAGGCGGCCAGAGAACGACTCGAGGAACTCAGGGACGCAGCCAGGTGGACGCTCATGGAGGACTGAGAACCCCCGAGCGACGCCAGTCCGAGTTACTCCAGGACTGTCCGCACGTCGTACGACCCGAGCACCCGCACCCAGCCGTTGCCGGCGATGTCCTCGATGACCGAGAGGGCGTCCTTCGTGCGCTGTTCGTACAGGCCGGCGTCGACGTCGATGTGGAAGACGTAGTCGCCGAGGCGCTCGCCCGATGGTCGGGACTCGATGCGGCTCAGGTTGATGTCGCGGTCCGCGAACGGCTGCAGGAGTTCGAGCAACAGGCCCGGGTAGTTCGTGTTCGGGTACACCACGAACGAGGACTTGCCGCCGGCTTCCGAACTCGCGCTCGGCGGGGCGACGACGAAGAAGCGGGTCGCGTTCGAGGTGCGGTCCTGGATGTCCGAGGCGAGCACCTTGACGGTCTCGTCGGCAGTTCCCGGGTGGGCGATGGCCGCGACGGTCTCGTCCTCGCGGGCGTTTTCGACGCCCTGGGCCGTGCTCGCCGCGGGCACGCGCGCCGCGTCGGGGTAGTTCTCGTCGAGGTACTCCCGGCACTGCGCGAGCGCCTGCGGGTGACTGGAGACCGTGTCGAACTCCTCGGACTGGGCGAGCAGCGCGTGCCGGATGGGGGTGACGACCTCCTGCAGGACTGCGACCTCGTAGCTCGCGAGGGCGTCGAGCGTCTCCGTGACGCTGCCCTCGATACTGTTCTCGATGGGGACGACGCCGCGGTCGGCCTCGCCCTCGGCGACGGCCTCGACGATGCTCGTCACCGATTCGCGGAACGACACGTCCTCGGCGACCGCGCGGGCGGCACGATGCGAGTACGTGCCCGCGGGCCCCAGCGTGACGACTGTCATGGCTGGCGATACACCCGCCCCGCGGAAAAACACGTCGGGGCCACAGTCAGCCCAGTCATAACGTCTGGCGCGAGCCGGGTGCCCGCATCGCCCGGAGCGTCAACCGGTCGGGCCCGTCGAAGGAGGCGACGTGGGTCGGTTCGAGGACGTACTTTCCCCCCTGGTTCTGCTCGATCGCGTGCCGGACCCGGCTGGCGGGGTGGCCCTTGCCGAGATCGACCAACGCCTGCCCGTCTTCGACGCGCTCGATTCGGCCGACAAGTTCGCCGTCCGCTGTGAAGACGTACTTACCCTCGTCGGTGCGCCGGAAGCCGCGAGCCATATGGTGGACTTGGCGGTCGGGGACCTTTGAGAGGTAGCCTAACAGGCTTTGGTCGGCGGCGGAGAACGCGAAAGCGAAAACGGATTCGGTTACCGGTTCAGCGTGTGGATGGCGTGGCCGAGCGCGTTCTCGGCGGCCTCCATCACGGCCTCGGCGAGCGTCGGGTGGGTGTGGACCGTCGCCGCCACGTCTTCGAGCGTGGCACCCATCTCGACGGCGAGCGAGAGTTCGGCGACGAGTTCGCTGGCCTCGGGGCCGACGATCTGTGCACCGAGCAGGAAGCCCGAGTCCTCGTCGGCGACGACGCGGACGAAGCCATCGGTCTCGCCCGTCGAGAGGGCTCGACCGCTGGCCTGGAAGGGGAACTTGCCCGTGACGGGGGTGAAGCCCTCCTCCTCGGCCTGCTGCTTGGTGAGTCCCACCGTCCCGATTTCGGGGTCGGTGAACACCGCGGCGGGCATCGCCATGTAGTCGAGCGCGGCGGGTTCGCCGGCGATGAACTCGGCGGCGACCTGGCCCTCCTTCGAGGCCTTGTGGGCGAGCATCGGCTCGCCGGCCACGTCGCCGATGGCGAAGATGTTCTCGACGTTCGACCGGGCGCGGTCGTCCGTCGGGATGAAGCCCTTCTCGTCGGTCTCGACGCCTGCCGCTTCGAGGTTCACCGTGTCGGTGACGGGCTGGCGGCCGACCGCGACGAGTACCTTGTCACAGTCGAGCTGGAGTTCCTCGGCCTCGGCTTCGGCGGCCTGGCCGCCGTCGGTGGCCGCCGGGCTCGCGGTGACGGTGATGCCGCGGCCGTCGGCGCGCTCCTCCCAGCCGGAGGCGGAGTAGCCGAAGTGGAAGTCGATACCGAGGTCCTCGGCGTGCTTGCGGACGATGCGCGAGATGTCGTCCTCGTACGGCGGGAGCACGTCGTCGAGCATCTCGACGACCGTGACGTCGGTGCCGAGCTTCGCGTAGACGGTCGCGAGCTCCATGCCGATGTAGCCCGCGCCGACGACGACGAGTTCGTCCGGAATCTCCTCCAGTTCGAGCGCGCCCTTCGAGGAGAGCACGTGCTCCTCGTCGAACTCGAAGCCCGGAATCTGGATGGGCCGCGAGCCGGTCGCGACGATGCAGTGCTCGAACTCGATGGATTCGGAGCCCTGGCCCTCGCCGCTGTGGACGATGCGGACCTTGTCGTTGCCGGCGAACTCCGCCGTGCCCTCGACGAGGTTGACGCCGTTGGCCTTGCAGAGCTTCTCGACGCCGCCGGTGAGCTGGTCGACGATGCCGTCCTTCCAGTTCACCATCTGCGAGAGGTCCACGGCCGGGTTGGCGTGGATACCCATCTCCTCGGCGCTGCCCGCGTCGTGGGCGAGCGAGGAGGCGGTGATCATCGCCTTCGACGGGATGCACCCGCGGTTCAGGCAGGCCCCACCGAAGGCGTCCTTCTCGACGAGCGTGACGTCGAGGCCGAGTTGCCCGGCGCGGATGGCGGCGACGTAGCCGCCCGGTCCGGCACCGATTACCAGTACGTCCGTTCCTGTCGTGACGTCTCCAACGACCATGTTATTCGAGTAGCAGGAGCTTGGGGTTCGAGAGGTACTCCTTGACCTTGTTGGTGAACTGTGCCGCGTACGCTCCGTCGACGATACGGTGGTCGAACGAGAGCGAGAGCGTCATGACGTGGCGGATCTCGATGCTGTCCTCGCCGTTCTCGTCGGTGACGACGCGCGGTTTCTTCTTGATGGCACCCAGTGCGAGGATGCCGACCTCGGGGTAGTTGATGATGGGCGTGGCGTACTCGCCGCCGATGACGCCGACGTTCGTGATGGTGAACGTCCCGCCCTGCATCTCGTCGAGCGCGATGGAGCGGTCACGGGCCTTCGCGACCAGCTCGTTCATCTCCGAGGAGAGCTGGAGCATGCCCTTCTTGTCCGCGTCCTTGACGACTGGGACCATCAGGCCCGCGTCGGTCGCCGCGGCGACGCCGACGTTGTAGTAGTTCTTCTGGACGATCTCGCCGTTCTCCTCGTCGAGCGACGAGTTGAGCTTCGGGTACTCCTTGAGGGCGGCGGTGACCGCCTTCATCGCGAAGGGCATGTACGTCAGCTTGATGTCCTTCTCCTCCGCGTGGGGCTTGAGCTCCTTGCGGGCTTCGACCAGTCCGGTCACGTCGACCTCGTCGTGGTGGGTGACGTGCGGGGCGGTGTACTTCGACTTCTGCATCTGGTCGCCGATGGCCTTGCGGACGCCCTTGTACGGGACGCGCTCCTCGCGCGGGCGGTCCTCGCCGGCCGCGAGTGCGGCGACGTCGGCCTGCTGGGCCTGCTGCTGGGCCTCGGCGTACTCCGTGACGGCCTCGGGCGTGACGAACGCCTGGCCCTCGCGCTCCTCGGTGGCGGGGACGGCGTTGAGGTCGACGCCCTTCTCCTCGGCGAGTTTGCGGGTCGCGGGTGCCGCGAGCGTCTTGTCGCGGTCGGCGGCCTCGCGCTGGATTGTCTGGGCTGCCTGGCCACCGGAACTGCCGGAGTCGGCGGTCGCCGGCTCCGACGCGCTCTCGGCTGCGCCTGCCTCTGCCGACGCGGGCTCTGCGGGTTCGGGCTCGCCGCCGGACTCTGCATGGGCGCGGACGTCCTGTTCGGTGATGCGGCCCGACGGGCCGGTGCCCGAGACCGCGTTGATGTCGACGTCGAGTTCGCGGGCGAGTCGCCGGGCGCTCGGGGGTGCGAACACGCGACCCGAGGGCGTCTCGGCTTCGGCCTCGGCACCGGCACTGGCGTCTGCTTCTGCCGCGCCTTCCGCCTCGGCTTCGGCCGGTTCGTCCGCGCCGACGGCGTCGAGGTCGTCCTCGCCTTCGACGTTGTAGACCATGATGACGTCGCCGACGGGGACCATCTCGCCTTCCTCGGCGCGGAGTTCTTTGACCGTGCCGTTGTACGGCGATGGCACCTCGACCAGCGCCTTGTCCGTCTCGACCTCTGCGACCGGCTGGTCCTCGGTGACCGTGTCGCCTTCTTCGACCAGCCACGACACGAGTTCGCCTTCTGCGACGCCTTCGCCGACGTCGGGGAGCTTGAATTCTCGTACCATCTTAGAAGTCCATCGCCTCGCGGATGCCCTTCTTGATGCGCGCCGGCTCGGGGAGGTAGTAGTCCTCGAGTGCGTAGAGCGGGAACGGCGTGTCGAAGCCGGTGATGCGCTTGACCGGTGCCTCCTGGTAGAGGAGCGCCTCCTCCTGGATGATGGTCGCGATCTCGCCGCCGAGGCCACCCGACTTGGGTGCCTCGTGGACGACGGCGGCGCGACCGGTCTTCTTGAAGGACTCGACGATGGTGTCCTCGTCGAGCGGGGAGATGGAGCGGATGTCGACGACTTCGGCGTCGATGCCGTCCTCCTCCGCGAGCTCCTCGGCGGCTTCCATCGTCGGCCGGGTCATCGCACCCCACGTGAACACGGAGATGTCCGCGCCCTCGCGGCGGACCGCGGCCTCACCGAGCGGGACCTCGTAGTCGCCGGTCGGGACCTGGTCGCGGAACGCGCGGTAGATGAGCTTCGGCTCGAGGAACACGACCGGGTCGGGGTCGCGGATGGCCGAGATGAGCATGCCCTTCGCGTCGTACGGCGTGCTCGGAATCTGGACCTTCAGGCCGGGCTGGTGGGCGAACATCGCCTCGGTCGACTCGGAGTGGTGCTCCGGGGCGCGGATGCCGCCACCGTAGGGGGCGCGGACGACCATCGGACACGTGAACCGGCCGCGGCTGCGGGTGCGCAGGCGGGCGGCGTGGCTCACGATCTGGTCGAAGGCGGGGTAGATGAAGCCCATGAACTGGATCTCGGGGACGGGCTTCAGGCCGTAGGCGGCCATGCCGATGGCGGTGCCGATGATGCCGGACTCCGCCAGCGGCGTGTCGATGACGCGGTCCTCGCCGAACTCGTCGTAGAGGCCTTCGGTCGCGCGGAACACGCCGCCGTTCTTGCCGACGTCTTCGCCCATGACGATGACGTCGTCGTCGTTGCTCATCTCGGTATACAGGCCGTCACGAACGGCCTGTACGAGAGTCAGGTTCTCGGTCTCGGTTTGGGTATCTTGCGTAGACATGTGTATCACTCCAGGAGGGCGTCGTCGCCGAACTCTTCACGGACCTCGTTGAACCACTCCAGCTGTCTCTGGAGCTTGCGGGGGGTGTCGGCGTAGACGTGCTTGAATATCTCTTCCGGCTCGGGACGTTCGACGGCCTCGGCCGCACTGATGGCGTCGGCGACCTCGTCCTCCACCTCGGCGGTGATGGCCTCGATGCGCTCGTCGTCGAGCAGTCCCCGGTTACGGAGGAACGTCTCCATCCGTGGTATGGGGTCCTTCTTTTTCCACTTCTCGACTTCGGCGTCGTCGCGGTAGACGCTCGGGTCGTCGGCGGTGGTGTGTGCGCCGAAGCGGTACTGGACCGCCTCGATGAGGGTCGGGCGCAGCTCGTCGTCGTCGGGGTTCTTCGCCTTCTCGACCGCGTCGCGGGTGACCTTGTACACTGCGAGGGGGTCCATCCCGTCGACCTGGACGCCCTCGAAGCCGTACGCGGTCGCCTTCTGGGCGATGGTCTCGCTGGCGGTCTGTTTCTCGCGGGGAACCGAGATGGCCCACTGGTTGTTGTTACAGAAGAAGATGTTCGGCGTGTCGAAGACGCCGGCGAAGTTGAGCCCCTCGTGGAAGTCCCCTTCCGAGGTCGCGCCGTCACCGAAGTAGGTGATGAACGCCTTGTTCTCGCCCTTGAGCTTCGAGGCCCAGGCGGCCCCGGTGCCGTGGACGACCTGTGTGGCGATGGGGACGGCGACGGTGAAGATGTTGCACCGCTCCGGGATGGCGTTGCCCTGTTCGTGACCCATCCAGTAGAGCAGCGTCCGTTTCAGCGAGAGCCCACGGACCATCGCGGCGGCGTGCTCGCGGTACGACGGGAACAGCCAGTCCTCGTCGTCCAGTGCGTGGGCACTGCCGACCTGTGCGCCTTCCTGCCCCGAGAGAGGCGGATAGGTGCCCATGCGGCCCTGCCGTTGCAGGCTGACGGCTCGCTTGTCGAAGTGGCGGGCCAGCCGCATCTGTTTGTACATCTCGACGAGCTTGTCGTCGTCGATGTCCGGCACCTCCGCACCGTCGAGGACTCGACCCGCGTCGTCGAGTACCTGCACACGGTCTCGGGGGTTGTGCTGTAGCGTGCTCACGGGAGAACCCACCTTGACATGTATGACACGTCTCCCGCTCGCGTTATATTGTTTTCGTAAAAACGTTGCTTTCGGACTCATTCTTGCCACACTGTCGCAAAGATTCACGGGAATCCGCGGAAAATCCGAACAAGTTTAAAATTCACGGGGTGAATCCACCGTGTTTGTTGGTCTGTCACGGTTTTCCCCGCGGGATTCTGGACGATTGGGCGGGTTCTCTCAGTGGGTCACGGTACCATACGGCGGTCGATTTCGGGCTGTCGCGTGCTAGCGGAACCCACGTTCTCCGGCGACATCTCACCCCTGCATGAATCTCAAACGGTTGGCAGTTTCGCCGTGGTGAGACTCGGCTTCTGTGGCTGGTCGCTCACCGATTTAAATACTGGATGGTGTGTTCTCTATTCGGCTAGTCGGAGGCCACCCTTCGGGCGGCCTCCCTTGCCTCCTCCACGCTCTTCCCATCCCGCAAGATCGCGTCGACGAACAGCTCGCCAGCCTTGTACGACGACCGGACCATCGGCCCGGAGGCGCAGTACAGGAACCCCAGCTCGTCCTCGGCGACCTCGCGCCACGTATCGAACTCGTCGGGGTGGACGTAGCGCTCGACGTCCAGGTGGGTCAGCGAGGGCTGGAGGTACTGGCCCAGCGTCACCACGTCAACGTCTCTCTCGTGGAGGTCCGAGAGGGTCTGGTATATCTCGTGGTGGTACTCGCCGACGCCGAGCATCAGGCTCGTCTTGGTGTAGATGTCGGACTCGCGAGAGACCTGTTCGAGCACCGAGAGCGACTGCTCGTAGCCGGCGCGGCGGTCCCGGACCGGCCACTGGAGCCGCTCGACGGTCTCGATGTTGTGCGCGATGACGTCCGGTTCGGCGTCGATGATCTTCCGGACGAGGTCGGGCTCCCCCTGGAAGTCCGGGATGAGGACCTCCACGAGGATGCCGGGATGTCGCTTCTTTATCTCGCGGATGGTCTCCGCGAAGTGGCCCGCGCCCTGGTCGGGGAGGTCGTCCCGGTCGACCGACGTGAGGACGACGTAGTCCAACCCGATTTCGGCGATGGCGGAGGCGACGTTCGCGGGTTCGTCGGGGTCCAGCGGCTCCATCCCACCGGTCTCGACGTCACAGAAGTTACAGCCGCGCGAGCAGCGGTGGCCCATCAGCATGAACGTGGCCGTCCCCCCGTCGCCCGACCCGTTGCGGCCGCTCCAGCACTCGCCGAGGTTCGGACAGTTGGCCTCCTCGCACACCGTGTTCAGGTCGTGCTCGCGGAGGGTCTGCTTGATGTCCGTGAACTGGCGGCCCGATGGCGGCCGCATCTTCAGCCAGTCGGGCTTGCGCGAGCGACTCATGGCAAAACCTGCGGTTCGGGTGGACAAAAAGCGTGGGGATTGTTCCGAACGGCAGTGAACTCGCCACCGAGTGCCCGTTTCCATCGGTGATGGTCGACAGGGTTTTATGTGATAGGTGTACCAGTTTACAAACACGAAATGTTCGATGTGTCACGTGATGACATCACGTCAGGGTCGATCGCCCAGACCCTGCTCCTCCTTGCCGCCCCCCTCATCGCGCAGAACCTCGTCCGGTTCGCGCAGCTCGTCGTCGACGCCTTCTGGGTCGGGCAACTCGGCGAAGAGGCGGTCGCGGCGGTCGGACTGGTGTTCCCGCTGATATCCCTCTGCATGGTCGCCGGTCTGATCGCAGTTATCGGCACACAGATAATCGTCTCGCAACGTGTCGGTGCCGAGGACTTCTCCGGTGCCCGCCGCGTGGCGTTCAACGGCGTCTTGTTGACGCTCTCACTCATCGTCCCCGTCACCGTCGCCGCCATCCTCGGCGCGAAACCCCTGCTCTCGTGGAGCGTCGACACCCTCAACCCGGCGAGTACCGTCGGAACCCCCGCGACCGCGTACTTCGTCGCCTACGCCCTCGGGTTCCCGGCGATGATGGCCTCCGACGCCATGGAGAGCGCGTTCGTCGGCTGGGGCGACTCCAAGGCTGCCCTGTGGGTCAACGTCGTGACGGTCGGGGTCAACCTCGTGCTCGACCCGCTGCTCATCTTCGGCGTCGGGCCGTTCCCGGAGATGGGCATCGAGGGTGCCGGGCTCGCGACCGCCATCGGCGGCGTGGCCGGCTTCGTCCTCATCCTCGCGTACGCGCTGGGTCTGCGCGACAGCTTCACGTTCACCTGGGACAGCGCGACCCTCCACTTCGACGACTGGCGCGAACTCCTCGACGTCGGCCTCCCGAACGTCGGCCAGCGCGTCGCCCAGGACGCGGTCCGGCTGGTCATGATCAGCGTCGTCCTGGCCGCCGGCGGGGCGGCCGGCCTCACGGCCTACACCCTCGGGTCGCGCATCTCGGCCATCGCGTGGATTCCGTCGGGCGGGTTCCAGCAGGCGGCCCAGAGCATCGTCGGCCAGAACCTCGGCGCTGGCAACACGGGGCGCGCTCGCCAGACCACCTGGACCGGCGTCGGCATCATCACGGTCGCGATGGCGGTCCTCGGTGGTCTCCAGTTGCTGTTCCCGGAGACCATCGCCCGACTGTTCGTCCCCGACATCTCCGGCGACGGGCTCGCGTTCACGGTCGCGTACCTCCAGATACTCGCGGTCGGCTACTGGGCCATCGGCGCGTCGTATCTGCTGCGGGCGGGGTTCAACGCGGCCCGGCGCACCCGGACCAGCATGATGGCCTCGCTGGTGCAGTACTGGGGTGTGCGCCTGCCGGTCGCGCTCGGCGGCGTCTACCTGCTCGACTACGGGGTGGTCGCGGTGTTCTGGGGCGTGACAATCTCGAACGTGCTGGTCGCCATCGGCCTCGGCCTCTACTACTGGTACGAGACCAGCGACGGCATGATGGAGCGGGCGGCCGACCGGGCCGCCGAGTCGGCCAGCTAGCGGGTTCGACCCTGCTCACCACTTTCGCCCCGGTACGGAAACGTTCTTGACACCAGGGAACTGGCTATGGAACGAGAATGGAGGTCGCCGAGGTCGTTCCAGATTTTGCCGACGCCTTCGCCTTCGAGGAGTTCAATCGCATGCAGCGGGAGGCGCTGCCGGCGTTGCTCGACTCGTCGGAGAACGTCGTCGCGAGCGCGCCGACCGCCAGCGGGAAGACCGCGCTGGCCGAACTCGCCATCTGTCGGGCGCTCGATATGGGGGGAACCGCGCTGTTCATCGCGCCGCTGCGGGCGCTGACGAACGAGAAGGAGGCGGACTGGGACCGCTTCGAGGAACTGGGCTACTCGGTGTACGTCGTCACCGGCGAGCGCGACCTGAACCCGCGCCGCGCGCGCCACGCGGACATCCTCGTGATGACGCCCGAGAAGCTCGACTCGGCGACCCGCAAGCACGACACGACGCGCTACGACTTCATCACGGACGTGGACGTCTGCGTCATCGACGAGGTCCACCTGCTGGATTCCGACCGACGCGGCGCGGTTCTGGAGGTCACGGTCTCCCGGCTCCGCCGGCTCTGTGCACCCCGCGTGGTGGCGCTCTCGGCGACCATGCCGAACATCGACGACGTGGCCGCGTGGCTCGACGCGCCGCCGGAGAACACCTTCGAGTTCGACGACGAGTATCGTCCAGTCGACCTCCACGCCGACGTGAAGACGTACAGTCACGGCGAGAATTCCTTCGCGGACAAGTACCGGCGGCTCTACCGCGCCATCGACCTCGCGGAGCCGCACCTGAACGACGACGGCCAGGCGCTCGTGTTCGTCTCGTCCCGGCAGGACACCGTCCAGGCCGCGAAGAAGGCCCGCGACGAGGTGGCCGAGCGCGACGTTGCGATGGGTGCGCGTGGCGACTACGACTTCCACACCGAGACGCAGGAACTCGACAACGACACCCTCAGGAACTCCTGTATCGACGGGGTGGCGTTCCACCACGCCGGCCTCTCGAAGAACGATAAGGACCGCGTCGAGGAGTGGTTCAAGCAGGGGAAACTCCAGTTGCTGTTCTCGACGTCGACGCTTGCGTGGGGCGTGAACCTCCCCGCCCGGTGTGTCGTCATCCGGGACACGAAGCTCCACGACCCCCTCGAGGGAGAGGTCGACATGAGCCCGCTGGACGTGCTCCAGATGCTCGGGCGCGCCGGGCGACCGGGCTACGACGACGTTGGCCACGGCTACGTGGTCTGTGACGCCTCGGATGCGGGCAAGTACCGACGGCTGCTCCGCGAGGGCAAGGAGATAGAGAGCCGCCTTGCAGAGAATCTCGACGCGCATCTCAACGCGGAGATCGCGATGGGTACGGTGCGGGACCTCGACGACGTGATGGACTGGCTGGAGACGACGTTCTACTACCAGCGCGCCCAGTCCGAACCCGAGCAGTACGACTTCGCGAACCTCCGCGAGCGGGTACGCGAGGTCCTCAAATCCCTCGTGGACCACGGCTTCGTCGACCTGGGCGACGACCTCGACATCTCCGCGACGGGCCTGGGTGTCCTCGCCTCGAAGTACTATCTCAGACTGGAGACCGCGGAGCGATTCAAGACGCTCGCCGATTCGGAGGGCATCACCGAGAAGGGTGTGCTCGGGGCAGTGGCGACCGCCGCCGAGTTCGACAGCGTGAGCGCCCGCCAGTCCGAGAAGGAGGCGGTCGACGCGATGCTCGTCGGGCAGGACACCGGCGAGATGGACGCGGGCGGCCGGAAGGTGCTCGCCATCCTCGTCGGGTCGATGAACGGGACGACCCCGGGCGACCTGCGCTCCGACGCCTGGGTCATCAAGCAGAACGGCCTGCGACTGCTCGCCGCCCTGCAGGCGTTCCTCGACCGCTTCGCGAACCCCCACGCGACCAACGTCGCCCGCCGGGTCGAGGCCCGCGTCGAGAACGGGGTTGCACCCGACGCGGTGGGCCTGACCGCCATCGACGGGGTCGGCCCCGGCCGGGCGAGCAAGCTCGCCAAGGAGGGCCTGCAGACCCCCGCCGACGCGGTCGACGCCGGTGTCGAGGGACTGGTCACGGCCGGCCTCTCCGAGGGCGTCGCCGAGCAGGTGTACGAGGGCGCGAAGAAACTGCCCGATATCAGTGTCGAGTGGGGCGACTTCCCGAGCACCATCGCCCGCGGTGAGAACGACATGTGCGACGTGACGGTCCGCAACGATGGCGGCAGCGGCTCTGCCGGGGTTCGCGTGACGGTCAACGGTGTCGAGATGTCCGCGGCCGAGACGTACCTCGACGGGGAGACGACGGTCCCGGTCGGCGTCTTCGGCGCGACCGACGACGAGCTCACCTACGAGGTGTCGGTCGCGTTCGCGAACATCCCGCTGGTGCCGGTGACCGAAACCCGGACGGTGCGGGTGCAGGACTGATTCTCACGGGGCGACGGCTGCTTTTCGGCCCACCTGAATGGTCAGAAATTAAATAGCGGTGGTCGGTACTGCTGAGTATGTCCCCCGCAGGTGACGGCCCTCCAGCAGCCGATGGGTTCCGGATTCCGCCCGCGGTCGTCGGGTCGCGGGTCGACGTGCTCCGGTATCCGGGTGAGGACGACGGCGAGGCGAAACATCGAGCCGTGCCGGCGGGTGAGGGGGCGGCCATCGCCGAGGAGCGAGAGAACGCGGCAAAGCGACAGTGGTTCACCGGCCAGAGCACGTTCTGGTGGGTGTCGATGGGGTTGGCCCCGATTTCGCTGTTCTCCGAACTCGCGGCGTCGGTCGGACTGCCGTATTGGACTGGCTACCTCTGGTTGGCTGTCGTCGCGGCGCTCCGGTGGTGGTACGACTCCGACGACCCGCGGGAATCGACTCCAGAAGTCGTCGCCGAGAACGTTCCAGTTGCGACCGCCCGGGAGTGCTTCGACGCGGTTATCGACGACGAGGTCGAGACGGTGACCGCGACTGTCGAGAACGCCCCGGTTCAGCCCTCGACGCCCAACAGGTCGTCCACCGTCGCGAGCAGGTCCGCGGGCGAATCAACGACGAATTCCGCGTTGGAGAGGTCGACCGACTCGTCCGCGCCCGAGTGATACCCGATACAGGTCGTGCCCGCGGCGACCGCCGAGTCGACGCCGTGTTCGGAGTCCTCGACCGCGATGCAGGCCTTTGGCTCGAAGCCGAGTTCGCCCGCGGCGTGTTCGAAGATGTGCGGTTCGGGCTTGCCCGGGACGTCGATGTCCTCGGCGCTGACGACGGCGTCGAATTCGAGGTCGAACCGGTCGAGCACGAGGTCGATCCAGTCGTGGGGCGAGGAGGAGACGACGGCCATGGGGATGCCCTGTGTTCTTCTCTGGGCCAGCCAGTCCGCGAACCCGGGCAGGAGGTCGACCTTCTCGGTGTAGATGGCTTCGGCCGTGTCGTCGAAGCGGTCGACCCACTCCTCTTTCGTGACGGCCACGTCGTAGTGCTCTGCGAGGTAGTCGTGTATCTCGCGGTAGTTCATGCCCGTGATCTCACGTACCGGGACCTCCTCGTCGGGGACCGCCCAGGGGAGCAGTTCCTCGCGTTCGCGCTCGACCCAGTAGTCCTCGGAGTCGACCAGTACACCGTCCATGTCGAAGAGGACTGCATCGTGACTCATGTGTTGGTTGCGTGGATGGGGGCGGGGTACTTCGTTTGGGTGGGTCTGTGCGTTGGGATTGGTTTCTGCTGTGGCTGGTGTTTCGACTGGTGTTCTGTGAGGTGCTTGGCTTGGTGTTCGTGACGACGAGCAGTTCACTCGCGCCGATGGCGATGAAAGACCGCACCACACCCTCCCCAACCGACTGCGCTCCTCGCTGACGCTGCGGTGCTCGTCCCTCGCGTGACACTGGCTCGCGGGCGCGCTCACGGGTCGTCCCTCCCCGTTCGCTGTCGAGGCGACTGCGTCGCCTCGCACGCCACGCTCACCAGCGCACGCCAGCCGGAAATCAACCAGTCGTCGCCACCCCTGTCCAATCATTCAAATACCAGCACGGGACCAACCCCGGCATGACAGCCGGAGCAGCAGTCCGCGTCTTTGCGGGGGATTGCAGCGTCGTCTTCGACGGCGCAGACAGAACGGAACATCGCGGCCACGTCGTGGTCGTCGTCAAGCCGGACGACACCGTGCTGGTCCACGACGCGAAGGGCTACCAGCCGGTCGCGTGGCTCACCCGGGCGAGCGAGGTGTGGGTGACCAACGACGGGGAACTCGACTTGCGAGCCAAAGACGGCGACCAGACGTTGCTCGTGAAGTCACACCAGCTCCACCTCACCGGCTCGTACCCGACGAGCACTGCGGGCACCCCGGCGGGTCGGTGCCCGGACTGTTCGGGGGCACTCGTCAGGACCCGGCGGGCCGTGACCTGCCTCGACTGCGAGCGCCATCACGGGATTCCAACCGATGCGGTGGTCCACGGCGGGCGCTGTGACTGCGGCCTGCCCCGGATGCGGGTCGAGCGCGGCGCACCGCTGGACCTCTGCATCGACCGGGACTGCGAGTCGCTGGACAGCGCCGTCGTCGAGCGGTTCGACCGGGCGTGGGACTGTCCGGAGTGTGGCGACGACTTACGGGTACTCCGGCGGGGTGGTCTGCTCGCGGGCTGTGACGCCTACCCCGACTGCGACACCGGGTTCTCGTTCCCGGCAGGGACCGTCGTCGCGTCCTGCGAGTGCGGGCTGCCAGTGTTCGAGACTGCCGGTGGCCGGCGCTGTCTGGACAGCACCTGCGACGGCGACTGGACGGATGCCGGTGGGGTCGAAGCCGAGACGGGACCGTAGGGTTCGGCGGTCACTCGTCGCTGTCGCCAGCGTCGGTGCCCGTGACCCCGCCGTCGTCGGGCTCGTCGCCAGCGTCGGCCACATCGCCCACATCGGTCGCCAGCTCGGTGGTCCACTCCCCGCCCATGCGGTCCAGTTCGTAGCTCACCCACTGCTTGGCGATCCAGACGAACGACCGTTCTTCGACGCTGAAGTCCAGGTCCCGTGGGTCGCTGCTCGCGAAACAGAGGGTCCCGTACAGGGTGTCCTCGACGTTGGTGGTCCCGCCGATGTAACAGCCGAGTTCGAACGTCTGATACCCCGGGTCGTCGTGCATCCCGGCGTCGATGGCGTTCTGGATGCCGAAGAGGTCCTCGTGCTGGATGGTCAGCCGGCAGTAGGAGTTGCTGAGACGGTTCGACTCGCCGGGCTGGAGCAACTCGTGGTCACCGACCGAGAGGACGATGGTCTGGGTGCCTCTGGTCGGGTCGGTCGGATCCGGTCGCTCGATGCGGGTGAGAAAGCCGTAGGGGACGCCGAGGTACTCGGTCCCGAGTTCGAGCACGGCCTGGACCCGGTCCTCGAACGACCGGTCGACGTCGTTCGTTATCTCGTAGAACTCGACGAGGGCGTCGATGTAGCGCTGCCGGTATCCCCTGGCCCGGTCCTGCTCGACGTAGCCGACGATCTTCCTCGCCAGGAATGCGAACTGGTCGGTGCCGTGTTGTTTCCGGAGGTAGTCGGTGACGTTGGCCGAGAGCGCCCTGTTCGCGACGGTCTCGGAGTCCTTCCCGGTGAAGAGGACGAACGGGAGGGTCGCGTCGGTCTCGCGAACGGCCTCGAGGAACTCGACACCGTCCATCACGGGCATCTCGTAGTCGGAGACGACGCAGTCGAACTGCGCTGTCCCGAGGCGGGCGAGCGCCGACTGGGCGTCGGTCGCCGACTCGACGGTGAGGCGGTCGTCGAGCCGTTCCAGGTACTCCGCCGCGACGGCGACGAGGTCGGGCTCGTCGTCCACCAGGAGGACACGGTAGCGGTCACTCCGGTCGCTGGCTGCCTGGCGCGTCTCCGCCGTGGAGTCCGTCTCGTCCTCCGTCATCGGGGATGGTGCCTGCTCACGGCTGATGTACGTTCCGTGCCAAGATAAGTCTGGACGCGGGAGCGTCGTGGTCCGGTCCGGCCCCGGTGGCTGCGACGACGACCGGCGACCGTCATCCCTTTGCCCGCCCGGGGCGCATCCGCGGCCATGGACGGACACCTCGACGGCGGCGTCGTGCACGTGGGGCAGGACGCCCGCCAGCGGTACTACGACTCGCGGGGGTACGGCTACCCCCTCGGCGGGAACGACGTGGCGCTCGCGCCGGTCGAGGCGGCCCACCTGCTCTACCGGGGCGACCTCGACTCGGTCGACGGGATGCGATTTCGCGAGTTCATCCGTGACGCGACCGATCCCGGCTTCATGCCGCGGTTCCTGGTCTACGCCGACCTCCGCGAGCGCGGCTTCTACCTCTCGCCGGCGAAGGCTGACTGGCTCCACGGGGTCGAGCCCCAGTCCGAAGACTTCGTGGTCTACCCCCGCGGGAAGGGCCCGACCGACGGCGAGGTCGAGTATCGCGTCCGGGTCGTCGGCGAGCGCGAGATGGTCGACGCGGTGGCGCTGGGTGACGGCGTCCTCGCGGTGGTGGACGAGGAGTCCGAGATAACCTACCTCGACACCGACCACCCCGACATCGAGGGCTCGGCCGGTATCGACCTCCCCGTCGGCGTCGACTGCGACCTGCTCGCGGACCGCGCGACCTGCTGGAACCCGCCCGCGACGCTGTACGAGAAGGGATTCTACGGCACGCCACTCGACGGCCGCGACTCCGACCTCGACGCCCTCCAGCTCTCGCTGGTCGAGGCGGCCTACCTCGCCACTCGCGGGGCGGTCGACGTGGACCCCGAGACGGTCTGTGCCCGCGGCCGCGAGGTCGAAGGCGAGCGATTCGACCGCCGGCTCCGGGTCTACGCGGCCCTGCGCGAGGCCGACGTGGTGCCCAAGACCGGCTTCAAGTTCGGCGCTGACTTCCGGACCTACGCCGAGTTCGAGTCCGTCGACGACTTCGGACACTCGGAGATGCTGGTCCGCGTGTTGCCCATCAGCCACACCTTCGCGCCGCGTGACCTGGCGCTCGACGTCCGGCTGGCGAACGGGGTTCGCAAGGAGATGGTGTTCGGGCTGGTGGATAGGCCCGGGGATGGGGTGACCTGGCTGCGGGTTGGGAGACTGACGCCGTGACTGTCGGGAACCAGTGCTGTTCTGTCGGTC
The DNA here is from genome assembly GCF_025399835.1 of Haloarchaeobius sp. HME9146. Taxonomy (NCBI): domain Archaea; kingdom Methanobacteriati; phylum Methanobacteriota; class Halobacteria; order Halobacteriales; family Halorubellaceae; genus Haloarchaeobius; species Haloarchaeobius sp. HME9146. The sequence goes on from NZ_JAODVR010000001.1 coordinate 740,679, forward strand.
GCTGACCAGTCACTGTGGCGCGCGCTGACTCGCGTGCCGGAGGCCGCGAGTCGGCATCGTGCGAGGGACGACCGAAGTGGAGCGAAGCGGAACGAAGGGAGTCGGATGGGGAGGGTGTGGTGCGGTCACCATTTCCACCAGCGCGAGTGAACTGCTCGTCGAAACCAACTGCAGAAGAACAGGTCTCCGTCCCGGTGACCGGTGTTGCACTCTCGAATACGCACCACACCCCAGAACACGGGAAGCGAAGCTTTTTGCGCGGCCCGACGCCACTCTCCGGTAGTCAAATGACGCGCGATTCCGAGTCGTCGACACCCGACGACGAGCTGGTTCCGGACGGTGGCGAGACGGCAGCCGAGGGAGCCGACGAGGTCGCACTCGACCCGTGGGGCTCCTCGACCGTCTCCGACTACCGCAAGCTGTTCGACGAGTTCGGTATCGAGGAGTTCGACGAGGTCCTCCCCGAAGTACCGAACCCCCACTACCTGATGCGCCGCGGGGTCATCTTCGGCCACCGCGACTACCGCCCCGTGGCGGAGGCGATGCGCGAGGGCGAGCCGTGGGCCGTCTTGTCGGGATTCATGCCGACGGGGGACCCGCACATCGGGCACAAGCTGGTGTTCGACGAGATAATCTGGCACCAGCAGCAGGGCGGCGAGGCGTACGGCCTCATCGCTGACCTGGAGGCCCACAGCGCCCGCGGGCTGACGTGGGACGAGATCGACGAGCACTCGCGTGACTACATCCTGAGCCTGCTCGCGCTCGGGTTCGACCCCGAGGAGGGCGAACTCTACCGGCAGTCCGATAACCGGGAGCTGCAGGACCTCGCGTTCGAGCTGGGCATCGAGGCGAACTACTCCGAGCTGCAGGCTATCTACGGCTTCGACGGCGAGACCGACGTGAGCCACATGCAGAGCGTCGTCACGCAGATGGCGGACATCCTCTACCCGCAACTCGACGAGCCCAAGCCCACCGTGATTCCGGTCGGGCCGGACCAGGACCCGCACATGCGCCTGGCGCGCGACCTCGCGACCCGGATGCGCTTCTTCAAGGTCTCGAAGGCGTACGCGAGCTTCGAGGCGGACGACGACGAGCGCGAACTCATCGCGGCGGCCTACGCGGCCCTCGCCGACGAGGCACCCGAGGGGGAGCCGGTCCGGTGTGAGGACGGTGCGGCGTGGCTGCGCGAGCACACGCCCGAGCCGGCGGACGCCCGCGATGCGGCGGTCAAGAAGCTCGATTCGGCCGGGAAGGAGCCGCTTCGCCCGCGGACTCGCTTCTTCGACCGGCAGGCGACCGACGAGGCGTTCGAGGCGCTCATCGACGCGGTCGAGGGCGAGAAGCGCGTCTACGAGGGGCACATCGACGCGTTCGACCTCGAACGCGGTGAGGCCGAGGAGCTGGCGAGACAGGTCGAGGTCGACCACGGCGGCTACGGCTTCATGGCTCCGTCCTCGATCTACCACCGGTTCATGACCGGGCTCACCGGCGGGAAGATGTCCTCGTCGGTCCCGGCGAGCCACATCTCGCTGCTCGACGACCCCGAGGACGGCTACGACAAGGTGAAATCGGCGACGACTGGCGGGCGCGAGACGGCCGAAGAACAGCGCGAGAAGGGCGGCGAGGCCGACAAGTGCCCGGTGTACGAACTGTACGCCTACCTGCTCGCGGGCGACGACGACGAGTTCGCGACCGAGGTGTACGAGGAGTGCGTCGGCGGCGAGCGCCTCTGTGGTGGCTGCAAGGAACAGGCGGCCGAACTCATGGAGGAGTTCCTCGAGGAGCACCAGGAGAAGCGCGAAGAGGTCGCCGAGCACCTGGACGACCTCGACATCGACCTGGACTCGGACCGCAAGCACGCCTGAGACACGACCTGTTCGATTTCTATCTGTTTTCACCCGCGCTCGAAAGTGCCAACAGAACGTCCAGAACTGGACACATGATGCTCCTTTCACATCTTCCAGAGGTAGATTTAACCCGCTCGTGATACATCTGCAGGTAGATGGATTTCCGGTCGAGTCGCGATTCCGACGACGTCCGTGACGTGGTCGTCTGTGCGGACGTGCTGGGTGGGTTCGGTGTCTCGACCGACGCGGTTCGCCAGCAGGAGGACGTCCCGGGTCGGGCGCTGGAGGACATCATCGCGGACTCGCTCGACGGCTCCGAACATCCCGCTGAGTTCGTCCGCCGGACCATCGTCCGGTCTGACCGCGGTATCGACGCGCCGGCACGCCACTGGCGGCACGCGCCACAGGTCCAGCTCTCGGCGGTGTTCGAGGCGCTCGACTGGGCGGCGGAGCTCCGTGACGCCCACGGCCGCCGGCTCGACGAGGAGGGGTTCGCGGACCTCCCGTGGACGATCTCGCTCACGGACGCGAACGGCATCACCCGTGAGGCACCCTTCGAGTACCCGGACACCCCGCTGGGTGACGACAACTACCCGGCGCTCATCCACGCGGTGAACACCCGGCTGCTGTACGGCCTCGGCGTCGAGTTCGTCCAGCTTTCGGAGGGGACCGACCGCTGGCGCTTCGCCCTGGTCGAGACGGACGAACTCGCCCGGCTGCGCGACCAGTTCGGCCTCCGAGTGACCGTGTTCGACCGACCGCTCCTCTCGGCTCCCCAGCCCCCGGCGTACCTGCCCGAGAAGGGCGGTGACGTGCCCCTGCCGGACTGGGTGACGGCAGGTGACGAGGGGCCACGGCTCGGTCGCGACCGGGCCGACACCGCCGACGTGGTCTCGTCGGTGGAGACCGACGTGGACGCGGTCCTCGAGGAGAGCGGGGCGTCCGAGACGGCGGACGAGTCGGACCACGAATCGGCCGCTCCGTTCATCGACTTCGTGGAGTCGGACCCCGCACAGGAACCAGTGGACGAGTCCGAACCCGAGCCGGAGGATGGTGTCGGGCTGGAGCCGGAACCGGAGGGTGGTGCCGGGCTGGAGCCGGAGCCGGCACCCGAGGGTGAACCGGGAGCGCTAGAACCGAGCGCGGATGCCGGGGAGGGCAGCGACTCCTTCTGGGACGACACGGGTGACTGGGTGCTGGAACCGGTCACGAGCGAGGCCTCGGTGGGGAGAGACGACGAGGGAGACGGTGGGATAGCGGACGAAAGAGACGGCGGGATAGTGGGCGAGGTGGACGCTGAGGTAGCGGACGAGGTAGACGCCGAGCTCGCGGACGAGACGGACGACGGGGCAGCCGACGCGCTCGCGGACGAGAGCACAGTCGACCCGGAATCTGGTGACAGTTCGGCCGACGACGGCGGGCTGGAACTCCTCGGGGGCGGCCCGTCGGTGTCGCGTCAGTCCTCCTCCCCGTCGGACGACCCGCTCGACGACCTGTTCGACTCGGTCGAGGAGAGCGCGGCGACCGGGTCGGCGGGCCGGACCGACCCCGAGTACGACGGGTTCGACGCCGACGACCTCGCGGACTTCAAGCGCGGTGCGCGCAAGGACCGTGTCGAGAACAACTCGTTCGGCGTGGGCGTCGAGACCCCGACCGAAGACGACCGGCTCGCGGCCTACGGGGCGGCCATCGACGCGGGTGGTAACCTCTCGGTCCGGGGACTGCTCGACGACGACACCTTCGTTCCGACGTTCCCGGCGGCCGACCAGGACGAGGTTCGCATCGCCTACGACGACGGGTGCGACCTCGACGCGCCGCCTGCCGCCGAGATAGAGACCGACGAGGGGTTCGTCTGGGTGAACGCGGACGGGCTCTCACTGGACGACGACTGACTCGCGGGCGCTCACTTCGGGACGGCGACACAGGGCGTGTCCCGGCCGACGAAGGAGTGGTGTCTCGCACCGACGAGCGCCCAGTAGTCGCGGGGGCGGGTCCCGAGCAGGTCCTCGATGTGCCGGTACGACAGCAGGTTGTCGCCCTCGACCACGTGCCGGAACAGCTCCCGGCGTGCGCCCGTGAACTCGCGGTCGAACCGGGTGTGGGTGTAGCGGTTGGGATAGTTGAAGACGAGCTGGCCGCCCGGCCGCACGTGGTCGTACATGGCCCGGACGGCTGTCTCGGCGTCGTCGACGAAGTAGAGCGTGGCCATGCAGTACACCAGGTCGAAGGTCCGGCCGGTACCGAGCTCGGGAAGGGCATCGACGGCGAAGTGAACGTTGTGGAAGCCGAGTTCGTCGGCCAGCCGGCGGTTGTCCTCGATGACGGACGCGGAGACGTCGTAGCCGTAGAACTCGGTGTCGGGGTAGCGGACCGCGAGTTCGAACAGGTCGACGGCGGGACCACAGCCGACCGAGGCGACCGAGGCGGGCCCGCCGAGGGTGCGCTCCGCGCTCGGTGGCCAGTGACGGTCGATGAAGCGGGCCAGCAGGCCGGGCATCGCCTCGCGGCCGATGTAGGCCACGCGGTCGTAGTCACCGGTCGAGTAGAAATCCTCCCAGCGTGTGGCCGCCCCCGGGTCGGCCCACGTCGCGTCGGTGATGGCGTTCTCGGACATACTACTCTGAATGCGACGATCAGTGATAACGGGACACCGGGAGTGCGGGAGTCCCGCCAGGGAAGGAGATTACGCGGGTGCCGGTTTCCGGACGAACACCGCGGGACTGCGCCGGGTCGCGTAGGTTTCGTCGCGAGCACCGACGGCCGTCCAGTAGCTCCGTGGGCGGCGGCCGAGGACGGCCTCGATGGCGTCGTAACTGAGCAGGTTCTCACCGCGGGCGACGCGCTCGAACGCCTCGCGCTTGTGTTCGGGTGCCTCCTCGCGGACCCACGTCCGGGTGTGGCGGTTCGGGTAGTTGAAGACGAGGTGGCCGCCGGGGGCCACGGTGTCGTAGAGTTCGGCGAGGGCGCGCTCGACGTCGTCGACGAAGTAGAGGGTCGCCATGCAGTAGACCAGGTCGAACTCGCGGTCGATGGCGAGGTCGGGGAGCGAGTCGACGGCGAAGTGGACGTTCGACAGGCCCGCCTCGGCGGCGTGTTCGCGGTTCGCCTCGACCACCGACGGGGCCAGGTCGTAGCCGTAGAACTCGGTCTGGGGGTAGCGTGGAGCGAGCTCGAAGTCGACGAGGGCCGGGCCACAGCCCACGTCAGCGACCGTGTCGGGGACGCCGACGCGCTCGATGAACGTCTCGAGGTGTGCCGGCATGTCGTCGCCGCCGACGTAGGCCCCGCGGTCCCAGTCCGTGGCGGCGTAGAAGTCCGCTTCCCAGTCGAAGGGCATGCGTAGCCATGACAGAGCGGGGCGCAATAGCGTTGCGGTCAGAGCAGGGACCAATAGCATTGTGGTCAGCTCGGGGCGCGATAGCCTTGCAGTCGGGTCCTATCCAGGGTCTTTCGACACTGTTGGCTATCCGTCTTGGAAAATATAACGACCACAGAAAGAATTAAATGTATTTAGAACCAGTTAGGAATAATGGTTGTTGGGGAATCTGACACGAACGAGGCGGAGGCCGAGGGGTTGTCCGACGTGCTCGACGCGTTCGACGTCGACACGGCGGACGAGGTCGTCGAGGCGAACGACACGGGGTCGAGCGACGACGCGGTCGCCGTGGTCGAGACGATACTCGGAGACCTGGACGAGCCGGTCTCGACCGGGGAGGACGAGGAGCTGGACCACGACGCCGAGGGCACGGGTGACGACGAACCCACCGGCCTCGACGGCGCGTTCGCCGACTTCGAGGCCGATGCCGAGCCCGGCGTCGAGACGATGGCGATGATGGGGACGATAGAGACGGCCGGGACGATGGAGACGGCCGAGACAGCCGGGACGACCGGGAGGGGAGAGCAAGTCAGCGCGACGCTGGTACGGGTCCCCAACGAGGCGTTCGGGTCGGCACCGGTTGCGGGCCGACCCGGCGACGAGGACTACGACACCGCCCACGACGAGTTCAAGGCGCTCGCCGAAGAGATGGACACCGACGACGTGGACGTCGAGGAGCTCGACCTCTCCGAGTTGACCCTCGGCGAACCGATGTCCGCATCACAGCTCGCCGAGGGCCTCCCCGAATCCGACGACTAGGACACGCGATTCGCCCGGAGTTCCTTCTTGGCGCGTTCCTCTCGCGGTCGCCCCCACGAAAACATCTCGAAATTGAAAGGAGCCGTGCGAGGAATTAACTACCAGTAGGCTGAAACCGTAGCCATGCCAACCCGGGAGTCCGAGCCGAACACCGGGTCGACGGGCGAACTGTCGGACGTCGTCGACGCGTTCGACGTCGAGACGGTCGAGGAGGTCATCGAGGACAACGACACCGGCGACAGCGAGGTCGCCGACCCCGACGCCGTCTTCGATTCGCTCCTCGATGCCGACGGGTCGACCACGGCCGAGGAGCGCCGGCTCGACCACGAACCGCCGGTGACCGAACTCGACGGGGCGTTCGCCGCCGTCGAGACCGAACTCGACCACGACGAGGCACCCGACCGTCTCGGCCGCTGGCTCGCGTACGACGGGTTCGACTTCGCGGACGAGCAGGCCGCACCCACGGCGACCCCCGGCCCGAGCGCCCACGAGGAGTTCAAATCGCTCGCCGCCGAGTCGGAGACGGTCGACCTCGACGACCTCGACCTCGACGACCTGGCGCTCGGGGACGGGACCGTCGCGGCCTCGCTCGACATCGACATGCCGGCCGAGGAGGACTCGCTCGCCGAGGCGATGCTGGCCGGCGACGAGGAGGTTGAGGGAGGCGAGACCGACGTGGGCGAGACCGGTGGTGGCGACAGCACCGGGGACGACAGCGGCGAGGACGCCATCGACGAGACCGGCTTCGACTGGGACTGAGTCGGGCCGTCTCACGGCTCCCGAAGGCTTTTCTTCGGTCACGCGAACATCTGGGGTATGGCAGCCGAATCCAGCCATCGTGGTATCGCACGCCAGCACTGCGACAGCCCCGGGTTCGGCTTTTTCTTCGCGGTGTAGGCACGGCGGACTCGGCCGGGGCGGTCTCGGCGGACGAAATCGTGCGCTTCGGAATAGCTAACTGACTGACCCGAGGAAGCAGACACAAGAGATGCAACTAGCAGCGACACAGGCCGCGGTCCTCGAAACCGCGAGCGCGACCGACCCGAAGTCGGTCGTGGCGCTGGCCGACGAGCTGGGCGAGAAGCCCGAGTCGGTCGCGGGCGCGGCCTTCGACCTGGAAGCACAGGGCCTCCTCACCATCGAGGAGCGAACCACAGAACACGTCGAACTCACCGACGAGGGCGAGCGCTACATCGACGAGGGCCTCCCCGAGGTCCGCCTGTACGAGGCGGCCGTCGAGGTCGGCGCGACCGACGAACCGGTGTCGATGGGGCAGGTCATCGGGGCGTCCGGCCTCGGCGACCTCGTCGACATCGCGCTCGCGAACTACGCCCGGAAAGGGTATGGGGAAATCGACAGCGGCGAACTCTCCGCGAACGCGGACGCCGACCCCGCCGACGACGAGGAGGCGCGGGCGCTGTCGGCCCTGCAGGCCGGCGAGTCCGTGACCGATTCGGGCGTCCTCGACCAGCTCGAGCGCCGCGGCCTCGTCGAGCGTGTCGAGCAGACAGACCGGCTCATCACGCTCACCGAGGCGGGCGTCACCGCCATGATGGAGGGCGTCGAGGTGGCCGAGTCCGTCGGCCAGCTCACCCCCGAGCTGCTCACAAGCGGCGAGTGGCAGGACGTCGAGTTCGCCGAGTACAACGTCGAAGCCGACGCCGAGACGCTGTACGGCGGCAAGAAGCACATCCTCCGCCAGACTGCGGATAGGGTCAAGGACGTACTCGTCGGGATGGGCTTCCAGGAGATGGAAGGCCCGCACGCCGACGCCGAGTTCTGGATCAACGACTGCCTGTTCATGCCCCAGGACCACCCTGCCAGAACGCACTGGGACCAGTTCGCGCTGGACGTCCCGCCGATGCAGGACCTCCCCGAGGACCTCGTCGACCGCGTCGAGGACGCCCACAAGAACGGCGTGGGCGAGGACGGCGACGGCTACCACTCGCCGTGGACCGAAGACGTGGCACGCGGGGTCGACCTCCGCGGGCACACCACCTCGCTGTCGATGCGCTACCTCTCCGGCGAGGCCGTCGGCGACCTCGAACCGCCCCAGCGGTACTTCAGCGTGGAGAAGGTGTACCGCAACGACACGCTCGACGCGACCCACCTGCTGGAGTTCTTCCAGATCGAGGGCTGGGTGATGGCCGAGGACCTCTCGGTCCGTGACCTGATGGGCACGTTCACCGAGTTCTACGAGCAGTTCGGCATCACCGACCTGCAGTTCAAGCCCCACTACAACCCGTACACGGAGCCGAGCTTCGAGCTGTTCGGCGAACACCCGCGCACGGGCGAACTCGTCGAGATAGGCAATTCGGGTATCTTCCGCGAGGAGGTGCTCCGCCCGCTCGGCGTGGAGTGCGACGTGATGGCGTGGGGGCTCGCCCTCGAACGCCTGCTGATGCTCACGCATGGGTTCGAAGACATCCGAGACGTGCACGGGACGCTGTGTGACCTCGACTTCCTGCGGAACGCGGAGGTGATTCGCTAATGCCAGTCGTAGACGTCGACCCCGACGAACTGAGAAGCCTGACCGGCCACGACGAGAAATCGGACGAGGAACTCAAGGAGGACATGTTCGGCCTCGGCCTCGAGTTCGAGGGCGAGACCGAAGACGGCGAGTTCCAGCTGGAGTTCGCCCCGGACCGCCTCGACCGCCTCTCCGTCGAGGGCGTCGCGCGTTCGCTTCGCTACCAGTACGGCGACGACCGCGGCGTGTACGTCCCGAAGACGAACGACCCGGACTGGACCATCGAGGTCGACGAGTCCGTGCCCGACGAACGCCCGTACGTGACTGGCGCGGTCATCCGCGGTGTGAACCTCAGCGAGTCGGCACTGGATTCGCTCATCCAGCTGCAGGAGAAGCTGCACGCGACGATGGGCCGAAAGCGCGTCAAGGGTGCCATCGGCATCCACGACCTGACGATGCTCAAAGGCACCTCCGCCGGTGAGGACGGCGGCAACAGCATCCAGTACGTCGGCGTCGAACCCGACGAAGACGTGTTCGTCCCGCTCGACTCCGACGTGGAGATGACGCCCGCGGAGGTCCTGACCGACCACCCGACCGGCGAGAAGTACGCCGACGTCATCGCCGACTACGAGCGCTACCCGGCCATCTACGACGACATCGGGCTGTTCTCGTTCCCGCCGGTCATCAACGGCCGCCGGACCGAGGTGAGTACGGAAAGCCGGGACCTGTTCGTCGAGCTGACCGGCACCGACCAGTGGACCATCGACAAGATGTGCAACATCATCTGCTACGCGCTCGACGCCCGCGGCGCGACCATCGAGGAGGTCACCGTCGACTACCCCGACAAGGACGTCTACGCCGGGGACAAGGTGGAACTGGTCGCGCCCGACGTCGACCTCGTCCGCCCGAACTTCGAGACGAGCGACAAGACGGTCCGGCACAGCCGTATCGAGTCGCTGCTCGGCATCAACCTCGACCCCGAGGAGGTCGTGGACCTGCTCGAACGCGCGGGACTCGACGCCATCCAGGCAGAGAACGATGACGGTGAACTCGTCTACGAGGTGGACGTGCCGCCGTACCGCGTGGACGTGCTCCACCCGCTCGACATCGTGGACGACGTGGGCCGTGCCTACGGATTCAACGAACTGGAGCCGACGTACCCCGAGGTCGGGACTGTCGGCGGCCGCCACGAGCGAACCGGGCTCGAGGACGCGGTCCGCGACCAGCTGGTGGGACTGGGCTTCGAGGACATGCTCAACTTCCACATGATAAACGAGCGCGAGAACTACGAGCGCATGCGCCTCGACCCCGACGCGGACGACTGCCTGGGCGCAGGCCAGCCCGTGACCATCACGGAGCCCTACAGCGAGGACTACACGATGGTCCGCTCGTGGGCGCTCCCGTCGCTCATGATGGTGCTGGAGAACAACACCCACCGGTCGTACCCGCAGGACATCGCCGAGGTCGGCTTCGCCGCCCACTACGACGACTCGGTGGACACCTACGTCGCGGAGCGCCGGACGGTCGCCGGGGCACTGGCTCGTCACGACGCCTCCTACGAGGACGCGAAGGCCCGCCTGCAGGCGCTCGCGCGCAACTTCGAGGTCGAGCTGACGACTCCGCCCACGACCCACCCGTCGTTCATCGACGGCCGGACCGCCGAGGTCCGCATCGACGGCGAGGTCGCCGGTGTGGTCGGTGAGGTCCACCCGGCGGTGCTCGTGGAGCACGATCTGGAGGTTCCGGTGACCGCGTTCGAGTTCGACCTGGACGCGCTGTAGTCGCGCTTCGGTTCTCTTTTCGGTGCACCGGTCGCGGGAGCGGAGCGCGACGCCCGGGGAAAATAGTGTAGTCGAATCGTGTAGTCGAACCGTGGACTCGAATCGTGGGTTCGAATCGCGGAGTCGCCGTGATTCAGGCGCGGCGGTGACCGACCAGGACGGTTCCTGCAAGCGCGAGCAGTGCCAGTAGTGCACCGAACCCGGGCGAGCCATCGGTCGAAACTCCCGTTCCCGAGGTGCCGTTGCTCGCCACTGTGGTCTCCGTTTCTCCGGCAGTGGCCGTCGAGTCGGTCGGTTCGCCAGTGGTCGCTCCGGCTGTCTTCTCGTCGGGGCTTCCCTCCGTCCCTTCGTCGGCGCCTCCCTGCGCGGTGGTCGTCTGTTCCTGTTGCTCGGTGTCCGACTGGTCCGACCCGCTCTCGACGGTCAGGTCGACGGACGCGACCGCGGTGGTGTCGGCGCTCTCGAACGACAGGGTGTACGTTCCGGGCGGAACCCCGGCGGCGTCGGCGGTCACCGTGGTGTCGGTGCCATCGACCGCGATGCGGGCGTAGTCCGGGTCTGAGTCGTCGTCATCCGGCGAATCGACGGGTTCGCCAGCGCCGAGGATGGCGACGAGATCGGTCGGGGAGAGGGATGCCGACGTGACGTGGAGCGTGTAGCCGTCCCGGTTGCTCGACACGTCGAGCGTGGCCGTCGTGGTTCCGTCGTCGCCGACGTTCTCGACGGTGGTCTGGTCTGCGCTGGCGGCGAGTGCCTGCTCGGTGGCGGTGAACGTGACCGTGGTGTTCTGCTCGCTGACGAGCCGGTAGGCACCCGGGTCGAGGTCTACCGTCTCTACCGTGAGGGACCCGTCGTCACCGGTTGCGAGCTCGGCGACGAAGGGCCAGGTGTCGCCGTCCTGTTGCTGGAGTTCGACGGTCGCGTTGGCGTCGAAGGTGTCGGTCTCGAGGAGTTGCCCACGCCAGAGTCGGCCGGCGTCGGTCGTCGACTGATTGTCCGTGTCCGCCTCGTCGTCGACGAGTTCGAACTGTCGCTCGACCCCGTCGTCATTCACGACGCGGAAGGTTCCGGGGGCGAGGCTGTCCGTCTCGACGAGGAGAGTGCCGGCGCTGTCGGCGGTGAGCTGGGCGACGAAGGCCCAGGCGTCGCCGTCCTGTTGCTGGAGTTCGACGGTCTCGTCTGCGTCGAAGGCGTCGGTTTCGAGGGTCTGACCGACCTCGTGGGGGCCGTCGGAGAGTGAGACGGTCTCGCCGGTCGAGCCGTCGTTCTGGTCCGAGCTACCATCGTCGCCGGTACTGCCGTCGTCTCCGGAGCCACCGTCGTCACCAGTGCTACCATCGTCGCCGGAGCTACCATCGTCTCCAGAGCCGCCGTCGTCTCCGGAGCCGTCGTCGCCCTCTCCGGCGAGGAGGTCGAACGTCAGTTCGGTGCCGCCGTCGGCCACGAGGCGGAAGGTGCCGGGTTCGAGGTCGACCGTCTCGACCGTGAGGGACCCGTCGTCGCCGACGGCGAGTTCGGCCACGAAGGGCCAGGTGTCGCCGTCCTGCTGCTGGAGTTCGACGGTGGTGTTGGCGGCGAAAGCGTCTGTCACGAGCGTGTCGCCGACCTCGTGGGGGCCATCGGAGACGTTCGTCACGTTCCCATCGGTGACGGTAAGGTCGAGCGAGTCGGCCGCCGGCGTGTCCGCGCTGGTGACCGAGAGCGTGTAGTTCCCCGGGCTGACGCCGGTGAGGTTGGCCACGATGTCGGTATCCGTGCTCGCGTTCGCGATGGTGACGTAGTCGGGCTCGGTGTCCGCGTCGTCAGGGTCGTCTTCGAGGCTCCCGGCGGCGAGGACGGTCGCGAGGTCGGTGGGAGACAGGTTGTCGGCCGTGATGTGGAGGGCGAAGCCGGTCCGGTTGCTCGCGACGTGCAGCGTGGTCGTCGTCTCGGTTCCGTTCGTCTCGACGACAGTCTGCTCTGCCTGGACGTCCAGCGTCTGCTCGGTGACGGTGAAGCCGACCTCGGTCCCGTTGCCGTCGACCAGCCGGTGCTCGCCGGTCGTGTGGCCGAGGGTGTCGATGGTCAGGTTCCCGGTGCCGTCGGCGGTGTCCTGGCCTTCGGTGACCCAGTCCGTGCCGTTCCATCGCTGGACGTCGACGGTCGTGTCGGCAGCGAAGGCGGTGGTCTCGAGGAACTGGCCGCGCCAGAGGCGGCCGGCGTCGACGGTGGTATTGTCGTCGCCGTCGTCTCCGCTGGAGTCGGTGACAGAGAGGTCGAGGCTGTCGGATTCGCCCGTATCTGCGACCACGAACGAGAACGTGTAGGGACCGGTCGCGACGCCGCTGAAGTTCGCCGTGACCGTCGTCGATGTACTCGCATTCCGGAGCACGACGTAGTCGGGGTCGGTGTCGTCGTCCGTGGGGTCGTCTTCCAGTGTCCCGGCGTCGAGGACGCCCGCGAGCTCGGCCGGTGTCAGGTTGTCGGCCGTGACCTGCACGTCGTAGCCGACACGGTTGCTATCGAGGGCCAGCCCAGCACTGGTGTTGTTTCCGCTGGTCTCGACGGTCGTCACGTTCGACCCGGTGGCGAACGCTTGTTGTGAGACGGCGAACTCGAGGACCGTCCCGTTCCCGTCGGTCAGGCGGTAGTCGTTGGTCTCGAGGTCGGCTGTCTGGATGGTCACGTGGCCGGTCTCGTTGGGTGGTGCCTCCGAGACGAACTGCCAGCCAGAACTACCCTTCCGCTCCAGTTCGACCGACGCGTTGGTGTCGAAGGCGTCGGTCTCGAGGACCTGGCCGGCCCAGTAGCGACCACCGTCCTCGATGGGCGGGCTGGTGGTCGCGGTGACGGCGGGGATGGCGGCGGTCGCGACGAGCGATACGGCAAGTACCAGTGCGAGTAGCTGACTCGCGCGGAGAGGGCTCAGTGTCATCGTCGGGGACGTCCCACCGCTGGGCAGCCAGACCGTGACAGCCAGCGAGCAGGGCGCATTCTCGAAAAATTTTCACCCAACATATTTGTAACTTGTTGTGTCTCTCTGCTGGGATTCGGTCGGTCTTCCTTGGGGACGAGCGAGAGAACGAATGCTCGGAATGCTGGCGCTCTACGTGGCCGTCTACAGGTCCGCCCCGACCGCGGCCTCGACGGAGTCGAACCCGTCGCGTTCGAGCAGGTCGAGCAGACCGCGGTTGATGTCGCGCGCGAGGGAGGGACCCTCGTACACGAGGCCGGTGTAGAGCTGGACGAGCGAGGCCCCGGCGCGAATCTTGTCGTAGGCACCCTGGGCGTCCGAGACGCCACCGACGCCGACGACCGGGACGTCGACGCGCTCGGCGACGAAGCGGATCATCTCGGTGGCGCGGTCCTCGATGGGCGCACCCGAGAGCCCGCCGGTCTGGGCTGCATTGGGACTCCGAAGCGAATCCGGGCGTTCCGTGGTCGTGTTGGTCGCGACGACACCGTCGAGGTCGAGGTCGGTCACGATGTCGAGGGCGTCCTCGATGGCCGGCTCGGGGAGGTCGGGTGAGAGCTTGACGAGCAGGGGGGAGGCACCCGCGTCCTTGACTGCACCGAGGATAGCCTCCATCTCGTCGCGGTTCTGCAGGTCGCGCATCCCTTCCGAGTTCGGGCAGGAGACGTTGACGACGAAGAAGTCACCGCCCTCGGCGACCTGTTCGTAGGTGTAGCGGTAGTCTTCGGGGGCCTCCTCGGCCGGCGTAGATTCGGAGAGGGCGATGTTGACGCCCACGGGGATGTCCGGGCGGTTCAGCTCTCGGAGGCGGCGGCCGACGCGGTCGGCACCCTGGTTGTTCAGCCCCATACGGTTGACGATGGCGCGGTCCTCGCGCAGCCGGAACATGCGTGGGCGCGGGTTGCCCGGCTGTGCTTCGGCGGTAACGCCACCCACCTCGATGTGGCCGAATCCGAGCGCGGCGACCGCCCGCGGGACCTCGGCGTTCTTGTCGAAGCCCGCGGCGACGCCGACCGGGGTGGGGAACGTCTGGTCGAACACGTCGACGTGGAGCCGGTCGTCGTCGATTCGATATCGGCTCGCGAGTGCTGTCTCTACTGGTGTGTCCTGTACCGCCGACAACAGTCCGTGGACCGTGTTGTGCGCTGTCTCTGCGGGCAGCGCGAAGAACAACGGCCTGGCGACGTCGTAGAGAGTCATCTACGCATCAGGGGGATACCGACCCGTAAAAGCGTCCCGAAGCCCCGGCGACCGATGGTACGTTGCTTAGAACTCGTGTTCGACCTCGTCCTTGTCTGCTTTCTGGATGATAATCTTGTCCTCTCGCACGCGTACGAAGACCTCGTCTCCGATCTCCATGCCGGCGACCGCCAGCTCGTCTTCGTGGAGGTTGATGTGCACGTTGTGGTATTCCCCGTTCTCGTCTTTGGCACCACTCGGGCTCAACTTCTTTTTCCGTACCATCGCGGTAGTCTATCTCGTGTGTTCGCCACAGGACATACATAAGTGTTTTCTACGGCTGAACACACGGCGACACGTCACGCGCACAGAACATTCCACGGGTGGAATCCGGCCCAAAACCGGGAATCAGGAGACGGGACCGACCCTGGTTTTGGGGCCCGTATATAAACACATCGTCGCCGTCACCCGTTTTCGGGGGATATCTTTATGACGGGTCGTGTGTTGCCTTGACATGGAGGGAAAAATCATGGTACGTGAAGATGGTAAGCGAAACTTCGCGCTGCGTGAACAGAACGGCGAAACAAGTGTCTTCTCGGGTAACACCCCACGACAGGCAGCGCTGAAGGCTGCGCGGCGACTCGAACCGGCACCGAGTGAGGGCGATGCTGACCGCATCGAGCTCCGACTCCGCGAGAAAGGCACCGACAAGGTACACATCTACGAGGGATGGGCCTGGCGCGAGACCGCGCCGGACGACAAACCGGACTGGATGCCGAGCGAGATCACCGAGGCGAACGTCTCCAAGAAGGGTATCGAACACCTCGAAGAGTGACGTCGGGTGCTCGAGCGCGACTCGCGCGAGTACACGCGAATCAACAACCGTTTTTAGGAGGACACCGCACTCAGTCGTACGCGGTTCACACCCGACCAGACCTGACGCGACCAGCGAGGGATGACCGGTCGGCCTCCACCCGCGTCACATCGTTCTGACCACCGACCTCGGAGCGGCTGCACTGTCGTGACTGTAGTTGCCCCTGTGTGACCGCTGTCTCACGTCAACAGGTTCTCACACCGCGCGCAGTTCGACGAGGTTAAATGTCTCACCCTACTCTCTCAGAATGTGAACGACGTGGCGCTCAGCGCCACTCCCTCCGGCCGTGACCCGGCACGGAGGCAGGCACGTTTCCAGCGCGGTCGGCATCGACACGCTGGTCCCGTCGAGGAACCCTCGATGTCGGACTCGATTCGATGCCCTTATACGTACGAGCACGCTGGGATGAGAACGCAGACAGCACACACGCGATTCGGGACGCGTTGAACTCGTGTCCCAATCTCGGGCCATGTCCGCCGAGGTCGTCTCGGTGGACGCACGCGAACTTCGATGGGTTTAATACCTGTCTCGAAGTACGTTCAGGTCCGAAAGGAAATGAGGATTCCACCCCTGCGGTCCGCCGTATACGATGGAATCTGATGTTAGCCTTGGTAGTTCGGTGACGCCTGATCGGCCACGCCGGTCGGTTCACCGAACATGGACCACGCAATGCAATGGATACACCATTCACATGGTGTACCCGCCAAGCCCCCCGAGCATCAGCTCGGGAGCATTCCGGTTGATCCTGCCGGAGGTCATTGCTATTGGAGTCCGATTTAGCCATGCTAGTTGCACGAATTCATATTCGTAGCAGATAGCTCAGTAACACGTGGCCAAACTACCCTATAGACCAGAATAACCTCGGGAAACTGAGGCTAATGCTGGATACTCCTCTATTCCTGGAATGGATTGAGGTACAAATGCTCCGGCGCTATAGGATGTGGCTGCGGCCGATTAGGTAGACGGTGGGGTAACGGCCCACCGTGCCAATAATCGGTACGGGTTGTGAGAGCAAGAGCCCGGAGACGGAATCTGAGACAAGATTCCGGGCCCTACGGGGCGCAGCAGGCGCGAAAACTTTACACTGCACGACAGTGCGATAAGGGGACTCCAAGTGCGAGGGCATAGAGCCCTCGCTTTTGTGTACCGTAGGGAGGTACACGAATAAGAGCTGGGCAAGACCGGTGCCAGCCGCCGCGGTAATACCGGCAGCTCGAGTGATGACCGATTTTATTGGGCCTAAAGCGTCCGTAGCCGGCCAGGCAAGTCTGTTGGGAAATCTACTCGCTCAACGAGTAGGCGTCCAGCGGATACTGTTTGGCTCGGGACCGAGAGACTCAAGGGGTACGTCTGGGGTAGGAGTGAAATCCTGTAATCCTGGACGGACCGCCGATGGCGAAAGCACCTTGAGAGATCGGATCCGACGGTGAGGGACGAAAGCTGGGGTCACGAACCGGATTAGATACCCGGGTAGTCCCAGCTGTAAACGATGCCAGTTAGGTTTGGCGCGGGCTACGAGCTCGTGCTGTGCCGCAGTGAAGACGATAAACTGGCCGCCTGGGAAGTACGTCCGCAAGGATGAAACTTAAAGGAATTGGCGGGGGAGCACTACAACCGGAGGAGCCTGCGGTTTAATTGGACTCAACGCCGGACATCTCACCAGCTCCGACAGTATGCAGTGAAAGTCAGTGTGATGAGCTTACTTGAGCTACTGAGAGGAGGTGCATGGCCGCCGTCAGCTCGTACCGTGAGGCGTCCTGTTAAGTCAGGCAACGAGCGAGACCCGCACTCTTAATTGCCAGCAGCAGTTTCGACTGGCTGGGTACATTAGGAGGACTGCCAGTGCCAAACTGGAGGAAGGAACGGGCAACGGTAGGTCAGTATGCCCCGAATGAGCTGGGCTACACGCGGGCTACAATGGTCGAGACAATGGGAAGCCACCTCGAGAGAGGGCGCTAATCTCCGAAACTCGATCGTAGTTCGGATTGTGGGCTGAAACTCGCCCACATGAAGCTGGATTCGGTAGTAATCGCACCTCAGAAGGGTGCGGTGAATACGTCCCTGCTCCTTGCACACACCGCCCGTCAAAGCACCCGAGTGAGGTCCGGATGAGGCCATCGCAACGATGGTCGAATCTGGGCTTCGCAAGGGGGCTTAAGTCGTAACAAGGTAGCCGTAGGGGAATCTGCGGCTGGATCACCTCCACAGACCGGGACCGGGCAGTACGCCCGGCCCACCTTATCCATGTTCGACGAACCGCCGTCGTGCCCGTTCAGGCACCTTTGAACTACCAAGGCTGATATTGTACCCCCGATTTGGGGGTGGGCCCATAGCTCAGTGGTAGAGTGCCTCCTTTGCAAGGAGGATGCCCTGGGTTCGAATCCCAGTGGGTCCATCTCATCGAAACCGGTTCGAATCGTTCCCCTTAAGTGTGGGACGACGGAACCGTGTTTCGAAGACAGAACCGATGCACCATCCCGTGCAAGCGAGGGTGGGAAGGGTCGAACGTGCGCCAAGAAGACTACTTGGCTGCGTAATGAAACCGTGTGTAAACGCAATCCAGACGTCCACTGGACCTTTCACCAGGTAACAGTGAACGTCCCACTCAGCGTGGCTACTTTGCCACCTGGTGGATGGCTCGGCTCGAGTGCCGACGAAGGACGTGCCAAGCTGCGAAAAGCCGTAGGGACCCGCACGGAGGGTAAGAACTACGGATCTCCTAATAGGAATCCTCTCGCAATTGCCTTGCGCAATGGGGAACGCCGGGAATTGAAACATCTCAGTACCGGCAGGAAGAGAAAGCAATCCGCGATGTCGTTAGTAACGGCGAGTAAACGCGACACAGTCCAAACCGAAGCCCTCACGGGCAATGTGGTGTTCGGACTGACTCTCACTGCTCGACCGTCTGCATGAAGTCTCTTGGAACAGAGCACGATACAGGGTGACAGTCCCGTAATCCAGACCAGTACAGCACGCGTCAGCTCCAGAGTAGCGGGGGTTGGATATCCCTCGTGAATATGGCAGGCATCAACTGCTAAGACTAAATACTACTCGAGACCGATAGTGAACAAGTAGCGTGAGCGAACACTGAAAAGCACCCCGAAAAGGGAGGTGCAATAGGGCCTGAAATCAGGTGGCGATAGAGCGACGTGGCACAAAAGGTCCTGTGAAAAACGACCCGCCCGCAAGGGCACAGTAGGAATCACAGGAAGCCGGTGTCGCGTCGTGCGTTTTGAAAAACGAGCCAGGGAGTGTATCTGATCGACGAGTCTAACCCGTTAACCGGGGAAGGCGTAGGGAAACCGACAGGGCCGCAGTATTACCAGGGCCGCCGTGTTCAAGCGCGGGGAGTCGACCGGATACGACCCGAAACCAGGCGATCTATGCGTGGGCAAGGCGAAGCGTGCCGAAAGGCACGTGGAGGCCTGTTAGAGTTGGTGTCCTTCAATACCCTCTCGTGACCTACGTATAGGGGTGAAAGGCCCATCGAGCCTGGCAACAGCTGGTTCCAGCCGAAACATGTCGAAGCATGACCTCTGCTAAGGTAGTTCGTGGGGTAGAGCGACCGATTGGGAGACTCGCCATCGAGAGATGTCGACCTCCCTGTCAAACTCCAAACCTACGAACGCCATCGATGCAGGGAGTCCGGTGTGCGGGGTAAGCCTGTGCACCATGAGGGAGACAACCCAGAGTCGGGTTAAGGACCCAAAATGCGGACTAAGTGCGATTGAAGGTGGTCTCAAGCCCTAAACAGCCGGGAGGTGAGCTTAGAAGCAGCTACCCTCTAAGAAAAGCGTAACAGCTTACCGGCCGAGGTTTGAGGCGCCGAAAATGATCGGGGCTCAAGTCCGCTTCCGAGACCTGACGATGCTCTTGACCGAGCAATTCCGTAGGCTGGCGCTCTGATCGGGTGGAAGCACGGGTGAGAACTCGTGTGGACCGATCAGTGACGAAAATCCTGGCCATAGTAGCAGCGTTAGTCGGGTGAGAACCCCGACGGCCGAACGAGCAAGGGTTCCTCGACAATGCCAATCAGTCGAGGGTTAGCCGATCCTAAGTCACACCGTAATTCGAATGTGACAACAGGGAAACTGGTTAATATTCCAGTGCTCTCATACACTCAAAGTTGACGCTTTGGGGACAGTCGAGCTGGGCCTTCGCCCAGTCGAATCGTGGAAATCCGTGGAAGCCGTAATGGCACGAAGCGGACGAATCACGAGATAGCGTAAGTCGACCGTACCTAGAGCCCGTGAAAAGACGAGTATGAGATTCGTACCAAGAACCGACACAGGTGCTCGTGGCAGTGAAAGCCAAGGCCTGTCGGGAACAACCGACGTTAGGGAATTCGGCAAGTTAGTCCCGTAAGTTCGCGATAAGGGATGCCTGCCCTGTATAGGGGCAGGTCGCAGTGACTCGGACGCTCCGACTGTCTAGTAACAACATAGGTGACCGCAAATCCGCAAGGACTCGTACGGTCACTGAATCCTGCCCAGTGCGGGTATCTGAACACCTAGTACAATAGGACGAAGGACCCGTCAACGGCGGGGGTAACTATGACCCTCTTAAGGTAGCGTAGTACCTTGCCGCTTCAGTAGCGGCTTGCATGAATGGATCAACGAGAGCGTCACTGTCCCAACGTTGGGCCCGGTGAACTGTACGTTCCAGTGCGGAGTCTGGAGACCCCCAAGGGGAAGCGAAGACCCTATAGAGCTTTACTGCAGGCTGTCGCTGGGACACGGTCGCTAATGTGCAGGATAGGTAGGAGTCATTACACAGGTACCCGCGCTAGCGGGCCACCGAGACATCACTGAAATACTACCCATTAGTGACTGTGACCCTCACTCCGGGAGGAGGACACCGGTAGCCGGGCAGTTTGACTGGGGCGGTACGCGCTTGAAAAGATATCGAGCGCGCCCTAAGTCCATCTCATCCGAGTCGGAGACTCGGAGAAGAGCGCAAGAGCATAAGATGGGCTGACAATGATCTTCCTAACGAGGATCGTTGACGCGAAAGCGTGGTCTAGCGAACCAATTATCCTGCTCGATGCGGGAAATTGATGACAGAAAAGCTACCTTAGGGATAACAGAGTCGTCACGCGCAAGAGCACATATCGACCGCGTGGCTTGCTACCTCGATGTCGGTTCCCTCCATCCTGCCCGTGCAGAAGCGGGCAAGGGTGAGGTTGTTCGCCTATTAAAGGAGGTCGTGAGCTGGGTTTAGACCGTCGTGAGACAGGTCGGCTGCTATCTATTGGGGGTGCTATGGCACCTGACGTGAACGTTCGTATAGTACGAGAGGAACTACGAATGGTGACCACTGGTGTACCGGTTGTCCGAGAGGGCACGTGCCGGGCAGCTACGTCACACGGGGTAAGAGCTGAATGCATCTAAGCTCGAAACCCACATGGAAAAGAGGTGCCGCTGAGACCACTCGTAGAAGACGAGTTCGATAGACTCGGGATGTACGCGCCAAGGCAACGAGGCGTTCAGTCCGCGAGCACTAACAGGTCAAGCCACACAATCATACCGCATACTGGGATCTTCACCACATGGTGGAAGGTCCAGGCGTTAACTGGATTGCGTTTACACACTGGTTTCAATGACCACCGATATTGGATCGTTGTCGCGGTTCGATTCCGCGGATCGGCGTTAAGGCGGCCAGAGCGGTGAGGTTACACCCGTACCCATCCCGAACACGGAAGTTAAGCTCACCTGCGTTTGGGCGAGTACTGGAGTGCGCGAGCCTCTGGGAAAATTCATTCGCCGCCTCCATTCATACTACAAGCCACACACCCGTCGGGGTGTGTGGCTTTCTTCATTTATAGCCGGGGAGTACCGACAGCGGTCGGCGCTCTCCGGGTGCGTTCGGACACCCAGTGGCAACACCGTATCGCTACGTTTAAACGCCAGAAAGCAGTACTATCTGTTGCGTGCCAAGGTGGCAGAGTCCGGCCGAACGCAGCGGCCTGCAGAGCCGCCCATCGCCGGTTCAAATCCGGCCCTTGGCTTGATACCTCCTTTATACAGTTAGTTCAAAGCCATACCTCGACAACCCTCGCCGGTGTGGATCACCGCGTCATTTCCACCACGGATCCCTGTATCTGATTATTGCCACATCTTCGACGTGCATGACTCCACGGATGAAATCAAAGGTCTTCGCAACCCCGCCGAATATGTTGCCATTCTCCCGGTAATTCGTGGGGAGGATGAGACACCCAATCTCAATTCTATGCCTTTTTACGGTACGCCTGAGCTCTATTGATGAATTTCAAGAGGTCGTCACTTACGCGCTTGCGCTCGCTTTTCTCTATCTCGATAGCAATGCGGTTCTCAGCGTGATAGAGGTCAACGCTGTGGTCGAAGTTCTTGTCTTTCCAAATCTCAGTTGCCGAGTATCGTCCGGATTCGGGTGCTTGTTCGTACTCATACTCCGGAAGCGAATTAGCAATCTCGTTGTCGAAGGCTTGCAGTTCATGACGACTCTCGATTTCGACGAAAGCGGTATCTCGGATCCCAAGATACCTTCCCACGAACGTATAGCCAGGCGACTTGGTGAGGCTGGCCTTGATACCGAACGGTTCATCGACGTTCACGACGGCGAGAAGAAAATCTCGGACCACGCGAAGTTCGGTCCAGAGCGCGTCAAAGTGTTGAGGCGGTTGCCACGCTGCCGGCAGTGCTCAACCGAGGTAATCACCGGTTGCCGGGTAAGACCTCATCTTCGTGGGGAGCGGCAAGGTCTAGCTCAACGTCCTGATAGGTTTAACGCTGCCAGCGTGAGTGGGCACAGCTGTTTGTTGTCGTCTGGTTCGATGTGTGGCTACAAGATAACCCCGCATCCACAATGGTGGGAACGTTATAAACGAATCGAACGAATTAGTTCAATTAGTCTGATACTTTTTAAGCGGGCACAGGCGGTACGTCCAGCTACCAATGCAGGATATCTGGGATGTCATCGACGTTGATACCTATCTCGCGTCGATCGTCAACGAGGACAATATTGAGGAACACCTGATCCAAGAAGCCCGATGGAAGGTATCTTACCGAGACACTCAGTTCAATCAGCGTGGTATGATGGACCGGTACCACCGTGCCATGGAACTTGACGAAAGATCTCTGGACTGGGAGGACCTCGGTGTCTCCGACCAAGCTATCGAAACCCTAGGAAATAACGGCATCACACAACAGCAGCTGCACCAGTTCTTTGCCCACCCGACCATCCTCACAGCAAACAACAACCTGTTCGAACACTACCGAACCCTTGCCGGTGTCTCCGACAACCGGCTCCGCGACATAGGAAGTGTCCGGTCCGCCGTTCGCCAGCTTCGGAACGACAACCAGAGGGTCACAGAAACCGAGGAACTCCGCCGGCTTTGTAGGTTCTTCAACTCCTTGATTAGCACATGGGCATCCAGCCTCACCGACGACGATCCAGAGGCACGGGCCCTGATTAGCGTTGCTTTGACCGAGGGCTCGGCAATCGAAGGTTCCTCGCGGAACGCTGGTGGGAGAAAAGCCGTGGTCAATGTTGGATCTGTTATCGTTGAGGACCTGTGGGAGCACGACCAATTGGAGTCGTTCCGGTTCAAACTCACATCTGGCGATAGCTTCAAAACCGTACCGGTCTCCTTAGTCGGAGAGGAACACACCATATCGGAGATCTCCGGTGCATACGCCATTGAGAAAATCACTGCAACCAACGGTGGTGAGGTTGCGTTCACCGAGCCTGATATGATCGTGCGGTCTCCACGGGGTGTTGAGGGATTCGGCGAGATCAAGGACCGAAAGGACACCAGCAACCAGTGGGAGGGTTGGCTACCGCTAATCAGAAGTAAACTTGAGGACTTCAAGGATCGGAACCCAGATGCGAAACGGATTATGATCCAGCCAGTCTATACCGAACGCATGATCCACGGTGAGCGCGGTAGTGATGCACGGGACGTCGGAATCCGCGACTTCATTCTGGAAGACGACCTGCTGGATGTCCCGTTCAACATGAGCCAGATGCTCGCAGACGAAGACGTCAGAGACTTCTTCGGTAGCTACATCCGCTACCTCATGGGTCTGACTGACAGCTTCGAGTATCGACGGGTACCAGAAACAGCCGACTCTCAGGGTTAGTCGCTGAAGGCGTTCTCCAACGTCGCCTGCCGCGCACCTTTCTCCTCGATCGGATACCATTGCTTGACCTCTTCCGCAATCGCTTCCCCCAGTTTCGGCGGCACCGCGTTCCCATTCTGTTCATACCACGAGATAAATGAGCCCTGGAACTCCCAGTCGTCGGGGAATGACTGCAGCCGAGCTGCTTCACGGACAGTGATGTTCCGGTTCTGCTCCGGGTGGACGTACCGGCCGCATGACGGTGTCGAAGATTTTCGGGTTATCGTACCGGCCGGTCGGTCCCAGTGCATCCGGCCATACGTATCACAGAACGATCCCAGATCGCCGTTTTCGGCCCTTTTCTTCATTGAGTCCAGCCAGTACTCGTCCTGATATGGTTCGGGAATATCCATCCAGGACCCGCCGTCATTCGGAACCAGGTCCAACATTTTGACGATTCGATCGGTGTGGTTGGGGGCCCGATGCATCGGATCGTCCGGATCCTCTTCCCCGGCCTTAACGGGTGGCAGATCCTCGATTGCATCCCGAACTGTACGGTGGTCATCAACGTTTGGACTAGGTAGCTCAACTTTACGGCTGTCTTTTCGAGCAATGATAATTGCCCGGTTCCGGCGTTGCGGCACCCCGAAGTCTGCCGCGTTAAGAATATCTGACTTGACTAGATAGCCGGCGTCTTTCAGAATCTCGTAGGTCCGGTTCCAGTACTTCTCCTTCGATCCCCGGATCAGTTCGGGAACATTTTCCATGACGAAAAACTCGGGTTCCATCTCGACAGCGAGCTCAGCGCTGAACGAAACCAGCGTGTTCCGCTCGTCATGGTCATAGTCATCCTTGTTACGGTGCTGGCTGAAACCCTGGCATGGCGCACAGGAGATCAGGACATCTAATTCTCCCTTGCTGACACCGAACTCGTCAAGGAGGCCGTCAGCAGTGTAATTTGTAATATCTCCAATAATTGGTTCGGTCCCGATGTTGTGCCCGTAAGTTTCACAGGCGTTTTCGTTCTGATCGATTGCGCCGACGCAGTCGAATCCCACCTGTTCGAAACCCTGGCTCATACCGCCGCACCCGCTGAAAAGGTCTACGTATTGAAGGTCGTCCAGTTCGTCAGTGACGTTTCTATCCGACATCGATTCTTCAACTGTATTTTCACCGGGCATGTGTCTTATAACCTCTGCTGTTGACGGGTCCTAGTGGTAAAGAACTTTCTAGTATTATTCGACTCAAAAGTCCAATTAGGCCTTCAAGCGCTCTTTCGTGCAATTATTACAATAGAGGCATCCAGTGCCTATGTATGGAAAAATACTTGCTCAACGTGACCACAATCCAGCAGGGCCATAAGATGCAGCTGGTGAAAGAGGTCCGCGAGAAATGGGGTGAGGACATGACAGAACCGGGTGGTAAGATCGCGTTCTACGAAGATGACGACGGTAACATCATTATTGAACCCGCGGGTAAGCCTGGCGAGGATTGATGAACGCGACCGCAACGTTACCGTTCGGTCAAACCACAACAAGCTACGAGGAGCTACTGGACACTACCGATATCGATGCGGCCTCGGATATCGCATCCAACTTCGGAGTTACCGACCCGAAAGCTTCGACTGACGCATTTCTTCGGCAGGTACCCCACCTGCTCTCCTGGCTTGCAGAATACGGTCGCCAGTATCCATGGAGGGACACGAAAGACCCATGGAAGGTGTATCTTACCGAGATACTGCTACAACGTACCAACGGTAACGCTGTTGCTACCATCTACGACGATGTCCTTGATCGCTTCCCGTCGCCATGTAGTCTTGACCGTGCAACAGATGAAGAGATCCAGCAAGTCGTCTACTCATTAGGATTGGTCGATAACCGTGTAAAGACCCTACGCAGTATCGGAACCACGTTCTGCAACGAATACAATAATAACGTCCCCGATGCACTTGAGAAGCTCAAAGAACCGTGGGGCGTCGGAAACTACTCCGCACGAGCTACCCAGCTGTTTGCCAGAGACCGAGCACTTGCCCTGGTCGACGCAAATATTATAAGAGTCATCGAGCGGGTTCTGGATTTAGAGATGCCCCAACAACCCCACAAAGACGACGATGTATACCGGTTCATGGAAGCTCTGACGCCGGATACACCGGAATTGGCCCGCGCATTCAACCTGGCACTGCTCGACCTCGGTGCCCTCATATGTACACCGACCAATCCAGCATGCGAATCGTGCCCTATTAACGAGTGCTGCACATACTATATGAAAACAAAGCTGGTCAAGTGATCTATGAAGTACTTCTGGCTCAATCAAAAGGACTCAGATAGCAGTCCATACAAGGACGAGGAGGGACAGGTCTACCACTACCGTGAGTACACACCGGGCTACAAGCAACTTTCGACTGGTGACCGGTTCGTCTACTACCGACCTGGCAAACATGTCTTGTTCGGGACCGGAACAATCGGAGATGTCGAACAACGGGAGTGGGGCATGGGAGATGGGACAGAAACCCACATCGAGTACTACGCCCACATCGAGAACTATCGGCCGTTCGACCCTGAACTCAATGTCAGGGAGATTAAGAACCAGATATCGTTCCTTCAGGACCGCAATGGACTATCTGGAGTACCGCAAAATAGTATCCGCCGTCTCGATAAAGATGATTTCTTGACAATTATTGAAGCGGCTGGTGTCGAACTGTTCGATGTCTAAACTGATTGGCCCTATTGGAATAGTTAAAATTACGGTGTGGATAGTCGCGAGAAAGATAACAAATGTAGACATTCTATTCGCCGACTCTCATTCGTTCGAGAAGCGCCGTCTTCACGTCCGGGTCGTCGAGGAGGCTGTCAATGGTCTCGATTTTCTCTCGTATGCTTGTGTCCTCCGGGTCCGTTTCGGCGTAGTCCTGTTTCACGTCGTCCTGTATTTCCTCAACCTGGCTGCCGCCTCAACGCGCATGGCTTGACCACAGCGGGAACAGAAGTGCGCTCGCGCTTCTCCTAATACCCACACCGGGGGACAGGGAACCGGTCCGATATGCTCGGTCTCCCTTCGTCGACATCGAGACCATGGAGCCTCGCCAGTTCGTTGTCGGTGTCCTCGCCGAAGATGGTAACGTACCGGCTGGCGGTCGCGAACCGCGGACCCACCCGTGTCGCTGTTTGAGGTGTGCCTGGCTCAGCCCTTTGCTGGCGTGGTAACTCGCGCTACTCTTGCGGAAGTTCGTCAGCGTCACCGGTTTGCCCACGCCGGCGCGGTCGGCCGGCTTCTTGAACATCTTAGTGAGCAGCCGATAACTGATACCCTCGGGCTCGGTCAGTTTCGACCACAGTGGGGCGTCGAGGTCCGACGGCTCGGGGTGTTCGTCGAGCCAGTCGCGCACGTAGGGGGACGCTCGGAATCAGTAGTACCGTCCGGCTGCTTTCCGCCGGCCGTCACCCGGAGTCCGTGTTCGTGGTCCGTGACGTCCCCGACGGTGAGGTCGCTGAACTCGAACCCATGAAGCCCAGCGTCGAACTGGAGTGCAATAGCAGCGGCATCGCGCCTTGTTTTGTCGGCTCAATCATCGGGATGACGTCCTTGTTCCAATCGAGCATGTTCCCAGGCTTGGGTGCCGGGTCGTAGTTCCTCGACGTACTGGATGGAATCCAGTTGAGGGAAGCGGGCGGTTCGTCGGGGTCGCCCCCCACGCCGTCGTCGGTGACACGGCAGCCGAACACTTTCAGCGCCACACGGTAGTCCTGATTTATTTCCTCGGTGTTGTAGCCCCGATTAATCCAGCGAACGATGGCCTCGGCGTCCGGTTTTTCGATCAGCGCCGTGTTAATGCTGCCCACCCGTTTCGCGATGGTGAGAACGTGGCGTAGCAGTTTGACGTGCCGGTAGGTGGAGTAGTTCGAGTGCAACAGCGTCAGCGCGTCGTCGAACGCCGGAGGGCGTCACGGTCGTCCTCGCTAACGTCGGCTTCCTCTATTCGGTCGCGTAGGTTTTTTAGTTGGACCTCCAGGGAAGTCATGATTACCCTACGTGACCACTTCAAATATCGTTACTAATTGGCCTTGAGCTCGACTTATTTAGCCAGTTCAGGGCCGGCCCTTGGCTTCTTTCGAATTCGATTCGTGAGCGACCGGTCTCGACTTCAGGCCGCGTCGTGGCGACAAATCTTCCGAGTCGTCACGCCCAGTCGAGCCCGCTCGGCTCGACCGGCGCAGGCAACGGACTCGTCGGCAGCTCCGCGTCTAGCTCGGGGTCGTTGTACCCGCCGGGGGCCACGTCGTTGGGGGCGTCGGGGTAGAACAGCGAGGCGAGCGCCTGGATGTGGCCGCGCCCGACCACGAGTTCGAACTGGCCGCCGCCGTACATCGTGATGTCTCGTTCCACGCAGTAGTCGATGGTGTCGAGCAGGGACTCGACGGTGCCGAACCGCGAGGGTTTGATGTTGAGCCACCGGGGCTCGAACGGGAGGGATTCGACGCTCTCGATGCCGGTGATGGGGTAGTCCCAGCTGACGCGGGCTTCGTGGTCGTCGAAGATGTGTCGAGTGTCGTCGGTGATCCCAGGGTCTTCGATGACGCTGTCCGGGAACCCCTCGACGACGCGCCGGTAGAGCTCGGGGTCCGGTTCCTGGTCGACGCTCGTACCCTCGTAGAGGCCCTTGAGGTCGAGGACCCGGACCGCCCCGGTGTCGGCGAGGCTGGCGACGAGGTCGTCGTCCCAGTCGGGGGTCGGGTCGAGTTTGAACTCGGCGTCGGGGAAGACGCGCTGGATCGCGTCGATGCGGTCGAACGTCGGCGGGTCGCCGAGGCGGGTGCTGACGATGAAGCGGACGGGGTCGTAGGACCGCCCGAGTGCCTCCCCGAGCGAGGTTCCGGCCTGCTTGAGCGCGAGGTCGAGGGCGGCGCTCTCGACGGCCCAGCGCCGGTAGTGGTGGGCGGTGTCGCGTTCGGGTGGCTGCGGGAACAGCGAGACGTCGTCGAGGAAAGCGGAGAACGTTCCGTGCGTGTACGTGCCCGCGAAATCGAAGTCGTGGTTCTCGATGAGGGCGTCGTGGTCCGGGGTGTCGTAGGTGACGTCCTCGCCACGGCCGACGTGCCCGTCGCCGTGGAGTTCGAACACCGTCGAGACGCGGGTGAAGTCACTGGAGGTGTCGCGTTCGTGTCGGGTCAGCTCGTAGCTGTCGATGTTGAGGGTGAGGTCGGCCAGGGCGTCGTACAGTCCCATGGACTGATGATTGGGCAGACAGGGAGAAGGGTCTACCGCCGACCCGGTTCCAGACGGCTGTTCGCGAGTCGGCGAAAGGGAGCCAGTGACGGTCGGTCTCACCGGTTGAGAGAGTTAGTAATCGTTATACGCGGGGCGTACTACGCCCCACACATGCAACGACGAGCAGCGGCGGCGTACGTCGCTATCTTCCTCGTACTCATAACGGGGGCGTACGCGTTCATCACGATCGCGGAAGCACCCGAGGTGGGTCTCGAGAACCCGGATGCCACGTTGAAATCGGGAGACACCATCACGGTCGACGGTCGCCAGTACAACGCGACCGAGGTCTCGGCGAGTGAGTCGTCCGGTGGCGGCCACGGCGGCGGTGGCGGCGTCACCTACACGGCCAAGCTGGTCTGGGTGAACGAATCCGCGACGGCCTCCGAGACGTGGACGAACAACACGACGGTCACCTTCGAGGACGCGACCTACCGCGCGTTCATCGCGAACACGTCCTCGCCGAGCGAGGTCACGCTCCGCTGGGAGCCCGGTGACCAGTACAACGCCCAGTGGGTCAACGGCACCCAGTACATCGACGGCGACCTCGACAAGCCGGACCGTCAGGCCGTCACCGTCGAGGAGTTCATCGCGTCCTCGAACAACAGCTCCATCCAGACGCGCACGCTCGACGTCTCCGGGGAGACGATGACGTTCAAGGGCAACCAGAGCACGGTGACGCGCGCACCCGAGACCGTCACCTTCACCTGGACCTCACCCACGGAGAACGAGGTCTCGTTCGGCCAGAACGCGAACGTGTCCCTCAACGGTGTCGCGTACGCTGCGCACTTCCCGACCGATGACTCGGTCGAGCTCAAGCGTGGCGAGTCCGCTCAGCAGTCCCTCGCGGCATCCATCGAGACCCAGCACCGCTTCAAAGAGCGCATCAACGGTGTCTGGGGCGTCGTCCTCGTCGGTGGCACCGGCCTCATCCTGCTGGTCGGCTTCGCGTTCCTCCCGCGCAAGGAGTAGCGCGACTCGTCTTCTTCGGTAGCGACCGTTTCTTCACGGCTCGACTGTGCTCCCCGAGCCTTGCGTTCGGGACCGTTCTGGGATGTCGAGTCGAACAGACCGGTGTCTCGCCTGGGCTGTCGTCGTGTGTCTCTCCGGCCTCGAAAAAAGTGTAACAGCGTCGCGGTCAGTCCTCGCCGCTCGGCGTCGGTGAGTCTTCGAGCTGTCGGTCGGCAGGCGTCTCCGTGGCTGCGGCCTGGCCGTCGACGTCGGTCTCGAAGCGGTCGAGCGCGTCGCTCAGCTGTCTCGCCTGCTTGGCGAGGCCGTTCGCGTTCTTCGTCACCGAGGACAGCGCCGAGGTCTGTTCCTCGGTCGCTGCGGCGACGCTCTCGGTCTCGGCGGTGGTCTCTTCGGCGATACTCGCGGCGTCTTCGACCATCGAGACGACCTCCTGGGTCGTCATGGACTGGCGCTCCGCCACGGTCGAGATCTCCTGGACGCCGTCGTTCGTCTTGCGGGCGTACTCGGCGATCTCGTCGAGTGCGTCGACCGCGTTCTCGACGGCATCGACGTGCGTCTCGATGCTGGCTGCGGTCGTCTGCACCTCGTGTGCGGTGCGGTCGGTCTCGTCCTGCAGGTTCTCGAGGCTGCCTTCGATGGACTGGACCGCTTCCTTCGTGTCCTGGGCGAGGTCTTTGACCTGCTGGGCGACGACGGAGAACCCTTCCCCGGACATCCCGGAGCGGGTCGCCTCGATGTTGGCGTTCAGCCCGAGCATGTTGGTCTGGTCGGCGACCTCGGAGATGAACTCGATGAGCTCGTCGATCTGCTCCATCTCGGCCTCGAGCGATTCGATGGCGTCGACGGCGCGCTCGGACTTCTCCTCTATCTCGCGCATCCCGGCGATGGCCTCCTGTGCGGCCTCCCGGCCGCGGTTCCCGGTCTCGGCCGTCAGTTCGGCGATGTCTGCGACCTCGTTCGAGGAGACGGCGACCTCCTCGATGGTGGCAGAGAGGTCACTCATCTCCTGTGAGACCTCCTGGAAGCGGTTGCTCTGTTCCTCGGCACCGTCGGATATCTGCTGGGTGGAGGCCGTGACCTGCTGACTGGACTGCTGGACCTCTTCGGCCCCGGCGACCACCTGTTCACTCGCGGCGGCGACGTCGGTCGCGAACGCGTTGATGTGGTTCAGGGTCTTCTCCATCCCGGCGACCATCGCGTTGAAGTCGGTCGCGATCTGCTCCATCGCCTCGCTCTCGCTCTGGGTGTTCATCCGCTGGGTGAGGTCACCCTTGGCGATGGCCGAGAGGGTGTCACCGTACTCGGTCGCCTTCTGCTCCAGGTGGCGGTTCATCTGCTCGGCCTCGCGGCGGCGGCGGTCGGCGGCCTCGCGGGCCTCCTTCGCCTCCGTGATCTGTTCGCGGAGCGAGTCGCGCATCTCCGCGAGCGTCGCGGCGAGTGTGCCGATCTCGTCGGTCCGCTTGGACTCGATGTCGGCGTCGAGGTCGCCGTCACGCATCTGGCGGGCACCGCCGGCCAGCGAGCGCAACGACTTCGTGGTGCTGCGGCCGATGGTGACGCCGACCAGACCGAGCGAGACCAGTGCGACGGCGATGAGGCCGCCGAGTCCCTCGCGGACGGTCGAAGTCAGCGCGTAGGCGTTCGATGTGGGGGCGTGGATGAGGACGACCCAGTTCGTCGAGTCGAGCGACGCGTAGCCGACCAGTTCACCGTCCTGTGTCTCCTCGACACCGGAGGGGTTGCCCGCCGCCCGGTCGAGGACCAGTTGCTGGTTCTGGTCGGTGAGGTTGGCCCCGCTCTCGGGTGATGCGACGACGGTTCCGTCGGTCGTCACGACGCGGGTGAAGCCCTCGGCGACCGGCTGTTCGAGCTCGGTCGTTTCCCCGGTCGGGTTGATCATGAACACGACGACGCGGTTGTCGACCCGCGGCACCGGCGTGAGCACGGCGACGACGGGGAAGTCAGCGACGGGGATGCTGAACGGCTTCGAGACGTACACTTCGTCGGGGCTCTCGAAGCCCTCCTTGAGTTTCGAGACGAACGGCGCGCCCTGTTTCGCGGGCTTGACGCCGACGAACTTGTCCTTCGAACTCGTGATGACCTGGCCCTTCGAGGTGTCGACGTAGTGGATGGCGACGACCTCGTCGGAGACCTGGCCGTCGTTCACGAGTTCTTTCAACTTCGGTTGTATCTGTTCGGGGTCGTCCGTCTGGAGTTCGTACAACTCAGAGACGGTCCGGGCCTGGCGTTTGTTCCCCTTGATCCACTGGTCGAGTTCGTTCGCCTGCACCTGGGCGGCAAGCGACAGGTCGCCCTCGGCGTCCTGTTTGACCTCGGCCGCGGTCTGGGCCTGGACGAGGTAGCCGGCGACCAGCATGAGCAGGACGGCTCCGAGGAGCGCGAACCCGAGCTTTCTGGCGTAGCTCCGGCGCACCCATCCCCACGGCGTCGGGATGCCGGAGCTGTCTGTGTCTTCCGCCATTGTCACGGGTTGGCCGGGGGCAACGCGCGAAGGTCACGCGGCGGCACCAGGTAGGTTCCACGGCTCTGCACCTTGAAGTGGCCCTGGATACCGTGGTCTTTCAGCTGGACCTCGGACTCGGCCGGGTCGGGGTCGTCGGCGTTCCAGTCGACGAACGCCATCGCCTTCCTGACGCTGATGAAGTCGTCGATGCTTCGCTGGTTCGAGATGAACTGGGTGTGGGCGCGACCACCGTCCGTCGAGGGGAAGTCACGGCGCAGGAGCAGCGGCCGGCCGTCCTCCCAGTCGGGGTCGTCGACACGGGCGCGGGCCAGCTTCTGTGCGTGGCCGACGACGCCCTTCTCCTCGGCGTCCTCGGCGGTCTCCGTGGCGGCCTCTCCCATCGACTTCTCGTCGCTGGGGGCACTCGTCGGTGCGAGTTCGCGGCCGAACCTGCCCGTCTCGTCGAGGGTGTGGCTCGGGCTGTACATCCGCTCGATGCGCTCTTCGATGTCGTGCTTGTTGTACCACTGCTTGACGTTGTTGTCGAGCAGCAGCGACACCTGCTCGGTGGTGCCGTCGGCGAAGGGCCCCTCCTGGATGGCCACGTCGTCCTCGCTCGGCTGGCTGTCGGTGAACAGCGACTTGAAGCCGAAGAAGACGGACGCGCCCTCCTCGATGGGGTTCTTGCCCTGGAGGTCCTCGTCCCACCGTTCCTTCGGGTTCCCGATGAAGCCGGTCCGGCGGTCCGTCTTCTCGAACACGCCCGAGAGGTCGGTCTCGACGTCGACACCGTTCACCTCGTCGACGGCCCCGAACAGCGCCTCCTCGGCCTCCAGCAGCACGTGGGCGTGCTTGCTGGCGAGATGCAGGTGGGCGTCGGCGTGGTCGGCCGTTATCTGCCCGCTA
Organism: Haloarchaeobius sp. HME9146; assembly: GCF_025399835.1. Classification (NCBI taxonomy): domain Archaea; kingdom Methanobacteriati; phylum Methanobacteriota; class Halobacteria; order Halobacteriales; family Halorubellaceae; genus Haloarchaeobius; species Haloarchaeobius sp. HME9146. The sequence continues at coordinate 773,621 of NZ_JAODVR010000001.1, forward strand.
CTGGCGATGTCGGTCTCGTCGATGATGTCCTCGGGCGGCCGCATCCCGGTCCCCTCCGGGAGGTCCTCGTCGAACCGGTCGAAGTACGACAGGGAGTACCCGATGGTGAACATCAGGCCCTCGTTGTCCCACTCGTAGGCGTCTTCGAGCGTCCGGAGCGCGGCTTCGACCTGCTCGCGGTCGTCCTCGGTCGGGGTGCCGTCGCCGGTGTAGTCCAGCAGGAGCTGGAGGTGGTGCGCCGGCGTCTTCGCGAGGCCGGTCAGCCCGTTCTTCGGCATGAAGTCGTTCCAGGCGTACTGCCGTTCCGGCAGGCCCTCGGTGCTTCCCTGGAGCACCGGTTCCCCGCGGGCCTTGGCCGCGAACATCGCACTGGTCCCACCGATGGCGAGTGCGGTCTTCATGAACTCGCGCCGTTCTATCCCGTGGTCTTCGTCATCCGTCGACCTGCTGTGTGGACAGGGCATGCTATGACAACCACACTGTACTTATATGTAATAAAATTAATCACCAATCCACATGGCCTATGGTTTTATTACCCTTGGTCACCGGGCTTGCTTCAGTTCTGCCCTCACCCGACTGCAACGAAGCGGCGTCTAGAAGAATCAATTTACCAACTCACCCGTTACGATTAAAATCTTCTGGATGGGAAGCTATCGGACGGTGGTACGTCGGCGGATTCACGGGGAGACGGTGAACGACTCCGAACCCGACGACAGGTCCGTGGTGGAAGAGCCGCTAGCCGCTTCGCTGCTCACGAATAGTTTGCAGCAAAAGCGGGCCGGGAGGGACTTGAACCTCACTCGCTCCGCGTTCGCTTCGCTCGCTGGTTCACGTTCTCCATGGCGTTTTCACTGCTCACTATCGTTCGCAGGAAAACGGGCCGGGAGGGACTTGAACTACGCCCAGACGTGCTCGCTTCGCTACGCTCGACTGGTCTCTTCAAGACCCTCAAACCGCTTCGCTCGTCACGTCCGTGACTTCGCAGAAGCGGGCCGGGAGGGACTTGAACCCCCGACCGTCTGGTTAAAAGCCAGACGCTCTGCCGAACTGAGCTACCGGCCCCGTACTGCGAAATTGTTCCGGCGACAGTTAAATGGTTATCGTTCTGTCGGGGCGTAGCGAGGGTGTTTTAGCGCCCCGTGTCTTGCTCGCAAATATGACCGCATTCGCCGGCTACGACGAGGAGTTGCGGGCGTTTCTCGAGGAGCTGTTGCGATTCGACACGACCGATGGGGGTGAACTCGCGGCCCAGCGCTGGCTTCGCGAGCAGTTCGAGTCGTTCGGGTTCGAGACGTACGAGTGGGTGGCCGACGCGGACGAACTGGCCGCACACCCGTCGTTCCCGGACGACCCTGCCGAGATCGAGACGGTGGCCCGGCCGAGCGTCGCGGGTGTGGTCGAGCTCGGGGACCCGGAGGCGGGGCCGACCATCGTCCTGAACGGGCACGTCGACGTGGTGCCGGCGACCGAGAGCGCGTGGGACACGGACCCCTTCGAGCCGACGTGGAACGGGTCCGAGGTGACGGCACGGGGCGCGGCGGACATGAAATCGGGGCTTGCGGTGGCGGTGTTCGTGGCCCGCCATCTCGCCGAAGTGGGCGAGTTCGACGGGCGAATCGTGGTCGAATCCGTCGCCGGCGAGGAGGAGGGTGGTATCGGGGCGGCCGCGGCGGCACTGTCGAACCCGTACCCGTTCGACCGGGACGCAGCCATCGTCACCGAGCCGACCGAACTGGACGTGGTGACGGCGGTCGAGGGGAGCGTGATGATGGAACTCCGGCTGGAGGGCCGGTCCGCGCACGCGGCGACGCGCTGGCGCGGCGAGTCGGTGCTCCCGCACTTCGAGACCATTCGGCGGGCCTTCGCGGAGCTGGAGGCCGAGCGCGAGGAGCGCGTGACCCACCCACTGTACGAGGAGTTCCCCATCAAGTGGCCGGTGAGCTTCGGGACGGTCCAGGCGGGCAACTGGGCGTCGGCGGTTCCCGACGAGCTGGTCGCACAGGTCCGTATCGGCGTCGCCCCGGGTGAGACGGTCGCCGACGTGGAGGCCGAGTTCCGCGAGCGCCTCGAATCGGTCGCCGAGGAGAGCGAGTGGCTCAGCGAACACCCGCCCGAGTTCGAGCGCTTCTCCATCCAGTTCGAGTCGGCCGAGGTCGACCCCGAGGAGCCGGTCGTCGGGGCGGTCCAGGCCGCGGCCGCGGCGGCAGGACTGGAGCGCGAGCCACGCGGCGCGACCTACGGGGCGGACAGCCGACACTACGAGGAAGCAGGCATTCCGACGGTGCTGTTCGGGCCGGGAAGCATCGAGCAGGCGCACTTCCCGAACGAGACCATCGACTTCGAGGACGTGCTGACGGCGGGGTCGGTACTGGTCGATGCAGTCGAGCGGTTCTGCCGCGAGAATCAGCGGTAGTCCGCGAGAATCAGAGGTACGCGTCGAGGGCGTCCGCGACGGCGTCGTCGACCGATTTGCTCTCGATGGCGGCGTGTCGCCGGAGCTCCCGGTACACGTCCGCGGGGAGCGTCACGGTGAGTTCGCCGAGGTTCACGTCGTGTTCTGCCAGGGCGTCGTCGACGGGCACACCGTCGTTGACGGCGCTGGCGATGGTCCGCACCTCGCGGACGGTGAGCTCGCCGTCGAGGGTTGCCCAGGCGAGCTGGAACCGTGCCTCGCCGCCGACGCGGGCGATGTGCTTGGCGGCGGTCGGGGCGATGTGGCCCATCGCGACGTGCCGCCGGATGGACTGTGGCAGGTCGTGGACGCGGGCCCACTTCCGGATGAAGGAGACCGTCGCGGGGTCGCCTGCGCGCTCGGCAGCGACCTTGTAGGACCCCGTGCCACGGACGAGGGCGGCACAGGCGGCGGCACCGCGCAGCATGTAGACGTTGTCGCTGCCGCCGACGGTGTTCTGGGCGAACTGGCGGACCGTCTCGGCCGCCTCGGCGACGCTCTCGGGGTCGTCAGGGTCGAACTCGACCGCGTCCCGGGCGCGCTCGCCGGTCACGGCGGGGTCGCCACGGATGACGGGCTCGCCGACCGGCGATTCGCGGCCGGCACCGGGTGGAGGGTCGTCTGTCATAGACGTGGGTTTCTCGGCATCAGTGAAAAACACCTCGCTGGTGTGCGTGGGTTACTCCTCGTCGCGCTGATCGGAGAGGTGCTCCCATATCTCGGTACAGCCCGCGCCCACGTCGACGTCACGGAGGTGCTCGTCGTGGCGCTTCTTCTTGCCACGTCGCTTCGTTGGCTCTTCCTCTGTCTCGGCTTCGTGTTCGTGTTCGACGTCCTGCTGTGTCATCTGTCTCCCTCCGGTTCGTACAGCTCGGGAGCGACGTCTGCTGACGCGTGCTGGCGTTCGGGAGTCGACTCGTCTGTCATCGACCCTTCCTATGTCAGCTACAGGTATAACCCGCCCTGCAGCCACAATCGTGTCCGCCACTACCTGATACCGGATACTGCGGCCGGTATCTGTGACGCCGCTACGTCGGGCGATTCGGCCGCCTGCTGGTGGTTGGGGGCGCGGGCGGCGTCACCGACGACGCGAACCTTTGCACGAGGCGACGGAAGGAGGCGTCCCGACGCCATACAGGAGGTATGGCCACGCAACTACGGGTCCTCGACGACGGCGCGTGGATCAGCGTCAACAACGAGCGCCAGGTGCCAAACAGCGACATCTGGCCGCTCGCGACGACCGACTTCTGTGACTGTGACATCGCCTACGTGGTGCTCGAAGCGTTCACCGAGGTGGGGGTCAATCGCCACCTCGTCGAGGTGTGTGCGGTCGGGCAGTGCATCGACTGCGGGACCGAGGGATTCCTCGACTGGCTGCCGGTTGGCCGGGTCAGCGAGGGCGAATTCCATCCCTTCGACCCCACCCAGCTCCGGGCGACGCTCGAACCTGGCAAATAGTTCCGGTAGTCGGGAGTACCGGGGCTACCTGACGAGGGAGGCGCTGGTTTAGTGCTAGAGACGGTATGCGTTTCTATGCCGACTGACGTCGAGGAGTGGAAGTCCGAGCTCTACGGCACGGACATCCGCGCCCATATGGAACGGTTCGCCGAGGAGGGCTGGGACGCCATCCCGGAAGACGAGCGAGACGCCTGGTTCGAGCGCTTCAAGTGGTACGGTCTGTACCACCAGCGCGCCGGACAGGAGTCTTACTTCATGATGCGTATCGGGCCGCCGGCCGGCGTGCTCGAACCCGGCCAGCTCCGCAAGATCGGCGAGGTCGCGAAGGAGTACTCCCAGGGTCCCGCCGAGAACCCCGAGTTCGGGAACGGCTGGGCCGACGTGACTACCCGCCAGGCCATCCAGCTCCACTGGATCAACATCGAGGACGTGCCCGCCATCTGGGACGAACTCGAATCCGTGGGTCTCTCTACCCTGCAGGCCTGTGGTGACTCGTGGCGCAACATCGTCGGCTGCCCCGTTGCCGGCAAAGACAAGCACGAGCACGTCGACGCGCTGCCGACCATCCACGAGCTCAACGACCGCTTCAAGGGTAACGAGGAACACTCCAACCTGCCCCGGAAGTGGAAGGTCTCGGTGACGGGCTGCCGCGAGGGCTGTGGTCAGGGCGACATCAACGACCTCGCACTCGAACCCGCCACGAAGGAGATCGACGGCGAAGCAGTGAAGGGCTACAACATCCGCGTCGGCGGTGGCCTCTCCCGGAACGAAGAGCGGTTCGCCCGCGACATCGACGTGTTCGCGACGCCCGAGCGCGTCGCCGACGTCTCCGGCGGTATCTCCGCGCTGTTCCGCGAGTACGGCGACCGCGAGAACCGCTACAACGCCCGCATCAAGTTCCTCGTCGACGAGTGGGGCACCGAGAAGCTCCGCGAGACCTTGCAAGACGAGTTCGTGGACTTCGAACTCCACACCGCCGGCGAGGACCTGCGTTCGGAGTACACCTACAACGCCGGCTACGAGAAGGGCGGCCACCACGACCACGTGGGTATCCACGAGCAGGCGGACGGCAACTACTACGTCGGCCTGAACTGCCTCGTTGGCCGTGTCGGCGCGGACGACGTCATCGCGATGGCGGACGCCGCCGAGGAGTACGCCTCCGGTGAGGCCCGCCTCACCCAGCGCCAGAACATCATCCTCACGGACGTGCCCGAGGAGAACCTCGACGACCTGCTCGCCGAGGACGTCTTCGAGCACTACTCCCCGGACCCGCACCCGTTCATGCGCGGCTCCATCGCCTGTACGGGCACCGAGTTCTGCTCGCTCTCCATCGTCGAGACGAAGAACCGGCAGGTGCGCTACGCCCGCTGGCTGAAGGAGAACGTGGAACTCCCCAACGGTGTCGAGGACTTCCACATCCACCTCTCGGGCTGTACGGCCTCCTGCGCCCAGCCCCAGATCGCGGACGTCTCCCTGCGCGGCATGAAGACGCGCAAGAACGGCGAGCCCGTCGAGGCCCTCGACATCGGTCTCGGTGGCGGCCTCGGCGAGAACCCGCACTTCGCGGAGTGGGTCACCGAGCGCGTCCCGGCCGACGAGGTGCCGGGTGCCATCGAGAACCTGCTCGCGAACTTCGAGGAGCAGCGCGAGGGCGAGGAAAGCTTCCGCGCCTTCGTCGCCTCGCGCGACGCCGAGGAACTCGCCGAGCTGGTCGACCCCGAGGAGACCAGCTACGAGGACCCGTTCATGCACAACACGAAGCGGACGTGGTACCCCTACGCCGAGGACGACTCCATGGACGCGAGTCCCGCCCCGAACGCGGCGGACGGCACACCGCTGTCGGCCGACGACTGAGGTCGCTGGCACGCCACTTCGTCGCGTCCCTCGTCACTGCGCGGCGAACAGCAGCAGTCGGCCGCTGACGAAGGCGAAGTACGCGACGACCATGTAGAACCCTTCTCTCCTGCCGAGACTTCCTTTCCCGAGCGTCCACACCCACCCCAGTACGACGACGCCGGCGAGTATCTTCACCGGGAGGTCCCACACCACGACGGCCTCGGGGACCTGGTACGTCGAGATGGCCCCGCCGAGCCCGATGGCGAGCAGCGGGTTCACGATGTTGCTCCCGACGAGGGTCCCGACGGCGATGTCCGGTGCGCGCCGGCGCAGCCCCTCGAACACGGTCGAGAGTTCGGGTAGGGCCGACGCGAGCCCGATGGTGACGAGCCCGACCATCGACCCGCCGAGCCGGAGCCGGGCGACGATGATCTCGACCGTCTCGAGGACGACGTACGAGCCGACGACGACCCCGACCAGCCCGAGGAGCGCGATGAGCGCGTCGCGTCCCACGCGCTTGCTCTCGGGCTCCGGCGGCACCCCGCCGCGCTCGCGGTGCGTCACGGCGTAGTAGGTGTGAGCCACGTACGCCGCCAGCAGGACTAGCCCGTCGACCCGTGAGATGGTCCCGTCGAAGGCGACCGCCAGGACGAGCACGGACGCCAGGACCATCGGGACGAACGTCGAGGTGAGGAAGACCTGGCGAGGGCGATACCGGCCGTACCCCACGAGGAAGATACCGAACAGCAACAGCTGCTGGGTCACCGACGAGCCCATGTTCCCGCCGAGGACGGTCGCCGACGTGACCGTGTAATCGAGCGCCCCCGAGACGATGCCGAGGGAGGCGATGACGTGCGAGCCGATCTCGGGGAGACTCGTCCCGACGGCGACGATGGTCACCCCGACGACCACGTCCGGCACGTCGTAGTGCTTCGCCAGCCGGATGAGCGCCCCGACCGCCGTCTGGGCACTCTTGACGAGTATCGCCAGGGCGAGTGCGCCCACGAGTAACGGCTGGAGCGTCGAGACGTCGACCATGGTTGTCCAGTCGGCGGACTGGTACTTGAGGGTTGTTCGAGACCGAAGGCCCCCGACTGGTTCGACCTACCTGACGCTGACATCGCTGAAGACGGTGTTCGTCTTTCGACGCGCCGCCAGCTCCAGCGAGCCGTCGAACGGCGCAGGAGACACTCCAGTCGGTTTACTCCCGCGGGTGACCCCCAGATGGTGGTTGTCGGCCCAATCGCTCGATTTGTAGAGGTACGTCTCGACACCGGGTTCGATGGGTTCCTCCAGTGGCCAGTGGCCCCCGTCCTCCTCCCCGAACAGCTGGACGTAACTCCCTGGTTCGAGCCGGACACCGGACTCGATGACCATCTTCACGTACCGGTCGTCGTCCGACAGCGTGGCTGCTACCTTCGGGACGCGCTCTCGCGCGGTCGGGAGCCACGACGGTTCGGTCACCGTGACCTCGCCGAGAGAGTCGAGCGTGAACTGGCTCGCGTATCGAATCTCGTTCCCGTCTCGTTCCTGTATCTGGTAGGTCGCTTCGACGGACCGAACGACCGCGTTCTCGTCGATTTCGACCGTCGCTGAGAGTGTCTGAATCGTCCCCTGATGGTACCCGGGAATCGCCGACTCGTCTTCGACGGTGTCTGTCTCGACTTCCCAGACTGCGGGGTACTCCTCCTCGACCAGCGTCGGTTCGTTCCAGTCCCCAGCACGCAGCAGGGGTTCGAGCTCTTGTCCCCACGTTATCTCTTCGACGGAGTACCCCTCGCTGTCGTTCCCGTAGGTGTAGTGGTCACCCATGTCCTCGCGCCAGAGGGCGTCGGTACCCGACCGGAATATCTCGAACGGGGCTCCCCCATCGGTTCGCGTCCACGAGCCGAGCGCGGCTCTATCGTCGACTCGGTGCGATTTCTGCCACTTGATGTGCGAGCGTTCGACGTCTATCTTCGACCACTTCGTCTGGAAGCTCGCGCTTGCGAGCGCCTGGGTGTGGAACGAATAGAGAAACCGACCGATACCGTCGTCTGAGAGGCCACTCGGATACTCCAGTTCGCCAACTCGGCCCGTCGTCGTCTGTGTCTCGGGCGCTGTCGCAGTCGCGGTTGCAGTGTCCGTCTTCGTATCGGTCTGCACGGCTTGCGTCCCGGTCGTCGTTTCGTCGCCAGAACTCAACCGCAAACAGCCCGCAGCGGCCACTCCGGAGAGCGCCCCCAGCAACGCTCGTCGTTTCATACGCGAATCTATCAGGATATCTTGATAAGCGTGCTGGCTGTCAGGTCCTCCCGGCCCCGCCACCCATCGCACACTCGCCGCCGACGAGCGGCCTAAGTGCCCTCGCACCCTGTGCCCGAACATGGCTGACCGACTGCTCAAGGTCAACGCGTACACGACCCTCGACCTCGTCGACGCCGAGGCGCGGGGCCACGACTTCACAGAGGAGGGCTTCTCGGTGGCGAACGTCACCACCGACGACGACGGCAAGGTCCTCCTGCAACTTGAACTCGACAACATGACGGAACAGAACCTGCCGGCACACGTCGACGAACTCTCGCTCGACCCGGACCAGGCGCGGACGCTGGCGGCGGCGCTGGAGAAGAGTGCCGAGAAGACGGCCGGCGGCGGCGAGTAGTCTCAGATATCGAGCGTCCTGAACGGCGTCTCCGGCGGTGGGGAGCTCGTGTTGAGTTCCCACTCGACGCCGTTGGTGTCGACGACGAAGGCCGCCGACTCGCGCTGGTCGACGTCGCAGTCGAGGTCGCGGGCGCGGTCGCAGATGTCGCCGAGTTCTCCCTCGCTCACCGAGAGCGCGATGTGGTCGACGTGACCGCCGTCGGGAGCCGAGGGGTCGTGCGAGAGCGCCAGTGCGAGCCCGTCGCGGCCGACGAACGTCAGACCGGGCTCGACACCGGCGTCCCTGGCGTCGGGCCAGTCCACACCCTCTGGCAGGGCACCGAAGTCACCGTCGAGGCTGCCCTCTCTGAACAGCACATCGAGGTCGAACAGCTCACAGTAGTACGATTCCGCGGCGGCCACGTCGGGGACGGCGAGCGCAACGTGATGCAGGCCACCAATTGTCATATCTAAGATAACGGACTGGACAGGTAAAAAGACCGTACCGGTGGTGGGTACGGCCGCGCCAGTTCGTGGGGCTCACCTGCCGTCTCAGAGCGACGGGTACCACGAGCTGGCGGCGCGCTGGACCGCCCGGAGGTAGCCGGACCAGGCGGCCAGTGGGGCGAACGCGAGCCCGGCACGGCCGCTGCGGCCGTCGGACTCGTCGAACGTCGGGCGGACCGTGACGGTCGCCTCGCACGACGGACAGTCGTACGCGGTGCCCGTGGGGTGGTCCGCGAGGACCCAGTCGCCGTCGATCGGGGACTCGTGGTCGCAGGCCGGGCAGAACAGCGTCGCCTTCGGTCGGCCGGCGCTGATGCCCGGGGTGGAGGATGTTGTGGGCATACGCGAGGCTCAGGGCTGGAAGAACAAAAGCACACGCTGAGGATGTCACACGTACGCAACAGGGCTGTTCACACGACTCTGGCGGGGGTCGCCCGGGCGGGTGACTGGCTCACGCGAGCGCCACGTCGAGCGAGAGCATCACCATCACGCCGACCATCGTCCCGAGGGTCGCGATGCGCTCGTTCCCGCGGGCGTGGGTCTCGGGCATGATCTCGTCGCTGATGACGAACAGCATCCCGCCCGCGGCGAACCCCATCGCGTAGGGGAGGATCGGCTCTGCCATCGAGACGGCGAGCGCGCCGAACAGCGCGAGCGGAATCTCGACCAGCCCGGCCCGGATACCCGCGAAGGCGGCGTAGAACCGCTTTCCGAGGCCGGCGTTGATAGCCGCGATGGAGACCGCCAGCCCCTCGGGGATGTTCTGGATACCGATGGCGAGCATGAGCGAGATGGCGTTGCCCAGCGCGCTCTGGCCGTCGACGGTCGCGCCCGGGTGGATGGCGGCCGAGCCGAAGCCGACCCCGACCGCGAGTCCCTCGGGCATGTTGTGCAGCGTGATGGCCACGATGAACAGCAGGACTGAGGCGACCCGGGCGTCATCGCCGCGGCCCTCCATGCGCTTTCGCCCGGTGATGGCGACGTGGACGTGAGGCACCCACTCGTCGGCCCGGTCGAGCAGCGCGACGCCGGCGAAGAAGCCGACGACGACGGGGAACAGGTTCCCGCCGGCGAGTTCGATACCCGGCAGGATGAGGCTCGTGAAGCTCGCCGAGAGCATCACGCCGGCGGCGAACCCGAGCGCACCGTCGAGCGAGCGCTGTGACGGGTCTTCCCAGACGAAGACGAGTAACGCGCCGAGCATGTTCATCCCGGCGATGACGAGGCCGCCGACCAGCCCCCAGAGCAGGGCGCTGTGGCCGAACCACAGGGTGAACTGCTGTTCGACGCTCGCGACGAATCCCGGCATTCGTCCGGGGCTACTCGGCCGCCAGAAAAGAACGTTGCTACCCCGTCGTCGTCGTGCAGTCGGGGCCCTATTCCCCGGCTTCGGTGAGCCGCGCCAGCTCGTCGTCGGTCAGGTCGATGGCCGACGCCGCGACGTTCTCCTCCAGGTGCTCGATGCTCGACGTGCCCGGAATCGGCAGGGTCACGTCGGAGTGGTGGAGCAGCCACGCCAGCGCGATCTGCTGGCGCGAGGCGTCGTGGGCCTGTGCCACGTCGTCGATGGTATCGCCCACCGAGTCGAGGTCGCCCGCACCCAGCGGGAACCACGGGATGAAGCCGATGCCGTACTCCTCACACGCCTGCAACACGTCCTCGTCGTCGCGGTGACCGACGTTGTACTGGTTCTGGACCGTCGCTATCTCGACGATGTCGCGGGCCTGGTCCAGTTGCTCGACCGTGACGTTGCTCACGCCGACGTGGTCGACGACGCCGTCGTCCTTGAGTTCGGCGAGGGCCTGTATCGAGTCCTCGAAGTCGGTGTCCGGGTCGGGCCGGTGGTACTGGTAGAGGTCGATGCTCTCGACGCCGAGGCGGTCCAGACTGCAGAGGTGCGCATTTCTCAGATAGTCCGGGTCGCCCATCGGCAGCCAGTCGCCATCGCGGTTCCGCAAGAGGCCGCCCTTCGTCGCCACGACCAGGTCGTCCCGTGTCGTGTCCAGCGCCTCGGCGATGAGGCGCTCGGAGACCCCCGGGCCGTAGGAGTCCGCGGTATCGATGAGGTCCACACCGAGGTCGACCGCGTGCTGGAGCACCTCGTGGGCGTACTCCTCGTCCTCGGGTCGGCCGATGATGTCCTCGCCCGTGAGGCGCATCGCGCCGAAGCCGAGTCGCTTGACCGTGTATTCGCCGCCGATGTCGAAGGTGTCCGCCTGATTCTGGACTGGCATAGGTGTGGGTAAGAAATCGGGTTCTGGACTGAAAGGTATCCGTGTCGCGGTGGATTGGGAGGGGGAATGAGGCGGTGGGTGCTGGACTGGGAATCTGGCGTGCGCGGCCGAGCGTGGTGAGCGCGAGGCGACGGCGTCGCCTCGACGCGAACGGGGAGGAACGACCCGTGAGCTAGTGAACCCGCGAGGCGGAAACGCGCGAGGGATGAGGACCACAGTGGAGCGAAACGGAGTGGAGCAGAACGAGGACCGCAATCGGCTGGGGAGGGTGTGGTGCGGTTGCGGTGTGGCGGTGCTGTGCGGTGGCGGTTTCCAGTGCCACCAGCGCGAGTGAACTGCTAGTCGAAACAACCAGTTCTTCGAGTCGTGGAGACGGATTCGTCCAATCTCGCGCCAATCGCGACGCCATGCGATTTCCACCCTGGCAGCACTTCCTCCAGCAGTACGACCTTCAACCCTCGCCACCTACACAACACCCAACATGAGCAAGTGGACCCTGGCCGACATGCCCGACCAGTGGGGGAAGACCGTCATCGTCACCGGCGCAAACAGCGGCCTCGGCTTCGAGGTCACGAAGGCGTTCGCGGAGAAGGGCGCGACGGTCGTCATGGCCTGCCGGAGCGTCGAGAAGGGCGAGCAGGCCGTCACGAAGATCCAGCAATCGGTCCCGAACGCGGACCTCGACGTGCGCGAGTGCGACCTCGCCTCCCTCGAATCGGTCCGGGTCTTCGCCGAGGCGTTCAAGGAGGACTACGACGAACTCCACGTCCTCTGCAACAACGCGGGCGTCATGGCCATCCCCCGGCAGGAAACGCAGGACGGCTTCGAGATGCAGTTCGGCGTGAACCACCTCGGACACTTCGCGCTGACGGGGCACCTGCTCGACACGCTCCACGAGACCGAGGGCGAGACCCGGGTCGTCACGCAGTCCAGCGGCCTGCACGAGCGCGGCGAGATGGACTTCGAGGACCTCCACGGCGAGCAGTCCTACGACGAGTGGGACGCCTACGCCCAGAGCAAGCTGGCGAACGTCCTCTTCGCCTACGAGTTCGACCGGTTGCTCGACGAGGCCGAGATAGAGAACGTCCTCAGCGTGGTCTGCCACCCGGGCTACGCGGCGACGAACCTCCAGCGCCGCGGCCCCGAGCAGTCCGGGTCGACCCTGCGACTCTGGATGATGAAAGCCGCGAACGCGGTGCTGGCGCAGTCCGCGGCGAAGGGGGCGCTGCCGATGCTGTACGCCGCGACCGCTTACGACGTTGCCGGCGGCGAGTACGTCGGGCCGGGCGGGCTCATGGACATGCGGGGCTACCCCGAGAAGCAGCGTTCCAGCGACCGGTCGTACGACGTGGGAACTGCAGAACGGCTCTGGGAGGTCTCGGAGGAGCTGACGGGCGTCGAGTACGACTTCGGCGTCCGGGCGACGCTGGACGGTCGAGAGGGGCGGTGACTCACGCCATCGCGCCGCGGAGCACCTTCGCCGCGGTCAGGATGGGGTCCCACACGGGCGCGAACGGCGGGGCGTACGCGAGGTCCGTCCGTTCGAGTTCGGGGACCGTCGCGTCCTGTTCCAGCGCCATCGCGAGCACGTCGATGCGGATGGCGGCCCGGTCCGCGCCGACGATGGTCCCGCCCAGCAGGCGTTTCGAGTCGCGGTCGGCGACCAGGGTGACGGTCGTCTCGGCCCCGCCGGGGTAGTACCCCGACCGCGAGCGCGAGGTGATGGTCTCCGAGACCGGGTCGAACCCGTGCTCGCGGGCCGTCTCTACGTCCGTGATACCGGTCCGGCCGCACTCCAGGTCGAACGCCTTCACAACGGCGGTGCCGGCGATGTCGCCGACGGGTTCGGGGTCGTCGTCGGTACCTGCGACGGTCTGGCCGATGGCGCGCCCGGCCCGGTTCGCGGTGAGGCCGAGGGGCACCCAGTCGGGGTCGCCCGTGACGGCGTGGCGCATCTCGGCCACGTCGCCGGCGGCGTAGACGCCCTCGACGTTCGTCCGGCCGTAGTCGTCGACCGCGATGGCACCCGAGTCCCCGATGGCGACAGGCGTGTCCTCGATGATGGCCATGTTCGGCCGGATGCCGATGCCGACCAGCGCCATCTCCACGGCGATGGCCTTCCCGTCGAAAGCGATGGCCTCGACGGTCCCCTCGCTGTCACTCCGGATGCCCTCGACCTCGCTGTTCATGTGGAGGGTGACCCCCTGCTCGCGGAGGTGGTCCTCGACGCGTTCGGCCACGGGCTCACCGAACGGTTTCAGGACGTGCTCGCTGCGCTGGAACAGGTGCACGTCGAGGTCGTGCGCCGAGAACGCCTCCGCCATCTCGATGCCGACGTAGCCGCCGCCGACGATGGCGACCGACTCCGGCGGTTCCATGTTGCCGTAGTGGGTCACCTCGGCCTCGTCGACGTAGGGTTCGCCACCGATGTCGGCGACGGCGTCGGTTTCGGGGCCGAGCAGGAACGCCCGTGTCCGGGCCGCCGAATCCAGCCCGTGCATGGTGAACGCGCCCTCGCAGCCCGCGCCGTCGATGGGGCTCGTGACGGCGTGTGCCCCGGTCGCGACGAGCAGGTCGCCGTACGGTTGCTCGAACGTCTCGTCGTGGCTCCCGCGAACCGTCACGGTCTGTGCGTCGGTGTCGACCGACAGCACCTCGTGGTGGCGTTTCAGGTCGATGCCACGGTCGGCGACGTCCTCCGGGGAGAGCGACAGCAGCCGGTCGAGCGATTCGACCTCGCCCTTGACGAAGTACGGCGTCCCGCAGTGGGCGTAGGACACCCACGACCCCTTCTCGAAGACGACGACCTCGCGGTCGGGGTCCTCGCGTTTGCACTTGCTCGCGGCGCTGAGGCCAGCCGCGTCACCGCCCACGACGACGAACGGGTCTGTCATATCTAGTTCCTCTCACGAGGAGGCAAAGACAGTTCCCCCTACTGATACGGGCTGTGTCCACATGCCCCGCCGACCGACAGCACCCACTCGCCACCGATCGTCGCCTCCCCGGCCGCCGGGTCTGCGAAGGTCGCCCACTGGCCGACGTCGACGATGTCCTGGGCACATGCTGGCCGGTCGTGGGTCGCCGAGGACCCGACCTCGTAGGCCACGGTGTGGCCGCGCACATCTCTCGGTAGTGTCGGGGTCGTCCACCGGTACACCGCCGGATCGGTGTCACCGTCGAGCCGGAGGGAATCGGCCGACCGGGGTTCGTAATCCTGGACCGCCACGAGTGGGTCGGCTCGCTCGTGTCGGTCGTACTCCCCGTAGTCGTGTGTGACGGTGAGCGAGACGGCTTCCGCGTCGCTGTCCCACCCGTGGGCGTTGACGCCTGGAATGAGCGTCTGTGACTGTTTGAGGCCGAACCAGCCGTTCTCCTGGGCAGCCCTGTACTGGACGTGCAGCTTCCCGAAGGGTTCCCGCAGGTAGGTGACTTCCGTGTCGAGCCGTGCCCAGTCGTCCGGGGACCTGTCGGTTCTCGTGCGCTGTCGGTTCCAGAACTGCGTCGCCTGGTCGTGTGTCCGTGGGGCGTCGCCGGGGCTTCCTGCGATTCCGACGAACTCGCGCAGGTGGCCGGCCGCGACCGTGTCGATGACGTGGGCAGTGATGCGGTGGGTTCCGTCGAGCGACGGCCGGGCCTGGAGGGTCATCCGCCCGTCGTCTGCCCCGACGGCTTCGAGGGCGTCACGACGCCGTTCGTCGAGTTCGGTCGGGCTAATGTGCTGGTCGTACGACCGGACGGCTCGCGTCGCTCCCGTCCCACTGTCGTGTCTGGAGAAGACGTCCGCAGTGCTTGAAGCACCGGTACTCGGGAGTCCCGAGGTGGTGGGAACGAGGCTGGTCGCCGCGAGCCGGCTCAGAACGCTACGTCGAGTCGTGGAGGGACCGTTGTCGTGCATCGTACTCGAAGGACCTGTGTCCAGTTCGTCTCGACGTTCGGAACCACTGCTGAAAAACCTGTCTGGAAAAATATGTTCCTCTGACGGTCGCTCGGTACCTCCCGCTCACGTCGGATGATACCCGACCGAGGGGGGCAACTTCACCGGTCGAGTTATTTCATCCCGTCTCATTGTCGGACCAGATGCCTCACGTCGCCTTCGCAACCAGCGCCGACTCTGCCGACCTGACCGACGACGACCGACAGCTCGCGGCCGCCCTTCGCGAGCGCGACGTGACCATCGACCCGGCCGTCTGGTCCGACGAATCCGTCGACTGGGTGGACTACGACGCCGTCCTCGTCCGGTCGTGCTGGGACTACCACAGTCGAATCGGCGAGTTCGAGGACTGGGTCACGGCGGTCGCGGCGGAGACGACGCTCTGGAACACACCGTCGACCATCTGCTGGAACAGCCACAAGTTCTACCTGCGCGACCTCGCGGGCCGTGGCATCGAGACGGTTCCGACCACCTACGTCTCGGGGGCGGATAGCAGGTCGCTGGAGGCGATTCTCGACGCCAACGACTGGCGCGAGGCCGTCGTCAAACCCGCCGTGAGCGCCGGCACCGACCAGATCTGGCGGACCGACCGGGCCCGTGCGGACTCGCACCAGGAGCGCTTCGAGAGCCTGCGGGACCACGAGGACATCCTCGTCCAGCAGTTCGTCCCCGAGATATCAGATGGCGAGTGGTCGCTCGTCTTCGCCGACGGTGCGTACACCCACGGCGTCCTGAACCGTCCCGAAGCGGGCGATTTCCGGATACTCGACCATTTCGGGGGCAGGCGGCCCGTCGAGTCGCCACCTCCCGACGTTCAGGAGGCGGCAGGGGCGGTCGTCGCCGCCGCGACCGACGAACTCGGTGAGGTCCCACTGTACGCCCGCGTCGACGGTCTCGAGGTGGACGGGACGTTCACCCTGTTCGAACTCGACCTCGTCCAGCCGTCGCTCGGTTTCGACCGCCACCCGGCCGCGGCAGGGGTGCTGGCGGACGCCGTGGTTGAACGCCTCGACGAACTGTAATCTGGGTTTCTGAGTTGTCTGACGCCCCGACACGACCGTTTAGTGTCTTGAGCCACTTCTGTACGGGTATGGCAACCCTGGCCACGGATGCGGAGCGCGACGCGTTCGCCGAGCGGCTCATCGGAGCCCTCGCCGGCGCGTTCGACGTTTACGCCATCTACATCGGCGATACCCTCGGGCTCTACCACGCCCTCGCCGGTGACACCCCCCTCACGGCAGCCGACCTGGCGGCCGAGACAGCCACCCACGAGCGGTACGTCCGCGAGTGGTGCGAACAACAGACGGTCTCCGGCATCCTCACCGTCGACGACCCGGCGAAATCGGCCGAGGACCGCCGGTACGCCCTCCCCCCGGCCCACGTCGAGATACTCACCGACCTGGAGAGCGAGCGCTTCATGGCACCGTTCGCCCAGCTGTTCGTCGGTGCCACGAGCCCGATATCGGCCGTCGTGGACGCCTTCCGGACGGGCGAGGGCGTCCCACGCGAGGCGTACGGCGACGACTACCGCGAGGGCCAGGGACGGCTGAACCGCACGGCCTACCTCGACCTGCTCGGGCGCGAGTGGATCCCCTCGATGCCCGACGTGGACGCCACCCTCCAGCTGGAGAACGCACGGGTCGCCGACGTGTGCTGTGGCCACGGGTTCGCCGGTATCGGCGTCGCCGACACGTACCCGACGGTCCACGTCGACTCCTTCGACACCGACGAGGCTGCGGTCGAGTCGGCCAGGCGTCACGTCGCCGAGTTCGGCCTGGTCGACCGGGTCGACGTCCAGCAGGAGGACGCGGCCAGTCTGCGCACCGACGACCACTACGACCTCGTCCTCGCGTTCGAGTGCATCCACGACCTCGCGGACCCGGTCGGTGCACTCACCGCGATGCGTGACCTCGCCGGCGACTACGGGACCGTCCTCGTGATGGACCGCCGGGTCGGCGACGGTTTCGGCGACGAACTGGAGTACGACTGGCTCACCTACGGCTGGAGCATGCTCCACTGTCTGCCGGTCGGGATGGCCGAACAGCCGTCGGCCGAGACCGGCGCGGTCATGCGTCCGGACACCCTGCGGCGGTACGCCGAGGAAGCCGGGTTCGACCGGGTCGAGGTGCTCCCCATCGAACACGAGCGCAACCGCTTCTACCGCCTGTACCCCTGACCTTCTCCCGATTCGTCGCTATTCGAGCCTCGCGACCAGTTCGTCGAAGCCGTCGACCGCGAGGTCCGGCTCGTCGCCGAAGGGTTCCCACGGGTTGTCCTTCCGGTTCACCCAGACACCCTGCATCCCGGCGTGTTGAGCGCCCAGTACGTCGAACCAGCCCGCGGTGACGTGGGCGATCTCGTCGATGGACGTGCCGGTGCGGGCCGCGGCGTGGCGGTACAGTTCGGCGTCGGGTTTGAACACTTCCACCTCGTGGGCGCTGACGACCCCGTCGAGCAGGTCACCGATGTTCGCGTGTTCGACCATCGAATCCAGCATCTCCGGGTTCCCGTTCGAGACGACGTAGGTGTCGTAGCCGGCGTCTCGCAGGCGTTCGATACCGTCGCGAACGTCGTCGAAGACGTCCAGTTCGTGGTACACCGCCAGTATCTCGTCGCGTTCGTCTTCGGTGACAGCCACGTCGTGGGCGTCCAGTGCGTACGTCAGGGCGTCGCGGTTCACCTCGTAGAACGGCTTGTACACGTCGACGTGGTTGCCGACGAAGGTGTATTCGAGCGACCGGGCGCGCCACAGTCTGGACACCGGTTCCGGGTCCTCGACGCGGGCGGCGAGGGCGTTCTCGGCCGCATCCACGTCCACCAGCGTGCTGTAGGAGTCGAACGTGACCGTCGACACCTGTGACCGGTCGAAGCTCATACGTCACCGATGTCGCGGTTCCAGACGGGCGTGATGGGCGCTTCGAGGCGCTCCATCTCCTCGTCGGTCAGGTCCACGTCCAGTGCGCCCACGTCCTCGTCGAGGTGGTCGACCGACTTCGGGCCGACGATGGGGGCGTCGACGAGTTCCTTGTGCAACAGCCACGCGAGGCTGACCTGTGTCGGGGTCGCGTCCTTCTCGTCTGCGAGTTCCCGCACCACGTCGAGTACGGCCCAGCCGTCCTCGGTGAAGCGCTCTCGCGTGTACTCGTCGGTCGCGGCGCGGCCCTCCTCGGGCTTCTCGCCGCGCTCGTACTTGCCCGAGAGGAACCCGCCGGCGAGGGGCGACCACGGGATGACCCCGATACCCTGGTCCCGGCACGCGGGCAGGACGTTCGCCTCCTCGTGGCGGTCGACCAGGTTGTACTCGCACTGCATCGAGACGAAGCGCTCGTAGTTCTCCACGTCGGCCTCGTACAGCGCCTTCGTGAACTTCCAGGCCGGCATCGAACTCGCACCGACGTACCTGACGACGCCCTCGTCGACGAGGTGGTCGAGTGCCGAGAGCGTCTCCGAAATCGGCGTCTCGTCGTCCCAGCGGTGGATCTGGTAGAGGTCGATGTAGTCCGTGCCCAGCCGGTCGAGGCTCGCCTGCGCCTGATCGAGGACGTGCTTTCGCGAGAGGCCGCCGCCGTTCGGGCCGTCGCGCATCGGGAAGTACACCTTCGTCGCGATGGCGAGTTCGGAGCGGTCGTACTCCTCGATGGCCTCGCCGAGAATCTCCTCGCTCTCGCCCGTCGAGTAGATATTTGCCGTATCGAAGAAGTTGATGCCGCGCTCTCTGGCGCGGTCGATGACGTCGAGGGACTGCTCGCGGTCGTGGGTCATCCACGGCTGACTGGTGCCGAAGTTCATGCAGCCGAGACAGAGGCGCGAGACCTCCAGGCCGGTCTCGCCGAGTCGTGTGTACTCCATGGGGATGGAGTCGTGCGCCGGGCAGGTGTAGGTTGGGTTGGCGGTAGTCCCAGCGTCTTCCCACCCGGCAGAATCGCTTATCTCCTCATATCACGGGTACAAGACGGTTGTCGGGCCCTGCCCGGGTCGCATACTCCGTGTCTCGTTCTTGGCCTCACTCACCCAGTCCGGCTTCGTGACGTCGACCGGTCCCGGCGTGATCTCGAGATAGAACCTGTTACCCATCTCCGCATAGGCGTTGACGATCAATCCATCGCCTCTGACTGTGAAATTCGCTGTCGGGGCCGTGTACTGGAAGTACCTTGTACCGTCTTCAGTCCACGTTTCATCGAGCGTGAAGTTGCCTTCTCCCTGTTCGACAATCTGGGTCAGCAGATTGGCGATTCCACTTCCTGCGTGTGCCGTCTCGAAGTCCTGGTACTCCTGCCGCATATACGAAACGTCCGAGGAGCCAGCCTGCGACCGCCGTCTGAACGAGTCACCCGATTCGTTCAGGAACGCGACCAACTCTGTCGGCGCAGATTCGTCGGGGGTCCGTACTGGATACGACAGCCGTCGCGTAGTCCGCCGTTTTTCATCGATGTCGCTTTTCATCTCCAGTCGACTGTACTCGGCCCACCGGGAACTCCCGTTGTCGTATTCGACCTCCGTTCGCTGCATGTACCGTATGGAGTAACTGACAGTCGAGATGACTGAAACGTGTTCGTCTATCAGTCTGGACGCGTTCGTCACCCCCGATTTGCCGACACCGGCCGGATACGCGCCAGCCGGCAGGGTCGACTCCGTGGACGTGTCAGTCACTGTCTGTCCTTCTGTCGAATGCGTATCCGACGCTTCGACGGCAGTGGTCCCGGTGTCACTGGTGGGTGTCTGTCCCAGTCCCGCACACCCCGCAGTCACGACCATCAGACCAACCAGGAAGAGAGCGGTCAGTTTCGTGGTCATGCCCGGAATTGTTATCTGGTATACAAAAACGTTCTGCCCGGTAGACAGTATCTCCCTACTCGGTGTGGGTCGACCCCGACGACCTGTCCGTACACTCGTCCGCACCGGCCTCGATGGGTTCCGAGCGCTCGCGATAGGTCTCGAACACGCGCTCTGCCCACCCCCTGGCGATGGCGGAGTCGGTGTCCACGAACACCCGCATGGTCCCGGTCTCGTCGTCGTAGCCCCCGATGGCGACCCGGTCGTCGAAGATGGCGAGCCCGTAGGGGAGAGCGTCTCGAGTCCGCAGGGTGAGGTGTCCAGCGTCGATGGCCTCGCGGGCGCGGTCTGGGTAGGCCTCGAACAGGTTCTCGACGACGGTAGGGAGGTACAGTATCTCGGTCTCGACCCCGTCGAAGAGGTGCTCGTACACGCTCGCCAGCCCCGGCGGGGCCATGTGGGTAGTGTTGAACCCCCGGAACGTCTCCGTCCGCTCCAGCAGGGAGACGAACCGGGCGACCGGTCGGTACGGGTCCGCTGGGGTGGCGGTCGTGACGGTCGCGTCGGCGAACGGCCCGACGACGAACTCCTGGTGGTCCTCGCAGATGACGTCGAGCAGCGGCGCGAGCGACGACCCGGCCCGCAGGTTCCGGTCGAACGTCACCAGCTGCTCGGCGTACACCTGCCCCTTCCCGGTCAGCCGGAAGTGGTCGTCCTCCCGGACCGCCAACCCCTCTTCGGCGAGCCAGCGAGTGAACCGGTGGCTCGTCGCCCGGGAGACGTCGAGTTCGGCTTCGATATCCCGGCGGTCCAGCGGCCCCGAGAGGAGGGCTTCCAGCACCTCGCGGTGCCTGACGACGGCGACGAGGTCGTCGGTCGGCAGGCGCTCGTCCGCTCCGGCGGCCGGCGTCGGCTCGGCCGCGAGTTCGAGGGTCGTCTGCAGTATCTCGTCGAGTATCTCGTTCGGCATCGGTGGTCCTCCCCGTGGCGTTTCGTGATACTTGTTCACACAGCTGGTTAGCTCTATCTCCGTTTCGTGGGTCGCCACTGGGACACACGTGACCGGCCTCTTCGTTCACGCCCTGAGACGGTTCTCATGGCCCGTACACCGTCTCGGTAAGTGACTATAGAGTGTCACGTCTCCTCTCGGTAGCCATGGGACAGACGACCACCCAGGCCAGCAAGGAACAGTTCATCGAGCGCTTCGTGGATGCCGTCGACGGTGCATTCACCATCTACGCGATATTCCTCGGCGACCGGCTCGGCTACTACCGCACCCTCGCCGAGGCGGGCCCACTGACCACCGCCCAGTTGGCGGCCGAGACCGACACCCACGAACGCTACGCCCGCGAGTGGTGCGAGCAGCAGGTCGTGACCGACGTGCTCACCGTCGACGACCCGGGACTCCCGGCCGAGTCTCGCCGGTACGCCATCCCCGAGTCGCGCGTCGAGCCGCTGACCGATGCCGACAGCCTCGACTTCCTCGCCCCGCTGGCACAGGTGTTCGTCGGCGCGGCTGCACCCATCGAGGCGGTGCTGGCGGCCTACCGGACCGGTGATGGCGTCCCCTTCGACGCCTACGGGCACGAGATGCACGAGGGGCAGGGGCGGATGAACCGCGCCGCGTTCCTCCACCAGCTCGGCCAGGAGTGGCTCCCTGCGCTCGACGACGTGGACGAACGCCTGCGGTCGGTCGGTGCCCGGGTCGCCGACGTGGGCTGTGGCCACGGGTACTCGGCCATCGGCATCGCCCGGTCGTATCCGACCGTGACCGTCGACGGGTACGACCTCGACGAGGCCTCGGTCCGGGCAGCCCGCGAGCACGTCGCCGAGGCGGGGCTCGAAGACCGGGTGACGGTCCACCAGCGGGACGCGGCCGAGGCGACGACCGACGAGCCCTACGACCTCGTGACCGCCTTCGAGTGCGTCCACGACATGTCCGACCCGGTCGGCGTGTTGCGGACGATGCGCGACCTCGCCGGCGAGGACGGGACCGTCCTCGTGATGGACGAACGCGTCGGCGACACCTTCGGCGAGGAGGCCGACTTCGACTGGATGATGTACGGGTGGAGCATCCTCCACTGTCTGCCGGTCGGGCTGGCGGACCAGCCCTCGGCTGCGACCGGGACCGTCATGCGAGCCGGGACGCTCCGCGAGTACGCCGACGCCGCCGGCTACGACCGGGTCGAGGTGCTCCCCATCGAGAACGACTTCTTCCGGTTCTACCGGCTCACGCCGTAGTGCGCCGCTAGCCTCGCATTTTATACTGGATTGCCTCGCTGTGGCGCGTATACACATGGCACGACCCGCGCAGCCACACCGAACCGACCAGTTCGTCACGGTCGCCGACACCGAGATTCACTATTCGGCCTGGGGTGACCCCGACGACCCCGTCGTGGTGTGCGTCCACGGTCTCTCCCGGAACGGGCGGGACTTCGACCCGCTCGCCCGCGAACTCGCCGACGAGTACCGCGTCATCTGTCCGGACATGCCCGGCCGCGGGCTCAGCGAGTGGGCCGACGAACCCGACACCGAGTACGCGAAGGCTGGCCTCCGGGAGACCGTGTTGGGCTTTTGCGACGCGCTCGACCTCGAGGAGTTCCGCTACGTCGGCACCTCGATGGGCGGCCTGCTCGGGATTCCACTCGCGGCCGGTCCGCTCCGCGACCGAATCACGCACCTGGTCTGCAACGACATCGGGCCGGTCCTCACCCACTCCGAGGTCGGCGTCGAACGCATCGTGGACTACCTGACGAACCCGCCGGTCTGCGACACCGTCTCCGAACTCGAGGCCTGGTACCGCGAGACCTACGCCACCGCGAACCCGAAGACCGACGCCCAGTGGCGACGGTTCACCCTGACCAGTATGCGACGGCGAGACGACGGTCGCGTCACCCGTGACTACGACGAGCGAATCGTCGCCCCGTTGCTGCGCAACGACGAATCCGACGCCGAGGCGTGGGCGAACTGGGAATCGCTGGACTGTCCGGTGTTCGTCGTCTGGGGCCGCGAGTCGGACATCCTGCACGAGGAGACGGTCGAGGAGATGCTGGAACGACGACCGGGGATGGAACTGCTCGAACTCGACTGTGGACACCCGCCGGGGTTGAACGACGAGACACAGATTGCACCGATCAGGGACTTCCTGGCGGCGTGACCCCCGCCAGTAGCCCGGCTCGTCTCCCGTTCGAACACAAGAGGTTTACTCTCACTATCTGTTCATGACGATATTCCGATGCTACGTTCCCGCCGCTCCCTCCTCGGCACGCTCGCGGGCCTCGCGGGGCTCTCGACGACGACCGCTGGCTGTCTCTCCTTCGGCGGTGGCCAGGACTACCGGTTCCTCGCGAGCGACCTCGACACGCCGCTGGGACGCGAGTTCCTCGTCGCGAACCCTGCCTCTCGGCGGGCCGAGACCCGGCTCGACTACACGGCCGAACGCAAGCAGGCGTTCGTGGACGAACTGTTCGAGACCGGGACGGTCACTGCCGTCCAGTGGCCCCTGACCGAACTGACGTACTGGGGCGACCACGCCCGCCCTCGCCCCGCGTTCGTCCTGCGAGACGGTGTCTACTACCACATCCACGTCGAGGAGGAACAGGTCGACCGGGACCGATGGCTGTTCGCGGTCGAACGAACCGACGACGAGCCAGCGGGAGACGCGACGGTCCTCCGGGAGCCATTCTCCTCGCTCTCGGAACGAGACGCGGCCATCGTCCAGGCAGCCCTCGACGCCATCTACGCCGGGAACGACGGGTTCCTCGGCGAACCAGAGTTCGACGAACTCCAGCCCGTCGAGTACCACGAGGGGATGGACCCGGACGCGAGCGAACTCGTTCCGTCGCCACCGTTCGAGTACGTCGAATACGCCGAGGACTACTATCGTCCGGTCACGGACCGTCGGACGGTGTCGGTCCCGAAACGGACGTTCTCGCTCGAGCAGGTCGCCGACTCCGCGGAGGCGTTCGAGCGCTACGCCAACGAGACCATCCCCGACGTACGCTTCTCTGACGTGTCGGTCTCGGACGCCGAGCGCGAGGTGCTTGACGCGGTCGTCGACCCGGAGAACTACTCCGGACACAACGAGGACCATCCCCTCTCCGACGGGCTGGCGTCGGCGCTGGCCCACCTCGGCATCCGGGCGCATCTGCGTCCCGCCAGCGAGTACTCTGGGCGGGTCGAGTTCCGCAACGCGATCGCGGAGTACGAGGGCGACTGGTACCGGTTCGACCTGCTCGTGAACCCCAAAGACGTGAACTGAGAGGCGACTGGAAGTCGTGTTACGAGACTCTCTCGGCGTCGCGTATCACAGGGAGCGCAGCCCCTCTCAGACCTCGACTGTCGACCCCAGCTCGGGTGCGGCCGCCTCGAACCCTTCCTCGCGCAACTCGGCGGCGAACCCGGCGCAGTCGTCGCCGTGGTTCACGAGGATGGGCGTGTCGCGGTAGGAATCCAGGAACTCTCGCAGGGCGTTCGCGTCGGCGTGGGCCGAGAAGTCGTACTGCTCGGTCTGTGCGGATATCGGCATCACCCGGCCGTCTATCTCCGCCCGGCCGTGTTCGAGCGCCTGGTGGCCCGGCGTGCCCTCGACCTGATATCCAGTAAACGCTATCTTGTTCACCGGGTGGTCCCGGATCTCGGGGACGTAGGTCATCGCGGGGCCGCCGTGGAGCATCCCCGAGGTCGTGATGATGACCGTGTTCTGCTTCGCGATGCGCTTTCGCTGCCCATCGCGGCCGGTGACGAACCGGGCGTGCCCACTCGCCCGTTTCAGCTCGTCGGCGTCACGCAGGAAGCTGGGATACCGGCGGAATATCTCGGTGACGTGCTTGCCCATCCCGTCGACGTAACAGCCGATGTCGTGGGCGGCGCAGACGCACATTATCTCCTGGGTGCGGCCGATACCGAAGGCAGGGACGACGACCGTGCCGCCCTCCCAGATGGTCGTCTTCAGGCTCTCGGCGAAGCGCTGTTCGATTTCGGGCCGGGGGTCGCGGTAGGTGTCGGCGTAGGTCGCCTCCGTGAGAACCACGTCGGCGTCGGGGCGGTCCCGGGAGCCGGCGAGCAGGCGCTGGTTCTCGGTGTGGAAGTCGCCCGAGTACAGCAGTCGTGTCTCCCCGTCGTCGACGAGGACGTGCGCACTGCCGGGGATGTGGCCCGCGTTGAAGAACGTCACCTCGTAGCCCGCGGCCTCGAACGGGACGCCGTAGGCGTGGGTGTGCGACACCTGCGTGAGTCGCTTCAGTTCGGCCTCGGTGAACGGGCAGTCGTAGGTCCCGCCGTTGAGTTTGAGCGTGTCCCGCCCGAGCACCTGCGTGAGTTCGGCGGTCGGCGGCGTCCAGTGGACCGGGGGGCGCTCGTTGCCCGACAGCAGGGCCGGGATGGTGCCGACGTGGTCGAGGTGGCCGTGGCTCACGACCACGGCATCGGGCGTCGGCTGGTCGACGGGGTACTGCGGGGGGTTGCCCGAAGCCATCCCGAAATCGAGCAAGAGCGAATCGTCGACGAGGATGGCACTCCGACCGATCTCGCCCGCACCGCCGAGGAACCGTAGCTGCATCTGTCTCCACCTTGCTGCTGGAGGTGTTTCCCTTCGTCGGTTCGGAACGTCCAGCCGACGGGCTCAGAACGTCCCGTTCTCGCGCTGGCTGCGCCTGACGGTGAAGTACTGGTACTCGTCGCCGTAGGCCAGCGCGAGCGACCCGAGCCACCAGTTCCAGCGCTCGACCACGTCACCCTCGGGTGCGTCGCGGAGGTTGTCCACGATGACGTCCGACGTGAGCTCGTGGCCCGCGTCCCGCCGGTACTGCCCGGAGTCGTGGAGGTCCACTGCCTCGCGCACGACGACGTGGGCCTGTCCGCCGAACTCGCGTTCGAGCCGGAGCTCGAGTCGGCCGGGTTGCATGGTCGCTGGTTCGGCGGCGGGTGACTTACCTTTCGGGGTGGTTTCGACGGAGTTTTGAACGACGGTGAACGAGTTGGGAGCACTATGGCGAGTTTCAACGTCGTCGTTGCGGACCCCGAGACGGGCGCGACACACCAACTCGAAGCAGAGGAACAGGACGCCAACCGATTCATCAACAAGGAGATCGGTGACGAAGTCGACGGCGCCGCCGTCGGCCTCGACGGCTGCACGCTCGAGATCACGGGCGGCTCCGACGCCGCCGGTCGCCCGATGCGTGCCGACATCGCCGGCCCGAACCTCAAGGAGGTCCTGATGAAGGAGCGCTCCGTCGGCTACAAGCCGGACCGTCCGGGCCAGCGCAAGCGCCTGACCCTCCGCGGTCGCGTCGTCTCCGACGAGACCAGCCAGATCAACACGAAGGTCGTCTCCGTCGGCGACAAGAGCGTCCCGGAGCTCCTCGGCCTCGAAGGCGGCGAGGACGAGGACGAAGACGCAGACGAAGAGTAAGACCACCAGACGGGTCCGTCCCGAGCGCGTCGTAGGTCTCCTGAGGGTCACTCCCTCGGCGCGCGCTCGCGGCCCACGACACTTCTTTCGCGCCCTTCCCCGGCGAGCGACAGGTATTCCAGCCGTGACGGTCCATTGGTACGTATGGCTGATCGCGTTTCTTCCGATGCAGTGCCGACGGTGCGAGCGAAGTTACAGAAACACGGAGCGACCGACCGACTCAGAATCGAACTCCCGGCCGAGGAGGCCGAGAAGTTCCCCGAAGGCGAGGTCGTCCGGATGATGCTCGATGGGAAAGAGCGCCACGCCCGCATCGAATCGCACCTGACGAGCGAGGGGCTGGTCATCGCCGGTGTCTTCGACACGCCGTCGGCCGCCCGCGAGAAGAGTGGGGACGACCGACTCGCCGAGTGGTGTTCGAAGCACAACCGCAGCGCTGGCGGGTCGGTGCTGGTCGACATCATCGAAGACGCGTTCCAGTACGGCGTGCGGGCCCCGGGAGACCGCGCGTTCTACACCGCACTGGAGAAGCCGAGTGATAGTCTCGCGTCTATCGCTGAAGATATCGAAGATTAGAGCCGGGGGAGGAACGAGTAGAGCAGATAGCCGAACGCGAGGTGCTGGAGCATGGTGCGTTCGACGGTCACGCGGACCTGGTGTTCGTCCTCGATAGAGTACTCCTTGGTGCGGACCTTCTTGTGCATGCGAAGCGTGTCTTCCTCTTCGAGCTGGTGCAGGCTGGGGTAGACCGTCCCCGGGCTCAGCTGGGCGTCGAACAGGCGCGTGAGGTCCGAGATGAGCTCTTTGCCGTGGGTCTCCCCGCGAAGGGAGATGAGCATGAGCAAGATCTCGTCGAGGTTCTCCTTGATGATCGTCTCCTCGAAGTCCGCGTGGTCGGTCGGGAGCGCTTTCTCGACCGAGTCGAGCATCTCGTCGAGCTCTCGCTCGACGGATTTGTCGTCGACCTTGTGGGCGGACCCGATGGTCAGTTCGTACTGTTCCTCGCCACTATCGTCACCGGTGGCAGCTGCCGTGAGGTCGCTGAACACCGACTGGGAATCGGAATCGTCGTACATATTGTCGTCACCTTTTGGCCTTCTCCGAACGGACGTAAGGGGCCTCCACCAGGAGCCTCGAGCCGCGTCCAGATACTGAATAGATGCTAGGAGTCCTCTGCAATAAGTCAATCGGCCAACCAACATTCTATGACATAAGTGTAATGGCCGAGAGGCGCTGGAATTCGCTAGTCAGGAAATGCAGTAAATTACAGTCTCAGGTACTCGAAACTCTAAAATTCAGAATTGGTGATTTCTGTCGGTACTGCCGATACTCGCAGCATGTATCAGAAATATTTTATGGCTCGTCAGTCGTCACCGATGGCTTTGATTATCTCCTGTCGAGGGGGGTCCTGGTCGTCGAGGTCCTTCTCGACCCGTCGTTCCGCGAGCCGGGCGAGCATCAGGTGCTCTTCGAGGTCGTCGTCTGCCATCCTGGCGATGTACTTGAGCGACCGGGCGTGGGTCCCGAAGGGTGTCCCCGAGAGCGTCTCCAGGGGGTACTCCAGTGTCGCCGGTTCGTCGTACTTCCTGTTGTGGATCTCGGCCAGCGACAGCCCGCGGATGTACGTCACCATCGCGTTCCGGACGGTCGAACTGATCCAGCCGAGGTGTTCGTAGTAGCGCAGGCAGTTGAGCGCCCCGCTGGTCCCGAACGTCTCACCGAGGTAGCGAGCCCACTCCATGGTGGCCTCCATGGCCGCCGGAGTGCTGGGCATCGACCGCAGATACGGTTTCTCGGTGTGCAGTGACATCCGTGTCTCCTACTGGAATCCTCGGTCCATATCGGTATAAAAGCTCTTGCCATATCGAGCACTGAGTCGCGGGCTGTGTCGCGCCGGGGCGACTCAGACGGAGATGAGCGCGTCGACGACGTAGCGGGTCAGCTCGGCCGTGAGCGCGCCGGTCCACGTGAGCGCCACGAAGTGGACGTACCCACTCAGCATGTGGCCGCGGTCGGTCACCCGGATCATGATGGACGAGAGCACCGCGTTGAGTACGATGGTCAGGATGAGCAGGAACTCGATCATCTGCACGTCGTACTGCTTCGTCGACAGCAGGAAGCTCATCTGGCTCGCGCTCAGGTTCATGTCCTCGGTTATCTGCATCAGCAACTCGACGACCTCCAGCCCGACGAAGAAGGAGAACACCGAGGCGGCGGTGAGGCCGTACAGGACCCCGATGAGGGTCGTGGTCGCCTGCTGGCGCTGTTCGCGCACCTTCAGAACCTCTCCTAAGTTGCGGGAGATGACCTGCCCGAGCATCTTCGGGTCCCCACCCATCCGGCGGCCCTCGACGTACATGTCGCCGAACTTCTGGATGAGGTACGAGCCGGTCTCTGCGGCGAAGAGGGCCCACGACCGCGTCGAGTCGATGCGGATGTTCAGGCGCTTGTACAGGTTGTCGATGTTCTTGGTGAGCGAGCCGAAGTCCTTCTTGCGAAGGGTCTCGAGGACGTTCCCGGTCGAGGTCTGCTTGACCGACTCGACCGCCCCGAGCGCCCGGATGAAACTCGGGAACTCGCTGTCGCGGTCCTGGACCTTCTTCTCCTCCCTGCGGACCAGCCAGCCCGGGATGAGCAGGGGCGTCACCGGGATGGCCGCCATGATGGGCAACGGGAGGATGTCGCTCTCGATGGGAAGGTAGCCGAGCAGGATACCACCGACGACGGCGAAGGAGACGATGGAGAGGCCACCACCGACCACCATCGCGGGGAGGGCGCGCTTGAGCGGGTAGTCACCGGCAGTCTCCTGGATGTACCACACCGGGTCGTACGGCGAGATGGTGTGGATGGCGTAGACGAACCCGGCCTGCACGATGACGAACATCCCGATGACCGCCCCGACCGCGAGCGTCGGGTTGACCCCCACGAGGACGGGGAGGACGATGGCGAACACGAGGACGAACGCGGTCGACAGCATCATCGACAGGTAGAGCTCTTTCATCACGTCCAGTTTGTTCAGGTCCGCCTCGTACCGGATGACGAACTGCTGGATGATGCTCTCCTGTTCGTCGATGAGGAACTCCGAGATCTGCTGGCCGCCGCCGATGGTGTACGCGAGGCGTTCGAGGAAGTCAGAGAGCAGGGGGGAGTTCACCTGCCGGGCGCGCATCCGGCAGGCGTCGTCGAGGCTCTGGTTCCACGTGTCCACCAGCGCGACGAGGTAGCCCATCTCCTCGGCGAGCGCCTGGTACTCGTCCTCCTCGGCGAGGGTCCGGAATATCTCGACGCGATTGATGTTCGTCATCGAGAGGACGGTGATGTGGGTCAAGAACAGGTGAAAGCGCTGCCGGATCTGCTTGCGCTGTCTGTCCTGGACCGCTTTCGGATAGAGCAGTGCCGCGACCACGGAGAACAGTCCGAGCAGGACGAGCGGGCCGCCGACGGTCAGCGAGAGCGACAGCGCGACCGTGATGGCGATGGTCCCGACCGCGAACACGAACGACGGCAGGACGATGATGAGCAGGTACGTCCGAACCGGCATCTCCATCCGCCGGTAGGCCTCCTGGATGGAGGAGATGAGGGCGTTCACGTCGCCGGGCTGTTGGGTCGCGGTTGACATGGTCAGATGGTCGCGCCGAGGTCGGCGGTCCGGATGGGGATGCCCTCCATCCCGTCGCGCTGGAAGTCGGCGATGAACTCGTTCACCTCGTGGTAGCCGAGGATGTCCGCGTCCATCGCGCGCCGGATGAGTTCGGCGCGCTTGTCGAGTTCGTCGTAGATGAGCCGGGTGTCCTGGTAGCCGAGCAGCTCCGCGATCTGCTCTTCGAGCACGTAGGAGTTGTTCCGGCCGGTGAAGTCGACGTTGTCCTCGCGGGGGTCCCAGTTGAACGCCTGTCGCGTGACGACGCCGCCCTCGTAGTCGGAGTAGCCCTCTATCTCCTGGACCGACGTGACCCGGCGAAGCACCTTGTCACCCTGCTTGACGCGGTTCTGGAACAGCGCCACGTCGCAGTTGTCCATGAACGTCTCGGGGACGTTGATGGGCGCGCCGGTGAACCGCTGGATCATCGAGACGATGTCCGAGGCGTGGAACGTGAGCATCACCGGGTGGCCGGTCTGGGCCGCCTGGAACGCCATCTGGCCCTCCGCCCCGCGGACCTCCCCGACGATGATGTAGTCGGGGCGCGAGCGCAGCGCGGCCGCGACGAGGTCGAACATGTCGACGTCCGCGCCGTCGTCGCCCGAGCCCTCACGCGTGAGGAGTTGCTGCCACGTCTCCTGTGGCGGCTTCACCTCGGCGGTGTCCTCGGCGGTGTATATCTTCGAGTCGTTCGGGATGAACGAGAGGCTCGCGTTGAGCGTCGTCGTCTTCCCCGACGCCGTCTCCCCGACGACGAACACCGTCTGCTCGTTCTCCAGGCAGAGCCAGAGGTACGCGCTGAGTTCGGGACTCAGGGTGCCCCACTTCGTGATCTGGAAGATGGAGAGCGGAATCTCCTCGCCCTGACGGATGGTGAGCGACGGGCCTTTCACCGAGACGTCGTCGGAGAAGATGATGTTGACACGCGACCCGTCCGGGAGCGTCGAGTCGATGATGGGGTGCGAGTCAGACACCGGCGTGTCCATCCGCTCGCCCATGTTACGGATCCAGTTCTGGAACGCCTCCAGCGAGCCGAAGTCGACGTTCGTGCCGACCATCCCGTAGGTCCCGTGGTCGATGTCGCACTGGTGCGGGCCGATGACGTGGATGTCCTCGTTCTCCGGGTCCTGCATGACGGGGTCGAGCGGGCCGAGGCCGACGATGTCGCGCTGCAGGTGGTAGCGAAGCGAGTGGTAGGTCTGCTGGTCGACCGTGATGTTCCCGCCGAGTGCCCCGCCGATGCCGCTGATGGCCCCGCCGACCGAGACGACCTCGTTCAGGAGGCCGTCGAGGTGCTTCTCGAACTCATCGTTCTCCGAGGGCGCTGGCCGGGTGACCGACCGGTCGAGGATGCGCTGGCGGACCTGCGCGTACAGGTCGCGCTGTTGCTCCGAGAGCGTCGGTTCGATGCAGTAGTAGGTGGTGTCGATACCGAGGTCGCCGAAGACGTGGACGAACACGTCGTCGGCCACCTGGTAGCAGACGTTCGGTCGGTCCGATTTGTAGTCGCCGGGGTCGTCGACCAGCGTCGGGTACTCCCCGAACTCCGCGCCGAACTCCTGGAGGTGGTCCATCAGGTGCAGATGCTGTTCGGCCTGCTGGCGCAACTCCGAGGACATCCGGGTGGTGCCGTACTCCGCCATCTCAGGCCACCGTCCGGTTCACGACGGTCATCCCACGACCCTGCTGGACGTTGAAGCCGATGGAGTCGTCGACCGGGTCCCGCATGTTGGTGAACCGGCGCACCCGGATGGTCCGTCGGATGGCCTGTCCCACGGTCTCGGTCTCGATCTGTAAGAACACGTCCGCGACGCTCCGGATGGGCAACAGCGCCTTCTCCGTGACGGCCTCGGGGTCGACGGTCAACACGACCGACTTCCCCTTCTTGGTCATCCCCTGCAGATAGGTGAGGACGCTCTCCATCTTGTGGTCCTCGTCGCCGACGCCGGTGATGGCGTCGAACGTCGGGTCGTTGCGCAAGAACGCGCTGAAGGCGTCGACGATGATGACGTCGCCCTGCCACAGCAGGCTGGGCTGGGTCAGCCGGGAGAGCAGCTCCCGGCGGTCGCCGTTGCGGTGCGTGTCCACGTCCGCGGTGAGGAACAGCACCTTGCCCGACAGCAGGTGGTCGACCACGTCGTACGACAGCGAGTGCATCTGTCGGATGAACTCACCAGCCGTGAGTTCCGTCGAGACGTAGCCGACGTAGGCGTCTTCGGACGCGACGCCGTACGCGATGCGCTGGCTCAGCACCGATTTTCCTGCACCGTCGACGCCTTCGACGAGGACGATGCTGCCTTCGGGGATGCCGCCCCCGAAAGCGTGGTTGACGCGGTCAGTGTCGGTCAGTCCGAGCGAGTAGTAGTCGTTCATACGTAGAATTCGAACACCTCCTCGTCGCCGTTCACGATGATGACGACGCGGTGCGCTCCGGTCGCGAGGCTCCGGTCCAGGTCGAGTTGTGCGACGTTGCCCGGCCGCCACTCGCTGCCGTCGATGACGGTCAGCGAGCGGTCGCCATCGGTCACGTACTGGCCGTCGACGAGCACGTCGACGTTGCTCGTCTCGTTCGGCAGCCGCTGGTTCCCGGTGTTCTTCACCAGGAGCGTGATGGTGTCCGAGCCGTCGTCGTACACCGCGGTACTGCCGGGGTCGGAGATGATGTCGACCTCGGTGTCTATCTTCTGTGCCGCGTCCGCACTCTTGGCATCTATCGAGCTACTCACCTCGCCGACGTTGGTCACCATGGTCCCGGCGACGCTCACCGCGATGAGCATCGCGGCGATGAACATGATGAGACTCGAGACTGATGTGCTTGCCATCTTACACCTCCGTTATCGTTTCCGCCACGCCGTACTCGGTCACCACCTTCACCCGGTCCGGGGTGGTGGTGATGCCGGTCAGTTCGAACTCGAGGGACTCGCCCGGCATCCAGAGGACCCGGCCGGAATCACCCTCGACCCGCGTCGTCGCGTCGGTCCGGTAGACGCCGTCGACCAGCAGGTCCGTCTCGTTCACCGAAAGGGTGCGAGAGCCGGTGTTCGTGACGTTCACCGTCAGGGTGTCCGCGCTGGCGTTGTACGTCACGTTCGTCACGTTCATGTCCGTGTTCCGCCGTTCCAGCTCGCGCTCGCCGCGGTCGTCGACCGCGGTCGTGACCCGCTCGTTCGCGCTCTCGAGGACCGGGACGGCCGTGCTCACGGTGAGGAGCACGCCCACGAACAGGATTGCCGCCGCGCCACTGATACTCAGTCCCATGGTTACAGTCCGGTGTCGTCCATCGTCTCCTGGACCGCGCTGAGCTTCATGATGTACTCGTAGCTCTCGGCGTGGTCCTCCGCGTTCAGTTCTTCCGGGTCCCGACTCGGGTCCACGTTGAGGTCGAGGTCCGGTCCCGAAAGGACGCCCTCGAGGTACGATTTCACCGCGGGCGATATCCACCCGATCTCCTCGTAGTAGGCGATCGCCCGCAGGGTCGCCGCGGGCCCCGCGCTGGTCACCAGGTCGGTCAGCCACTCGAACACGATGATGTCCGTCGCGTACGTGTCCGCGAGGCTGGGCAGCGTCGCGTCGGAGCCGACACCTTCGGCGGCGACGAACGGGTCGGTCGCCTCCGTCACCTGGTCGGCTCCGTCCTCCCGGTCGTTCTGTGCAACGTCCTGTTCGGCGGTGCTCATCTCGGCGTCCTCCGATTCGGACGTGGTCTCGACCTGTATCTCGTTGTCCGGTTCATCTGCTTCTTCTGGGCTATGCGTCTGTACTGTTTCGCCGTCGTCATCGTGTTCCTCGTGGTCGGCTTCGACCGCCGAATCGGCCGCCTGCTCCGCTTTGAGGTCGTCGAACGACACCGCGTCGCCGTCCTCGTCGTCCTCGTCCGCGGTGGAGTCGGTCGGTTCAACGGGGACCTCGTTGTCGTCCCCGTCTACACCGTCCTCGTCCGCGTTTTCGCCGTCCTCGTCGTCCTCCTCGCCGGCCGGCATCCCGGCCGGTTCGTCGGTCTCGGTGGCGAAGCCGAACCCCTCGGCGTCTTCGTCCATCGCCGC
The DNA here is from genome assembly GCF_025399835.1 of Haloarchaeobius sp. HME9146. NCBI lineage: Archaea > Methanobacteriati > Methanobacteriota > Halobacteria > Halobacteriales > Halorubellaceae > Haloarchaeobius > Haloarchaeobius sp. HME9146. Next base: position 807,529 of record NZ_JAODVR010000001.1, read on the forward strand.
GCCGGGCTGCCCGCCCTCCATGAACGGGTTCGCGCTCGCGGTCAACTGGTCGTAGATGCCGAGCAGCTGGCGGACCGTGTCGTTCACGTCTTCGATGCGATCGGCGACTTGCTCCTGAGAGCCCTGGATGCCGTCCAGCTGGTTCTGGGACTGGCTCAGGTCCTCTTCCATCCCGTCGATACGCTGTTCGAGCGTCTCGATCTGCTCTTCCTGGTCGAGCTCGTCGATGGAGACACGGGTGTTCTGTGGCTGGGGGCTCTGGTTGCCCTGTCCGGGCATGCCGCCCTGTCCAGCCTGTGAACCGCCTGCCGACTGCTGCTGCTGGTTCTGGCCGGCACCGGGGGCGGTCCCCCGTGCCTGATTGCCGCCCGAACCGAGGAAGTCGGCGAGGATGTCTCGAAGTCCCATGTCGTGTCGTTAGTACTCGTCTTCGCTCGTGTGCGAGCCGTCGTCTCTGCGACGTAGTGCGAGTCTCGCGACCGTCTCTGTGCTCTCAGCAGTCACCATCGAACACTTACAGGGTAGTTTGTATAGAGGCTCGTACGAGTTCGGAGGCCGACTCGGTGGGCGTATCGAGACGTGAGTCGACGACCGATTCGACGCCCGAGGGCATACGGGCCTTGATAGGCTCATACTCCGATGCCATACTCGGGGAACGCTCCCCAAGCTGTGATGCTACACATCGGCTCACCCCGGAACGGGGAACGACGTTCGCGGCAGCTGGCGACAGACGGGATCGACCCGTCCGCCCAGCTGCCGGTTGGCCCATCTGGGCCATGCGCAGCTGGTCACGGCCACGTGGGCCATCTCGCCCGCGCGGTCGTGAGTGAGCCACTCGCACACGGGGTGAAATACCGATGAACGTAACGGAATCAAAAGATGGTGACCGCGGGCAGGTCGGAATCGGCACCTTGATCATCTTCATAGCGATGGTCCTGGTGGCCGCAGTCGCAGCTGGCGTGTTGATCAACACGGCCGGCATGCTCGAAGCGAAGGCGTCGGACACGAGTTCAGACGCCCAGGCCCAGGTCTCGAATCACATCACCGTCGTTTCGGCGACCGGTGAAGTGAACGCAAATGGCACCGGAATCGATACGGTCAACATCACCTTGATGAAGGCCGCCGGTGCCGGCGACATAGACCTGACCAAAGCGTCGTTCGAATGGGTCTCAGACACCGCAGCAGTCACGCTGTCAAGCGACAGCACTGCTGTCTCGCTCACGAAGATGAGCGGAGACTCGAACACGACGCTGAACGACCGCTCCGACCGGATCCGCGTCACCATTAACGTCACTGACGCAGCAGTCGAAGGACAGTACCTCGCAGAGGGCGAAAAAGCGATGTTGCAGATAGTCGATGCATCTGGGGCGAAGACGCTTTACGGCATCAACGTCCCGTCGACCATCTCCGACGAGAAATTCGTCAAAGTCTGAGAGGGAAACGAACCGTGCCCCATCCGGGGCACCACGATCACACATGAACGAACGCACAATCAACGCGGACGCGAACGCAGATGGAGTCCTCTCGCCGGAGGACCTCTCTCCCGACGAGGACCGCGTCAAGGCCCTCGAGGAGAACCGGTTCGTCGTTTCGGCGAGCGAGGACTCGGCTGCGAACACGTACGGCGGTGAGAACCGATTACCGGACGTGGACCCGGCGCTCATCCCAGACGTCGGGTCCGACACCCGGGACCGGGACCGGCCGACCAGCGGGTCGGCCGACCCCGCCGATACGCTAGCGAACGCGAGTGCCCGCTACGGTGTGGACGTGACGGTGAAGACCGACGACGGTATCGAACGCGAACAGTTGACCTCGAGCGACATTCGGGTCGTGTTCACGAAGTTGCTCCGCTGGTACGCACGGCAGCTCGACGACGAGCTCCCACCGGAGGAGACGCTGCAGATCCTGCTCGACGCGTCCGAGCTCGAAGTTACGTACTGAATCTGGTAGTTTCTCGGTTGTTTCTCGACGCTGTAGCGGTAGCGAAGAACGTGTGAGTTTCTACTAACCGATAGACTAGAGTACGGAAATCGGCTCGTTTTCCACCTCGTATCGAGACGTGAGTCGAGGTTCGAATCGGCACCTGAAATGATACTTGCCTTGATAGTACTACCTTGCTATGGACTATTCGGGGCGCATCCCCACCCAGGAAAATGATAGTGGACAATACAACGAACGGCGAACGCGGCCAGGTGGGCATCGGTACGCTCATCATCTTCATCGCGATGGTGCTGGTCGCAGCGGTTGCAGCTGGCGTGCTCATCAACACGGCCGGGCTGCTCGAAGCGTCTGCGTCCGACACGGGCGCGGACTCGCAAGCACAGGTTTCCAACCAGATCGACGTGGTCACCGCGGTCGGTGAGACGAACGCGACCGACTACGTCGACACGCTGAACTTCACGGTCAAGAAGTCCGCAGGCTCGGGCAAGATTGACTTGCAGTCGGCGACCATCGAGTACCTCTCGGACGACGCGAGTACGACGCTCTCGTACGGTGCGACCGCGGACGCGTCGAACTACTCGACGACCTCGCTGGTCGGTAACGGCGACGACGTGCTCGACAACACGACCGAGCGCGTGAAGATCACGGTCGACCTCTCGTCGGGGAGTGGCCTCGCTGATGCCCTCGCAGCTGGCGAGGAAGCGACCGTCCGGCTGGTCGACCAGTCCGGTGCGACGACCATCTACGGTGTGAACGTCCCCGACACGATCTCGGGTGAAACGTTCGTGGCGGTGTAATCATGTTCGGAGAATTCAACGCAGACGACGACCGCGGTCAGGTTGGTATCGGCACGCTCATCATCTTCATCGCGATGGTGCTGGTCGCAGCGGTTGCAGCTGGCGTGCTCATCAACACGGCCGGGCTGCTCGAATCGTCTGCGTCCGACACGGGCGCGGACTCGCAAGCACAGGTTTCCAACCAGATCGACGTGGTCACCGCGGTCGGTGAGACGAACGCGACCGACTACGTCGACACGCTGAACTTCACGGTCAAGAAGTCCGCAGGCTCGGGCAAGATTGACTTGCAGTCGGCGACCATCGAGTACCTCTCGGACGACGCGAGTACGACGCTCTCGTACGGTGCGTCCGCGGACGCGTCGAACTACTCGACGACCTCGCTGGTCGGTAACGGCGACGACGTGCTCGACAACACGACCGAGCGCGTGAAGATCACGGTCGACCTCTCGTCGGCGACGGGCGTGGCTGATGCCCTCGCAGCTGGCGAGGAAGCGACCGTCCGGCTGGTCGACCAGTCCGGTGCGACGACCATCTACGGTGTGAACGTCCCGGACACCATCTCGGGCGAGACCTTCGTCGCGGTCTAAACTAGCGGCTGACACCCGCTCCGAGTCGTCACGTCTGCGGGCGTATCCATCCCATCGGTTCGGTCTCCGGACCGGGGATGCGCCGGTGAGACCGACCGGAGGAACGGCCGCTCGACGCGTCCGACCCACGGATGCGCTCGTAGACCCGACCCGGGATTTCAGTACAGTGCGACCGATCGACAGAAACGATGTGGCGTATCCCACACACATCACAGGCAACGAAGATTCGGCTCGAATCGGTGTCGACCCCTCACGCTATGATAGTGGCGTATCCCAGGGCACATCGCGAGGCAACGCGAGACTGACCCGATTCGTCCCGGATTCGTACTCCATTCCCACCTTCGCGGGCTCGCGGGCACTTCCCACGTCCGTGACTCGCGTTCTTTTTACCATTCGAGGAGCTACCGCGTCTATGAGCGATTCACCCCGTACGGAGTTCCTCGCAGGCGAACGTACCGACGACGTCGCACTGTATCTCGCCGACTCGTTCGTCGACGACATCGGCCGACTGGAGAAGTACGGCGAGCGCGCCGACGACGGCATCGTCATCGTCGTCGACGGCGACAGCGGTCGGAACGCGTTCACCGTCGGCACCGGCTCGGACGCGATGGCGTTCGCCCAGGAGGCGATGAAGATCGAGGGGACCATCGGTGCAGACCTGACCAGCGGGGAGTGCCCCGAGTGCGAGGGCGGGACTGTCGATTACGTGTTCGCGTTCGCCGAGGAGCAGAACGAGGAGGTCGGCGGGCTCTACGAGGAGGGTGACGTCATCCACGCCTACGCTCGCTGTACCTGCGGTGCGGCGTACAGCCACAAGTGGGTCGCCGGCGAGCGGTAGGCGATGCCCACGGTCGTCACGGTCGGCAGCGCCCTGCTTGACCGAATCTACCCGGTGACGAACCTGCCCGAACCCGACGGCGGCGCGTTCGCTCGCGACGAGCAGCTCGCGGTGGGCGGGGTCGCCGCGAACGTGGCCGCGGGGCTGTCGACACTCGGGAGAGAGACGGGCGTCGTCAGCCGGGTCGGCCGTGACGACGACGGTGACCGCGTGCTCGCGGACCTGCGCGAGCGCGGCATCGATGCTTTGCGAGTCAAACGCGGCGAGGAGCGCTCCAGCTACACGATGATTCTGCGGGACGACGACGGGGAGCGCATGATAATCGCCGGCGGCGAGAGCATCCCGAAGCTGCGACTGGACGAGAACGATATCGACTACTGTCGCGAGGCAGACGCCGTGTTCACGAGTGCCTACGCCCCCGACCCGGCGGTCTCGGCGCTGGTCGAGGCGGCGCAGGAAGACGGCGGTTTCCCGCCCATCGTCTTCGACCTGGCGGGCCCGCTTGCGGAGCTGGAGGGGCGGGGAACCCAAAAAGAGACCATCGACGACCTGCTCTCTGTGGTGGACTGTTTCGTGTCGAGCGAGGTGCCCATCGAGTCGTACCTCGGCTGTACCGGCCGCGAGGCTGCTGCGGAACTTCGAGAGCGGGGCGTCTCGCGGGCCGCTCTGACCCAGGGCGAGGACGGCGCGTTGTTGCTCGACGGCGAGGAGATCGTCGAGGTGCCGGCGTTCGGGGTCGACGCCGTGGATACGACCGGTGCAGGTGACGCGTTCTCTGCGGGACTGGTCGATTCGTGGGTGCTCGATGGCAAGGCTGCGGCGAAGGCCGGCCGGTTCGCGGCGGCGGTCGCGGCCGAGAACTGTCTCGGCGCAGGGGCTCGCGGTGGGTTGCCGACGCGAGAAACGGTCGAATCGCGGTTGTCGCTGTTCTAGCGCTCCGTCTCGACGCCCTCGTCGTCCTCCTCGGGGAGGTTCCGGAAGGCGTCGATGATGACCTGCTTCGTCGTCGCGCCGCGGGTCGTCCAGTGGTGGGCGTAGTCCAGCATGTCGTCGTAGATGCGGGGCTTGCAGCCCGCGGCCTTGGGGTGGCCGCCGCCGTTGACCTGCCCTGCGACCTCGTGGCAGCGCTGGAACTCGTCGGTTCCTCGAATACTTGCCGAGCCGGCGGGCTTGACGATGACCGTGGCGTCAGCGCCCTTCTCGCGGAATGCCTCGGCGACCTCGTTCTGGGAACAGCGGCCGTAGGTCACGGCCACCTTCCAGCCGTCGATGTTCCGAATCTCGCCGCGCTCGACCGCCTTCTCGATGAGCGCCTCCTTCTCGACCCGGCGCTCGGCGAGCAGCTCACGGGCCGTTTCGGGCAGTTCGACGCCGTGCTCGGCGACGATGTCGACGTACTCCTCGGGTTCGAGCCAGTACGCCAGGTCGGCGATGTCGTCCGAGCGGGGGTCCTCGCGGAGCCAGAGGTCGTGGTCGCGGGTGACTTTCGCGAGTTCGGCGAACTGTTCGTCGAAGTCGTAGTCGAGCGAGCGCAGCGCCACGTCGGCGGTACACTCCTCCTCGCTGTCACCGACGACGAGGTCGACGCCGGCCTGGCGGACCTTCGCGGCCACGTCGTCGTGCCACTGGTGGTGGTCGAACCAGCGGACAGAGGCGCTGTTCGCCATGAGGGCTTCCAGTTCCTCGTCGACGTACTCGAACTTGTCCGGGCAGAGGTCACAGACGAACACCTGCACGTCCGGGCTGGCGTAGTCGGCGACGCGCTGGAGGCCGTCTTCGAGTTCGTGCGGGCCGGCGGGGACGAGTGCGCCCTCGCCGAACACCTCGCGGACCAGTGCGACGCAGGCCAGGCCGTCGGCGTCGGGGTCGGCCACGACGGCGACCTCCTGGCCCTCCAGGGCGGCGGCGACCTCGCGCTCCTTTCGCTCCTCGTCGATCTCGTCGGGGACGAAGAAACCGGTCCCGGGCAGGATAGATTTGCGGGACAGCGGCATGTCCTCGTCGTCGATGACGTCTTCGTACATGCCCGGACAGTGCGGGTGGGCGGGGAAGAAACCGCCGGTTCGTCAGCGTCGCGCCGCGTCGGCGGCCGGAACCACCCTCTCGACCACCGTCCCATGGGGCTCGTTCTCCCTGAACGTGAGCGTCCCATCCGAGAGGGTCACGGTCCAGAACAGCAGCCAGAGACCGAGGCCGGAGCAGTGGACCAGCGCGTCCTCGGTGCCGTCCCTGATCGCTGCGACTTCGTTGTCCGGGATGCCGCTCCCGGTGTTGGCGACCCGGACCATCACGTGCTCCCTGTCGGGGTGTTCGACCGAGACGACGACCGTTGTCGACGGGTCGTTGTGTCGAATCGCGTTGTCGATGGCCTCGGTCACGGCGAAGGAGAACTGGGGGTGCACCATGGCAGGGGCGGACGCCGGCAGTTCCGTGGTGACCGCCGTCGTCCCGTGGGCGGATGACATGGCGTCGACGCTCTGGGCGACCACGTCGACGAGGTCGATGGCGGTCGAGTCGGCGTCCTCCCACACCCGGTTGAGGCGCTTCGCCTGGCCGCTCAACCGTTCGACGTTCTCCGAGTGCGCCCGGACCCTCTCCAGCGCTTCGACAGCCTCGGCGTCGTCGACGCTGTCCACGAGCAGGTCGGTGTAGCCACGGATGATGGTCGTCTCGTTGCGCAGGTCGTGCCTGAGGACCCGATTGAGCACGGTCACCCGCCGGTTCAGTCTGTCGACGGCGGCCTTCTGGCTGCGGAGTGTCTCCTGTTCGTCGAGGAGTCGTTCCCGGTATTCCGTCACGGCGAGTCCGATGACGGCGGTCGCAGCCGAGGCGTTCAGCAGCAACACGGGGACGTTCTGGATGGGTACCCCGTCCAGTTGCTGCATCGAGATGAGGACGGCGGCGACGACGAGTCCCACGCCAGCCGAGGCGACGGTCCAGGAGAAGACCCGGAAACTGTCCCCGAGACCGAGTTGCAGCCGGGAGAGCCGGTTCGCACCGTAGATGAGACAGCCCGCGAGCACGGCCAGCAGCCCTGACTCGCCGACGGTCGAGACCAGCGAGTCACGGTGCCACACGAGATGGACGAACGCGGCGAGCAGGTACAAGCCGCCGAGGAGGAACACGGGGACGGACCGGTATCGTTCGAGGGCCGCCCTGTGCATACTGGCGGGAAGCGTGGCTGGTGACTTAATCTATCGGGCCAGAACGCTCAGAGGGCTGCTGTTTTCCCGAAAAAACGAGGGGTTTTCTGGAGAACCTACGATTTCTCCTGCAACTGCCGAACCGTCAACACCGGCCTGTCGCACGTCCGGACCACGCGCTCGGCCACACTGCCGATCAAGAACCGGTTCTCGCCGTGCCGTCCCCTCGTCCCGGTCGCCACCAGGTCGGCGTCGACCTCGCGGGTGTACTCGCAGATCTCGGCCGCGGGGCGGCCCTCGCGGACGGCGGTGACGACCTCGGCATCGGTCTCGGCGGTGACCGTCTCGAGGGCTTCCTCGCCGCTCTCTTCGAGGGCGGCGCGGAACTCGTCGCGCACCGATTCGGGCGACGATTCGACCTCGGAGGCGTCGACGACGTACAGAGCGTGGACGGTGGCCTCGAAGCGCTCGGCGAGGTCGAGCCCGACCGTGACGGCTCGCCTGACGCTCTCGGAGCCGTCGGTGGCGATGACGACGGTATCGAACATACGGCAAGCGTCGCAGTGGGACGGCTTAAAGCCCGCGCCACGTCGCCATCTCGTCGTGCTGCGGGCGAGTCGCGGGCAGACCCTGGCGCGGTGGGACCGACCCCTGTAGCTTTTTGGTGCCCGGCGTTGCACTCACGAGCATGACCGACTCCCCGCCCGCGACGGCTCCGCTCGACGTCGAGATGGTCCTCGTACCGGTCGACGGCAGCGACGAGTCCGTCACGGCCGTCGAGTACGCGGTGGCCATCGCCGAGAAGTACGACGCCAAGGTCCACGCCGTCTACGTCGTCGGCCAGGACGTGGTCCGGGGTATCGAAGAGGGTGTCCTCGACCAGGCGGAGGTCGCCGACGACGCCCAGACGTTCATCGAGCAGGTCGAAGACAGCGTGGGGGGGACCGAGGTCCCCCTGAACAGTTCGACCGCCTACGGCTTCTCGACCCATCGCAAGACCCAGCATCCGGGCAGCGTCATCCTCGACACCGCCGACGACCTGGAGGCGGACTTCATCGTGGTGCCCCGCGAGCCGCTGACCAGTGACTCCGGCGACGTGCTGGCGAAGGCCGCAGAATACGTGCTGCTGTACGCGAGTCAACCGCTGCTGTCGGTCTGAGTCGAGGGCTCAGGAATCGTCCAGCAGCAACGACATCTCTAACTCGAAGCTCTCGGAGCCACAGGTCTCGAAGCCGGTGTCCCGGTAGAGCGAGACGGCGGCGGTGTTCCAGCGCTCGACGGTGAGCCAGACGCGCTCGACGCCCTCCTCGTGGCCGTACCCGAGCAGTGTCTCGAGGAGCTGGCGGCCGATACCGGCGCGCTGGTACGCCTGGAGGACGAAGATGGCGAGTTCGTGGGCGACCTGGTCGGTCTCGAAGGTGCTGGTGTCGGGGACGAGGGTCGCGTGGCCGACGACGCGACCGTCGTGGCGGGCACAGATGTTCAGCCCCTCGCCGACGATGGTGTCGAGCCAGTCGCGGATGCGGCCCTCGCCGGTCGGGGGAATCCCCTGGGCGCGGTCGGCGGGGTCGAAGTCGAGGTACATCGCGGTGATGTCGTCGACGTCGTCCATGTCTGCGGGCTCGAGTTCGATGGTGCGCTCCTCCTTGTCCGCGAACGACCGCGGTGGCGTCGGGAACGGGCCAGCTGGCTCGTCCGGGTAGACGCGTTCCGGACTCATCGGACTAATCTCACCGTGATGTTGGCGTTGAGCAGGACGAACTCGGTGATCGGCCCGAGCCGTATCTTGCCCATCGGGCTCTGGGTGCCGCCGCCGATGGCGAGCTGGTCGAAGTCCTCGCGTTCGGCGATATCGACGAGCGTGCTACCCGGGTGGCCCGACACCACCCGGACCTCGGCGTCGATGCCGGACTTCTCGACGAGTTCGCGAGCCTGTTCGGCCATCTCGGACTGTTCGCGCTTCGCCTCGTCCTTCTCGACGACGACGATTGTCAACTCGTCACCGGCCTCCTTCGTCCGCTCTATCGTCTTTCGCAACGTCCGCATCGACTCGTCGCTTCCCTCGATTCCGAGCAGCACTCTCATGTTCTTACGTCCACCCGCCCCCGTGAAAACCGTTGCCCCACGACCTGCGCCCGTCCAAGCTCAAACGGGCGTTTGAGCCTGGGATACGGCCTTTATCCTGCCTGTCGTGGTAGTCGTATGCGCAGTTCCCTCCCCGCACTCGTGCTCGCTGGCATCCTCGTGGTGTCGGCGGTCGGTGCCGGCCTCGTGGCCGTCACCGGCGGATTCGACCCTGCTCCAGACGACCCCTCACCCGACGACCCCGGCTCGAACGTGGGCGACGGGAGCGTCACACAGTTCGAATCGGCGGCTGCCTTCACCGCCTACGTCCAGGCCGCCCAGGACCGCGGCGGCTACGGCGGCTTCCTCGGTGGCGTCGCCGTCGCGGAACCGGGGGTCGAGTTCACCACCGACTCGGCGAGCAGCGGTGCCGCCGAGGGCGGTGACGGGGCCGCTGGTCAGGCCGGGAGTGCGTCGGCCACCGACGGTGCGTCGCGCGTCTCCGGAACCAACGTGCAAGAGACGGGCATCGACGAGCCCGACCGGGTGAAGACCGCGCCCGACGGCTCCGCCATCTACTACGCGGACGGCCGCGGCTACTGGGGTGAGGGCGGCCAGACCCGCGTCCTCGACACCAGCGACCCCGCCGCGCCCGCGGTCGTGGAGAACATCGATGCCTCCGGGAAACTCCTCCTTTCGGGTGACACCCTCGTCGTCTTCGACCAGCGGGGCATCTACGCCTACGACGTGTCCGACTCCGCGAACCCGGAGCGGACCTGGTCGCGCACCCTGAACGCGAGCGTCCGGTCGGCCCGCCTCGTGGACGGGCGGCTCTACCTCGTCCTCCAGAAGGGGGTTCGCCCCGACCACCCCTGCCCGGTCGAACCGTTCGGTGACGGCCCTGGCATCGCCTGTACCGACGTGTACCACCCGACCAGCCAGACCGACGCGACCGTGACCTACACGACGGCAGTCCTCTCGCCGGAATCGGGGGAGACCCTGGACTCCGTGACCGTGCTGGGGACCTACGGCCACTCGGCGACCTACGTCTCCGAGAACGCGGTGTACCTGACCTACACGAAGCGGGTGAGCCACGCCGAGACGTTCGAGGGGTACCTCGAATCGAGCGACCTGCTCGACCAGCAGGCCGAGAGCCGGCTCGACGAACTCGCCACCTACGACCTCTCGTCGCGGGCGCGACAGGTCGAACTCCAGGCGCTCGTGCAGAACTGGCTCGCCCGGCAACCCGCCGAGGAGCGCCAGGAACTCCAGCAGCAGTTCCAAGAGGGCTACCAGCAGTACGTCGAGGACCGCAAGCGCCAGCTGCTCCGCTCCGGCATCGTGAAGATCGCTATCGGGGACGACGGTGACTCGCTCTCGGTCGCCGAGACGGGCGAGGTGCCGGGCCGTCCGCTGAACCAGTGGGCGCTCGACGAGCACGACGGCGAGCTCAGGATCGCCACGACGGTCGACCCGTGGGGTGCGACCTCCACGAACGACCTCTACACGCTCGATTCCTCGCTCTCCATCCAGGGGTCGGTCGAGGACATGGGCGTCACCGAGCGCATCTACTCGGTCCGGTTCATGGGCGACACGGCCTACGTCGTCACGTTCCGCCAGATAGACCCGTTCTACGTGGTCGACCTCTCCGATTCGGCGAACCCCGAAGTCAAGGGTGAGGTCAAACTGCCCGGCTTCTCGCGGTACCTCCATCCCATCGGCGAGGACCGGATGCTCGGCATCGGGCAGGAGGACGGGCAGGTAAAGGCGACCGTGTTCGACGTGTCCGACCCGCAGAACCCGACCGTCGCGGAGTCGAAGATACTCGACGCCCGCTGGTCCGCAATCGCCCAGACCCACCACGCGTTCCTCCACGACCCGAAGCACGACGTGTTCTTCTTGCCCACCGAGCGCGGCGGCTACGTCTTCGGCGAGGACCTCTCCCAGAAGACGTTCGTGCAGACGGACACCCCGGCGACCCGGGCGGTGTACCTCGACGACTACCTGTACGTGTTCAGCGAGTCCGAACTCGTCGTTGTGGACGAGAATTCGTGGGAGACCGTGGCGGAGGTCGTGCTCGGCGTCGATGGCGGCGAGGAACGCGAGGAGAAGCCGATACCGACGGAACCTGAGGACTACCAGCGCGAGAAGAACGTCCACATGGCCTCGCTGGCGTCCGGCGCATCCGGCGCGGTGTAGGCATCGCCCGCATCTCCGCCGGCCCAGTCGTGGCCCATCCCCTCGACCTCCCAGTACTCGACTGCGACGTTTCCTGTCCCGTCCTCGAACTGCCGCCTGCGCCAGTCGTAGCCACCCGTCGTCCCAGAATCGTCTGATTCTGGTGTCGCGTCGACGTTCCCGTCGTCGGCCCCGTCGCTCGCGAGGTCGTTCGTCTCGATGGCCTGCACGGTCGCCTGGTCGCCGTTGACCGGGTAGACGGTGGTGTCGCTCGTCCCGTGGAAGACGATAGTTGGAACCTCGCCGACGACGCCGTTGGCCTGCATCGCGTCGTAGGCGGCCTCGCCCTGATAGTACGGGTCCGGACCCCCCCACGTCATCGCGTAGGTGGCGCCCGTCGCGGTCTCGGCGGCGTCGTACTCCAGCCCGGAGTGGACCCCGCCCGCGGCGTACACGTCGGGGTAGGCCACGAGCAGGTTCGGGACCATCGCAGCCCCCGCGGAGAAGCCGGCGACGTACACCCGCGAGGCGTCGAGCGATTCTTCGGCGATCTCGTGCTGGGCGATGCTGGTGATGCTCTCGCCCTCGCCCGACCCGCGCTCGGTGTTGTAGTCGTAGTACCAGTTCCAGCAGTCGAAGCTGTTCGCGAACGACGACTGGTCCGGGTACACCACGACGAACCCCCCGCGCTCGGCGACCGCGTTCATCCCGGTCGCCCGGGCGAACTCGGCCGGCTCCTGGCCGCAGCCGTGGAGCATCACCAGCAACGGCTTGCCGGCCGCCCCGTCGGAGGGGACGTACTTCGTGTAGTGGTAGCCGTCCCAGTACTCGTGGGTGAAGCTGCCGCCCGCCGCGAGGGTCCCTGTCGACCCGGCCGCGACCGCGCCCGTGGCTGCCAGTGCTGTCCCCGCCGACTTCAGGATGTCACGTCGCCTCATGGCAATACTTGCCACGCGGTCTCCGTCCGGGGTATAGCCACGGGTTCACACGTTAACCGTGATGGTGATTCGTGGTGGTGTGTGTCTGTCGACCGTAGCTGAAATTCCGGATGGCGCGTGCTTGCGAGCGTGCTGGAAGCCGCGAGCCAGCAGCGCGCGAGGGATGAGGACCGCAGCCGCAGGCGAGGACCGGAATCGGCTGGGGAGGGGGTGGTTCGGTGCTGTGCGGGGCGGTTCCATTGCCACCCGCGCGAGTGAACTGCTCGTCGGCACCATCACTAGACCTGTTTCTCCCTACGACCCCACTCGAACTACACCGACCAACCACAACCGCACCGACAGCCAGCGAAGCTTTTTCCCGGTTGCCGCCAGACGCACAGCCAATGACCGAGCAGACGCCCGACGATTCCCCCGAGGTCCCCGACGCTGTCGACGAGGAGCCGGACACCCCAGAACGAGCCGACCTGGAACAGACCAGAGACGACCAGGAACCGGCAGCCGAGTCGGCCGAGCAGTCAGAACCGGCCGCAGTTTCTGACACTGAGACGGCCGAATCCGACGCAGCCGACACAGCCGCCACCGAATCCGAGACGGACGCCGAAGCCGACACCGACCCCACCCCCGGCGTTCCCTCCGAGGAGAACCTCGACGTGCCCGAGGACGTGGCGAAGTACGACCGCTTCAAGAAGATGGACGGGGCGCAGTACGACCGCGTCAACGAGTTCCTGCGCGACCGGACCTACATCACGGCCCGCGAGTGGGCCATCGCCCGGCTGTGTTCCGACTTCCGCACCGAGACGGGCGTCGAGATGACCAAGATTGGTGAGAACCTGCCCGAACTCGTCCCGTTCATGACCGACACGTACACGCCACAGGCCGTGAACCAGGCGCGCTCGGCGTTCGAGGACAAGATTCGGACTGCAGGCGCGACGTTCCTCTACGGCGCGATGTGTGACTTCTTCACCGCCGAGGAGCTGGACGACGTGATGTACGAGGCGACCGAGGTCGCGAAGTTCCTGCTCGAGGTGGAGGGCGTGAACCTCTCGGTCGAGGAGGAACTCGACGCCGAAGAGCGCATCTCGTCGGTGATGCGGGAGGTGCGCGAGGCGAGTTCGGAACTGCGCGAGCAAGAGGAGTAATCGGTTACCCGGCCAGCAGCCGAGTCGTGTGCTCTGAATGCTCTGAACGACGACGAGCGCGTGTCCCCCGGGCCGATGACCAGTGAGGGTGCTCGTTTCCTCACCGGCGTGGGTGGAAGCACGGTTGCTATCTACCGTGACTGCCTTTCTCTATCATGGGTTCGAAGGGCAACCGTCGCGAATCGGCAGTCGACCGAACTGCAGGGACCCGGCGACCCGCGGTCGGTCGACGGGCGCTCTTGCAGGGGATGGCTGTCGGCGTCCTCTCGGCCGGTGTCGGAGGGGCCAGCACGACGGTCGCCGTCGCCAGCGCGGACGAAACGCTCGAATGGGACGGTAGACCGGTCGTGCTCTCCGAGCCGAACACGACCTACCAGCTCGTGAGCGACTTCTACGGGACCATCACCATCGAGGCGAACGGCATCACCCTCGACGGCGCAGACTTCGTCATCGAACCGACGGAAGAAACGGGCCAGCCGGGAGACGGTGTGGCCGTCAGGCCGATGCAACGAGCGCCGACCGATGGACCACCGGATGAGGAGGAATCCTCGGACGAGATCGAACCATTGGGCGAGGATGAATCACCGGCTGAGAGCGACTCACCGGGCGAGGCTGGACCTTCAGACGAGAATGGACCACCGGGTGAGGGTTCCGTTCGGGGAGACGAGGCGGTCATCGGCGTCAGCATCGAGAACCTCGTGGTCAAGAACGCCCAGACCGGTATCCGGGCGTTCAACGCCCCGGCCCTTCGCCTGAAGAACGTGGACGTGGAGGGGGCACGCGGTGGCGTCAACGTCTCCTCCGCGTCGTGGGACGTGGCCGACAGCGACCGGTCGGTCCCGGCCGAGACGGTCCTCGAACAGGTTCGTGTCCGTCGGTCGCAGTGGGACGGCTTCGTGGTGGCTCGGACGCCGGTTCGGTTCCGCAGCTGTCTGGCCGACCGGTGCGGTGGGCCAGCCAGGGCGTCGGGGTTCAGGCTGCAGGACAACGGGATGGTCTCGATATCGAGGTGCCTCGCGCAGAACTGCAACGAGTACGGGTTCCATCTGACCAGCGAGACCCCGACGGATGCATCGGTCCGGATGGCCGCCGCGCTCGGGAACGGAACCAGCGGCATCCACAGCCACGCCGTCGACGACCTGGAGCTGTACTGCTGTTACGCCGGGGAGAACGCCATCGATGGCATCGCCGTGGTCGAGGTCGACCGGCTGTCGATGCTGGACTGTACCGCGAGTGAGAACGACGGGACCGGCATCGCGGTCGTGACGACCGATGCGGGCACCGGCATCTACGCGGGGGTCGTAGCCGAGGGGAACGGGGAGCAGTTACGGCTTCCAGCGGCGTTCGAGGAACGGCCGCGCGGGGACTTCGCCCACGAGGGCTGTGTCCCGAGTACAATGAAGGACCGGCTCCTCGACTGGGCTGCCCAGAAGCGCGAGAGGACCGAACCAGTGGAACCGCCGGCCAGTCCGCCAGGCAACGGTGGGTCGGTGTGACCCAGGGCCGGTCGGCGCGTCAGGTCGCGTTTTCAGGTCGCGTCGTCCGGCTCAGTCGTCGCCGCGTCGGTCGTCTCTGTCAGCTGTCCGTACTCCTCCAGCCGGAACGAGAGGTACGCGAGCACGACGGCGAGTGTCGCGAGTCGGCCGGCGTTCGCGAGCGCGCCGGGGAGGTCCGGTGAGACGACGGGGACGATCGGGAGGTTCCCCAGCACCACGCTGGAGAAGGCGAACCCGGCGACGGCGATGAGGAACGTTCGCCAGGCGACGGTCAGGAGGAACTCGTATTCGGGTCTGGAGGCGGACATCTGTTCAGTCGAGACTCCCCATCCCGGGCACGAAAAGGCTGGGGTCGTCGTGTGCGAACGTGACGACGCTCGCGTCCGTCCCGTCTGGACCCTCGGCGGGCCGGACGTGCGTGAGCAACTCGCCACGGTCGCGGGCGGCGTCGAGCATCGGCGTGGCCGCCTCGATGTCGTAGTACAGCGGAATCACCACGGCCGATTCGGTCGCGGTGTCGGCGACGGCGACGATGACGAGTGCGACGGAGTCGACCCGGCGGGAGTACACCTCGCTCGCGTCGAAGGTGGTGGCCTCGGTCGCGACGGCGGCCTCGACCGGCCCGAACTGGTCGGCCGGGACGAGGACCTCGATGCCGACGGTGGGCAACTCGTCGCCAGCG
The DNA here is from genome assembly GCF_025399835.1 of Haloarchaeobius sp. HME9146. Taxonomy (NCBI): domain Archaea; kingdom Methanobacteriati; phylum Methanobacteriota; class Halobacteria; order Halobacteriales; family Halorubellaceae; genus Haloarchaeobius; species Haloarchaeobius sp. HME9146. The sequence continues at coordinate 823,332 of NZ_JAODVR010000001.1, forward strand.
TCGGCACCGTCGTCGGTCAGCAGGGTCACCTCGGTCGGTTCGAGGGTGCGGGCGTTCCAGCCCGCGTCGCGGTACTCGGCGGCGATGGCTGCGGCGTCTTCCAGCAGTTCGTCGCGGTGGGCCGCCACCACGTCGGCAGGGTCGGTCGTCACGACGGTCACTCGCCACCCGGCAGGAACGGCGCGGGCTCGTGCTGGGTGAACGTCAGGATGCGACGCTGGTCCAGGGGGCGGAGGTGGATGCGGAGTTCGCCCTCCTCGCTCACCATCTGGAGGAACTCCTGGGAGGAGTCGGCGTCGTAGTAGATGGGGACCAGCAGCGCCGTCTCCGTGGTGGCGTTCTTCAGGGCGGCGACGGCGAAGACGATGCCCTGCTCGACGGCCCGGAACGCCTCGACCTCGTCGAAGTCCCCGTCGGCGTCGTACGCCGCTTCGATGCGGTCGAACTCGTCGTCGGGCAACACGACGTCGAGGCCGGTCTGCCCCTCGCCCTCGGTGATGGTCGCGATGTCTCCCGGATGACATTCGAGGGCCTCCCAGCCCGCTTCGCGGTACTCCTCGGCTGTCGCTTCCATGTCCGCGACGACGCGTTCCCACACCGGCAGCACTCGCTCTGCGACGTGCTTTGGGTCCTCGGATTCGTCCATACGTCCGGGCCGGTGAGGGACGGACAAAAGCGTTCCCTTCGCTGGTTGAGCTATCGTTTCTCATGTGGAAAGGTATTTCCGGCCAGTATTGCGATATGAAGCCAATGACCGACCTACTGTCTCTCTCCGACTTGCAGACACAGTTCAAGACGGAGCGCGGCACGGTGAAGGCCGTCGACGGGGTCGACCTCACCATCCGCGAAGGGGAAACCGTCGGACTCGTTGGCGAAAGCGGGTCGGGCAAGAGCGTGACGGCGCTGTCGGCGATGCAACTCGTCGACGACCCCGGCGAGATCGCCGGCGGTGACGTGACGTTCCGCGACGCCGAACTCGCGACCGAACTGCGCGAGAAGTACCCGAAGAAGGCCGATGGGTTCGTCTCCGGGGATACGGTCACCCTGACTGACGCGCCCGAGGCGGCCATGCGAGACATCCGGGGCGGGGACATGAGCATGATCTTCCAGGACCCGATGACTTCGCTCAACCCCGCCGTGACCGTCGGCGAGCAGGTCGCAGAGAGCCTGCGCCTGCACCGCTACGACGGGAAACGAAAGGACACCTGGCTGAACGCAATCCGCGAGCTGTTCCCCGACCGCGACGTGGACGACCGTGTCATCGAGGACACCATCAACATCCTCGACGCGGTCGGTATCCCCGAGCCCGAGGCCCGGCTCGACGAGTACCCCCACGAGTTCTCCGGTGGGATGCGCCAGCGCGTCCTCATCGCCATCGCGCTCGCCTGCCGCCCGAAACTGCTCATCGCGGACGAGCCGACGACGGCACTGGACGTGACCATCCAGGCCCAGATTCTGGACCTCATCAACGACCTGCAGGACGACTTCGGCATGTCCGTGCTGTTCATCACGCACGACCTCGGCGTGGTCGCCGAGACGTGTGACCGCGTCGCCGTGATGTACGCCGGCGAGATCGTCGAGGAGGGCCCGGTCGAGGAGATATTCCACAACCCTTCGCACCCGTACACCTACGCCCTGCTCGAGTCCATCCCGACCGAGGACTCGGACCGCCTGACCCCCATCGAGGGGAACGTCCCGGACCTCATCGACATGCCTGCCGGGTGCCACTTCGCTCCCCGATGCCCCTGGGCGACCGACGAGTGTACCAGCGGCGAGATGCCGTTCAAGCAACACGGCGGCCCCGACGTCCAGCACCGGGCGAAGTGCGTCCTCGACGAGTTCGAGGAGAGCGAGTACGGGGCCGACCTGGAGACCGTCTCGGCCGAGCGCGAGGAGTTCGGTGGCGAGCCGCTCCTCGAGGTGGACGACCTGCACAAGTACTTCTCGCGGGCCGACGACCTGCTCGACAAGTGGCTCTCGAACGAGCCACAGACCGTGAAGGCGGTCGACGGCGTGGACCTCGACATCTACGAGGGCGAGACGCTGGGGCTGGTCGGCGAGTCCGGCTGTGGGAAGTCCACGACCGGCCGTGCCATCCTGCGACTGCTCGAACCGACCGACGGGACCGTCGTCTTTGCGGGGGACGACCTCGGCGGACTCGGCAGCAAGGGCCTTCGCGAGAAGCGACAGGACATGCAGATGATCTTCCAGGACCCGCTGTCGTCGCTGGACCCTCGGATGACGGTCGGCCAGACCATCATCGAGCCCCTGAAGATACACGACCTGCCCGAGAACACGGGCGGGAAGTCACAGCGCCAGGCGCGCCGCGACCGCGCCGTCGAGCTGATGGAGGCGGTCGGCCTCGAACCGGCGCAGTTCGACCGCTACCCCCACGAGATGTCCGGTGGGCAGCGCCAGCGCGTCGGCATCGCCCGGGCGCTCGCGGTCGACCCCGACTTCATCGTGGCCGACGAGCCGGTGTCGGCGCTGGACGTCTCGGTGCAAGCGCAGATTCTCAACCTCATGGAGGACCTTCAGGAGGAGTTCGGGCTCACCTACCTGTTCATCGCCCACGACCTCTCCGTCGTCCGGCACATCTGCGACCGCGTGGCCGTGATGTACCTCGGGCAGGTGGTCGAGACCGCGCCGACGTGGGAGCTGTTCGACGACCCGCAACATCCCTACACCCAGGCGTTGCTCTCCTCGATTCCCAAACCCGACCCCCTGGAGGACACCGACGACCGCATCATCCTCAAGGGCGACGTACCGAGCCCCATCGACCCGCCGTCGGGCTGTTCGTTCCGGACGCGCTGTCCCCAGGTCATCCCGCCGGCAGACCTCGACGTCGACCAGGAGACGTTCCGGGCGGTGATGGACTTCCGCCAGCGCGTCGAGGCGCGTGACATCAGCCTCGATGCGGTGCAGGACGAGGCGGTCGAAGACGACCCCGGCGAGGTCGAGCCACCGATGCAGGCCGCGACCGACGGCGGCGCATCGACGCGCGACCTCGTGGACGCCCTCGTCGACCGTGAGTTCGAGGAGCCGCCACGGGGCGAGGCCGGTAGCATCGTCCGCGAGGTGTGCGAGCTGGTCGTCGCCGACGAGTGGGAGCAGGCCGAATCGCGCCTGCAGGAGACGTTCGAGACCCCGTGTGAACAGGACGACCCCGAACTCGCCGGTGACCGCCACCAGACGGCCTGTCACCTCCCCCGGTAACGCGTCTCTCGATTCTTCTGTCGTACCACTGTCGAGGTTTTCCGGTGAATACCGATGGTACAGAGCCTCTCTCGCAAGTATTGCTATCTGTCGATTTCGCCCTGTAACACGTCCTCATGGCCTTGTTTAGGTGTGTCACAGCATCGGTATGTTTATAAGGTAAACGGTGCCACACGTGGCTATGGCACGCGATACGGTTGACAGACGCAGTTTCTTGAAGGCAGCTGGGACGGCGACCGTCGCAGCGACGACGACGGCTGGGTGTCTCGGCTCCCTCAGTGGTGACAGTGGTGGGGGCGGGGGCACACTCGTCTACTCGCGCGGCGACCACCCGACCAACTACGACCCGCAGCAGACGACAAGCGGTGAGGTCGCGAAGGTCACGAACCAGATCTTCGACCAGCTCATCCAGTTCGCGCCCGGCAGCGGGGGCCAGCTCAGCGACAGTCTCGCGACCGAGTACAGCCTCGACGGGACGACCGCGACGCTGACCCTCCAGGAGGGCGTGACGTTCCACAACGGCGAGGAGTTCACGGCGGCCGACGCCAAGGCGACCATCCGTCGCTTCACCGACTCCGAGTACGACTACTACCTCGGCGACGAGAACCGCTCCGGCTACGGCCCGTTCACCTTCGGGAGCTGGGTCAAGAGCATCGACGCCAGCAGCGACTACGAGCTGTCCATCGAGCTCACCCAGCAGTACGCGCCGTTCCTCCGCAACCTCGCGATGTTCGCGGCGGCCATCCTCTCGAAGAAACAGATCGAGTCCCTGGGTTCCAACCCGAGCGGCCAGGTCAAGCTCGGCACGGACCCCAAGGGGACCGGCCCGTTCCAGTTCGACGAACTCGACAACTCCAACCAGCGCGTCCGTCTCGCCGCCTACGGTGACTTCTGGGGCGACGGACCGAACGTCGACGAGGTCGTCTTCTCGACCATCAAGCAGAACTCCACGCGCGTCTCCAGCGTCATCGAGGGCGAGTCCCACATCACGGACAACCTCGACTCGCAGTCCTCGAAGCAGGTCCAGGACGCCGACACGGCGACGCTGGCCTCCAAGAACGGCATCAACGTCGGGTACATGGCGTTCAACATGGCCCGCAAGGAGGAGTTCCGTGACAAGAAGGTCCGCCAGGCCATCAGCTATGCGGTGAACACGGAAGCCATCGTCAACCAGATCTACGAGGGCTTCGCCAGCCAGGCCGACCAGCCGCTCCCGCCGGACGTCCTCGGGCACAACGTGAACCTCGACCCGTACCCGACGGACAAGGACAAGGCGTCGACGATGCTCGAGGAGGCCGGTGCGTCCGACATCGAGTTCGAGCTCGCGACGTTCTCGAACCCGCGTGGGTACAACCCGAGCCCGGTCCAGACGGCCAACCAGGTCAAGTCCGACCTCGAGGAGATCGGCCTGACGGTGAACATCAACCAGTTCTCCACGTTCTCCTCCTACCTCGACTACACCGCCCAGGGCAAGCACGACGCGTGTTTCCTCGGCTGGTACACCGACAACGCGGACCCGGACAACTTCCTGTACGTCCTGCTCGACCCGAAGGTCGACATGGACGCCGTTCCGGACGGCCAGGACTGGGTCAGCTTCGACACGGAGGGCTACAGCACCCTCAACGTCGGCGGCTGGGCCAACACCGAGTTCATGGAGACGGTGCGTGAGGGCCAGTCCACCTACGACGAGGCCAAGCGCAAGGAGCTCTACCGGAAGGCGAACGAGATCGCTCACGACGAAGCGCCGTGGATCTTCGTGGACTACGCACAGACGCTGCGTGCGGTCAACGAGGCGGTCGAGTCCGACTCCTACACCGTCAGTTCTGTCGGTGGACCGTACCTTGAGACGGTTACACTGAAGTAGCGCAGCCCCATTCCCTCCGTTATTCACTCGTACAATGGTCTCTAAGCGGTTCGTACTGAAACGGCTGTTACTGCTCGTGCCGGTCCTGTTCGGAGTGGCGTCGCTGGTCTTCGCCATCCTCCATCTGGCCCCGGGTGACCCCGTCAGGGTCATCCTCGGCCAGCGGGCCTCCGCGGAGCAGATCGCACAGGTTCGCGAGCAACTCGGGTTGAACGACCCCTTCTTGGTGCAGTACGTCCGGTTCCTCGCCGATGCAGCCCAGTTCGAGTTCGGCCAGTCCTACCAGATCGCGAAGGGCCAGCCGGTCAGGGAGGTCCTGATCGAGAAGCTCCCGGTCACGGTGGAGCTCGCGCTGTACGGCCAGGCCATCGGACTCCTGCTCGGCATCCCACTGGGCGTCCTCTCGGCCGTGAAGCAGGACACGCTGACGGACCACGCGACCCGTATCGGGGCGCTCGCCGGTATCTCGGTGCCCATCTACTGGTCCGGGCCGCTGCTCATCCTGTTCTTCTCCATCTACCTGGGCATCTTCCCGACCAGTGGTCGCATCGGCAGCACCATCTTCCTCGACAACAGCTGGTCCCTCCTCGGGGTCGAGTTGCCGCTGACGGGGATGGTCACGATCGACACGCTGTTGCTGGGTCGCCTCGACGCCTGGCTTTCGGCGGTGCATCACATGTTCCTCCCGGCGGTGACCATCGGGGTGTACTCGATGGCGCTCGTCTCGCGGATGATGCGCTCGTCGATGCTCGAGGTCGTCAGGCAGGACTACATGCGGACCGCCCGCGCCAAGGGCCAGGGTGCGAAGATCACGACGTTGAAACACGGGTTCAAGAACGCGATGATCCCCGTCATCACCGTCGTCGGCATCCAGTTCGGGACGCTGCTCGGTGGTGCGGTGCTGACCGAGACGGTGTTCGGCATCGGTGGCGTCGGCACGCTGCTGGTCGACGCCATCGGCGCGAGTGACTACCCGCTCGTGCAGGGCACCGTGTTGACGTTCGCACTACTGTTCACGCTCGTGACCCTGGGCGTCGACATCACGTACAGCTACCTCGACCCACGCATCCAACAATGAGCACGGAAACATCGGACTCGAAGTCGAAGACGGTCGGGACGGACCGTGGGCTGCTCACGCGGCTACGCGAGTCGCCGTTCCTCTCGCAACTCCTGTCGAACCGCCTCGCCCTCATGGGCATCGGCATCATCCTGATGATGCTGGTGATCGCCGTCTACGCCCGGCTGTTCTACGATCTCTCGCTCCTCCAGCGGTCGCGGCTGGGGACCACGTTCGTGGACCGCGCACCGCCGGGGTGGCTCGGCTCCGCGGGGGTGACGGAGCAGCTGTTCGGCACCGACGCGTCCGCCCGCGACATCTACAAGCGGACGCTGTACGGGGCGTGGATCGCCCTGAAGTTCGGGACCGTCACCGTCGGGCTCTCGACCACGCTGGGCGTCGGGTTCGGCATCCTCGCCGCGTACTACGGCGACGTGACGGACAACGTCATCATGCGGTCGATGGACGTGCTGCTCGCGTTCCCGTCGCTGCTGCTGGCGCTGGCGCTGGTCGCCGTCTTCCCGGAGCAGATCACCACGCCGGGGTTCCTGCAGGCGCTCCCGTTCTTCGGTGAGGAGATCACCCTCGGACTGTGGCGGGCAGTCGCCGCGCTCACGCTGGTGTACACGCCGCGGTTCGCCCGCGTCGTCCGCGGGGCCGCGCTGAAGGTACTCGAAGACGAGTACATCGAGGCGACGCAGGCGCTCGGTGCACGCGACGCCCGGGTGCTGATTCGCCACGTCGTGCCGAACACGCTCGCCCCCGTGACGGTCCAGTCCACGCTGAACTTCGGGCTGGCCATCATCGACCTGGCGGCGCTCTCGTTCCTCGGCTTCGGTGCCAAGGCCGGGACGCCGTCGTGGGGGCTGATGCTCTCGAACGGTGTGAGCAACGGGCTCCAGACCGGCCTGTGGTGGATGTCGTTCTTCCCCGGGCTGTTCCTCGCGCTGACCGTCCTCGGGTTCAACCTGCTCGGTGACGGCATGCGCGACGCGCTGGACCCGCGGATGCGCGAGACGGTCGACTGATGCAGTGGCGCGGCCGTGCCCGGCTGGTCGCCACCGCACTGGCGGTCGGTGTGGTCGTCGGGCTGGTCGCGGTCCCACTCTTTGCGGCATTCGGTTTCTCTCCTCGTGGTGCTGCTGGCACCGTCTTCGCCCTCGGGACGCTCGCGTTCGGCTTCGGTCTCGTCGGCTGGTCGGGTTCTATCATCCTCGGTGACGCCGTCGAGATACGCGACAGCCTGCTTGGGAAGGACTCCGACTGGACCGAGCCGAAGTCCAGGCGGGCGATGGTCCGGGTCGGAAGCTTCGGGTTCGGTGTGATGCTCGGCAGTTCGGTGGCGGAAGTGGTCGTGGTGGGTGTGTAGCTGGGTGGTGTGAGTTCTCGCTGGCTTTCGTGGCTGACACCGGACACTTCCCCGCCCTCGCTCCACACAAGGTATTCAAGCACCAGTCCCCGACCACCCGATATGGCATTCCTCGGCGTCGGACTCGCAGCGCTGTGCTGGCTGCTTGCGTACCTGCATCTGCGCTATCCGGATGCGCTGTTCAGGCTCGAGAACTCGCTGGTCGGGGCGGAGACACGGTTGACCGAGCGGGGGCGGACGGGCTACCGCGTCGGTGGTGGTGTGTTCGCCGTCGTCGGGGCGGTCGCTCCGTCGCTGTAGGCGGCCGGTCTACTCGCGGACGTTCTTTCCTGCGACTTCGCCGAACCCGTCCTCGGCGTCCCAGACGACCTCGCCGCGGAGCATCGTCCACTCGGGGAACACCCCCTGTTTCCCCTCGAACGGGGTCCAGCCGCAGTTCGAGTGGAGGTCCTCGCCGCGGATTTCGCGGGGATTCTCGGTATCGTACAGCGCGAGGTCGGCGTCCATGCCCTCCTGAATCCGGCCCTTGGCCGGGAGGTCGAAGATGCTCGCCGGGTTCGCGGCGACGAGGTCGCGGACGCGCTCGTAGCTGAGGGTCCCCTTGCGTGCTTCTTCGAGCAGCAGCGGGACCATCGTCTCGACGCCCGGGACACCCGAGGGTGCGTCCCAGATGCTGGCGTCCTTCTCCTCGCGGGTGTGGGGGGCGTGGTCGGTCGCGATGATATCGACGGTGCCGTCGGCGACGCGCTCGAACACCTGTCCGCGCCGCGCCTCGCTCCGGAGGGGCGGGTTCATCCGACCGAAGGTGCCGAGTTCGGGCAGGTCGTCACGTGAGAGGAACAGGTGGTGCGGGGTGACCTCGCAGGTCGCGCCCGCCTCGGCAGCAGCGTCCACACCCTCCGGCGTGGAGGTGTGGGCGATGTGGATGTCGGCCTCGAATTCGGCCCCGACCTCGCAGGCGCGCTCGACGGCGGCGGCCTCGGCCTCGGCGGCGCGGTAGGCCGACCACGCGTCGGCGTCGTCCCGGGACTTCGCGGATTCGTCGAACAGGTCGGCGTCCTCGGCGTGGACCGTGACTGTCACGCCGTGCTGCCCGGCGAGTTCGACGGCCTCGGCGAACAGGTCGGCCTCGATACCCATGTCGCCGGTCGAATCGGCGAGGAACACCTCACCGAGGGCGAACAGGGGCCGGTCGAACAGCGACTCGGGGTCCCAGTCGGCCGTGACGCCGCCGTTGATGCCCCAGTCGACGACCGACTGTTCGGCGAACTCGGCTTTCTGGTCGAACGCCTCGCCCGTCGTGGTCGGCGGGCTGGTGTTCGGCTGGTCGACGACGGTCGTGACACCGCCCGCGGCCGCGCTCTGCGACCCTGTTCCCCAGGTCTCCTTGTGGCCGTAGCCGGGCTGGCGGAAGTGGACGTGGGCGTCGATGGCGCCGGGGAAGAGCAGTTTCCCGGTCGCGTCCACGTCGTACTCGCCGCCGAGGTCTCCCACGGCGGTAATCGTTCCATCCTCGACCTCGACGTCGGCGGTCGTCCCGTCCGGCAGCGTGGCGTTGCCGATGCGCATACGTCCACTCCAGCGGCCCGCGTCCTAAGTCTCTCGGAGACGTGCCGTGCTCACGACCGAAGACGTTCCACGGTCGTCTCGGCGTCACCGACGAGTGCAGCCTCCAGCGTCTCCCGGACCACATCGGGGTCGGCTGGTCCGCCGGCCTTCGCGACGCTCCCGACCGAAGCGGGGTCGAAGGGCACGCCGAGTGCCTGGTACACGTCCTCGAGCACGGCCGCCAGTTCGTCGTGATTCGCCACCAGGCAGATACCCGACGTGATGGCCGCGCCCTTGGTCACGCGCTGGGCGATACCGACGAGTTTCCCGTCGGCCTGCAGCGAGTGCTGTCCGGGGCAGAAGGAGTCCGCGGGTTCGCCCCTGGTGGCGTCGACGCCCAGTTCGCGCAGGGCGCGCAACACGTCGGTCGTCAGCGACTCGTAGCGCTCGTCCATCCCCAGTCGCATGTCCTCGTGCGGGGTGATGCGGGCGAACGCCAGCGTGGTCTCGCCGTCGTAGGCCACGGCGCGGCCGCCGACGCTGCGCTCGACCGGCTCGAAGCCGTGGTCGTGTGCGGCGGCCGCCGCCCCCTCGAATCCGTCCTCGCGGGCGTCTCTTCGGCCGAAGGCGACCTGGCGGTGTGGGGCCCAGACCCGGACGACCGGCTCTCCGGAGTCCCCTACTTCGTCCAGTAACTCGCGCGTCGCGTCCCTGTCCGCCGACACCGAGCCTACTCGCCCTCTGACCACGCGCATGGCTGGCGCTTCGGGGCGACGTGCCTAAACCCGTCCGGTCCGAAATCCAGCCGATGGCGGTCACGCTCACTGGCGACCTGCTGGCGCGTTACCCGCGCTTCTCGCTGTACAACTCGCCGTACCCGGCCCACGACGACGGCTGTGCTATCGACCTCTATCCCGACGAGGGCGCGCCCAGCCCGGTCGCCGGCGAGGTCGTCGAGACGCACACGGTTCGAGCGCCGACGAAACCCTATTCGCCAGACCACGACCACCTCATCGTGATCCAGGTCGACGCCGAGGCGACGCCAGGGTTCGACCCGGCGGCCGAGGGCGACGTGCTCGCCCGCATCATGCACGTCGACCCCGGCGTCGACGCTGGTGACGAGGTCGCTCCGGGCGACTCGCTCGGGACGATGGTCCGGGCGGGCTTCTTCGCCCCCTGGGTCGGCAACCACCTCCACGTCGGCTTCCGGACGCCCGACCAGAACCTGCTCCGGGCGTCGGGGTCGCTTCCGCTCACCGTGGACGTGCCGGTCGAACCGCTCGCCTGGGACGGGACCGGGACGGTCGTCGAGACCGGCGAGACGTACGCCCTGCTGGATTCGCCGTCGCACCCGTCGCCGGGTGCGGGTTTCGCAGGCATCGCGGCGGATTCTGGGGGTGTCCTCGATGGCGGCCTCAGACACTACGACGGCGGTGGGTTGCTGTCTGGCGAGGACGGCGAGGTGTCGCTGCTGGGGACGCCCGTGGGCGAGGCCGACGGCAGGACCGTCTCGTGGCGCGACATCGAGATTCGGGCGAACGGCGAGCAGGTGACCGGGCTGTCGCTGTTTCTCGCACAGGACGACGGCTTCGGCGCGAAGGTCATCTGTCCGGGGCACTCGTTTTCGGTGGGTGAGTCGCTGTCGGTGGCGATTCGGCAGACGGATGACCCGATAATCCTGGGGTAGTTCGGCTCTCGGGGTGTTCGACCGGGTACGGTTGTCAGTCGTAGATTGACAGGTGGGTACGCCACGAGGGCTGGCAGTAACGCCGAGTCGTCGACTCGCGCTGGTGGCGATGACCTCCACTGCACAGCTCCGAAGCCACACCCTCCCCAGCCGACTCCCTCCGTTTCGCTCCACTCCGTTCCGCTTCACTCCAGTCGTCCCTCGCGCGACGACGGCTCGCGGCTTGCAGCACGCTCGCAAGCGCGCGCCACGGTGGACTGTTCAGTCCAGCACCCACGCCTTCAAATACGAGACCGCGACCAGACCCGCCGTGACGTGAGAATCGCCGTCCGGCGAACTCGGCGGGTGTGTGGCACACCGCCGGACGAGTGGTAGTGCCGCCTGTCTGCCCTCTTAGTCAGCGAACGCTATCTCCGAACGCTGGACGACTTCGCCGAACAGCCAGTCGGCGTGCTCTAGCGCGTACTCCTTGTGGCCGTCTTCGATAGCGCCGATGCAGTCCTCCACGAGCACGGGCCTGTAGTCCCGGAGCCCGGCGCTCCCGGCGGTGTGGAGGACGCAGACGTTCGCGAGCGTCCCACAGACGAGCAGGTCGTCGATGCCGCGCGCGGAGAGCCAGCCGTCCAGTTCGGTCTCGTGGAAGGCGTCGTACGTGTGCTTCTCGACGACGTGGTCGTGTTCGCCGACGGTGAGCTCCTCGACCAGCTCGGCCTCCCAGGAGTCTTCGAGGACGTGCTCGCCCCAGCGCTCGAACTCGTCGTAGTAGTGGTTCTCGTCGAACTGCTCCGGCGGGTGGACGTCCCGGGTGAAGACGACGCGGACGCCGGCGTCGTGGGCCCGGTCGACGAGCGACGCGACCGGCTCGATGGCGGCCTCGCTCCCCGGCGCGTAGAGCGCGCCATCGGGTTTGCAGAAGCCGTTCTGCATGTCTACCACCACGACCGCGGTGCTGTCAGGGTCGAACTCCATGTTCGGGGATTCGACCGGCTGGCCCAAAGCGGTTGTCCCGCCGTGGTCGGAACTCCCCGCCCGAGTTGGGGGAAGTGCTATAGCCACGCTCTCGTAAGGGTCGGGCAATGCGACGTGGGCTGCTCGTCTTCGCGCTGGTGCTCGTCTTGGTACTCGCCGGGTGTTCGGCGCTCGATTTCGGCGATGACACGGTCACCGAGCCCGACTCGAACCGGCCGGACCCGGCCAGCGACCGCCTTGGCTGGGAGGACGGCTACTGGTGGAACGACTCGGTCGCCGTCGACGGGAGTGACGGGCTGACCCAGGCAGAGGTCGAGGTGGTCAAAGCCCGGATGATGGCGCGCATCGAACACCTCCGCGGGTACGAGTTCACCAGGGATGTGTCGGTCCGCGTCATCTCTCGCGAGACCTACCGCGACCAGCGCGGCGGTGGCGGCAGCGGCGAGGCGGCACCCTGGCGCGAACAGTTCTGGGAGGCGCTGTTCGTCGTCGGCGAAGACACCGGTGTCCAGGCGGCGTTCGACCGGCTGTACGGCTCGACCGTCCTCGGGTACTACACCAGCGACAAGATCGTGCTCGTGAGCGACGACCCGAACGACCTCCGGGTCTCCCGGGCGACGCTCGCCCACGAACTCGAACATGCGCTGCAGGACCAGCACCTCGGGCTGGGCTACCGAACCGACACTCGTGACGGCCGACTCGCCGCGCAGGCCGTCATCGAGGGGGACGCGAACTACGTCGAGGCCCGGTACGAGGAGGCCTGCAAATCCGGCGAATGGAGCTGTATCACGGTCGCCGGCCAGTCCGGCGGTGGGAGCAGGTCCGCGGACTACAACGTCGGGCTCTCGGTCGCCACGTTCGTCCCCTACGGCGAAGGGCCGGTGTTCGTCTCGGAGCTGTACGAACGCGGTGGCTGGGACGCCGTCGACGGTGCCTTCGAGAACCATCCGGCCAGCACCGAGCAGGTCATCCACTCCGCGAAGTATCCCGACGAGACGCCTGTCGCCGTCTCGATACCCGACCGCGCGACCGGTGGCTGGGAGCGACTGGAGACCGAGGACGGCGAGGACCGCGCCGAGACCGTCGGCGAGGCGAACGTGTACACGATGCTGTGGTACGCCCGCGTCGTCCCTCGCGAGCACCTGACGAGCCGGAACGGGTCGGTCTCGCGCTACACCTACGACCACCCGCTCTCGACGGGCTGGGCCGGTGACAGGCTGGTGTTCTACGAGAACGGCGACCAGCAGGCGTACGTCTGGCAGTCGACGTGGGATAGCGAGGCCGACGCGACCGAGTTCCGGCAGGCCTACGAGGACGTGCTCGCGGCCAACGACGCGACGGCCCGCGGAAACGGTGTGTACGCCATCGAGTCGGGCGCGTTCGAGGACGCCTTCCGGGTCGTCCAGCGGGGCGACACCGTGGTCGTGGTCAACGCGCCGACGGTCGACGCATTGGATGCGGTCCACCGGGTGCGGTCGGGGTCGAACACGTCGGTACGGCAGGACGTGCGGTCGGCCGGACTCGCGACCGCGTAGCGGTGCTTTTTCGCCATCCCCGCAGAAACGGGGGGTATGGACGACCCCTTCGACACGATTCCGACCGCCGCGATTCGCGACGGTCGTGCGACCGACGCGTACTTCGAGCGGACCGAGTCGGCACTCGAACACGCCGGCCGGAACCCGACGGTGGTCGCGGAGGTGACGGCGGACCAGTTCCCCGACGGCGAGTTCGAACTGTTCGCCGGGCTGGAGAACGCGGCCCGCCTGCTCGAAGGCCTCGACCTCGACGCCGACGCCATCCCGGAGGGCTGCCTGTTCGACGGCGGCCCCGTGATGCGAATCGAGGGCGAGTACCTCGAGTTCGCGCGGTTCGAGACCTCGCTTTTGGGCTTCCTCTCGCAGGCGAGCGCGTTCGCCACGGCGGCCCTCGAAGCACGGCGGGCGGCCCCTGACTCGCAGGTGCTCTCCTTCGGCGCGCGTCACGTCCACCCGGCCATCGCGGCGACCGTCGAGCGGAGCGCCCTCGTGGGTGGGATGGACGGGTTCTCGCACGTCGCCGCCGGTGACCAGATTGGCCGGGAGGCCAGCGGCACGATGCCCCACGCGCTCATGATCTGCATGGGTAAGGGCGAGCAGGAAAAAGCGTGGCGGGCCTTCCACGAGTCGGTCCCCGACTCGGTCCCCCGAATCGCGCTCTGTGACACCTACACCGACGAGGTCGACGAGGTGCTTCGGGCCGTCGACGAGCTGGGGGACGACCTCGACGGGGTTCGCCTGGACACGACCGGCTCGCGTCGTGGGGACTTTCACCACATCATCCGGGAGGTCCAGTGGGAGCTGGCGGCCCGCGGCCACGAGGACGTGGACGTGTTCGTCAGCGGCGGCCTCACGCCCGAGCGCCTTCGCGAGCTTCGGGACGTGGCCGATGGCTTCGGTGTCGGCAGCTACGTCACGAACGCGAACCCGGTGGACTTCGCGCTCGACATCGTCGAGGTCGACGGCGAACCGGCGGCCAAGCGCGGCAAGCTCTCCGGGAAGAAGCAGGTGTACCGGACGGAAGACGGCGGGCACGCGGTCGGACTCGCGGCGCGACCCGGGCCGACCGACGGTCGGCCGCTGCTCGAACCGCTGCTTCGAGACGGTGAACTCGTCAGAGACTTCGACCTGGACGAAGCTCGGCGGTACGCGACGACGGACGCCGAGAGAGTCGGCTTCGAGTAAGCAGTCCGCTCCTCAGTTCGTCAGTTCTTCGATGCTGCCTTCGGGGGTACGCTCGCGGAAGATCTGTCCCTCGAACAGCGTGACGACGACGTCCTCCTGCTGCCAGGCGGTCGGAGGGAGGCCGGCCTTTCGGCAGACGCGACCGAGGTACTCCTCCTCGGACCAGCCGTGTTCGACGGGGACAGTCGGGTAGAGCCAGCCCGCGTTCGTCCCGGTGTCGATGGCGACGCCGTGTTTCCCGAGTTCCATGTCCGCGACGGGGTCGTCCGTGAGGACGACGTTGCACACAGAGCAGACCGAGACGGTGAGGTTCGATAGCTCCGACGGCGTGATCTCCGAGCCACAGGAGTCCTCGCTGGCTGCCTCGATGGCGGCGTCGACGATGACGTGCCCGAGCTGGTCGCTCGATTCGTAGCCACCCGCACAGCCTCTGAGGCTCCCACGACCCCTCGTGGATTCGAGCCGGACGAACGCGCCGGTCCGGTTGTAGAACGCATCTCGCATGCTGCCGGGCTGCTCACGGCGACCGTTGAGAACGAAGCCTTCTACCGATTCCCGCGCCAGTTCGACGGCTCGGGCCCCATCATCGTATGTCAGACGGACGCTCTGTGCCTGCGACATAGTACAGGTATGGCGATTGTCGCTCTTGAACGCTTTCGTTTCGTCTCGTGGGGAGATCGGCACCGGGGACGACGCTCTCGGAGACGGCGGAACGGGGGACGGCGGGCCGAGTCGACCGAGGTGTTTAAATGCGGGACGAGGATAGAGTCTGGTGGTAGAGAGAGCCTGGCTGCCGCGGCACGCCTTCGGGCGTGTACCCGCGTCGGGATTACCCGGCGCGTTCGCGAGGAAAGTCCCCCCACCGTCTGGGCAGGTGACCGGGCGCAAGCCCGGAGCGGGAGACCGCTGGCTCTGGAACAGAAACGAGACCCCTCTCCCCGAGCGATGACGTGTGCGAACCGACCCGAGAGGCAAGGGAGTTAACCCACAGAGCGTCGACGGGAGAGAACGGATGGAACGGCGAATCTTCACCGGTGCAAGTCCACGCCAAAGGTAGCCCGGACGAATGGTGATGGACGCTTAGCCGAATGCCGGGCCGAACAGAAGGGGGCTTACTCCTCTCTGCCGATTACTGAACCGAAAAGTGGTGACGCTGGCGCGGTGCCGGCGTGGTCCCGGGCGGTGCGCTGGCTCTGTGGTCAGTCGTCGGCAGGGTCGTCGACGTCCCCACCGTCGGGCTGCATGCCACCGGGGCCAGGGGTGGGCGTGCTGGGGCCGGTGCCGGTGGTGCCGCTGGCGCGGCCCATCCAGTTCGCGATGTTCTCCGAGACGTAGTCCTTGCCACCCCAGCCGAGTGCGATACCGACGCCGATGGCGAGTGCAGCACCGAGGCCGTAGGCGGCTGCCTGGGCGACCACGTACAGGATGGCCACGTCGAGGCCCATCGTGTCGAGACCGATGGTGAGCGCGGTGAAGTAGAGGAACAGCCGGGTCCCGGTCGCGAACAGGTTGGTGAGCCGGCCCTCCTCGGTCGCGGCCTGGGTGCGAGCGATGGTGTCACCGATGAAATCGGCGACGACGAACCCGAGGACGATGACGGCCAGCCCGGCGATGAACGCCGGCAGGTACGTCGTCGCGGTGGCGACCCACTCGGACAGCGTCTGGATGGCGAGCACCTCGGTCGCGGCGAGCAGCGTTATCGCGTAGACGAACAGTCGCGCGAGGGTGCCGAACGCACCAGAGACGGCTTTCTCCGTCCCGCCGAGCATCCGGCCGAGCGGTGTCTTCAACACCTGCTTGTCGAGTTCGACCTTGTCCGTGACGGTCGTGGTGACCCGCCCGACCACTCGGGCGATGACCCACCCGACGACTAGGATGAGGAGTGCGCCGATGACGTTCGGAAGGAAGTCGACGAAGCTCGCGAAGACGTCCTGCAATACGGTGATGTCTCCGGTCTGCAGCACGATTGCTGTGTGTGACATATCGACCGTACAATGAACGCGAGCGGATTTGGCGAATCCCTTCACAGGTAACGAAATCACGCCGACACCAGTTCGTTGGGGTGACGAACGGCCGGTTAGACGGGTCGGAACGCGGGGGCTCCGAGACGTGGTAGCGGCGGCCCGCGCATTGATATGTCCGGGTGTGGTACGAGGGGGCATATCCGGCGAGGAGGGTGCTCTGACCGGTCGGATTCCCGCTCACCGGACCCGACGAAACGATGGGTTGGCAACCGACACCGTGGGCTGATCCGCTTCTCCTCGCGACAGTCGTCTCTCTGTCCCTGGCACTGTACGCCGCGGTGTACGTCGCGACCGTCCGGCGCGACCGGCGGGTCGTCGCGTTCTTCACGCTGATGTTCGGGACGGCCGTCTGGTCGCTCGGTTACTCCTTCCAGTTCGCCAGCGACGACCTCGCCGGCAAGTTGCTCTGGCACGCCGTCCAGGTCGTCGGCCAGACCGTCGCCCCGGTCGCGCTGCTCGTGTTCGCGCTCACGTACGCGGGGCTGGACCGCTGGGTCACCCGGCGACGGCTCGCGCTGCTCGCGGTCGTCCCGCTGCTTACGGTCACGTTCGCGGTGACGAACGGCAGTGATGGTCTCCTCTGGCACTCGCCGACGATGGCCGCCCCGGCGGGTTACGAGGTGTTGCGCCTCTCGCCCGGGCCGTGGCTGGTCGTCCACGCGACGTTCTCGTATCTCGCGGTCGCGCTCGGGATGGCGATACTGATCCGACTCGTCGCCCGGTCGCGCCGGCTCTACCGCGGACAGGCGACCGCGTTGGTCGCCGGGGTGTTCGTCCCCGTCTCCGCGAACCTCGCGAACGTGAGCGGGCTGGACCCCGCGCTCGTCGACCTCACGCCCATCGCGTTCGCCGTTTCGGGGATGGCGTTCGGCCTCTCCATCTTCCGGTACCGGCTGCTCGAACTCGTCCCGGTCGCGCGGGACTCGGTCATCGAATCGATGCAGGAGGGGTACGCGTTGCTCGACACGACGGACAGGCTCATCGACGTGAACCCTGCAGGGGCTGCCCTGCTGGGCGTGGACGAGAGCAGGGACCTCGGGCGGCCGATGCGAGAGCTGGTCCCCGAGCTCGCGGCGCTGTTCGAGGGTGACGCGTCCCAGGCCGAACTCGAACTCGCCGACGGCGGACTGGTCCGGGTCACGCTCTCTTCGCTCGACGTGCGCGACCGCGGCGGCCGGTTGCTCCTCGTGAGGGCGGTCGGCGACGCACGCCGGGTCGAGCGACGCTACCAGGCGCTCATCGAGAACGCGACCGACGTGATAACCGTCCTCGACACGGACGGCACGGTCCGCTACGAGAGTCCATCGGTCCGGGCGGTGCTCGGCTTCCGACCGGAAACCGTCGAGGGGCAGTCGGTGTTCTCGCTCATCCATCCGGAGGACGAGGCCGACGTCCGGGAGATGTTCACCGACCTCGCGGAGGGCGTCGCGGACACGGTCCGGGTCGAAGCTCGGGTCCGCCACGCGGACGGCACGTGGCGGGTCCTCGAGTCTGTCGGTCGCGACCTGGTCTCGGACCCGTACGTGGAGGGTATCGTCATCAACTCGCGCGACGTGACCGACCGCAAGCGCCGCGAGCGCGAACTCGTGCGTACCAACGAGCGTCTCGACCAGTTCGCGTCCCTGGTGAGCCACGACCTCCGGAACCCCCTCAACGTCGCAGAGGGCCACCTCGACATCGCGCTGGAGACCGGCGCCGAAGATTCGCTGCACATCGTGCGCGAAGAGCACGACCGGATGCGCGACATCATCGAGGACGTGCTCGCACTGGCCCGTGACGGCAAGGCGGTGACCGACCCCGTCCCCGTCTCCATCCGGGAGGTCGCCCGAGCGGCGTGGCGCAACGTCGACACCGACGAGGCCCGACTCGTAACCGACGAGGACCTGACCGTCCCGGCGGACCGCAATCGCCTGCTCGCGCTCTTCGAGAACCTGTTCCGGAACAGTGTAGACCACGGGTCGCCACGGCCAGGCAGCGACGGGTCCGACCACGGCGACACTCCCCTGACGGTCACCGTGTCGCTGACCGGGTCGGGTTTCGCCGTCGCCGACGACGGGCCGGGCATCCTCGATGACGCCCGCGACGAGGTGTTCACGTCCGGCTACACCACCGCCGAATCGGGGACCGGTTTCGGCCTCGCCATCGTGCGGTCCATCGCCGAGGCCCACGGCTGGTCGGTCGCACTCGCACCCGACGCCGACGGCGCACGCTTCGAGTTCGAGACGGTCGGTGGCGTCAACGAGGAATGAGGTGGCCACAACTCCTTTTGACGTCCTTCTCCAGGAGTAGCCATGCCCGAACGCGACGAGGTCAACTCGGTGTTCTTCTTCGTCGTCGTCCTCGGCGTCGTCAGCGGTGCGTTCGTCGTCGCCGCCTTCCTGTTGCCGACCATCGTCGGCGCGCTCGTCAGCGGCCGCGCCCTGCTCGCGCTCTCGCTCACCTTCGTCGGGTGTGGCCTGTCCGGCCTGGCGATGCTTCCCGCCGATGGCCGCCTCGCCTCGCTGGGGACGCCACGCGTCCCCGAACAGCGACTCTCGCTGGACCGGTTCCGTGAGGGCGTCGACCCGGGAACCTTCGTCGTCGGTGCCTCGCTCCCGTTCCTGGCTGTCCTCGTCCTCCTCACCGAACGCCTCGTCACCACCGGGTCCGGTTCTCCGACGACGGCGGCCGTCGGCACCGTCACCGCGACCGTCCTCGATACTGGTGGCCCGTTCTTCCACGGGTCCATCGTGCTGTTCGTCGGCTTCGTCGCGGTCGCCGTGCTGGGTCCGTGGGGGCGCATCCGACTCGGGGGCCGCGACGCGACCCCCCAGTACTCGGTCTGGTCACTGTTCGCAATGGTGTTCTCGGCGGGCATCGCCGCCGGCATCGTCTTCTGGGGCCCCGCCGAGGCGGTCACCCACTTCGCGGCGGTCCCGCCCTTCGTGGACGCCCCGCCACAGTCCCCCGCGGCCGCCGTCGGGGCCGTCGAGTACACCCTGTTCCACTGGGGGTTCTCCGCCTGGAGCACCTACCTCGCGCTCGGACTCCCCATCGCCTACTTCGCACACAACCGTGATGCACCGCTTCGCGTCTCCTCGGTTCTCGTCCCGGTTCTCGGCGACGACGCGATCGACTATCCGGTCGGGCGACTGGTGGACGTCCTCGCCGTGTTCGCCACCATCGGGGGCGTCGCCACCACGCTCGGGTTCGTCAGCGACCAGTTCCTCACCGGTATCGAGTACCGGTGGGGCGTCGAGCTCGGGAGCGTGGAGACGCTGGTGCTCGTCGTCGGGTTCACGACCATCTTCACCGTCTCGGCCGCGACCGGCATCGACCGCGGCATCAGGCGTATCTCTCGCGTCAACGTCGCCGTCTTCGCCACGTTGCTCTGCGGGCTGCTGGTCGTCGGCCCGACCGAGACCGTCCTCGGAACCGGTGCGCGTGCGACCGGCCGCTACGCCCTCGACTTCCTCTCGCTCAGCCTCTTCCTCGGCGACGGGAGCGGCTGGGTCAGCGGCTGGACGACGTTCTACTGGGCCTGGTGGCTCTCGTGGGCCCCGTTCGTCGGCCTGTTCGTCGCCCGCGTCTCCCGTGGACACCGCATCCGGACGGTCGTGGCGACCTGTGTCGGGGCGACCACCGCGGCCACCCTCGCGTGGTTCGTCGTCCTCGGCGGGACCGCCATCGGGCTCCAGCGTTCGGGCGCGGCCGACGTCGTCGGTGTCGTCGCCGCCAGCTCCGAGGCGGTCGCCGGGTTCCCCGTGTTCGACGCCGTGCCCTTCGGAGGGATACTGGTCGCGCTGTTCCTCTTGCTCGTCATCACGTTCTTCGTCACCTCCGGCGACACCTCCACGCTCGGCGTCGCCCTGTTGACGACGCGGACGGTCGAGCCACCCGTCGCCGTCCGGGTGTTCTGGGGCGTGAGTCAGGGGGTCGTCGCTGCTGTCCTCATGCTCGTCGGCGGCGCGAGCACGCTCCAGTCCGCGGCCATCCTGACGGGTGGGCCATTCGCCGTGATCGGCGTGGTCGCGGTCGTCGGACTGGCCGCGACGCTGGTCGGGGGGAGTGACCGGACAGAACAGGCCGGGGTACCGGACTCGTCGGTCGAAGAGTAGCGGTCGGCCCTTACGCTTCGAACCCGTCCTCCCACCGGAACGTCCCGTTCCGCTGGACGACCTCGCCGTCGACTTCCATGAACGAGTCCTCGCTCATGTCGGTTATCATGTCGACGTGGACCGCGGACTGGTTGCCCTCCTCGCCCTCTGGCATGTTCGAGTCGTAGGCACGTCCGACTGCCATGTGGATGGTGTCGCCCATCTTCTCGTCGAAGAGGATGCTGTCGGTGAAGCGGTCGATACCGCGGTTCATGCCGATGCCGAGCTCGCCGAGCCGACGAGCACCGTCGTCGGTCTCCAGTATCTCCGTCAGGACGTCCTCGTTCTGGTCGGCGCTGTAGTCGACGACCTCGCCGTCCTCGAACGTGAGGTGGACGTTCCGGACCTTCTTCCCGCGGAAGGTCATCGGCACGTCGAAGAACACCTCGCCCTCGGTGTCGTAGGGAGCCGTGAACACCTCGCCGCTGGGCAGGTTGTGCGAGTCGTAGCGGACCGACGCCGCGGAGTTCACCGCGATGCGGTCCTCGATGGACATCGTGATGTCGGTGTCCTTCTTGACGACGCGGACCTCGCTCCCCTCGTCGAGGATGTCCTTCATCTTCGCCATCTCCCCGGCGAGGGCCTCCCAGTCGCGAAGCACCGCGTCGTAGACGAAGTCCTGGTACTCCTCGTAGGCCATCCCGGCCTGCTGGGCCAGCGACCGGGTCGGGTGGACGGTCGAGACCCAGTCCGTCTCCATGTACGCCTCGCGAATCTGCTGGGACGCCTTCGACTTCGCCTGGCGCTTCTCGCCCGGCACGTCTGCCGAGGCGCTGGTGTTCCGCCCACCGCCCAGCGACAGCGCCACGTCGGCGTTCTCGACCAGTGCGAGCTCGTGGGCCGGGTCGTCCTCGAAGTCGCCGTCGTGTGCCTTCATGTACGCGCGGCTCACCTCGCCGGAGCTGTACATCGTCGCCATGTTCGCACCGCGTTCACCGAGCTTCTCGGCGACCGCGACGGCGAGTTCGTGTGTGCCCTCGCTGACGCTGACGAGGACGTTATCTCCCGCTTCTACCTGCGCGCTCCAGTCGACGAGGACCTCGGCGTGCTCGTGAATCCGGTCGTCCATACGTCGACCGAGGAGCGTCCCTTACAAAATTTGCCCGAAGTGGTGACCGCCTCAGCCCGCCCACTCACCCGGGACGTCGTCACCGACCTGTGACCGCCAGCGCTCGAATCGCTCTGCACACTCGGGGACGTGCTCGACGTGGTCGATGAACCCCGCGCCGCCGTCCGAGACCGGCCCCCCGCAGAACGGACAGCGCTCGGGGTCGTCCCAGACCCGCTCGTCGCGCTGGGTGAACTGGAGACTCATAGGCGGAGGTACGGTCGCAGTGAGAATGAGGCTTCGTTACTTCTTACTGACGCGATACCGGCCACCGACCTCGTTGGTGTTCAGCTGGTCGGCGCGTTTCTTGGCCGATTTCCGGTCCTCGAAGGGACCCTCGAACTCGTGTCCGTCCACTACCACGTAGTAGTCTACCATCGTCGCCGTGTATATCATGGCGAGGGTTAAGACTGTCACGGTATGGTATGTCGTGCCGAGGTGTCAGTGTGGCGACTGTCGGTTATGGGGTTAGGGCTGGGGCGGATTAAGGCTGGGAGGGCCGGGGCGGATTCAGGTTGAGAGGGCTGAGGTGGGAGGGCTGGGGCGGATTCGAACCACGGTCGCTCCGCCTCGCTACGCTCCCTGGTTCGAATCCTTCCAGATTATGAATTTGCGGCTCACTGCCGTTCGCCGCAAAATTAGTGGGCTGGGGCGGATTCGAACCGCAGTCACTCCGCTTCGCTCCGTTCCTTGCTTAGAATCCGCCCGCTATCGATTCGTTCCTCACGTCCGTTCGTCACAGAATCGATGGGCTGGGGCGGATTCGAACCGCCGATTTTCTCCGTGTAAAGGAGATGTCATAACCAACTAGACCACCAGCCCGCACCCAAGAGTATCCAGCGGGCCGGAATAACGCTTACCTTTTCCTGCAGAACCCGCTATGAGGAGTGTGGACAGAGAGCGCGCCCTGAACCTCGCCCTGGTGGTCCTGTTCGTCGCACTCGCCGGTGCCCTCGTCTACTACGCCGGCTTCCTCGAACTGCCCGGCGAGGACCAGTACGACACCGGTACTGCGGTCGTGACCGACGAGAACGGCACGCGACTGGCGACCATCAGCGTCGAGGTCGCGGACACCAGAGAGGAGCAGTACACCGGCCTGAGCAACCACGATTCGCTCGCCGACGGCAACGGGATGTGGTTCGTCTACGACCAGGAACGCCAGATGACGTTCGTGATGCGCCGCATGGACTTCCCCATCGACATCGTCTACGTGGGGTCTGATGGCCGCATCACCAGCATCCACCACATGCCCGCGCCGGAGCCAGGGCAGGACGGGAACGACATCAAGGCTCCCGGCCGTGGGCAGTACGTGCTGGAGGTCCCGCGGGGGTACACCAACGAGACCGGCATCGATGTCGGTGACCACGTCGAGGTCTCCTACGACTGATCTGGCCTGACGAGACCACAACGCCTACGCAGGACCGGCGAGGAGGTCCGGTATGGCAGACGCAGTCGCGGAACTGGCGCGTCTCGACGGCTGGCAGGCCGACGACTACGCCGCCCGTGTGCATTACGAGGGAGCTGGCGACCGCTACAGCATCGAATATTACGAACCGAGTGAGTGTGTGGTGTACTGGAAGGTGAAAGGCGACGGGCAGACCGCGGTTCCGGTCGGGCGGAACACGGTGCCCGACCCGCTCCGGACGCGAATCCGCGAGGATTTAGCCGACGCGGGCGTCGACCCCGAGATCGAAGGGCGGCAACTCTAGGGACGCCGCTAACGACTCGTTCTCCCCGGTCTTCTGGTGGGTCTCACTGGTAATCGGTTCATACCTATACCCTCCTGAGGGTTCTAGTGTCTCATGGTGACAGGGCTCGAAGACGACGTATTCTGCGCTGAGTGTGGCCGGCTGGTGTTCGACGGCTCGGGGTTCTTTCGTGCTTGCGAGACGGCTGGATTCGAAGGCGAGGCGATGGCATCGAACGTCGCGGCTGACGGCCTGGCCGCGCTTGCGGGGTCGGTCTTGCTCCTGAACACGGCCCCGGTGGGTACCGAGACGGTCGACGGCGGCGACTACGTGGTCGCCCCCCGGTTCGTCGAGGGGGACGGACAGGTGTTCTGCTCGCCGGAGTGCCAGGCCGATCATTCTCGATAAGGCATCTCATCACAATCCGGTTCCTGCCGTCGAAACCCCGTCGCCGGGTCGGGTCCCTTGACCTGTCGGAAGCGAGAGTGGCGGCAACTGTTTCGATTCGTAACAAGCCTTTTCAATTCGAGTCCCTAGCGAGAGAACAATGGAACTTTCAGGGGAAGACGACGACCCGTTCGAGGAACAACGGGAACAGGCGGAGAACGCCATGACACGCTTGTTCCTCGAATACGGGTCCGAGAACAAGTTCGCGTTCACCCTCGGGCTGGTCTCCAGCATCGTCGCCCGACTGCTGGACCTCATCCCGACGGTCATGTTGACACTGGCGATCGACTCCATCTTCCGCGACGACCAGGCGTTCACGCTCCTGTTCGTCCCCGATGCGTGGCTCCCACAGACCGAGACCGGACAACTCTGGCTCTCTGCGGGACTCATCGCTTTCGGGTTCTTCGGCGGGGCCGCGTTCCACTGGATGCGCAACTGGGGGTGGAACTCCTTCGCCCAGCACATCCAGCACGACATCCGGACGGACACCTACGACAAGATGCAGCGACTGAACATGGACTTCTTCGCCGACAAGCAGACCGGCGAGATGATGTCCATCCTCTCGAACGACGTGAACCGTCTGGAGCGGTTCCTCAACGAGGGGATGAACTCCACCTTCCGGCTCTCGGTGATGGTCCTCGGCATCGCCGGTATCCTCTTCTTCTGGAACTGGCAACTCGCCATCGTCACCGTCGGCGTGGTCCCCCTCATCGCGCTGTTCACCTACAAGTTCGTCCAGACCATCCAGCCGAAGTACGCCGACGTCCGGTCGTCGGTCGGGAAGCTGAACTCGCGCCTGGAGAACAACCTCGGCGGCGTCCAGGTCATCAAGACCTCGAACACCGAGGACTACGAGTCCGACCGCGTCGACGACGTGTCCCACGACTACTTCGACGCGAACTGGGACGCCATCGACACCCGCATCAAGTTCTTCCCGGGCCTGCGCGTGCTCGCGGGCGTCGGCTACATGATCACCTTCCTCATCGGTGGCCTGTGGGTGTTCGCCAGCGCGAACGGGAACCCCGCGCCGGGGCCGTTCACCGGCACCCTCACCGTCGGCGAGTTCACCGGGTTTATCCTGCTCTCTCAGCAGTTCATCTGGCCGATGGCCCAGTTCGGGATGATCATCAACATGTACCAGCGTGCCCGTGCCTCCGCCGAGCGCATCTTCGGGCTGATGGACGAGCCCTCGCGCATCGAGGAGGACCCCAACGCCGAGGACCTGGTCGTCGAGGACGGCGACGTGGTGTACGACGAAGTGACCTTCGGGTACGACGAGGAGGAGACCATCATCGATGAGGTCTCCTTCGAGGTCGACGGCGGCGAGACGCTCGCGCTCGTCGGGCCGACCGGGGCCGGGAAGTCGACGGTCCTCAAACTCCTGCTCCGGATGTACGACGTGAACGATGGCTCCATCTCCATCGACGGGCAGGACCTCCGCGACGTGACCATCCAGAGCCTGCGCAAGCACATCGGCTACGTCTCTCAGGATACGTTCCTGTTCTACGGGACGGTCGAGGAGAACATCACCTACGGGACGTTCGGTGCCTCCCGCGAGGAGGTCATCGAGGCGGCACGGATGGCCGAGGCCCACGACTTCATCCAGAACCTTCCCGACGGCTACGACACCGAGGTCGGGGAGCGTGGGGTCAAGCTCTCGGGTGGCCAGCGCCAGCGGCTCTCCATCGCCCGGGCCATCCTCAAGGACCCCGAGATACTGGTGCTGGACGAGGCGACGTCCGACGTGGACACGGAGACGGAGATGCTCATCCAGCGCTCCATCGACGAGCTCGCGGCGGACCGGACGACGTTCGCCATCGCGCACCGGCTCTCGACCATCAAGGACGCGGACACCATCCTCGTCCTCGAAGACGGGCGCATCAAGGAGCGTGGCACCCACGAGGAACTGCTCGGGAACGACGACCTGTACGCCCACCTCTGGGGCGTGCAGGCCGGCGAGATAGACGAGCTCCCCCAGGAGTTCATCGAGCGCGCCCAGCAGCGCCAGGCCCGGACCGAGGTCAACGACGACTGACCGACTACCGCCAGGCCGCCAGGTCGACGACGCTGTCGGCGTCGGCGGTCAACCACGTGGTCGACACGTCGGCGTCGGCCACCTCGAGCGGGAAGAACGTCACCTCGACGCCGCCGTCCGTCGGCTCTGCAACGGCAGCCAGGTCGCCCCCGTCGCTTCTCTCGGCTTCGTCCCCCTGTCTCGCATCGACGTCGTGCATGGATTCTCCCGGCATGTCTCTTACCTGTCGTCCGGAATGGACGACCTGTCGGATAGTTCGTCGAGATAGTATAAAAACTCGCAGTCATGGTCTCGACGGCTGAGAATCGGGCAGGCATAGCTTCAAATCCTGACACTGCTAATTAATACAAAATGCTACAAGAACGTGGCTCGGAGCTGGCGGACTACTGCGAACGGCGGGCCGGGGAGTACCACCGTGGCACGTTGGTGTACGACGACGACGGGTTCGAGCTGGTCCGTGTGCGCGACGACCTCCATCACCTGTTCGGTGCGGACGTCGTCGGCAAGGTCGTGGCTCATCTCCGACATCTGCACCGGCTTGAGGACGAGCGACCAGAGATTCCCGGGTTAGGCGAGTTCGAGTCCGGGGTGTACGCCTTCGCGGAGAGCATCGTGATCCACTTCGCGCTCGACGACGGGCAGGGCGTCGTCGTCGCCCTCGACCCCGAGGCGGGGAGTCAGTTGATGGGCTTCGTTCGCGAATGCCGACAGGTGTTGCAGTCCATGTCGACCGCGTAGACCGGTGCGAGGGGCCAGCACGCTCCGTGCGACCGCCGTCTGGTGGTTTGTCTTAATCGTGTGAGAATATACAATGGTATATAATCACTTAGTAATCCTCCTAATATCTGCAGACATAGATTCATATGTCTCTATTCCAGACTTCTACGTGAACATGTCCAGCGCCCCTGACACCTCGACACCAACGTGGAGCAACCCGAACGTCTGCCCGTTCTGCGGGACCGAACTCGCCGACCCCGGCGCAGGGTTCGTCGACCACCTCACCGACAGTAACGACTGTAAGGACGGGTTCGAGATGTGGCGCGGCAACATCGCCGACGACATCGCTGGCGGCTGGTCCGGGTAATCGCGATTCGGTCGACGGCGGTTCTCTTCTTCACTTCTCTTCTGTATCTCTCCGCCACACGTCCAGCCATCGGCCCGGTCGGCTGGGCCAGCGAACGGTGCCCTGAATAGCCGGCCGGCCGTGGCCCGAGGTATGCACCTTTCCGAGGCGACCTGGACGGACGTCCGCGACGTCGAGAGCGACGTGGCCATCCTCCCGGTCGGCAGTACCGAACAGCACGGTCCGCACGCCCCGCTCGGAACCGACGCCCTGAGTGCCGCGGAGATCGCCGCACGCGCCGAAGAACGAGCCGACGAGGAGATAGTCGTCGCCCCCGTCGTCAGCGTCGGTGTCGCCGAGGAACACCGCCACTTCGACGGGACGCTGTGGGTCTCCGACGACACCTTCCGGGCGTACGTCTGCGAGACAATCGAGAGTCTCGCCCACCACGGGTTCGAACGAATCGCGGTCGTGAACGGGCACGGCGGGAACGCGGCCGCAGTGCGAGAGGTCTGTGCGCGGGTGACCCGCGACGAGACGGCGTACGCGGTCCCCTACACGTGGTTCGACACGGTCGACAGCGACCTGCTGGCGAACCTCGGCCACGGTGGGCCCATCGAGACGAGCGTCGTGCAGGCCATCGACGCCTCGCTCGTCCACGAGGACCGCTTCGAGGAGGCCGCAGCCGGCGCTGGTGAGCGCTTCGGTGAGTGGGTGTCGGGCGTGAACATCGCCTACGACTTCGCCGAGTTCGCCGAAAGTGGAAACGTCAAGGACCCGAGCGACGCCAGCGCCGAGCACGGCGAGGCGGTGCTCGACGACGCGGTGGCGAAGCTACTCGACCTGCTGGACGCGATAGCTGACCGCTAGCGACCTGGTGGGAGACCGGGTCACTCAGTCGTCGGCCGCCGCTTCTTCGGCTTCTGCCTCGTCGGCGTCGTCGGCCTCGTCCTCCGCGTCGTCCGCGGTGTGGGCGTCCTCCAGCGTGCTCCGGAGGCCGGGGATGGTGGAGGTGAGGGCACCGACCTGCTCGCCGGCGTCGCCGATGTCCTCGATGACGGTCTCGATCTGTTCGATCTCGGCTTCGAGGTCGTCCGAATCCTCGAAGGCGTCGGCGCGCTGGCCCATCATGAACCACTTCTTGGCATCTCGGAGGTGGTCTTCCGCGTCGCCGGTGTCGAGTGCGGACCGCAACCCGTTCAACACGCCGAGGACGTTGTCGGCGCTGGTCTCCCACACGTCGTCCGCGTCGGGCAGTTCGGCCCAGGCCTTCTCCAGGGAGGCCTCGACGTCCTCGCGCATCTCCGATGCCGCCTCGCCGAACAGCTCGTCGTCGTTCAGGGTCGATTGACTCATACCGGACCATTCGGTGCCCGATGGGTTAAATACCTGCCTCAAAGTGAAAGTGAAATCGGTTGCGACGGGGGCTGTCAGCACGGAATAGCACAGAGAAATCGAAACCAACTGTGTCCCCATCGAACCGATACGTTGCCGGTCAGTCGTCGGCGACCGAGTCCACCCGCATCATCGGGTAGTCGCCCTCCATCGACATACTGGTCTCGACCGTCGTGCCCTCGTACTCGATGGTCATCTCGATGTCGGCGAACCGGCCGGTGAACTCGGTGTACTCGGCGCTCTGGCCGGCGAGTTCGTCCGCGATGCGGTCGGTCCGCATGGTCACTCGGACGTCGACGCAGTGGGGCTGGTTCTCGATGGCCTCCTCCATGGCTCGCCCGAGGCTCTCGGCGCTCTCTGGGCTGACCGGTGTGCCCGCGAACTGGTGGTACAGCGTCCCGAACTTGATGCCCGCTTCGAAGCAGGCGGTCTCTCTGTCGGTCGGGTCCATGCTCGACGTGTCGGCGGCGGGGTGGAAGTCGGTTCGGGTTCTGCCCCGCGAACGTCTCAGGAGAGCGGTGCGACGTCGACCGTCCGGATGGTCGGGAGGTGGGGGCCGAGTTCGGTCCAGGTCGCTCCCCGGTCCGTGCTCACGACGAACTGGGCCTCCCGGCCGTAGTGGGTCGCGTGGAAGATGGTTCCGGGGTCGGTGGGATGGGTCGAGAGGAGGTTACAGCCGACGACAGAAGCCGGTGGGACCGCGCCGACGCTCGTCCAGGTCCGCCCACCGTCCTCGCTGGTCCAGAGCCCGGCCCTGTCGGTGTCCGGGTCCGGAATCGCATCGACGTACAGGCGGCCGTCCGGTCCCTGGACGAGCTCTTTCACGTACATGCCGTCGAACCGGTCGATGCGATGCCACGTTATCGTGTCCTCGCTCCAGAGCAACCCGCCGGTCGAGTCGTTCGCCGTCCCGGCGGTGACGATGACCCGGTCGTCGACCAGCACGGTATCGTGGGCGTCGACCCCGGGCAGCGCGTCTTCCCATGTCTCGCCGCCGTCGTGGGAGAACACGACTGCGCCGTGTTCGACGGCCGCGACCAGCGTTTCGCCGGCGACCGTGATACCGTGAACGTGCCCGGCCGCGAACGGGTCGTGTCCGAACGACCACGTCTCGCGTGACGGGAGGGCTTCGAAGTCGCCTGCTCGCTCGAAGCCGTCGTCCTCGCCCGGGCGACCGTGGAACAGCCCTGGCGGTTCGGTCCCGACGTACACCGCGTCCGGATCGTCGGGGTCCCGGGTGACGCCCCACACCCACTCGTCGGCGAACCCGACGGTTCGGGCGCGGTCTCCGGCGTCGGTCACCCGGTGCAAGCCCCACCCGCGGAGCCCACAGCCGACCGTGGCGACGCTCGCGTCGTCGGGGTGGACCGAGACCTCGCGGACCGTCTCGCCCGCAAGTGACCGACCGACGCGTTCAGCCTGCCCGTCTGCGATATCGAAGGTGAACAGTCCGTCGTCGGTCCCGATGTAGACGCGGCATGGCCCGAGTGACTCCATGTGCTACTTGTTACCGTGCGATTCGGATGTACGGCTGGCTTTGGTCGTCAGGGGGCGCTGCCTCCTGTTTCGAAACGGACAACAACGCGAAAGCGGTGCACGCGGAATCGCATCCTACTTACCACCCCCGACCCATTCACCAACCGAATGGACGACACCGTTCTGCTCACCGGTGCAGGCGGCCGTGTCGGCAGCGCGATACTGGCCGACCTCGCGGCGGAGTACGACTGGCGACTGCTCGACCGTGACCCGCCGACCGACGAGTCGGCGTATCCCGGTGAGTTCGTCGTCGCGGACGTGAACGACGAGGAAGCCATCCGCGACGCGATGGACGGCGTCGACGCCGTCATCCACCTGGCGGGCGACCCACGCCCGGACGCCCCGTGGAAGTCCGTCCTCGAGAACAACATCGATGGCACCCACACCGTGATGAAGGCCGCCGTCGACGCCGGGGTCGAGAAGTTCGTCTTCGCCTCCTCGAACCACGCCGTCGGCGCGTACGAGACCGAGGAACGCACCCCCGACATGTACCGCGCCCACGACGAGTTCCGCCTCGACGGCACGGAACTCCCCCGGCCGAAGAACGTCTACGGCGTCTCGAAGGCCACCGGTGAGACGCTCGGGCGCTACTTCCACGACATGCACGACCTCTCGGTCGTCAACGTCCGCATCGGCAACCTCACCAAGGGCCACCCGCCGAAGGACTACGAGCGCGGGCAGGCGATGTGGCTCTCCTACCGGGACTGCGCGCACCTCTTCGACTGCTGTATCCAGGCCGACTACGGCTACGAGATCGTCTACGGTATCTCCGACAACGACCGGAAGTACTACTCCATCGACCGCGCCCGCGAGGTGCTGGGGTACGACCCACAGGACAACTCCGCGGAGTTCGCGGACGACGAGTAACTACCCGAACAGCCCGTCGACGTCCGATTCTCTGTGCTCGCGTTTCGAGACGTGTCCCTCGAGTCGCTGGTAGACCAGTCCACGGTTCTCGGGGTCGGCCACGAAGTCCCGGAGGAGACTCTCGAAGCGCCCGCCTTCGACACCGTCGGCGCGGTCTTCCTCGGCGAACCGGACCGCACTCGTGAGCACCGCCTGGTCGTAGGGAGTGTCCTCGGCGTAGACCCGTGCCGCGACGGCGATAGCCGCCATATCGAGGTCGTCGAACCCGACGACCGTCCCCTCGTGGGTCAGTTTCGGCCGGGACCGACGCTCGACGACTTCCGGGTCGGCTGCGACCGCGGCGAGGATGCGACGAACTCGCGGTACGTCGATACCCCGGTAGTCGTCGGGGAGACCGGTGAGGTAGTCACCCGCCGAGTCCGCGAGGCCGACACAGCCCTCCCAGTTGCCCTGGAAGGCGTGGTGGAACGCGGCCGTGAACTGGATGAGACCGTGGAGCAGTCGCTCGTCCTCGCTCCCCTCGGGCAGCTCGAGCCAGCGGTCCTCCCAGGCGTCGTGGGCGTCGTGGAGGTCGCCCGCGTTGTAGATCGCCAGCCCGGCACGCAGATACTCCCGCATGCCTGCCCTTCGGACACGAGTTCCAAAAAGACTGACTACTCGCCGGGTCTGTTGAGTCGCAAATCACCGAGTTCCGTGAGGGAAAGGTTCTAACACTGGCAATACCAGGTTTCCGTCACCCTTACCTTTCTTGCTACCTTACTGATAGACACAAGAGAACACACGACACAGAGATACCAGCGTGTAAACTCTCTTCCCGGAGGACACAAACGATGGAGCACAGGCGAACGTGTGTCGCGTGCGGAACGCGATTCCATATGACCGGCAAGTACCACGGCAACTACTGCAGCGAATGCCACCACGAATGGCTCGACATCCAGCGCGAGCGCCCCTCGGACCCGCTTTCGGTTCCGAAACCGCGGCACCACTGGGGGTCCCGGCCGAGTCGGCCGGTGTGGGAGCCGCCAGAGCAGACAGATGCCGAGGTCGACGACGACGAGACCGAGGAGTGAGCTGACGGGCAGCTCCAGACGGTCGCACAGAGAACGCTCTGTCGACGTGGCTGCCGCTTTTCGGTGACGACCCCGTGCCCGCTGCCGGTCGGCGCGGTTCTTCTGGTGGAGTGAATCGCTAGTAGAGCGTGTCCTGCTCGCTGGCTCAAATCTCCGGGTACGCATAACCGAGAACGAAGCCGAGCGACACAGAGGTCGCTCGGCGTGTTAGTTCTCGGAAATGTAGCGTCCTGACGGAGTCCTACGCGAGCGAACGCGAGCGTAGGGCAAGTCAGGTCGTGAATGAAATGAACGTCCTGACGGAGATTTGAACTCCGGTCCCTGGCTCCGCAAGCCAAGAGGATAGTCCACTACCCTATCAGGACTCAATTACACGTACCGGGGAGAAGGATAAGAGGGTTACGATGTGTTCGTCCTCCGACCCCTGCGGACACGCCACACGATTCGCCGGAGGGAACCAAGCTGAAAACGGATTTTCACCGTCCGAAAGGGATTTGAAATAAGGGGTTCTCTCTCCCCCTATGAAGCGACGTGCGTTGTTGAAGCGGACGGCAGCCCTCGCTGCGACAGGGGCACTCGCCGGCTGTGTCGGCGACGATAGCCTCGGCGGTGTCGACGAGGAGACCGAGACGAAGACAGACACGCCGACGGGCACCCCGACGGCAGAACCCACCCCGAAACTGGAGTCACAGTCCATCGAGACCACGGACACCGGCTGTGGCTCCGAGGGGAATGCGAGCGTGAGCTTCGGGGATGCGGCCGTCGACGTGACGGGGTCGGTCGTCGCGTCCACGCCGTGCCACGTCGCCGTGATGCAGGACGCGACGTTCGACACGGAATCGAAGACGCTCACCGTTACCGTCGGTGTGAAAGAGGACGGGTCCGATGCGTGCATGGAGTGTATCGGCGTCGTCGAGTACGCCGCGACCCTCGGATTCGCCGATGGGCTTCCCGAGACGGTCGAGGTCGTCCACGCGAGCCAGGGGAAGACGACGACCGTCACCACCACGTCGCGCTGACAGGGCCAGCACGCCGTCGCCCTCGCGGTTGCGGGGACCTGCACACCCGCCCGAGACTTCTTGTAGCAGGGGGCGGCAAACGGCGGTGATGCACACGCACGACCGACCGACGGAATCGACAGACGAGAGCGGGGCCTCTCGGCAAGGACAACGCTTAAGCGCGCCCCTTCCCTGCGAATTGATACGATTATGGGCGCGATAGAGGACGTCTACGAAGACCTCGACGCCGAGGAAGTCACACTGGAGGAGTTCCGCGAGGCGGTCGAGGCCAAGGTCGAACAGATGGGGGGCCTCGCCGACGACGAGACGGCGGCGATGCTCATCGCCCACGAACTGGAGGACAAGGAGGTAAACGGCATCTCCGACATCAGTCCGGGGATGCAGGAGGTGAAGTTCATCGCCAAGGTGACCGCCATCGGCGAGACCCGCACCTTCGAGCGCGACGGTGACGACCCCGACGGCAAGGTCGCGAACGTCGAGGTCGCCGACGAGAGCGGGTCGGTCCGGCTCTCGTTCTGGGACGAGCAGGCCGACGCCGCCGAGAACGAACTCGAAGTCGGGCAGGTCCTGCGAATCAAGGGCCGCCCGAAGGAGGGGTACAACGGCATCGAGGTCAGCGTCGACGAGGTCGAGGTCGACGACGACGCCGAGGTCGACGTGGAGATCCTCGACGCCTACCGCATCGAGGACCTCTCGCTCGGACTCTCCGACGTGAACCTCAAGGGACGCATCCTCGACACCGAGTCCATCCGCACCTTCGACCGTGACGACGGCTCGGAGGGCAAGGTCGCCAACATGGTGCTCGGTGACCCGACCGGTCGCATCCGCGTCACCATGTGGGACGGCCAGGCCGACACCGTCGAGGCAGTCGAGGCCGGCATGACCGTCGAGGTCGTCGACGGGTACGTGCGCGAGCGCGACGGCCAGCTCGAACTCCACGTCGGCGAGCGCGGAGCCATCGAGGAACTCGACGAGGACATCACCTACGAGCCCGAGAGCACGCCCATCGCCGACCTGGAGCTCGGGCAGACCGTCGATATCTCCGGTGTCATCCGCTCGGCGGACCCGAAACGAACCTTCGACCGCGACGACGGCTCGGAGGGGCAGGTCCGCAACGTCCGCGTGCAGGACGACACCGACGACATCCGGGTCGCCCTGTGGGGTGACAAGGCTGACTACGACCTCGGGCCGGGCGACCGCGCCGCCTTCGCCGACGTCGAGATACAGGAGGGCTGGCAGGACGACCTCGAAGCGTCCGCTGGCTGGCGGTCGAGTGTGACGGTCCTCGACGACGACGCCGACACGTCCAGCAGTGCAAGCGCGGACGCGGGCGGTGGCGACGAGGCCGACCAGGCGACCGGGCTCGGCGCGTTCAGCGGTGACGAGGGCGCGAGCGAGAGCGGTGCGAGCGGCGGTGGCACCGAGACCGAGACTGCGAGCGCGTCCGGCGGCGCGACCGCGTCCCTGCAGGAGGAGGCCGTCGAGTTCACCGGGACCGTCGTGCAGGCGGGGAGCCCGGTCATCCTCGACAACGGTGAGGAGACGATGAGCGTCGAGACCGACGCCGACGTCCACCTCGGGCAGGAAGTGACCGCCCGCGGGTCGGTCTCGGATGGCGTCCTCGACGCGGACGACGTGTTCTGAGCGGGTCTTTCGACCTAACGCCGGCGATGAACGCGCCTACGGAAAACTACAAAGGGCCAGGATGATTCGTTTTCGCGTATGAGCGTTGAGCTACCGTTCGCCCCGGTGGACTCCATCATCCGACGGAACGCAGGCGACCTCCGGGTCAGTGCAGACGCGGCCGAGGAGCTCGCCCGCCGGATTCAAGAACACGGCGCTATCCTCGCCGAGGACGCGGCCGAGGTCGCCACGGCGGACGGTCGAAAGACGCTGATGGCGGCGGACTTCGGGGTGGAGGCGGACATCGACAAGGACGAACTCGAACTGCCGGTCGCCCCGGTCGACCGCATCGCGCGCCTCAACATCGGCGACTCCTACCGGGTCTCGATGGACGCACGCGTCGCCCTCGCAGATATCCTGGAGGACTACGCGGACAACGTCGCGGCCGCAGCGGCCAAACTCGCACGGCACGCCGACCGACGCACCATCAAGGGGGAGGACATCCAGACCTACTTCTCCCTGTTCGAATGAGATGAGATTCGGTTACAGCCCACGCTGTCTCGACCACGACACCGGCGCGCGCCACCCCGAGACGCCGGACCGCCTCCGGGCCATCCGTGAGGGACTCAAACGAAAGCACGGCGTCGAGTACGTCGACGCCGAACCGGCCACGATGGACGAGATAACCGCGGTCCACGAGACCGACTACATCGAGGAACTCGAGGAGTTCTGTGCGAACGGCGGCGGCGACTGGGACCCCGACACCACCGCCGTCGAGGAGTCCTGGGACGCGATCTGCAAGAGCGCCGGCCTCTCGCAGTGGGCAGCCGAGAGCGCCCTCGACGGCGACCAGGGCCGTGACACGCCCTTCGCCATCGGTCGCCCACCAGGGCACCACGCGGTGTACGACGACGCCATGGGCTTTTGCTTCGTCAACAACGTCGCGGTCGCCGCGAAGTACGCACTCGAGGAGCGCGACCTCGACGGCGTGGCCATCGTGGACTGGGACGTCCACCACGGCAACGGCACGCAGGACATCTTCTACGACGACGGCGACGTGTTCTTCTCGTCCATCCACGAGGACGGCCTCTACCCCGGCACCGGTCAGCACGACGAGACCGGCGAGGGCGACGGCGAGGGCGCGACGATGAACGTCTCGCTCCCGGCCGGCGCGGGCACCGCCGACTACGAGGCGGTGTTCGAGCGCTGTCTCGAACCGGCCATCGAGCGGTTCGACCCG
The DNA here is from genome assembly GCF_025399835.1 of Haloarchaeobius sp. HME9146. Classification (NCBI taxonomy): domain Archaea; kingdom Methanobacteriati; phylum Methanobacteriota; class Halobacteria; order Halobacteriales; family Halorubellaceae; genus Haloarchaeobius; species Haloarchaeobius sp. HME9146. The sequence continues at coordinate 859,013 of NZ_JAODVR010000001.1, forward strand.
GACCTGCTGCTGGTGAGTGCTGGCTTCGACGCCCACCGTCACGACCCCATCTCCCGGATGCGCGTCTCGACCGAAGGCTACGCCCTGTTCACCGACCGGCTCCGTAGCCTGTGCGACCGCGTCGACATGCCGATCGCGTTCGTGCTCGAAGGTGGCTACGGCCTCGACGTGCTCGCCGACGGTGTCGCCATCGTCCACGAGACGTTCGACGGTCGCCAGCCCATCGACCCCGACGAGGACGTCTCAGACGACGTTCTGGCCTGTATCGACGAGGTCCGCGAGATTCACGGTCTGGGCGAGAAGTAGCCCGCGAGTTCCACGCCGAACTCCTCGGCGAGCGCTTCGATCTCCGTCCCGACCAGCACCTCGTATCCGTCGTGGAGCGCCGACGCCACGTGCGTGCCGAGTGCCACGTCGAACAGCCGGTCGGAGTCCACCAGCTCCCGCGGCGTGCGGACCTCGCGCTCCCGTTCGACCACGTAGCGCTCGTCCTCGATGAACGGCCCGTAGGCGTCCGACTCGGCGTACTTCTCGTAGAACCCGGTCGCGTGCTGGCGGACGTGTACCGGCGGCCCCTGGTGGCGTTCGATTGCCGGGCGCTCGGCCACGCCACATTCGACGAGCAGGACGGCCGTGTCGTCCGCGAACGTCTTCCACCGGAGCGGGTCGAACCCGCGGCGTTCCAGCTCGTTCGCGACGCCCGTCAGCGAGCGCCGGAGCTGCGGCCAGAGCTGGTCGTCGACCAGGTCCGGCGCGTCGAACCGGATGGCCACCGGCGTGGTCCCGCGGTCCTCGACCTGGGCGCGAATCGCGTCCGCGTCAAGCGGTGCCAGTTCGTCGGGGAAGAACCGGTCGACGGTCGGCTCGGCGAGGAACGCCCGCGCGTGATGTTGCAGGCGCGCGAAGTTCTCCGCGGAGAGGACCGCCGCGACGTTGCGCTCCGGGTCGGTCGGGTCGATGACGACCAGCGGGTCGTCGAACTCCTGGGCTGCGTGGTCCTCGGGGTCGAAGACGACCGGCGGCTCCCAGTCGGCGGCGGCCTCGACGAACGGCCGGAACCCGCCGCACTCGTAGATGAGCAGCTCGGTCAGGTAGCCCGAGAAGCCCTGGGTCCGGAGGTTGCTCCCGTAGACCCCGATACCCTTCAGGAACTGCTTCGCCACGCGGACGTCCGCCGCCAGTTCGTCGGTCAGGTGCTCGCGCAGGTACTCGTTGTGAAACGGCGTCCGGTCGACCGCGGACTGGATGGCCGGTGCCTCGGGCACCCGGAAACAGGGGACGAGGTCGATGTCGAACCCCTCGTACTCGCCCTTGATGTACGGGTGCTCGGCGTACTCCTCGTGCCCATCGGGCAGCACCGAGTGCCCGACTTTCAGTCCATAGTCCTCCAGCGTCTCCCGGTCGAGCTCGGCCGGGAACCGCACGAACACGTCGATGTCGCGGTCCCCAGAAATCCACGTCCCGCGCGCGGTCGAACCGACCTGCATCACGTCCGCCTCGGGACTGTACGCCGCGACCGCCTCCTCGGCTCGTTCGATGATGTCGTCGGCGGTCTCGCGCAGCTTCGCTCGCTCGTCCGGCGATGGGTCCACCCGCTCGCGAACCGCCGAAACCGCGTCCTCGAACGCGTCGTCGCTCATGTTCGTCGGATACAGTGTCGGCCGGTAAACGGGTATCGATGGCCTGGCTCACCCACCAGCACGTCACGAGATACCGTGATACACCGCCGCGGTAAAGCGAAAGTCTCTTTATATTCGCCCGGACTATCTGCAAGTGCAGCAAGCCGTCATAGCTCAGTTGGTAGAGCACCACGCTGTTAACGTGGTGGTCCCAGGTTCGAGCCCTGGTGACGGCGCTTTCTGACGACACCACACTCGCGAGGAGTTCAATCTCCGAGCAGGCAGCTGGTGTCGTCGCAAGCGAGATTCACCAGGCTCGAGCAGACGAGTCGGAACTTAACGCGGTTCGAAGCGGAGCGAGAACCGCGAAGCGAACGGCGTAGCCGTGAGCCCGGAACGGTCGAACCAATGTGAGACCGCATGCCCGGACCGTCTCGGCGAGTTCGAGCCATGGTGACGGCGTCAAACTCGTTTGACGCCCTGTCGGATGCAATCCGACAACGGCGCTTCTTCGAAATTCAGATTCGAGCGAGCGTCTGCTGTCTTCTATCGTTCCCCAGCAAGCAGTCGGTTCGTAATGTTGATACGGAACGGGGGTGAATCCGTACCTGTCGGGCCCTTAGCTTAGTCTGGTTCAAAGCCCCCGGCTCATAACCGGGTGATCGCTGGTTCGAATCCGGCAGGGCCCATACGAAAGTAACCCGATACTGGGTTTTCTCGAAATCGGTTCTAAGGTGCCTCTACCGCTCGTTATCAGCAGATAAGCGAATTTCAAAATCGGCCGAAAATCTGGAGCCCAACCAGAGTCTGGCCACGGGTCGCCGCTGTCTGGCGATTTCACGAATCGAGGTGAGTGCCGCATGAGCGAGCGGTGCGCAACCCACGGAACCCGGAAGGAGACGGTCCATACCCACGATTTCCCGGTTCGGCTGTGCCCGAGGTGCGAGGCCGAGCGCGACCGTGCCTGTGCCGACGGAGGTGACGGGCCGTGCCAGTGAGGCTCGACTTCGAGGGCGAGCGCGACGGCGCGACGACCAGCTGGGAACGCGCCGACCCGGAGGCCGCACTCATCGAGCGGTTCAGTCACTTCGGTTACCGCGTCTGCCTTCCTGGAGGCAGCCACCACATGATCGCCATCGCCTGCGACGGCGACGAGTACGTCGGGCGATGCGACTGCCGCGGCTTCGAGTACCAGACTGGCCCGTGTGCCCACCTCTGCACGATTCGCAAGGCCGAGTTCATCGACGCCGAGACCATCGACGACGAACCCGTGACCGTCGAACCCGTCACCGAGGAGACGGTGCGTCTGGAGCCTGACGACCGCGCAGAACGGGCTCGCGCCGACGGAGGTGTGCGGCGATGGTGACGGCCTCGCGCACACACACGGGAGCGCGCACGAGTCTCGCGGCAACCCCCCAGGGGGTGTCATACGTACTCCGGTCACCCCGGGGCTCCCCGACTACGTGTGGCGATTTCGTCGCGTATGACGCCCGCCAGTTCTGTACATACGGAGGTGTGGCCTGATGCCGCGCATGGAGAGCGACGAGACGACCATCAAGCGCATCAGCATCCGCGTGCCGGTCGACCTGCTCGACGAGTACGACGAGGCGCTCGACGCCCGAGACACGAACCGTAGCGAGGAGATGCGCGCCCATATGCGCCGGGTGGCGAATGACGACACGCCCGAGCGGGGACGCATCCCGCCGACCGACGACGACCTCCTCGCCCGCGGCTACAAGGCTCTCGTCGAAGTCAGCGGTCGCGGTGGTATCCCGCTCGACCAGGCGAAGTCCGCGGTCGCGCAGAAGACCGGCATCTCGTCCGAACACGTCGGCCACCGCATCATCACGCCGCTTCGAGAACGAGGATACCTGAAGCGGGCTGGTGACCCGATCTACCGGCAGTGGGTTGTGGTGCGATGATTTCCTGAATTAGTTCTTACTGTGGCATTTTGGTTGCCCGATTGTATTGTGGGGAAACTTCACCCCACTATTTTCATATGTAAAATATTGGATTAAATCCCTATTTATGTTGGTGGGGTTTCAAACGGATGCATGATGGACAAACTCGTTACAGTCGCTCGTGTTGCTCGCCAAGACGGTGAGGGTGGACTTGCTATTGTTCAGGATACTGATGAGGAAAGAACTGAAATTTACACACAGGGAAAGTTTCGGTTTGAGATCTTCCACCATCCCGGAAAATTCACTGACCGCAACGAAATCATCGAATTCGTGAAGGATTTCGACGACGCGACGGACATCGAGCTAATTGGAAAAAATGGGAGAATAGATATCGAATTCAATGATGATCTGATTTAGTGAGGCGAAAGTTAATCCCGCTTACTGAATTCTCTCCTCCTCTTCAACAGGAGTGATCAGAACCGTTCCGGTCGGTGCGTGATACCCGATCTTCAGCGGTGAGCCCTGTTCGAGGTCATGAGCGTCTCGTAACTCGGAGGGGATCACCGAGTAAATCGAGCCACTGCGTTCCTGGGCAGAACACTGCCCGAAGGGAGTCACTACTGCATCATCACTGGCCACCGCCTGGGCGGCCCTACGTTGTGCCATCATCGCTCCCGACATACGAGATTACCAACGGTCTGGACCACTAAAAATGGGCAGATATCTGGGGAGACAGCAAGGCACACGCACCCCTCTTTACTCCCTTCAGACCCCCTCGACCATCCATGGTGTCGACACGATACCCCTCGGAGGTGTCCCGCTGGGATGCCTGAGGTAGAATTTGGGAGTAGAGACGACGCAAACGCCTTCCGCAGGGAGCACGAGGCACACCTCTGCCCCTACGACGACCGCCGGAAGAAGGTGGTCACGCTGGTCGGGGATGCCCCCGACCGGGTTCTCGACGAGGCCGCCGTTCAGGCAGCCTCAAGCAGGGACGACAGGGGGAGCCGAGGAGGGCAGATACCCCTCGAAGACCACGAGAGGGACCGAATCGACTTCTCGGAGACGAACGTCCTGCACGCCCGGTCGGTGAAAGGAATCGCCCGCGGGGAAGGCGTAGACGACTGGACTGCCTTCTACGACCCGACCCTCACGGTCGACGAACACCGCGAGGTGATGGAGCGGGCAGCTCGCGACGAGCAGGGCGACCGCCTCGACCAGGAGGCCAGCGTCGATGAACGCCTCGCGGGGGTCGAGGAGGCCCTCGGCGGGCAGTGCGACCACGCGGCCGACCACTGTGCTCACGGGGAGGAAGATGCCTGTGAGTTCCTGGTCGAAGGGTGCGGGCTCGACGACGAGCAGGTCGCGGCCATCCTCTCGGAGGGAGAAGGCGACCCCGCGAAGGGAGAGCTTCCCGGTCCCGCGTATGGGGCGCTCAAGGGGTTGTGGAACCAGTACAGGGCAGGTCTGGGGGAGGCGAAGCAGGCCGCGGCTGGCATCAACGAGGTTCGAATCCAGTTCGGGCAGTCCCCGATGGCCTTCGAGGAGCTGGGGGACCGTGAAATCACCCAGGAGGCCCTCTGATGTCTGGGTTTTACTGTCCGGTCGAGGAGTGCTCGAAGGCAGAAGACCAGCACGACGGCCCCCCGCCGTTCGAGGGTCCGGAGAACCTTCGGGGGCACATCAGCGCCATGAACGATCCCGAGCACAGGCAGGCGCTCGACGAGCGGCCGTGGACCACCCTCGAAGGGTCCCCTGAATCAGGAGACAGCGAGGAGGAGGACGAGGTAGAAGCGACCAGCGAACAGGACCCCTCTGAAGGGGGAGACGAGGGGGGCGAAGAGTCCCCCGAGGCAGACGACGACCAAGATATGCCGACGAGAGAGGAGTACGACCAGCAGCACAAGGGGCAAAGCCAGCCCCCTGAGGAGGGGGACGAGGGAGACGACCAGGACGACCAACCCGTCGACGACGACTCGGGAGGGTTCAGTCTGCCCTCGCTGAGTGGCCGCACGATGATGATTCTGGTCGCGGTGCTCGCGCTGCTCGTCATCCTGTTCGTGGTCCGGTCCGGTGACCGGCCTGAGGAGGTGACCGACGCCGACGTGACGGGCGACGAGTCCGACGACGGTGAGGCGGTCTCCGACGAGGAGGTGAGTCTCATTGAGTAGCGCCGAGGGTCCCGAGGAAGACGTCGAGGAGATCGACGAGGACCAGCCTGAGATGGAACCCGACGAGATGGCCGACGTCGACCTGGACGCACTCGCCGACGAGGTCGAGGCCGACGCTGGTGCGACAGCTGACGAAGACGACCAGCCAGAGACGACCCCTGAGCCCGCCGAGCCGACCACGAGCGACAGTGGGGACTCGTGGGGCGACATGTACGTCGGGACGCTCACTGGCATCTCGAACGCGCTCATCGACGAGTACGGCACCGAGGACGCAGAGCACGTCGACGAGCAGCGCGCCCGCGACCTGCACTTGGACGAGTACTTTGACGAGTGGATGGCCTCGCGGGGCAAGTCCGACATGCCGCCCGAGCAGGCGCTCATCCTCTCGTCGGCGATGTTCATGGCGGTGGTCGTCGGGACGAAGACCGAATTGCCGAGTAAACTGCTGGAGGAGGCTGATTTCTGATGTTCGACAACGCGAAGCGACTACGCAAGCTGCAGAAGGTAGCACAGGACCCGACCGAGAGCGAGCACATCCAGGCGCTGGTGACGGTCGTCACCGAGATCGAGGACCGCCAGATCTCCGCCGTCGAGGAGCTACACGACTCGCTCGGTATCGAGGGGTTGGAACGGACGAAGACCACCGAGGAACGTCGCGACCAGCTCCTCTCGCTCGTCGACGTGATGGCGAAAGGCGAGTTCGAGGAATGGTGGTTCGGTGAGGTCATCGCCGACCATCTCGACAACCCCGACGACGCCCGGTCGTACGCCGCGCTCTCTGACGAGGAGTGGGAGACACAGAAAGAGCGGTGGGCAGACACCTACCGCGACCGCGCTCCCGAGGAGTTCGAGCGGTGTTCCGACGAGGAGATCGCCGGGTTGCACATCGAGCGCAAGTGGGGCGTCTCGCTTTCGGAGTTCGAGCGCGAGGTCGTCAACTACAGCCGTGCCGAGGCCCTGGAGACGGTTCTGGCGGGCAACCTGCAGGCGGTCGAGGCAGGCGTACAGCACGCCACGAACGCGGTCGAGGCAGGTGGTACGGAATGACCCTGCGGTTCGACTTCGACACCGAGGAGTGGCTGTTCATCGGCTACGTCGTCGGACTACTCGTCTGGTACGTCGTCGAGACTGCTACGTCCGGCAGCCCGGACTCGTCGCGGTCGTGGACGGAACAGGAGATCTCGCTCTCCGAGGACCACCTGCGCCGACTCGAAGACGGCGAGACGGTTCAGGTCCGGCGCTGGCACGGCCACGACCTCGTGCTCGGTGGGTCGATGGTCATCGACGTCGACGAACTCGACGGGGAGGAGGGATGAACCTACTCGCGGCTGCACAGTCGGGCTGGGGGAAGTCGGCGAAGGCGCAGAACCTGATGGAGAAGAACGCGCCGGAGTACGAGCACATGGTCGTCCTCGACTACAAGGACGAGTACAGGGGCTTCGTGAAAGCCGGACTCTCGAAGTGGTGGATCGTCGGCCCCCGAGAGATGGAGTGGTCCGAGAGCCAGTGGCTGGAGTTCCTCACGGGGAACCCGAAGATCGTGCTCGTGCGCCATCCCGGTATCGACGAGGACGACTGGCGGGACGTGTGTGCGACCATCATCTCGGCGGCACGGCGGCTGAGCGAGGTGTTAATCGTCGTCGACGAGGCGCACTTCGTCGCACCCCAGTCGGGGAAGACGCCGAAGCCGACTAAGGGTCTGGCGACGACCGGCCGCGGCGAAGGTGCGTCGAGCATCTGGGTCAGCCAGCGACCCGCCGAGATGGAGGAGACGGTCATCTCGCAGTGCCAGAGCCGCATACTCGGCGGCTTCGAGTCGAGTGCCGACCTGGACAAGGTGGCGAAGGTCATCGAGTACCCCGTCGAGCTGCACAATCCGCAGGTTCGCAGCGTACCGAACTGCCCGGACTCGCTGAAGCCCGAGACGACGGGCCGGACTGAGGGGTCGGATTCGCTGCAGCGTCACGAGGACGACGAGGAGAACACTATCGGGTCCGAGTGGATCTACAGCGACAACAGCGGAGAGCGGCGACGTATCGACACGACGGGGATGTTCGACTCCATGGAGAGCGAGCACCTCGGGAAGCAAGGCAAGAAAATCAAGGTTTGAAAGATGAGTGAGTGGCACGCTACGCTGTACGGAGAAGACGCGAGACGGGCAGACGAATTGAAAGAGCGGCTGGATGACGAACTACCCGGAACTGTGGGATCGAACGCGGAGACTGTACGCACACTATTAGACTTGGCTGAGGACCAACTCAAGTCTCAGTGAGCTGATTTCCAGATGTCTTTTTAATAACTTGGTTTTCTTATCTTTCGAAGTTATAACCTGGCCGAACTGATTGAATAATTCGTTCTACTTCGTCACGGTTCTCTCTAACCGATTCGTGCCAATAACGAGAAACAACGTCTGTAAAAGACAATTCTCTATTTTCAGTCTCTGCATAGCCGATTATCGTCCTCAGGATTTGTTGTAGTGTATGTTCGCTCGTCAATAAAGGTGATATCTCATTGGAAGCGCTTAGTCGAGCGTGTACCCGACAAAGGTCATTGATACACATTTGTCCTTCTTCTGAGAACCCTCGATAGGGTTTTCCCATCTCATCCAACCATTCTTTTACGATGGATAGATAGTCCTCGTACTCAATCTCACCCATGGGGTCGTGCGGCGGTGCAACGTATTGAGAGGGAGGTATATTCTCAGGCCAAACTGTATTCTCCCAATGTTCCAACAGGTCTTCGTACTCATCATTAGTTTCGAGCAGGTTGTCTTTCGAAATTCCTAGGGGAGCGTATTCGAGAACAACGTCATCGTATTGCTTGAATGTCCAATTGAAAGGTAGGTACCCCTCCAATAACTCTGGATGAGCGTGGTTAATGAATGCAGCACGCTGCTTTTCTATCCTTGGAACGCCTTCGGGTGAGATAATCTCAACTCCACCAAGCTGCTTTGGAGTGGAACTTCCCAAACGCTCCATCTCATATTCTTTGAACAAATATACTGCGCCAGTTTCTCCTTCGCTTCCGCCTATGCTGGCAAAGAAGCAGGCAACCTCGGGTGATTCAGTCACGTCTAATAACCAAGTCCGTATCTTGGTTTCAGGCACACTAGAGTAGTGTTGAACAATGGCGAGTGCGATTTCTTGAGAGACTTTGAGTTCTGATTGCACAAAGCGGACTGCTGAAGATAGCCGCTGGATCTCGAAGTCAACGTCAATATCTTTGCTATCGCGGAATAGACTCGGTGTTAGCCCCCACTCTGACTTTCTTTGCCCTCTAAAATACCATTCCTCTCTATTCCCCATTTGATGTAGGTGGAATGCCGCTTCGTAGATGTTTTCAAAGGGTTCAGAGCCACTTGGATTGGTAGACCGAGAAATTTGTTGCTTTTTTATTGGGTCATCCAAGCTTCGGTACTTGTGGTAGACTTCTTTCCAATCAGTCATTCTATATATTGGCGTTAGGAGAGCTTAATAAACGTATTGGCGCTAATATCTTCGACAGCCAAAATAACTATAAATATTATCGGTCAGACGACTGGCCTCACAACACTCCACGAGAGTCGGTGATGTTCCGCGATTGTCGGGGGAAATCTTGTCGGTTCCTTACGTACAGCGCCTCTCTATCCGTTTTTGCATGGCTTCGCTCAATGCAGCATTCGGCACGCTTGCCGATGACGACATGTGGGAGGACGCGGTGGCGGCCCTGGCGGGCTACCTCGCGCCGACCGCGCTTCGCAACGTAATAGAACCGAAGACCGGTCTGGACCTGCCTGACGAGGCGTACGGCGCACTCGTGATGGCGGGCGGGCAGTACAGCCCGATGTACGCCTCGAGCATCAGCCTCGGCGGCGGCATCTATGTCGCCGACAAGCTCACGGAACGCTTCGGCCTGCAGCAGGCCGTCACCGGGATCGGGACGGGAGGTAACAACTGATGGTGTCAGTCAGCCATCTTTCTGACTTCGTCACGCAGCAGACGAACGTCACGGGCACCACGACGCCCATCCTCGAAATCCAGCCGGAGAACGGGACGATGCTCCGGTTCCGCGACCGCGTCGGCCAGGGCAGTGAGAAGGGCATCCCGGTCGTGATGAAGCTCAAGGACGCCGGCGGCAACGAGCTGCCGACGGACACGGAGGTCATCTTCCGGGTGCTCCGACCGACCGACGACGAGCCGGTTCCTGTCTCGCAGAAGGAGGACAACATCGCGGCCTGGAACGGCCTTAGCACGAAGGAGCAGCGTAACGAGGAGAACATCGACCAGACGAAGATGAACCTCAAGGGCGACCGGGTGAACGTCCGCGACAAGGACGTTCTGCGGGTCGAGGCCAACTCGTCGACGGCCATCGACTGGGGGAACTCGGAGTTCTACTTCGGTCGTGAAGCGGTCGAGGAACTCCCGTACGAGGGGTGAAACGGATGGTGAACAAGAAGAAGGTGCTCAACGACCTTCGGAACGCCTCGGCGACCCAGCAGCGACTGAAGCGCCAGGACTTCGACCTGACGAACGGGACGAGTGGCGTCGAGACGAAGATCGCCTCCTACGAGGCAGAGTCGCCCATCGTGCTCCGCGAGGATGCGATGCGGCTGATGTTCGTCACCGTCGAGCAGTTCAGCCACACCGGCAGCGGGTCGGAGACGTTCAACCTGGCGAACGACATCATCTCGACCTCGAACACGACCGACATCGTACTGTTCGATGACGGGAACCGGGTTCAACCGAGTTCGGTCGACTACGCGGCCAACACGTTCGACTACTACGACGAGGCAGCGGCGACCCTGCACGTCGCGTACGTGCCAGCGGACGCCTCAAAAATCCGCATCGAGAAGTCGAGCCCGAAGTCACAGGGCCGGGTCACCCAGACGGTGTTCACGGACGTGTCGAAGGCGCTGCACGAGACGAACCAGAACAAGCAGCCGCCGTCGATGAACTTCCAGAACATCCAGGCGAACCCGTTCAAGCCGGTGGTTCCGCGGAAGTGGACGCTCGATGTCTACGCGGATGGACCGGTCGCGTTCGAGTGGGACGACTCCGACACGGGCAACCCGCAGGGGGTGACGGCGAGCAACGCAGTGATGTCGCTGCCGGTGAACCGGGCAAAGAGTGACATCGAGAACCTCTCGGCGGCCGTGAAGGCCGACATCATCGAGTAGATGCATCATGAACGACGTTCCCCTTATCGAGACGCAGGGGAGCACTCGCAGTAGCGGCGCAACCGCGACGGTCACCGACTCCATCTCGGCTTCGACGCCGGGCGAACCGCACATTTCTTGGACCCGTTCAGACGGGTCGACGGTGGTTCTCGGAGCCGATGACCTGATGGTTTACATCTCGCTGCTGCAGACGCTTCTCTTGCTGTACGTGACGTATCGAGAGGTGGTGGGCGAATGAGTGGCGGTCAAGTCGCCTTCTCGTTTCCCCTGAATGTGCCGCAGGGAGAGGCACACCACTACAAACAACAGATTCCGGAAGATGCGACCATCGAGAAGACGGTCGTGTTCTTCCCGGTGGGAACGCGCACGGATCTTCAGGTGCAGCTCACCGTCGACGGTGACAACATCATGGAGACGGAGGAGGCTACGGGTAGCGACTCCTTCGGCGACTACATCGTCGGGTCCGGCACGACCTACCCGTTCGAGCTGTCGGTGCAGGTGTTCGAGGGCCAGAACCTCGGCGTGAAGGCCGAGAACGTGAGCACCAGCAGCGACCTCGACGGATTCGTGTCGTTCACCCTCAACTACGGCGGGGGTGGTGTCTAATGGGTAACGAGCAGCAGTACGCGACGAACGAACTGGACGCGCTCACCGACGCCTTGTCTTCACAGGCGACCGACGAGATGCGGGTCACGTCGCCTGGAACCCTGACGACGGACATCACCGACCGGACGGGTCGGAACCTCGGGAAACTCCGGCTCATGGACTCCGGAGAGGTGCTCATCGACCCGGCGACCGAAGGCACGCTGCAGGCGATTGCAGCCGCCCTCTCATCGAACGCGACCGACAGCCTCCTCGTCGACAGCAACGCGGCGCTCGACGTGAGTGCCGCACAGGTCGACGTGGATCTGGCGGCGCAGACGCTCGGGAGCATCGATGTGGACCTAGCCGCGCAGACGCTGGCCGAGGTCGCCGTCGACTTGTCCGCACAGACAGGAGGTCCCCTCGACGTGAGCGCGGCGGAAATCGACGTAGACCTGAACTCCCAGACGGGCGGCCCACTTGACGTGAGCGCGGCCGAGGTCGACGTAGACCTGGCTTCGCAGACGAGTGGCCCGATCGATGTGAGCGGCGCGACCGTCGAGACGGCGGAGACGGCTCTGCCGGGGTTGTTGCACGGGCAGGACTCGACGAGCGCGGCAGACACGCCGGTCGCCCTCAACGGCGGCACGTCGGCGGCTGTGCCCGCTGGCGCTACCCTGCGAGTGAAGGCACTCAGTGGCAACGGTGGGTCGGTCTTCGTCGGCGGTGCTGGCGTGACGACCGGCGACGGATATGAGCTGGCCAGCGGCGAATCGACCACGCTCGGCGTCGACGACGTATCGACCGTCTACATCGTGGACGGCACGGGCGGCCTCGGTGTGTCATGGGTGGTCGAACAGTGAGACAGAACATGAACGGAGAGACGCTCGGAGGCTGCATTGCCTCCCACGACGGACGCAGAGACCTGGCCGGAGGTGGTGGATAGTGGTTATCGCTGCACCTGGTAGTGTCGCGGAACTACCGACGGTCGAGAAAGACACCGAGGCCCAGCCACACTCGGGACCGCCCGACGACCTGAACCAGGGTCGGCGGCGGCCGACTCGGAGCGCTGGCGTCGAGCCGACGGTCGAGAAATCGAAGGGTCGTCACAAGAAGGAGAAACAGAAGAAGGAGCCGAACCCGGTCCAGAGCAGCGAGGACCGTGAGGTGCATCACGCGGTCGGCTCGGCAAACGTCACGACCAGCCTCGACCGTGACTCTGGTCGGGCAGAAACGACGCTCACCGGGCCGGGTTCGGGGAACGCGACCTCAGGCGCAAGCCAGGAGGACGACGTGACCGTCGCGAGAAACGCCCCGACAGACTCACACGCAGACGTCGAACGTACTGAGCAGGCAGTCGAGAACCAGACTGATGGGGCAGCCTACGGCGACCCTGACACGGTCGAAGACATCGGCAGCGGTGACGCTGTGACCGACACGACTCCCAGCGGCACGTCTGAGGGCGGGCTCTCGACTGCTGTCCTGGTGGTCGCTGCACTCGCACTGGTCGGACTCACCGTGGCCAACGGAGGTGGTCGGTGATGGGCGGCATGTTCGACGGGATCGCTGGCTTCGCCGACAACCTCGCGGGCTCGACCGACGAAGCGGTCGGGCGTGCGACTGACGCCGCCATGCGGGGTGACTGGGGCGGTGTGGGAGACAATCTCGCCGGCGACGTGGACGACGCAGTTGGTCGCGCCATCGACGCCGCGCAAGATGGTGATTGGGCCACTGCCGGGGACAACCTCGGCGGTGGCTTCGACGAGTGGTGGGCGACCAACGACATCACCGACGGGTTCACCGACACGGTGTGGTCGGGCCACGATGGCGACACCATCGACCTGTTCGGGCCGACCGCGTGGGGCGAGCAGGGCAGTGTCGTCGACTACGCGACCGACACCGAAGGCGAGCAGATGACCCCGACCGAGCGCATCGTGCAGGGTGGACTCGACGACTACTGGTGGGTCTTGGTGGCTGTCGTCGTGCTCATCATGCTGGCACCGTATGCAGATCTCGCCAACACCGCGGCAGGTGGTGGGTCGTGAACGACCCACTGCTCACGTTCGCGGTTTCGGCGTCGGCCATCACCGCGGGCTCGACGGCAATCTACTGCGGGAAGGTCGCGCGGGACGTGGCGAACACGATCCAGAAGAACGAGCGGCGCAGTCGGCTGAACAGGCGGCTGCTGTCGGTGTTCGCGAAGGCCCACGAGACGGTTGACACCGACCTGATTCAGGCACTGGATGCGCAGGAAACGGAGGGCGGTAACTGATGTGGGGCCTTGAGGTCGCGCAGTCAGCGATGCCGACGGCTTCCGTGGTCGTGCTCGCGTTCCTCGCAGGAGCAGCGTGTCCGGCGTACTACGCACAGGAACGCCTGCGTGGGTTCGGGCGGACGATACTCTCGCGGCTTCCGTACGCGCCGCCACCGGGAATGGATGCGGAGCAGGCGATGCAGCAGGCCGTAGAGGCTGCAGAGACTGGAACGGAGGGCACTCAGGATGAGTAACTACGACCACATTCAGACGGAAGACGAGAACGGGAACACCCGGCATACGTCGACTTCGGAGCCGAGTTTCAAGGCGGTGAGTCTCGGCGGCGGTCCTCCGGTGACGGAAGTGCTCGGGGTCGAGCCGCCAGACGGGAAGATCTACGCGGATGACGGCAACACCTACAGCGACCCGTCGGCTGCTGAGTCGGCAGCGTCGGAGTACCTCGTCTTCGGAGCTGGGTCGTTCGACACGCTCCAGGTCAACACTGCGGACCTGTCGGTCTGGGGCATGGGGAACGCGACCGTCATCGATCCGGGCTTCGGCTACGGAATCGACGTAGATGCCGCTGGCGTGTCTATCCGCAATCTCAGAATCGACTCCCCGTCGAGTGCAGTCGACCTGTCCGGAGGGGACCTGACTCTGGAGAACCTCAACATCACCAGCGGCCAGCAGGGCGTTTGGTCCACCGGGTCGGTGACGGTCCGGCACTGCGTGTTCGAGGCGACGGGATACTACGGGTTGAACCTGCGAGGCCCCGACAACCTCGTCGAGTGGTGCCGGTTCCGCGATGGAATCACCCAGGGAGCCGTTCGGACGACGGACAACGACAACATCGTCGCGAACTGTAGAATCGACGGCCCCGGTGAAGACGCATTGCTGATGAGTGGGAACAACGACATCATCCAGGGGAACCGAATCAGCAACGCTGGCTGGGACGGCATCGACGTGCAGGGAAGCGACCAGATAGTGGCACTGAACCGTGTGTCCGGGTCAGGAGCCTCGAACATCAACAGCGGCACGAACACGACCCTGTCTGGGAACCTGACCGGGTAGAGCGCCGCCTCTCCTATTTCGTGTTTGTGTACGAGTCTGAATTAGTCTCTCGAAAACCCATTCTACCGGTATCTTAATATGATACTTACTCAACTATTCGAATCCACCATGCGTGAAACACTTGCCCGCGGGAACTGGGACGAAGGATACACCGTTCTCACGGTTACAGATGAGCCTGAGGATGCGCCTGTTGAGGGATATGAATCTAAGAAACTGATGTACGGGTTCAAATCACTTAATGAAAACCGGAAAGACTCTCCATGCGTCGAATTCACATCGATGGAACTCCGTGAACTCATCCGTCAGACCCGATTGAATCTCGGTACTGGTGTTTTCTCCGAGCCCGACTTTGAGAAGATCCAAAACTGGTATGACACTAACGGTGAGGGTGTGGTTGCAGAAATTGGACGAGAGGATGGGTACAGGAAGCAGTTTAAAATCAGTGAAAACGACGACAATGGAAAACCGTATTTCAAAATTCAGCGGTTTTCCGAAAACGGAGGAAACCTTCAGACACTTCCTACAATGGGTCGCCAAGAATTCGAACAAATCTTCTCTGGAGTCGCGATTCTGTAGCTGACTTCGCCGGCGGTCAATTTCACGTTTTTTCACAAGCGTGCAACCGACTCGACCCCACTGAGCCGAATCGCCTGAAATCCGGCGTCTCACAGAACCCCCTACCCAGCGTCGGAACACTCTAGGTTCACGAAACTCAAGAGAAGCACGCAATGCGGTGTGAGAGAAACAAGGATGGGTCGTTCAACGTCTGGATGACCCGCGACGAGTATCACGAGTTGCCCCGAGCCGCAGATACCTTCCAGCGAGAGATTGCCATCCGACTGATGGGCGATTGTGGGCTCCGCGTCGCTGAGGTACTCGATGTCAAGCCCGTGCACATCTCCAGGAAGGCCGACGGGAAGCACTACGATCTCGAAGTCGTGAGCGGCAAGGACACCACCGGAGAGTACGCGGGCGGGAAGCATCGCGAGACGTGGCTCCCACGCGAGCTTGAGGCGCTGGTGAATCGCTACTGCCAGCAGCACAACGTCGACGAGAACGAGCCGCTCATCGACCGCGGGAAGCGCACGGTCCAGTACTGGGTCGAGCAGGCCGCAGAGGTCGCGGCCAAGGAGACGGGCGACGAGGACTATCTGCGTATCTCGACGCACGACTTGCGGCGCTGCTGGGCGAACCATCTCCTGGTCGAGGAGAACGTGAGTCCGCGAATCGTGATGGCGCTCGGTGGATGGAGTAGTTACGATGCGATTGAGCCGTATCTGGCAGCGCCGACGGAGGAGAACATCATAGATTGCATGACTCAAGTTGGACTGTAGCTTGAGAAATTAATCTGAATCTTTGCCTTCTGTTCTGCTCTTGTATGAGAGTACTGCTGCGGCTTCTTCGGGAGGAATTTGTTCTACTGTTTCTCCATCTTCCACTACAGATACCGTGACCTCACGTTCAATCATTTTTTCAAATAGTGTGTCTCTTTCTCCAACAATATGCAGGAAGGAAGATTCGACTGCCTTTATCTCTCCCGTCTGGATTACCCTGTCAATTAGCTCTTCAGGGGTGATGGATTCAGACTCTTTTTTGATCTCGACGGAAACCTCTGGTATTCTCCCTTCAAGCAGTTCTCCGTACTCGATGGCTCCCCTGAGTAATTCCTCGAACCTCTGGTGTGGTTCAATCTCATTTCCATTGACGTGGCCTGCCTCTGAATTTGAATGGTATATCAGAGACAGCGCCTCAAGCAGTATATGTGGACCTTCGTCAAATATCTCTTCGAATACCAGTTTTCGGTCTTTATACGGGAGCGTGTTATTGAGGTAGCTGAGGTCAACGAACGCTTGGAAGATTCGTTTTCTAATCCGATATCTCGCATCACGCCGAATACCCGCCCTTTCTTTTTGACTAGGATGATTCCTCTTCGCTACTTCCTCTAACACCTCGTAATCGTCGGAAGTCAATATTCCATTGAACCTTCTGGCTGAACCGTTACTTTTATCTGCCATCGTTGTTGCTACTAACGTTAGTGGTGGCACGGACGTATATTTATTATGGAGGATGCTCTCCTTTGAAGTACAATAAGATAGGTGACGTCTTCCCTACGGTTCGTTGAAAAGCCCTGAGTGGCACCCAGACCGGCTACCACACAGGACGGGTGCCTTCAGGTTCTAATCACCCAGGCGAGTCAGGGGGTTGGGTCCCAGACTCAAGGGTTCGATTGCACTAGTTCCTTCTATGGCACTAGTGATATATCTTACCCTGGTCGCTGAGACTTGCATTTACGAATGAAAGCAGGAGTAATCGCAACAATTGAAGGCGACTTCGATAGACTCGATAGCTACCACGAATCGACTACCGATCGCGGATTCGACTTGACCACTTGTGTCGATGTCCGACGAGGTCACATCGATCTCCCTACCGGAGACCTAATCGCTCAGTCAGGTCGGGTGTTAACCCAGTCTGTTGAGAGGGTCTCTGAAGTTGATGTCGAGGATGGAGAAATCATCACCAGTGACGGGCACGATCGGATTAGCCAGTGGACGCAATTCATTGTCGTCCCGGGCGAGTTCATGATCGTCGAAGGTGGTGACGATACCTTCGCATTCGATGTTGTGGGCGACCTTACCCAGACTCACATCGAACGCGCAAACTTCGACCTTGACGAGTATGCAGAAACCCGTCCCGAGGCAGAACCCTGGAAGTATGGGTTCTACAACGGAGCAGGAAACGCTGAAAGTGGTACTGTTTATGGTACTAACGTGGTCGAAGACCCTGAGATGGGAGATGTCCTCTCTCAGTCTAACAAAAGCCAGCTCGGTCTCGAGCTGATGTACGAAAGTATGGAGATGAAGATGGAGGTCACGAACAGCGGCTACTCGCGTGTCCTCCGACCGACGAACTTCTCCACTGAGAACTTCGTTCATTTCATACTGAACGAGTTCTGGGAGCACCGGGAGTAGCTGACTCCCACTTCTGGATTATTTGACTTAAAAACTCTCAGATTGTAGTCTGTGCCTGTTGAGAGAATGATATCTTCACTCTATTCTCGCCGAGCTCTCTGTAACGTGGGCTAGGGTTATTGAAAAGAGCAGAGCTAAATTTCTCAATCTTGGTTTCGTGTTGGATGTACTCGCTGACTGGATTTTCTGACTTCAGCAATAATGCAACACTATATTCGTTAATTGAATGGTCCGAACTCCGAATCTTATCTTTGATTTCACTAAAGGTATTTGATAGATTAATGTGGCGGAGGGAATTTATCTCAATTCTGACCCGAATATCTCCATTCGGCAACATCTGTAATTCCATTCCCTCATCAGTCGTTCTGTATTCGACAGAGCCCTCTTGAGAGACCTCAGTAACGGTTGCGGGCCTAATAAAGTGGAATACCAGCTCAGTCATCATCTGCCTCCGAGGATGTAGAGTCGTCCATATCGATTAGTTTACCAATGTCCTGACTGAGCTCGGTTTCAGTTCTTCTTTCCTGTTCTCTCAGGCGTTGGAGCTCCTCAAAGTTCTCTTCAGTTCGTGATTCTAAGGTTTCTAGCAGCACTTCATCAACTTTGTCCTTCCCCCTGAGATATTCCGCATAATCGAGGATATCTTCTTTACTTCTCGCAGGTTCGTCAACCTCGATGTTATCAGGGCCATATTTCGAATGAACTTCTTGAGCCGCAGACTGGAGTTCTTCGGGAGTTTGGCCGGATGAGTTAGTAGAATGCTCTAATCTCTTCAACCGGAAACCGGCCGCATTTTGAAGTTCCTCTCGGGTAACCGTCCCGCTGTCGATCGACTCAATTTTGTCTATAATCTTTTTCCGGCCAAACCTGGCTTTCCCCGGACTACATTCGCGCAAGTACTCTTCAATACCGTGTATCAACTCTTTCTTTGTATGATGTTTGAAATCAAACCCCCGAAGCAATTCTTCTATGTACTTGCTTTCTTCCTCTAAATCGTCTACAAGAGAATCGATTATTTTCCGCTCGTGTTTTGTAGATAGAACATTCCACCCAATCGCCCCATCTCGGAGCCTGCGAATATCATCAACTAATTTCCCTATCTTTTGTTGGACTTGAACGTTAGAAACTAGAACCACATTTTTGATAGTCTCATCAGTCGTCTCTTCTTCTATGAACACCTTCTCCAGGTTTGGAGCTATATTTTTGGAAAAGTAACTCCAAGTAATTTGTCCTCTTTTCCTGCTCTTTGCCTCAAAATAGAACTTACGCTTGTACTCACCATCATGATAAAAAAATGCAAAGTCAGCATGGTGTTTTTCGATATGGAGGGAGTTCGCACTCTCATCACGAAGAAAATAGTACGCAGCAGCCAGATCCTGATACTCTTGCCCCCTTCTCTGAGGCGCTCCGCCACCTTCTTGCGTCATTCGTCTTCTATTCCTTCAGCTTCGCTGGTTGGTTCAGATAGTTCTTGATCGATATCTTCTTCGCGATATTCTTCGACTTGAGATTCTAATTCATCTAGGTCCTCTCGAATCATCTGAACCCTATCTAGATCAATATCACGGAGAACGTCTTCACCAATAGCATTCCTCGCGTTTAGTATCTGAGTGAGCATATGCTCTGTTAGCAGGAGAGAATTATTCAGGCCGCTTTGGAAGGTTATCGTATTCTCATAATTGATAGATATCTCATGTTCCAAGTATACCCTGCCAGACCGGAGTCCTATATTCGTTTTAATATTGTTCCACCAATTTGGCCCCCGACGTTCTTGATACAGACGTTTCTGGAGGTTTCTCCCGTGTTCATTCGATAGTCTAGATAAGAAACAAATAAGATCTTGGCTAACACCTTCCTCACGAAGATTATCAATCAGTTCGTGATTCTGAGTTAGATTCATTACAGCAGTTATCAGTGTATTCATTAAGTCAACCAGTTCTTCGCTCCCTGGTTCGACGTCTTGATGAACAGAAAGCGCTAGCAGTAGTTGCTCAGCAATAGGTTCAAGAGAATTATATTCGGTATCGGAACTGACCCCACCTTCGAATGCTGCAGAGATCTCTTCTTTTTGGTCAATAATTATCTGAGAGTTCTCTGCCAGCTCATAGAGCTTCTCTGATGGGTCACCGCGTTCCACTTCTACCATTGGAAATAACCCAATCTCCCAAGTAAAAATATATTCTGGTTGAAGTCTCGATAGAGTTGGGCACCTGACCGTTAGTAAATTGCTACCCTCTCAATGCCATATTCAAATTTGGATAGGGTTGATGCGCCGCATCAATCTCCCCCTTCAGATATAACTGCCCCCAAGTAGTAATCTCGTACGTCCGCTCGGCCATCGGCGCGATCATGTCGGCATGGGCGAGCACCCAGCAACGCTCGGCTATCCTTCGTTCACTCGCGTATCTGAACTCGTGCTCGTAGCTCATCGAGCGCGGGGTGGCCCACGAGGTCTCGTTCAGGTGTTCGAGGATGCGGTCGTCTATCTTCTTCATCCACTCTGCGGAGCGACGGAGTCTTATTGTCATGGGGAGGGGTTGCGTCTTGGAATGGTGGTTTCAGTTTGCTTCTTCGGATGCCGACACGTCTCCGTTTCCGTTGTTGGGGACCTTGTTGAGCGCGTCTTCGCTGGTGTCGTACTCTCCCCGTAAGTAGGCCTCTCCATTGTCTGTAATCACGTACACCCCATTACCAACGTGAGTCAATAGCCCGCGTTTGGCGAGTTCTTTGCAACGCTTGGCGATGTACTGGCGAGAGTACCGAATGGGTCCCTCTTCCATCATCTCGGTCGGGGACCCGTGTTCGTTCTCGTGGATGTACTCGAGCACTCGGTCGTCCACGAGTGCCATCCATTTACCGGATTTCCTCATTAGTTCCTATTTCTCCAGTAGGCACCGACTATGATAGTAATCTCTCTAATCTCTAATAAGATATCTACGAACTATCTGGCGTCGTCGTAATCTATAAGAGACAAGGGTCAGAATAGGCGAGTGCGGAGCCACCGACAGGATGTAGAAGACTCTCTTGGGCGGTGTGAAGACCGGGGCGCGTTGTAGCGCGCCCCGAAAGGTGGCTCCGTTCACTCGGACCAATGAGTGCGAAAGCCAACACGGGGCTAGAACCCCGCACGGGAGGAGACGAATCGCCCAAGGAAAACAGTAACGACGCGGGCCGGTGCTACATCTGCGGAGGCTACGCAGACGGCATCGACGCGAAGTCTCGCGAGCCCATCTGCCGGCGGTGTGATGCGACCTACGGACTGCTCGTCAAGCGCGCCCTCTGTGGAGGTACGCGCGCATGAAGTGCGTCCGCTGTCGGCGCGAGCACGACACCGATGCCAGTCGGTGTCCGAACTGCGGCGGGACTCCTGCTAGGGAGTTCGACGCGGAGCTGGTTCTGCGGGCGACGCTCGGGAGGGCCGACGGGTGAGCGACGATCTCGAACCACTCGCCCCTGCACAGGCCGTCGAGATGTACCTGGAGGCGAAGCAGGACGACCTCACGGAGTCCACACTGAAGGGTCAGAAGTACCGCCTTCAGGCGGTCGTCCAGTGGTGTGACGAGGAGGGGATCGAGAATCTCAACGAACTCACCGGGCGCGACCTGTACGCCTACCGTGTCTGGCGACGCGAAGGCAACGGGGACGGGCGGGAGGCAGTCAAGCCCGTCACGCTTCGAGGGCAGCTCGCCACGGTGAAAGCGTTCCTCCGGTTCTGTGGTGACATCGAGGCGGTGCCGAAGGACCTGCACGACAAGGTCCCGTTGCCCACGCTCGACGTGGGCGCGGACGTGAGCAACTCGACGCTCGACCCGGCCCGCGTCGAGGAGATCCTCGACTACCTCGGTCGCTACGAGTACGCGAGCAGGAACCACATCATCGTCCTGCTACTGTGGCGAACCGGCTGCCGGACCGGCGGACTGCGGGCGCTCGACCTCCGCGATGTCGACCTGGAGGGCGAGCATCCAGCCATCAACGGGCCCGCGGTCCACTTCGTCCATCGACCGGAGGAAGGCACCCCGCTGAAGAACAAGGAGCGCGGCGACCGATGGAACCGCATCGGCGCGCACGTCGCGCAGGCGCTCCAGGACTACATCGACGGGCCTCGGGTAGACGTGACGGACGACTACGGCCGCGACCCGCTGCTGACGACCACGCACGGACGCCCGACCGGCTCGACGATACGCGACACGCTCTACCGCGTCACGCGCCCCTGCTGGCGCGGCGCGGCGTGTCCCCACGACCGCGAGCCGAAGGACTGCGAAGCGACCGATATGAAGAAGGCCAGCCAGTGCCCGTCGTCCCGGTCACCCCACGACGTGCGGAGTGGTCGCGTAACCTTCTACAGGCAGAACGACACGCCCCGCCAGATTGTCCGGGACCGACTCAACGCGAGCGAGGACATCCTCGACAAGCACTACGACCGACGGAGCGAGCGACAGCGCGCAGAACAGCGAAGCAAGCACCTCCCAGACCTATGAAACCGACACACGACACCACGACGGCAACGACGCCCCCAGAACCATGGGCCGGCAGGGCCCATCGATTCTGCGAGTCGCAGTAGCGACGAGCGAATCGTAGATTGCTGCGGATTCGAAGCAGGGAGCGATAGCGACCGAGGTACGAATCCGGCAGGGCCCATGATTTTTGCAACCGTCAGTGACCGACAGTAGCATCTGTCCCCTCGAAACACCAGCTCCGCTCGTGGTCATCGCTTTCCCCGTCGGGCACCTATTGTGACCATGTCACGACACGAGGCGACGTTCGATATCCGCGACAAGACCGACGCCCAGGCGGTCCAGACACTCATGGAACAGGCGTACAACGCGTTCCGCGAGGAGTTACAGCTGCACAACCGGTCCGATAGTGCGCCGAACGAGGTCCTTCGTGAGTTCAGGGAGATCCGCGACGCGACGAAACGCACGGTCCCGGGAACGCTGACGATCGTCTACGAGCAGCGTGACGAATCGTTCGACGACTGACCACCTGCCCAGCAGCAGGCCGGGGTCGGACCCCATCGGATTAAAGTACGGGACTCACGAGGTTGTAGTCGATGACTGGGCCGATTCGAGTGCTCCACGTCGACGATGAACCGGCGTTTCTGGACCTCACGGCGAAGTTCCTCGAGCGGGAACTGTCGGGTGTGGAAGTCCGGTCGGTTCGCTCGGCGTCGGCGGCGCTCGAGTACGTCGATAGCTTCCGGCCCGACTGCGTGGTCAGCGATTACCGGATGCCGGACGCGCATGGACTGGACCTGCTGGAGTCTGTTCGCGAGTACGACCCGTCGATCCCGTTCGTGTTGTTCACCGGGCGGGGGTCGGAGCAGGTCGCGAGCGATGCCATCTCCGCGGGGGTAACCGACTACCTCCAGAAGGGGAGCGGCACCGAACAGTTCGAGCTGCTCGCGAACCGGATCGAGAAGGCTGCGGAGGCGTACCGGACGCGGGCCGCGTTCGAGGAGACCGAGCGGATGGTCTCGACGCTCATCAGCAACCTCCCGGGCATGGTGTACCGGTGCCTGAACGAGCCGACGTGGCCGATGGAGTTCGTCAGCGAGGGGTGTCTCGACCTGACGGGCTACCACCCGGAACAACTGGAGGGGCAGGACATCCTGTGGGGTGAGGACATCATCCTCGACGTCGACCAGGAGGACATGTGGAAGGAGGTGCAGCGTGCCCTCGACACGGCGGAACCGTTCGAGGTGACGTATCGCATCCGACGGCGCGACGGCGAGGTTCGGTGGCTGTGGGAGCAGGGTCGTGGCGTGTACCGCGATGGCGAACTCGTCGCACTCGAGGGGTTCATCACCGACGTCACGGACCGGACGCAGTACAGACGACGGCTGGACAGCGTTACGAAGACCGCGGGCTGGCTCCTGGAGACGGGAGACCGTCACGAGTGTGCCTGGGTCGCAGTCGAGGCGGCCTGTGACTCGCTCGGGTTCCCCATCGCGTCGGTTCGGTTGTACGACGAGGCGACGGCGTCCCTCGAGTCCGTGGCATTCACGGACGATACCGCGGAGACACTGAACGACAGGCTCGCGTTCCCCGGCGAGAACGGGCCGGCGTGGCAGGCTTTCACCACCGGCGAAGTGCAGTCCGTCTCTGACGTGTCCGAGACGGAGACGAGGGTCGAGGCGGCGGTCGACGTGCGGTCACTGCTCGCGTTGCCGCTGGGCGAGTTCGGTGTGCTCGTCCTCGCGTCACCGGAGCCCGATGCCTTCGACGAGGACGACCGGAACCTCGCCCGGATACTGAGCGCGACCTTGCAGTCGGCCGTGGAGCGGGCGGACCGGGAGAGTGCGCTTCGCGAGCGCGAGAGCGAGTTACGATCACAGAACGAGCGACTGGAGGAGTTCACCAACATCGTCAGTCACGACCTTCGAAACCCGGTCGGCGTCGCACGCGGTCAGCTCCGACTGGCCGAAGAGACTGGCGACGCAGCGCACTTCGACCGGGCTAGCGAGGCGCTCGAACGCGTCGAATCGCTCGTCTCGGACATGCTGACGCTCGCCAGGCAGGGCATCGTCGTCGGCGACACCGAGGCCGTCCACCTCGACGTGGTGGTCCACCGGGCGTGGAAGGCGGTCGAGCGCGACGACGCCGACCTGGTGATGGAGTCGAACCTGGGACTCGTCGCCGACACGAGTCGCCTCCAGCAGCTCCTGGAGAACTTACTCTCGAACGCCGTCGAGCACGGCTCGACGAGCCACCAGCAGGCCGAGGGGGTGGACAAGACAGATAGCGCCGACGACAGGGTCACCGTCAGGGTCGGGCGGCTGGCAGATCGCGACGGGTTCTACGTCGCCGACGACGGGCCCGGCATTCCTGCCACCGACCACGACGCGATTTTCGACCCCGGCTACAGCACGGACGACGACGGCACCGGGTTCGGGCTCGCCATCGTCGCCCGGGTCGCGAGCGCACACGACTGGTCCATCACACTCACCGAGAGCGACGATGGTGGTGCCCGGTTCGAGTTCACCGAGGTCGAACTCGCCGAGAAGTAGGGCCACACCGGCCGACGTTTCGATTCCACGCCCGCGCGCTGACCCGCCGACGGCGGTGTGGTACCCCACACCTCGGTCGCGTCACATCGAAATCCTTTTTTGTATCATCGGCGGAGTGTAGGATGCGCGCCGCCTTAGCTCAGACTGGGAGAGCACTCGACTGAAGATCGAGCTGTCCCCGGTTCAAATCCGGGAGGCGGCACTTCTCTGAATCCGACCGCCGAGCGAAGCGAGCGCGGCGGATTCTGTACGTGAGACCCGAGCGGATTTGAACCAGCGAGCGAACGCAGTGAGCGAGGAGGTTCACACTCCGGGAGGCGGCATGACCTTTTCACTCGGACTCCAATCGAACGACGAGAGCGTCTTCTCGCGGTTTCACCGCGAATCTCCCGCCAAGATTTGACCAGGGATTTACTCGCGCCCCGACGCCTTCTGGCGCTTCACTCACAATTGACCTGGACCGCCCAAGAAGTTACTCGAACCTCTCCGCTCACCTTCGATAATCTCGGAGATGGCCTCCTGCGGCTCGGAGAGAGCGAGAAGACCATCACTGACGGACGGCCCGGCGAGAGACTCCAACTCTCTCAGGACTTACCCCTGTGCCGGAGACTCGCGGCTACCTCGCGCGCATCTATGGGTTTACTGGCTCAGTCAGTCTCGCCAGTGTATTTATCCGAAGCTCAGCCATATCATGAGATATCATGAGACGAAGAATTTTCATATCTAATCTGGCGGGTGCTGGGGCTATTTCCTTAGCGGGGTGTACTGGGTCAGAAACGGATGGGGATACCAGCGAGAATCCTACCGAGAGTGAAGCTCCTGAAAGCCAGAAGACCTCTACGTCGCCGTCGACTCAAACAGAGACTTCCAAAGACTTTGACTCAGGCGTTATCGTCGACGAGACGGTTGAGAATCCCATCGAAGAACAACTCACGTTATCAAAAGGCCAGACCGTCGCGGTAACGGCCGAAAAGGTAGACGATGGGGAGGAGCTATTCTGGACTGTAGGAGACGGCACGAAGTTCGTCGTCCGAGAGCACTTCTACGAGGATACGACCAAGGAGTACACTGTTGAGTCGGATGGCTACCACAACCTCCGGCTTTCCCCGAAGCGGCATGAGGCACCTATGAACAAGGACGTAGCCATCGATGTGAAAGTCGAGATTTCACAGGCATAGCTGTTTCACCTCTTTTTTCTTGTCTACGGCCGGAGGTTGAGTCCTCTGAGAAAGGGCTGAATCGACTGCGGGATACATCGGCTCGATGAGTTCGGTCTTACTCATATCCGCCCGTCCTTCGAGGTCTTGCTCCGAGGCTATCTCGTACCCTCTAAGTCCTCGTCGTCAGACGCTGGCGGGAGGACGATTGCGTACTTACCGCCTTCTGACCCGGCTCGCGGAGTTCGAACCCTTCTCCTTCGAGTGCAGTACGAATTCTCTCGACACGCTCCTCGGTCGTCTCTTCCCGCATGAGACAGTAGAGGGCAGTCCTTTCCTTCGGGCCTTCGCTTCCTGTACTGCTCTGCGGTGGCTTGAGTTCGAGCTGTCCCCGTCGCCGCTAACGGAGTGAGCGGCGAGTCGACGAGCCTGCTCGTCGGAAGTTCGATTCGGGAGGCGGCATCCCGATTCTACGCGGACTCGATTCGAAGAGCATCTGCACACCCGGTAACTCCGCATAGAAAAGCAACAGCGACGCTGCGTGTACCCACGCTACTCCAGTAATTCCTTGATAATCTGGAGTTCCTCGTCCTTCGAGATCGTCTCGGCGTCCATGCAGGCGTGGATGACCTTGTGGACGAGCGCCGGGTCTTCGAACACCGAGCGGCCCTTCGTCTCGGTCTGTCCGCGGGTTGCTTCGAGGTCTGCGAGCCGGGCTTCGATCTGCTCCAGAGTGGCTTCGACGTCGGTCGTCGCGTCGGCGATCGTCGCGTCCTCGTCGGTCGACTCCGGTTCGGTCTCGGTCGTCTCGGTGGTGGTGGACTCGCCGTTCATGGGTACAGCAGTAGATGGTCGTTCATCGAAGACGGTGTCGACGAACGACTCGCGCTCGCTCCAGTCGAACCCTTCGATGCTGTTCACACGGTTGCTCACGGTCGCGCCCGTCACGTCCAGTCGGTCGCCGATCTCCTGTTGTGTCGCCGTTGGCTGGGCTGCGACCGCGGTCAGCACCTCTCGTTGTTTCGCGGAGAGTTCATCGAGCGATGGTTCGGTTTCGGAGGGTGTGGCGCTCTCCGGACTGTTTGCATCGTTCGTCTCCTCCTCGGAGTCGTTCGCCTCGGTCGCGTCGGCCGTCGGGGACTGTTCGCCGGGGTCGTTCGTCTCGGGTTCGTTGGTCTCCATCGCCTGTTCGTCGTCGGTGTCGCCGTGCTCGCTCGGCTGGTCGCCGGCTGCTGTCGCGGCGGCAGGCTCGGTCGGGGTGTCGTCCTCGGCAGCCGGGTCACCGTACTCCTCGAAGACGTGTTCGACGAGGTCGGCCGTCGCGCTCGGCACCAGCGACGCCAGTTCCTCGATGGATGCGTCGGGGTTCTCCTCGGCGACGTCGAGGATCTGTCTGTGGCGGATGGACTTCGGGAATGAAACGCCGTCGTCTTCCGTTCTCGCTCCTGTCATGTTCTCGTGGTTGTCCAAGACCCGCGATGGGTTTCCTGACGGGTGATGGTAGCTTTGGTGTTCCTTGTTTTGATGTTTTTGGCCGTCGGCCCTACACGTACTCCATTCAGGTGCCATACATTATCTGGCAGGTTCGTGTCGGCGTGGTCGATTCTCGACACGGCCGACCACGGTGAGTGGTGCCGGTCTGTGGCGATCCCCCCTGTCGAATCCGGGCGTGGCGGTCGGCGGGTGTGACGAGGTCCGTTCAGTGGTGCCAATACGCTTATGACCGTCTATGCACGACAAATGTCGAAGGACTACCGATGGATGTCGACGATAGACACGAAAAACGAGAGGTACGCGAAGATACGTACACTCTTTCTTCGGGCCGTGGCACCGTTCGATTTCGGCATCTGTTGGAGCACATCCAGGATTCGGTCGTCGAGTTCGAGCTGGTCGGCGGGGAGCCGCTCGTCCGGGGGTTCAACGCGTCGTTCGTCGAGACGTTCGGGTACGACGAGGAGGCGGTGCTGGGGGAGTCCCTCAACGACCTCATCGTTCCGTCCTGGCTCACAGAGGAGGCGACGGAACTCGACGGGCGGACCGACGCAGGGATGGTGAACTACCGGGTCGTCCGTCGGCAGACTGCAGACGGTCTCCGCGAGTTCCTCTACCGGGGGATTCCATCGGCGGACGACGACCCCTTCGGGTTCGCCATCTACACCGACCTGACGGACACGAGGCGAAAGGAACGACGTCTCGAAGTGCTGAACCGGTTGCTCAGACACAATCTCCGTAACCAGGTGAACGTCATCGCCGGGTACGTGGAGTTGCTGGAGGAACAGCACGAGACCCAGCACGCGATGGAGCTGCTGGGGTGCCTGGCCGAGGCGGCGGAGAACCTGGACGGGCTCACTCAGGAGGCGGGCGCGATCGACCGGACGCTGAGTGAGCCCCTGCCCGAGGACCCCCGTGTCGACTGCGTTCCGATGCTCGAACGACTGGCCGAACGCTCCCGGGAGGAGTACCCCCACGCGGCGATCAGCACCCAGACACCGTCGGGTGTGGACGTCGCGGCGACGGAGCGACTCGAAGCGGTACTGGCCCAGTTAGTCGAGAACGCCATCCTGCACAACCCGGCTGCCGAGCCGCGGGTGTGGCTCGAGGTGCACCGGGTCGCGGGCGGTGACTGGGTCGACGTGGTCGTCGCGGACGACGGGCCGAAGATACCGGTGATGGAACACGAGACGGTGACGGGGGACTCACCGATAACGGCGACGAGTCACGGGGCGGGGCTGGGGCTGTGGCTGGTTCGGTGGACCGTCCAGCGGTTCGGTGGTGTCCTCTCGTTCGGCACCAGCGATGCGGGCGGGAACCGCGTGCAGCTTCGCTTGCGGCGTGCCGACGACGGGTCGTAGGTCGACCGCGGTGGGCTCAGTCGTCGGTCGTCCCTGTCTCGAACTCACGGAGGGCACCGTGGACGCGCGAACTGGTGTTCGGGCTCAACAGGAGGTAGGCCGCCCCGGTCGCGGTGACGCGGGTGATCCATCTGGCGAGGCGACGGCGGGCGGTCCAGCGGGACTCGAGCGCGACCGCGTTCCGCCAGGCGCTGTCGCGGCCCTCGCGGATGGTGCGGATGGAGAGGTACTCGTCGACGCGCCCGAGGGAGTTGTCGACGGTCGAGATGCCGGGGGCGTCGTAGTCCGCTGCGAGGGTGTCCTGTGACTCGTCGACCAGGCACCGGAGTATCTCGTTGACCGTGCAGTGGTCGGCGTATTTGCGGCGGGGGTCGGGGGAGACGCCGGCCTCGTGCAGGGCGAACGCGAGGTCGTAGTTAATGTGGGCGTTGATGCCGAGCATGGCGTCTTGCACGACGAGACAGTCCCCGCGGTCGGCGGCCTCGAAGGCGAGTTGCCACGGGTCGGAGAGCGCGGCGAGGTCACCGGTCTCGTAGTCGTACAGTGCCTGACGGTAGAGGTTGGCGAACGCGACGAGGTAGCGGGCGACCCAGTCGCCGTCTTCGAACTCGTCACGCTCGATGCCAGCACCGACGAGTTCGGTCACCCGGGCGTATATCGAGAGGAAGACCGCCCGTCGGTCGTCGCGCTCGCGGAACAGTTCCTCGAGCGCGAGGAGGCGCTGGTGGGCGTCGGCGACGGAGGTGAAGGGGAGACTGACGAGGGCTACGATCTCGGGGTCGCCGACGTGCCGGGGGTCGGTCGTGGGTCGTGACTGCCGGACGCCTTCGAGGCCACTCCGCACGCGATGTCGACTCGGCCCGGTCCCCACATCCCTCATTTGAACGGAGTATGTCGTGTACTGAGATAACTATTCCCTCGCTCTGGGCCCGTGTGCGCCACGGACAACCGGGATGCCGGCGATACTACCGCCAGTGGGGGTCTCGCCTCCACAAACCTTTTCCGGCGGCAGCGGGACTATTCAAGAGCAATGGCGACAGGCAAGGTTGATTTCTTCAACGACACTGGCGGCTACGGCTTCATCGACACCGAGGATTCTGACGAGGACGTTTTCTTCCACATGGAAGACGTTGGCGGTCCGGATCTCGAGGAAGGACAGGAAGTAGAGTTCGAAATCGAGGACTCCCCCAAGGGTCCCCGCGCGAAGAACCTCACTCGGCTGTAACTATCGGGATTCGGCCGTCGTCCTGACGGCAGGCTCCGATTCCACTTTCATTTATCGACCCACTCGAGAGCGACGCGGCCGTGCGTGACCGGTCACGTGGCCGAACACACTGGCAATCGTCGCGTTCGCTTTTGCCGCCATAGTGCGAACTACTAGCACACTGGGGTGCCACATAGCTATGGCAATCTTTCACAAGGAGAAGCACGTCGGGGAGTCGCCGTTCGAATCACGCTTCAGGTGGCGCAGCGGCGCCGCCTCTGGGTTCCTCGCGTCGGGGGTCACGGGGCTGGCGATCACGCTGCTGGGGATGGAGACGCTCCGGGTCGCCATCGCCGGGCTGTACGGCTTCGAGGGGAACATCGTGGTCGGGTGGGCGGCCCACCTGATCCACGGCGCGCTGTTCGGTGTCGTGTTCGCGGCGGTACTCGCGGACCCCGGGCTGTACGCGGTGAGCGACTGGCTCTGGAAGACGGTCCTCGCGGGCGCGGTCTACGGTATCGTGTTGGCGGTGTTCGGGGCGGGCATCATCATGCCCATCTGGCTCGGTGCCGTCGGCGCACCGGTCCCGGAGACCATCCCGAACGTGACGACGGCACTGGTCGGCTGGCACCTGCTGTACGGGGTGGTCCTCGGGACGGCGTTCTTCTTCCTCGAAGCCTCGTCGACGTGAGACCTGCTGACACAGGCGTAAACCTCGTATCTCCAGACGTCGTATAGAACCACGATGGCGAAAGGTAAGGTTGATTTCTTCAACGATACGGGCGGCTACGGCTTCATCGAAACCGAGGACGCGGACGACGACGTGTTCTTCCACATGGAGGACGTCGGCGGCCCGGACCTCGAAGAGGGCCAGGAGGTCGAGTTCGACATCGTCGACACCGACAAAGGACCGCGCGCGAAGAACGTGAAACGACTCTGAGACAGGGACGAGTGGGCGGCGCACCAACGTGCGTGCTGACTGACTCGTCCAGTGGATTTTCAGCCGGTAAACCCTCGAATAGGGGTCGCTGTGGGTCTGTAGGCCGAGTTCAGCTGTTCGGGCCCTATCTCGGAAGGCTTAACGGCAAGCCGCTCGTTATAACGAATTGAAATGGCGAAAGGTAAGGTTGATTTCTTCAACGACACCGGCGGCTACGGTTTCATTACGACTGAGGATGCGGACGAGGACGTGTTCTTCCACATGGAAGACGTCGGCGGCCCGGATCTCGAGGAAGGTCAGGAAGTAGAGTTCGACATCGAGGACGCCCCGAAGGGCCCCCGCGCGACCAACGTCACCCGTCTGTAAGCCGCCGCAGTCTTACTGCGAACGCTGACGACGCGACGATACAATTTTTCAGGGACTACACCGAGAAGTGACGACACTGCGTAGACCGCGTCGTGCCGACGCGCCGGAGTCGCGACTGTCGTGACAGGGCAGACAGACGCAGTGAGCAGCGACAGACGCGGTGCGTAGCGAAGAAACAGTGAGCAGCGAAGTAAGCAGTGAGCAGCGACGAAGCAGTGAGCGGTGGCTCTGCCGGCTGGTCAGCCGTCCGGGCCGACCTTCGTCGTGACGCGGAACCCGTCCGGGGGATGCAGGATACCGGCGATGGTCCCCATGGAGTGCACCAGCGAGACGAGTGGCACGAGCGGCAGCACGGCGGCCCACTTGAGCGCGCGACCGCCGTAGTAGGCGACGCCGCGGAGGTACCAGAACACGGTGAACGCGGCGAGCGTGAGCGACGCGAGGACGAACAGGCTGCCGTAGACGACCGAGACGCCGAGCACGGAGAGCGGGACGGCGACCAGCGTCACGATGGGCGAGAGCGCCCAGGCGTAGTTGCGCACGCGGGTCAGGAGGCGGTACCGGGCGGGGAGCATCGACGCGGCCTGGACGTTGCCGGCGGCCCAGCGGCGGCGCTGCTGGAGGATCTCCGTCAGCGAGGGCGGGGCCTCGTTCCGGCAGGTCGTCTCCGAGAGGGCGAAGGAGATGTCGTGCTCACGGGCGGCCGCCCAGACGAAGGCGGTGTCTTCGACGATGGTCTCGCGGTTCCACGTCACGGCGTCTTCGAGGTCGCTCCGGACCGCGATACCGCCGCCCCACGCGAACAGGGGAATCTGGAGCCGCGCGAACGCGCGCTGTTCGAGCTGGACGCCCATCCGGTAGACGTCGGCGAGGTAGCTGAGCACGGAGCCGGTCCGGCGGGGCTGTTCGCGGAGCTGGACCACGTCGGCGTCCGGAAGCCCGTTCCAGGACTCGACGACGCTGTCCTCGTCGAGGTAGCAGACGAACTCGCGCTCGCAGGCGAGGGTCCGGCGCGCCCACTCGATGGCGCGGCCCTTGCGGACGGCCTCGCACTCGAAGTCGTCGGGGACGACGTGGACCTCGGCACCGTCGACCGAGATGGGCTCTTCGGCGATGACGCGGACGTCGGTCAGCTCGGCGGGCAGGGAATCGACCGTCGCCTGGACGACGTCGGCCGCGTCGATGGTGAGGATGCGGACCTGGACGTCGTCGCCGTCGTAGGCGGGCGCGGGCGATTCGTAGCCCTGGCCGACGACGTAGGTCAGGACGAACCAGAAGGCGGCGGTCGCCCCGAACAGGAGCGTGGTCGTCCACAGGGTGAGTTCGAGCAGTGTCTCACCGGGGACGGTGGCGGGGACCGCCCCGGGAACGACGACCGCCGTGGCCGCGAGCAACAGGACGGCGGTGACCGTCGACAGCGCGTAGCGTTCGAGTTTCATCACACCCGGTACGCAGGGCTACTCCCCCTTCAACCGGTGACGCCGTTGGGCTGGTTTCACCGCCGTTCAGCCCGTTCAAACGGTTTGAACGGACCGGTTCCGCCGGGGCGCTTGAGGCCCCGGCCGAGACAGTTAGGGCCGGTTCGTCCCAGTCGCGAGACCCAGGGAACGGTCGGTCGGAATGCACTGGTAAGGAACGTGCCGACCGACCCGACTGGTCAGGGTTCGACCAGCCGTGAGTCGTCGTCTTCGCGCCGCCAGAACCCCTCGTCCTCGCCCCCGTTCGTCCCCTGCTCGGCGGCCACGGATTCTGCAGTCCGAGGCAGTCCGAGTGCCGGTTCATCGACCGTGAGCGCCCCCGAGAGCGCGTGCTGGCTGGTCGTGCTGAGGTCGATTCCGTGCGCCCGACACCGTTCGTGGACGGCCGTGAGGTACGCCGACCGAATCTCCGGGAGCCGACGGCGGTCCTCCTTGTGGAGCCAGACCCTGGCCGTGATGATGACCGCGGTGTCCGCGAGGTCGGTGACGCGGATGGTCGGGGCTGGCGTGTCGAGGATGACGTCGTTCTCGGCGGCGACGGCCCGCAGGAGGTCGATGGTCGCCTCGACGTCCTCGTCGTAGTCGATGCCGAACTCGTAGCTGATGCTCACCGGGTCGTTGACCGTCTGGTTCCGGATGGTGAGCGTGACGAGTTGCGTGTTCGGGATGAGGACGGTCTCGTTGTCCGGCGTTCTGACCCGGGTGACGCGGAAGCCGATGTCGCGGATGGTCCCGGTCACGCCGTCGACGGTGATGGTGTCGCCGACGTTCAGCTTCGGGTCCTGGATGATGAACACGCCCGCGACGAAGTTCGAGAGGACGTCCCGTGCCGCGAACCCGACCGCGAGCGTGACCCCGGCGGCGACGATGGCCGAGCCGACGAACGCGGTCCGGAAGCCGGCGGCGGCGATGCCGCCGGTGAGAGCGCCGCCGATGACGAGCACGTGGATGACCTTGCCGAGCGCCTGCTCGAACGTCTCGTTGAGGCGGCTTCGCGCCAGTACCCAGCGGAGGCCGGGTTCGAGGACGAGTCGGCCGAGGAGGTAGAGTCCCAATGCCGTCACGGTGAACTCGAAGAGCTGGATGCCGAGTCCACCGTACCGGTCGATGGGTGCGAGCTGCGAGACCGCCATACCGGACTAGTGGCGACCGAGCGACAAAGCGACAGAGGTACTCCCGCCGACTGAGTTCTCAGTCGCCGTTCCTGTCGGGCCGCCAGTGCCACGCCGGTTCGTTCGCAGAGACGCATCACGATGGCGAGATATTCGGAAGGGCTATACGTACACACCGGGTCCGTCCAGAAGCAATGACGACAGGCAAGGTTGATTTCTTCAACGACACAGGCGGCTACGGTTTCATCGACGCAGAGGGCGAGGACGACGACGTATTCTTCCACATGGCGGACGTCGGCGGCGAGGACCTGCAGGAGGGCCAGGAGATCGAGTTCGACATCGACGACGCCCCGAAGGGCCCGCGCGCGACGAACGTCGTCCGCCTGTAGAGTCGCGAGACTCACGGCCGCAGTAGCACTCCGACAGCAGTCTCGATCACACCGGGACGTAGTCTGTTCGAACCGACCGTTTCACGACGACAGCACCGTGAGCGCCGGCAGTGACGAGTATCTCGAAAACGTTATTTTGGACTGCCCACTCCGTCCAGTCGTAATGGCGAAAGGCACTGTGGACTTCTTCAAGGAGTCCGGCGGTTACGGTTTCATCGATACTGAAGACGAAGACGACGACGTGTTCTTCCACATGGCGGACATCGGCGGCGAGGACCTCGAAGAGGGCCAGGAAGTCGAGTTCGACATCGTCGACGGCGACAAGGGCCCGCGCGCGGCCAACCTGACGCGTCTGTAGACACGAACACCGGAGCGGATTTCTTTCGCGTACTACCTGCGAGTGGCGACATCGGTGGCCTGCGAGTGACGACATCGGTTGCCCGCCAGTGACGACATCAGTTGCCTGCCAGTGACCACATCGGCGGTCGTTTCTGGGCACGTATGTGCCGGTCTCTCACACCGCTGTGTGGCGATGCGCTGGTCGAGCACCCCCGCCATTTCACCGGTCGTCCGGCCAGCCTCATCTGACGAACGGGCAGTTCCACCGGGGCGCGAACAAGAAATAGTTGCTTCTGTGTCTGTTTCGCGGATTAATTTGCTATTTGTTCGTTGTAGTGCGAAATAGATGGCTATCTTTGCGCTAATGGGCAAGATTTTAATACATGGGTCCAAAGATGTAGATGCAGCGGTCACCCGCTGTGCGCTGGAGTCTCACTTGCCCACGTCGGGCACGTGCCTCTATCGAGCGTTCCCTGCCGATACTCATGCTCAGACGGCGGCCGTGAGTGGCTGCATGGCCGTCGTCCCGTGTCCTACCACAGTCGGCGGTTGACGCTCGTCGGTTATTCTTCGGACGCTACGTACCAGGAACGACAGGTATCGGTCGGCCGTGTGGCGGTTCCAGGGGTATGACAAATAGTCTCAACCGTGTGTCATTGCGTAGGTACACATATAATGCCATACTAGGAGTTTCTACTCTCCCCTGCATAGATTTATATTGGAGAAATGCGACCTCACAAACACAATGAGCATTCAACAGGCTGTCGTCAAACCGACCTTCGAACCGCTGCCGGAAACCCTCACCTCGCCGCGCGCCAAGCTCGTCTACTTCTTCCTGGAGACGGCCGGCTCGGCGACTGTCGACGAGATTCAGAACACCCTGGGCATGAAGAAGATCGCGCTCCTGAGCGTCCTGAAGTCCCTCTCGAAGGACGGCCACGTCGAGCGCGACGGCGACGAATACGTCTGCGCCTGAGCCAACGTTTATAGTATCTGTCTGTTCTTGCGGTCTCTTTCCACCAGGGCCTGAGTGGTCAGGCTCCGGCATGTCGTCCCGGTTCGGCCGGGCAGCGGGAACCGCTCCCGCTTCGAAGGCTTTATTCACGTTCTCAGCCTCAGTTGTCCGTAATAACCATGTCGGACAAACCCGCCTCGATGTACCGGGAGATTTCCAAGCCCGCGTACACGCGACGTGAGTACATCACAGGCATCCCCGGTTCGAAGATCGCACAGCACAAGATGGGCGACACGGCGTCCGAGCCCGACGACTGGCCGGTCCAGATCAGCCTCGTCCTCGAGGAGGAGTGCCAGATCCGCCACGGCTCGATGGAGGCCTCGCGCCTGTCCGCGAACCGTCACCTCATCAAGGAGCTCGGCGAGGGCAACTACTACATGATCCTGCGGAAGTTCCCGCACCACGTCCTGCGCGAGAACAAGCAGGCGACCGGCGCGGGTGCGGACCGTGTTTCCGACGGGATGCGCCAGGCGTTCGGTAAGGTCGTCGGCACCGCCGCCCGCATCCAGCGTGGCGAGCGTCTGTTCACCTGCTGGTGTACGGTCGAGCAGGCTCCCGTCGTCAAGGACGCCTTCCGCCGCGCCTACAACAAGATCTCGCCGCCGTGCCGTGTCGTCGTCGAACGCGGCGAAGAGAAGCTCATCGCGTAAGCGAGCGCTTTTCTTTTCGCGCTCGAACGCCCTCGCATGGTCGACCTCGCTGTCGTCACCAATGCGGAGACGTTCGAGCGCATGCGTGCGCCACTCGGAGAGCGTGGCGTCTCGGTCCAGCACGTCCAGGTAGACGAGCGGACGCTCCCGCTCTCGCCCGCGGACGCCCCCTTCGCACCCGGTGACTTCGACGTCGGTTTCGTCTACCCCAGCCGGCTCATGGAGGGTGACGTGGCCGACGCGTTGCTGGACGTCCCGTGGATGAACGGCCGGGACGCGATTCTCACGTCCCGGAACAAGGCTGGCGTGCTCGCCCGGCTCGGGCAGGCCGGTATCCCCGTTCCCGAATCCGTGATGGTGTCGAACCCTGTCGACGAGTCCGAACTGGCCGACGCGTTCGAGCACTTCGACGCGCCGGTCGTGCTCAAGCCGAACTCGACGACGAGAGGCGTGGGCGTCGCGAAGGTCGGCGACCTCGACTCGTTCCTCGGCGTCACCGACTATCTCGACCTCGTCCACGACTACCGGGCGACGGGCGACCGGTCGTTCCTCGTGCAGGAGTACGTCCCCGACGCGCGGGACTACCGCGTGATGGTGCTCGACGGCGAGTACGTGGGCGCGGTCGAGCGTCGGCTGCCCGAGCCCGACCGCGAAGCCGGACGCTGGAAGCACAACGTCCACCGGGGGGCGACCGCGACGCCGGTCGACCTCGACGCCGAGTACCGTCGGCTCGCGGAGTCGGTCGCCGACGCGCTCGACATCACGTTCCTCGGCGTGGACCTGCTGGTCGACGAGGACGGTGGAAGGGTACTGGTCAACGAGACGAACGCCCGGCCGACCATCGACGACGCGGACAAGTACGAGCCGGGGTTCTACGACCGGCTCGCGGACGTGATACGAACGACCGCAGAATCGGGGTAGGGGGACCTACTTCAGGTCGATGTCGGCCGAGCTGTCCATCCGGTCGAAGACGACCTCGAGGACCCCGTTGTTGTAGGTCGCGGTTGCGGTGTGTTCGTCCACGCGCGTGGGCAGCTCGACGCGCTCGTGGTACTGTCGGTGCTCGCTCTCGGCGCCGATGGTCAGCGCCTCGCCGTCGCATTCAAGTTTGATGTTGTCTTTCTCGACACCTGGCATGTCCGCGATGACGCGGATCTCGTCGTCTGTTTCGTGGATGTCGACATGCGTGTCGGAACCGAAGCCAGCGTCGCCCTCGAAGTGCATGTCCATCGACCGGTCACCCATCATCTCGTTCATCATCCGTTCGATCTCCTTGAAGAAGTCGTCGAACGGTTCGTCACGGTCGTCACGACGCATGGACGTGGGTAGCGGGCGTCAGGTCAAAAACCTTCTGTCCCCGACACTCACCGTGCGTTCAGAGGCCCATCCCCATCGCGTCGTTCGTCGTCTCGACGCTCTCCTCTGCGGATTTCGTGCCCAGAACCGCACGGATGGCGTCGACGTTCTCGGGGACCACGTCGGACTCCTGGTGGATGGCCTGGAACAGGTAGAGGTCGTTGTCCTCCATCGTGATGGACGCGCCCCAGATGCAGTTCTCCCAGATGTCGGCGCGCGGGCGGCCACGGTCCATGGCGTACTCCTTGAGCTTGCCCGCACCGTCGATGTCCATGTGGTCGGGCACGACGAAGGTGCGGGACTGCGATTCGAGGAGTTCGCGCACCTCGGCGGCGTCGGGGCGTGATTCGAGTTCGACGTTGATGCTGTGGGTGTGCATCAGGGTGGCGGGCACCTTCATCCCGAGCGTGTCGATGTTGAGGTCGGGGAAGATGGTGTTCACGTCGGGGCCGTGGTGGCTCGGCAGCGTGACCGGGTTCGGCAGGATGTCGTTGATGGGGCCGCGGCCGGTCTGGCCGGGGTCGCCGCCGCGGCGGACCAGCGTGGCGCGGACCTTCTCGATACCGTACGCCTCTTCGAGGGGGGCGACCAGCCGGGAGAGGCCGGTCGTGTTGCAGGAGACGACGCGGACGTAGTCGGCG
This sequence comes from Haloarchaeobius sp. HME9146, assembly GCF_025399835.1. Classification (NCBI taxonomy): domain Archaea; kingdom Methanobacteriati; phylum Methanobacteriota; class Halobacteria; order Halobacteriales; family Halorubellaceae; genus Haloarchaeobius; species Haloarchaeobius sp. HME9146. The sequence continues at coordinate 897,240 of NZ_JAODVR010000001.1, forward strand.
TCGCCCGCCTCGTCGTAGTTCGCGCGGGCGTTGAAGCTCACCTCGCCCACGTCGGCGTCCTCGCCGCCCTGGAACAGCGCCGGGGTGTCGTACTCCTCGTACATCGCCTTGTTGTCGGCACCGATGCCAGAGGGACAGGCGTCGACGACGATGTCGGCCGCCTCGACCAGCTCGTCGACGGTCCCGGCGACCTCGATGCCGGCCTCGTCGAACTGGTCGAGCCGGTCCTCGATGGCGGCGTACAGCGGGTATCCCTTCTCGACGGCGGTCTCGGCCTCGAAGTTGGGGCGCGTCTTCGCGACGCCGAGGACCTCCATGTCGGGCTGGGCTGAGACGGCGTCAGCCACGCGTTTGCCGATGGTACCGTAGCCGTTGATGGCCACCTGGATCATACGCGAAGGTGCACAGACGCCGTGCATAACGGTTTCGAGGTCCGTACCTACTTCGGAGTCGAGTAAGTTCTTCGAACCGACGCGGCGTCGGGCGGTTCGGCCATGATGGTGGCTGTGATGTGTGAACAGCTGTGGGGAGTAACGCGTGATTACCTCCGTTCTCAGTCGCCGCCAATAGTTCCATGGTTGATAATGTGCAAATATTAAATATCAGTCCGGTAATCTGTACGATGGAGGATGTTCACAGTTGGGGTGTTCGTCGCGGGGCTGGTGCTGTTCGTCGGGGGTATCCGGTCGATCCGGACGACGACAGGCCGGAACAGCCCGGCGAGGCAGCTGTTCGTTCGCGACACCGCCCACCGCGACAGTGCCATGCGTCACGTCGAGTGCGACGGCGCGGTCCTCGGTATCCTGGGGCTGCTGTTGATGCTCGGGACCACGCTCATCTGAGCGGTTGTCCTCGGGACCGACGCGGCAGGTGTCCTTGAGACCGACGTGGCACGCGTCCACGGGCGGGAGGAGCGTCCGCCACGCGGCGGCACCGAGACGATAAGCTCTTTCAGCCGTCCCCGAGTTCGAGTTCGTATGTCAGACCTCCAGGAGCCGGCCGAGACGGCCATCCGGCAGTGTCTCGCGGTGCAGCCAGACGAGTCCTGCGTCATCGTCACCGACGACAAGCGCCAGCCCATCGGCGAGGCGCTGTACGACGCGGCCGCCGCCGTGACCGACGACGTCACCATCGCGCGCTACCCGCCGGGCGACCAGCACGGTGAGGAGCCGCCCGCCCCCGTCGCGGCCGCGATGGAAGGCAGCGACGTGTTCCTCGCGCCGACGACCAAGAGCATCAGCCACACTCGCGCCCGGGGCAACGCCTGCGAGGCGGGCGCTCGCGGGTCGACCCTCCCCGGCATCACCGAGGAGGTGTTCACGACCGGTCTCGACGCCGACTACGAGAACATCGCGGCCGAGTGCGAGGCGATGCTGGAGCAGGTCGCCGACGCCGACGAGGTTCGCGTCACGACCGAACTCGGAACCGACATCACCTTCGAGATCGGCGACCGCGACTGGCGCTCCGACACCGGGATGGTCCACGAGCCCGGGGACTTCTCGAACCTCCCCGCCGGCGAGGTGTTCGTCTCTCCGGAGAACACCAACGGGACCTACGTCGTCGACGGCACTATCGACCCCCACGGCCTGCTCGACGAGGGCGAGACCGTGACCATCGAGGTCGAGGACGGCTACGTCACGTCGACGGACTCCGAGGAGATCGACGCGATGCTCGAGACCGCGGCCGAGGAGGTCGGGCAGGACGCCTACAACCTCGCGGAGCTCGGCATCGGGACGAACGTCGCCGTGACCGAGTTGGTGGGGTCCGTGCTTCTGGACGAGAAGGCCGGTGGGACGGTCCACATCGCGTTCGGCGACGACGCCGGTATCGGCGGCGACGTGAGCGCGCCCATCCACCAGGACGGCATCATCCGCGACCCGACCGTGTATGCGGACGGGGAGAAGGTCGACCTCCCGACGGTCGACCGGTGAAACCGCGAGACTGGGAGGCGGTCGCGCTGCCCGGCGGCTCGGAGTAAGGGCGGTTTCTGGGTTTTCGGTTCGAATTTCGACGGGTGCTGTTTCTGGTGGAATCGAGTTGCCGGTTCGAGTCCATACTCACCGAGATGCAACTGGTGTCGACGAGCAGCTGACTCGCGCTGGCGGTGATGGAACCGCAACCGCACCGCCACCGCAGCCACGCCCTCCCCAGCCGACTTCCTCCACTCCGCTTCGTTCCGGTCGTCCACCGTGAGAGCAAGCTCTCACGAGCCCGCTCTCGCTACCGCTCGTGCGGACCTCGCGCGTCGCCTCCGACACGACTCGCTATCGCCCGCCCGTCTCGGCCACGCGCGCCACGGCTCTGGTGCAGGACTCAGACGACGAGCTGCCCGAGAAACCACCAGCAGACGACCGGTCACGCACCACCGAATGTCACACGCAACCACACGAGACGGACTCCGACGGCTTTTACCGCGCTCCCTGCTAGAACCGACTATGACCGAGGTCGCAGAACGTGTCGCCGTTTCGTGCCCCTCCTGTGCGACGGGTGAGACCGTCCACGAGGTGCTGAAGGAGCGCGGCGACATGTACACGGTACGCTGTACGGAGTGCAGTCACGTCCACAAGGAACGAATCGAGGCGGAGGAGACGGTGAACGTCAAGGTCGTCGTCAGCCAGGACGGCGAGTCCTTCACGGCGCGGGTCGACGCCCCCGCCGAGGAGACCGTCGCGGTCGGCGAGGAGTTCATCCTCGACACCGAGGAGGCCATCATGACGGTGCGCATCACCGACCTCGAGGTCGGCAAGGAACAGCGCACCGACGAGGCGCTCGCGAAGGACGTCGACGTGTTCTGGACCCGCGCGGTCGGGAACGTCGGCGTGAACGTGACCATCCACCCGCGCGACGGCCGGAACAACGAGACTCGCGCCGAGAAGGTCCACGTGCCCGGCGACTACGAGTTCACCGTCGGCGAGAAGGAGGTGTTCGGTGAGAACGAGTTCACCGTGAAGGGTATCGCGGTCCGCCAGGACGCCGAGGGCTACCACCAGGACCACCTCAGCCACGCCGGTGACACCGTCATCGCGAAGGACGCGAAGCGCGTTTACGCCTGGGACGAGGAGACGACGGCCTGGTCCGCCTGGTAACCGGCGAGACTCTCACTTCTCCAACGCGAACCGATTTCAGGCTCGCGGTCCAATCTCCTGACGACCAGAGACGACCATGGCCACCGACTTCGAGACCGCCCGGAACTCGCTCGTCGACGCGCTCGCCCGCCGCGAGAACGTCCAGCGCGAGTCCACACTGGACGCGATGCGGGCCGTCCCCCGCCACGAGTTCGTCCCCAGCGGCCACCAGAGCGAGGCGTACGCCGACCGGCCGCTCCCCATCGGCGACGGGGCGACCATCAGCGCGCCGCACATGGTGGCCATCATGGTCGACGAGCTGGCCCTGGAGCCGGGCGACCGGGTCCTCGAGATAGGGACCGGGTGTGGCTACCACGCCGCGGTCACCGCCGAGGTGGTCGGGCCGGCGAACGTCTTCTCGGTGGAGTACAACGACGACCTGGCCCAGCAAGCTGGCACGCGGCTGGCCCGGCTGGGCTACGACGACATCTCGATTCGGGTTGGCGACGGGCGCGCGGGGTGGCCCGAGCACGCGCCCTACGACGCGGCGTACCTGACCTGTGCAGCGCCCGAGTTCCCCTCGGCGGTGGTGAAGCAGGTCCGTCCCGGCGGGCGGCTGCTCGCACCCATCGGGACGGCCAGCCAGCGCCTCGTCGCCGCGACCCGCCGGGCCGACGGGTCGCTGGAGACCGAAGACCGCGGCGGGGTGCGCTTCGTCAGGATGCAGGGGTGAGGCTGCAAGGTTGACGTAGCTTGCCCCCGATGACTCGGGCATGAGCGAGCAGACGGAGACGACGACGGAGACGCTGTTCCTGCTGTGGGCCGCCCGCGAGACGGGCGTGCTCGACGCGCTCGTCGCCGACGCCGACACACCGGCCGAGATCGCCGCGCAGACGGGCATCACCGAGCGAGCGGCCCGGCTGACGGTCGAGACGCTGGCCGACGAGGGATTCTTCGCGCAGGTGGACGGGGCCTACGAGCCGACGAACCGGGCACTGGGATTCCTCGCGGCGAGTGACCTTCGCTCCGTGAGCCGACTCCCGCACGAACTCGACGTGCTGGCGGCCCTTCGAGAACTCCCCGAGACGATGCGAACCGGGGAGCCGGACGCCGCGATAACGAGCGCCGCGGACGCGACCTGGAACGAGCTCGGCCACGTGCAGGCGACCGACGCGGCGACGGTCCGGGCCTGCGTGACGGCGGCACAGCACGCGATGTCGGGGACGGACACCATCGGACGGGTGCTGGACCTGGGTGGTGCGCCGGGAACCTACGCCGTCGAGTTCGCCACCCGGGGATACGACGTGACGCTGCTCGATAGCGAGGAACGACTGGCCGAGAGCGAGTCGTTGCTCGCACACGAACCGGTCGAGACGGTTGCGGGGGAGCCAGCGGCACTGGACAGCGAGGACGCCGGGTCGACCCTCCCCGCGGTCGACTGCGTCTTCGTCCCGATGCGGACCCACGAGTTCGACACGGCGACGAACCGCGAACTGGTCGAGCGGGCGCACGAGGTGCTCACGACGAGCGAGTCCGGTGAGTCCGGCGACACCGGCGGCTGGCTCGTCGTCGTGGACCACCTCCGGGACCGCTCTTCGCGGGCCACGGCCACGGCGGTCACCGAGCTGGCGACCGGCGAGGGGGCGTGCTACACGAGCGACCGGTACCGCGCGTGGTTCGACGGGGCCGGATTCCGGGCGGTACAGGTCAGAGATGTGCCCGGAACCGCCAGACAGGTCGTCTTCGGACAGGCGCGAGTTTGATATACGTGCATCACCGAGGCCGACGTATGGAGCCAGCGGTGCTACGCGACGACATGGTCGACAGCCTCGAACACGACGCGAAGGGCGTCGTGTCCACAGAGGCCGTCGGCCTCGCCCTGCGGGAGGTCCCCCGCCACGAGTTCGTCGCGGACGACCGCACCGCCTACGCCGACCAGGCCCACGACCACGGCGGAACGACCGTCCTCTCGCCGAGCCTGGTCGCCAGGCTGTTCGAGGCGCTCGACGTTCGCGAGGGCGACTCGGTCCTCATCGTCGGCGCGGGCGTGGGGTACACCGCGGCCGTCGCCGCCGAGATCGCCGGGTCGCGACACGTCCACGCCATCGACATCACCCGGCACGTCGTCTACGACGCTCGGACGAACCTCGCGTCGGCGGGCTACGAGGACGTGTTCGTCGACTGCCGCGACGGGGCCCGCGGGCTACCCGAGTACGCCCCCTTCGATAAGATTCTGGTCGAGGCAGCCGCTGTCGACCCGCCGTGCAAGCTCGTCGACCAGCTGGCAGCCGACGGCCGACTCGTGATGCCCCAGGGCGTCGGCGAGCAGCACATCGTCGCGGTCGAGGACGGCGAGCAGGTCGACAGCTTCGGCCCGGTCGCGTTCGCCCCCTTGCTCGTCGAGGGCGAGCAGGCCGGTGCCATCGAGCGCAACCGGACCGCCCGCGAGGACCGTGAGCGCGCGGCCCAGGCGGTCCAGCGCGGCTGGGAGTACGACTGGATCGAGTGGGAGTAGCCCCTCGTCCTTCCGCCGCTACTCCTCGATGACGAGGATGACGGTGTTCGCGCGCTGGTCGGCGTACTCGCTGCCGGCGGGTGGTTTGATGTCGATCTCGAGCGTGCCTTCTTCCTGATTCGGGCCGAGTGTGGGCGCGATGTCGAGGGTGGCCTGTCCCTCGGCTCCCGTCTTCGCGGTCCTGATTCCGTCCAGCTTCGCGGTCTCGCCTTTCACGACCACGGTCGCGCCCGCGACGGGGTCGCCGTTGGTGTCGACGACGGTGATGGTCACGGCCTGCTCGCCGGGCGTGACGACGTCCGGACTCGGCTGGGCGTCGACCTCGGTGACGGTGAGGGCGCCGATGCCGGAGATCATGTTCATCATCACGGAGAGGCTGGCGACGCCGACGACGAGGGCGATGACGAGTCGGATGGGGAGCCCTTCGATGGCGCGGGTGTCGTCGCGGAGGCGGTCGAGTCGGGAGTGGTCGCGGGTCATGCCGGGGTTGGCCGCGTGCTGGTATTTGAATGGTTGGCTGGTTGGGGGTGTTCGAGGGCGGCCCGGTTTTCGTCCGGTCCGGTTCTGGCGATTCGAGAGACGGTAGTGGTGTCGAGGAGCAGGTCACTCGCGCTGGTGGTAATGGAACCGCCACCGCACCGTCCCACACCACACCCTCCCCAGCCGACTCCTTCCACTTCGCTCCGCTTCGTTCCAGTCGTCCCTCGCGCGGCAGCGGCTCACGGCTTCGCTGGCGCGAAGCACGTTCACCAGCGCGCGCCATGGTAATTGATTCCCCAATAATTCAAACCCGAAGCCGGGCCCACACCCGCCATGGTCGTCATCGGGCGGGACGCGGACGAGAGTGGCGAGACAGTAGACTTCGGGCATTTCAGGGCCCCGGACGGGAGCTACGGCGCAGGGGTCGAACTCGACTGCGAGTTCCCGCATGCCGGAATCGTCGTGGGGAAGCGCGGCTACGGGAAGTCCTACACCCTCGGTGTCATCGCGGAGGGGCTGGCCGGGGCCCGGGGCGTCGCGCCCGTGGTCGTGGACCCGCTGGGCGTGTTCACGACGCTCGATTCGGGGGCGGTCCCGGCCTCGGTCGTCGCCGAGCCGCGGGTCGCTGCCTCGACCCTGCCACCCCGGGCGTGGTGCGACCTGGTCGGACTCGCACCCGACTCCGCGGCCGGGGCGGTGGTCTGGCAGGCGGCAGCGGGTGCCGAGACGCTGGCGGGGATGCGCCGGCGAGTCGAGGACCTGGAGTGCGGGCCCGTCGCGCGCCGAACCGCCCGGAACCACCTCACACTCGCCGAATCCTGGGACGTGTTCGCGCCGGCGGGACTCGACGCGACCGACCTCGCGACGGGTGAGGCCACCGTCCTCGACCTCGCGGGCACCCCCGAAACCGCGATGAACGCGGTCGTTCGGGCGGTCGCGACGGGGCTGTACGAGGCCCGGGTTGCCGGGAACATCGCCCGACTCCCGTGGCTGCTCTGCGACGAGGCGCACGTGTTCTTCGACGGGGTCGCCGCGCCGGCACTCCAGACGCTGCTGACCAGGGGCCGTCAGCCCGGCGTGAGCCTGCTGGCCGCCACGCAGCGCCCCGACGCGGTGCCCACTGTCGCCATCTCGCAGTCGGACCTGGTCATCGCGCACCGGCTGACCGACCGGGCCGACCGTGACGCGCTCGACCGTGCTCGCCCGGCGTACGCCGCGGACGCGCTCACGGCCGGGATGCCGACCCGGCCGGGCGACGTGACGGTCGTCGACGATACGGGAGAGGCCGTGCATGCGGTTCGCGTTCGAGAGCGAACGACTCCCCACGGTGGGTCGAGCCCGCGTGCAGGCACGGTGGATACTGGCGGAGAGGCCCCCCAGAGCCTCAAATGAGCGTTTGAGTCTCCACCGGGGTTAAGTCCGAGACGGTGCTACAGTAGACTGTCGACAGGACACGCCGCCCACTGTCATCCTCCTGCCCATCCACCGCCCTCCTGTCGGCACAGCAACCCCTCGACATCGGCGTCACTGCCCTCTCGCCGGTGTCTTCCGGTCGCCGGTCCGTGCCCTCGACAGCCGGCGACTGGCACTTGTTTCTCGCGGCGCAACGCGCCCGGACACACACCGACGAATACATGTCTGTAGATTAGATAAAAATCACGTTTTGGACAAAGGGCTCTTTTTCTTAACGTGTCTATTAATAGAACTGTCTTGGAACGTTCGGTCGTATGTCAGATGAAAAGTCCCTCCAGCGCCGGACGTTCCTGAAAGCGACCGGCGGCGCGGCGACCGCCCTGACCCTCGCCGGGTGTTCGACCACCGACGACCCCGGCACGACCGACGGCGGAACCGACGACACGAACGGCACCGACGATACGAAGAACACCGACGACGGCGACTCCTCGGGTGGGAACACGGACGCGACCTTCCAGCTCACCAACGCGACGATGAGCACGCTCGACCCCATCAAGGCGACCGACACGGCCTCCGGTGAGGTCATCCAGCAGGTGTTCGACCCCCTGATGAACTACCCGAACGCCGAGGTCGCGGTCGAGCCCCTGCTCGCCACGGACTTCGAGGTCTCGGCGGACTCGCGGACCTACACGTTCACTCTCAAGGAGGGTGCGACCTTCCACAACGGCGACACCGTCACTGCCCAGGACTTCGTCTACTCGTTCGAGCGCCTCGCGGCGTCCGAACACACCCGTCGTGACTACTTCATCCTCGACTCGATGGGGGTGAAACACGAGACGAAGACCGTCACGACCGACGACGGGGAGGAGACCGAGGTGTACAAGCCCGGCTCGCTCGCGGTCCGGGCGGTCGACGACACGACCCTCGAGATCGAACTCGCCCAGCCGTTCCACTCCACCCTCGAGATGCTCGCCTACACTGCCTTCGCGGCCGTTCCCGAGGGCATCCTCGGCGACGTGAAGGGGTACGACGGCGAGATGAGCCACAAGAAGTTCGCGACGCAGAACCCCATCGGTGCTGGCCCGTTCTCCTTCGAGACTTGGGAGACGAACACGCAGGCCGCGGTCACCCGCTTCGACGACTACCACGGGCAGACCGCGTCGGTCGCGCGCGTCCACTGGCAGGTCATCACCGACACCGACGCCCTGTACAACTACGGCCAGAACAAGAACGCCGACCTCGCGCCGATGCCGACGTCGAAGTACGACCCGACCAAGGTCACGGTCGAGGAGACGGACGACCTCGGGCGGCAGGTCGGGACGTACGGGCCGATGCGCAACGGTGAGACCGCGAACTACCTCTCGGTCCCGACCATCAACACGTACTACATCGGCCTGAACGCGAAGAACGTCGAGGAACCCGCGCGCAAGGCGATTGCGTACGCGATGAACCAGCAGGAGGGCGTGGACCAGGTGTTCAAGGGCCGCGGCAAGCCCGCCTACCACTTCACGCCCCCGAGCATCTACCCCGGCGGCGCGTCCGCCTACGACCAGCACGCGAAGGAGAACTACCCCTACGGGTACAACACGACCGACCTCGAGTCCGCCCGTCAGGTCATGAAAGACGCGGGCTACGGTCCGAACAACAAGTACGAGGTCACCTTCACGACCTACCAGTCCGACACCTGGCAGGGTCTCGGGAAGATCCTCCGCGACAAGCTCAGCAGCGCCCACATCACCATGAAGCTCGAGGAGGCCCCCTTCTCGACGCTGCTCAACCGTGGTCGCTCCGGCAACCTCGCCGCGTTCTCCCTCGGCTGGGCGATGGACTGGCCCGCCCCGGACAACTTCTGGGGGCAACTCGCTCCGCCGAAGATCACGGACACGTCGGACGGTGCGGCCGGTGCCTACGTCGACTGGGACGACGCCGCTGGGTCCGCCTCACAGCGAGCTGCCGACGCCTGGGAGACGATTTCGAACAACCAGGCACCGACCGATGCGGCCCAGCAGAAACGGAACGACGGCTACGTCACCCTCGAGGAGGCGAACTGGGAGGACATGGTCCTCCTGCCGGCCTACCACGCGGTCGACGAGCGCTTCGCGTACGACTGGGTCGACATCCCCAAGTTCGGTGGGGGCGGTGACTCGCGCCAGAAGTACAACACGGTCAGTATCGGATCGCGTCGCTGAACGACACTCGGTCATCCCACTCTGCGGTCCTGTTCTTTGTCGAGCGTATCGACACACAGCCACGCCTCTCGGGAGTTTGGTTCGTCAGGAAGGGGGGGTTGGGGGGAGTATGGGGGTGGCGACAGCGGTTAGCTGCTCATTCGCCATCTCATGGTATGGTGGGAATGGGATTAACCGTTTACTCTAATTAGTTCGTGTCTGGTAACCCGGTACTCTAATCAATTAGAGTCGGATTCGAACACCGACTCGACGAGCTTCCGTTCGGCCGCTCGCAGGTGATAGTGGTACGTCGGGGGCGTCACGTCGAGGGCGTCGGCGAGTTTCTCGCCGGTGACGCCACGGGGCCACGCGTAGAACCCCGCGTAGAACGCGGCCTGGAGTGCCTCGAACTGGCGTTCGGTCAACTCGTTCTCGACCCAGGTTCGAAGGTCGCGCGTCTTCCGTGCGCTACTGGTCGTCTCTCGGCGCGCCCCCAGTTCGGTCCCCGGGTAGGTCTCCTGGATGTCGTTCCAGAGGCCACGGGTGTCACCGCCCTGTGGCAGGTCGACGAGCAGCTCGGTGACGCCCTCGGTCGCCTCCAGTTCACGGAGCGACCCGTCGTACTCCCGCAGCAACTCGAACAGCCGTGGCTCGACCAGACGAAGCTCGAACAGCGTCCGCTGTTCGTCCTCGTCTTCGGTGATGCGCGTGATCGATGTGACCGCCGACCAGTCCGCGACCGTCTCCTCGACCGTCTCGGGTGCGACCCCGGTCACGGTGATGAAACAGAGATGGGTCCCGTCCGGGCGGGCGATCGCGCCGTCGAGCGCGAGGGTCCCCCCGACCTCCGCCGAGAGCCGGCTGAACGAGAGGCGCTCGTCCTCGACGAGGAACTCGAGTTCGATTCGGCTGTCGGTCACGAGCGCCCGAGTTCGCTCGATAGCGTGGATGGCGTAGCCGATGGTCTGGCCGAGCTCGGCCAGCACCTCGACCTCTCGGTCGGTGACGGTCTCCGGCGTCGAGACGTGTAACACCAGCACGCTGTAGACGCGCTCGTTGTCGACCAGCGGGACCGCGACGACCGTCTGGAAGCCGTACGTCAGCGACTCGGTCCGGCGGTCCTCCCAGTTGGGCGTGTTCAGGACGTTCTCGACCACCTGCACCGACTGTTCCTCGCTCGCCCGCCGACAGAGTTCACCTTCCGGCGTCGCGGCCTCGGGCGTGTCACCCACCCGGTCCATGTAGTTCGCGTCGGCGTCCGCCCAGACCAGCGGCGACACCGATTCGGTCGCGGCGTCGACCTCCCCAACCCAGGTGCAGACGTACGGGTCCGCGTCGGCCAGCCGGTCACACACCGCCTGCTCTATCTCGCGCCGCGTCGACGCCTGCGCGACCGCCCGGTTCACGTCCCGGACGATCTTGTTCGTGTGATTCAACTTCCGGAGCTCCTCGTTCTGCTGACTCAGCGTCTGGTCGTGGTCCCGGAGCAACTGCTCGCGTTCGGCCCGGTCGAGTGCCGCCTCGGTGTTCGCCGCCAGGATGTGCAACATCTCGATGGTCGACTCGTCGAACCCATCGACGACCCCGCTGGCAGCGACGATCGCCCCGTGCGTGCCGAGCGGGATGACGAGTTCGCTCTCGACACCCGCACAGAGCCCACCATCGCCGTCGCTCACGTCGCTGAAGTACTGCGACTCGCCCGCACTGAACGCCGACCAGACGTTGCTGTCCCCGCGTTCGATTGCCGGCGGGGACTCCAGGAGGTCGGCCGTGCTCGGCGTCGTCGCCACCGGCTCCAGCCGGCCGACCTCGCTGTCGAACTGGTAGACGACCATCGCGCTCAGGCCGAGCAGGTCCGCGGCTGTCCCGGCCGTCGTCTCGCAGATATCCTCGTACGTCTCCGCCCGCATCAGCACGCGCGTCGTCTCGTGGAGCGTGTTCAGGGTCTGCTCGTACTGCTTGCGCTCCGTGATGTCCGTCGCGATGGTCAACACCGCCTGCTCCCCCTCGTACTCGATAGCCCGCGAGGTCGTCTCGACGTGTTTGACGGTCCCGTCCTCCGTGACGATGCGCCGCTCACGCCGCGTCGGTTCGATGGCTCCTCGCTCGACCTCACTGATGATCGACTCGACCTCCTCGAGTTCGGTCGCGTGGATGATGTCCGAGACGGACTTCTCCAGGACGGCCTCTGCACTTTCCGCCCCGAGCAACGACACGACCGCCGGGTTCGCGTACACCACGTCGAGGTTCCGGTGGACCAGGATCGGGTTCGGCGACACCTCGACCAGCGTCCGGTAGCGCTCGCTGCTCTCGCGGCGCTCGTCCTCGATGACGGTCCGCTCGACCGCGCTCGCCAGCACGGTCGCGACGTTCTGCAGGAACGTCACGTCGTCCTGGGTGAATTTCCGGTGACTGGTCGCGTGTGCCTCCAGCACGCCCCACGTCTCACCGCGCAATCCGATAGCCACGCACGCGCCGCTTCTGACCGCCGCATCCACCATCACGTCGTTCGGCTCGAAGCGAGTCTCCTCGTCCACGTCGTCGACGACGACGACCGGTGTGTCGGTGTTGTCCACCACGTGGCGGGCCTGTGCCGAAGGGTCTGCCTCGGCTGTCCAGCCCACCTCCGCCTCCGGGAGGAGCTCTCCCGTCGACTCGTGGCGGCGCAACACCCGGACGTGACTCACGTCGAGCGCCCGCGCGACCCGCCGGACCGTCGTCTCGAACAGCACGTCGAGCTGTGGCTCGTTCAACGCCTGTTGCCCGATGGCTGCCACCGCCTCCTGCTGTCTGACCCGGTCGCGCAGTGCACTCTCGGTCCGGTACTGCGACACCGCGTTCCCGATCTGGTTCGCCAGCAGCGTGAACCGGTCCCGCCCCGGTTTCTTCTGGAGATACTGCGTGACACCCGCCGCGATCGCCTCGCTTGCGATCTCCTCAGAGCCTTTCCCGGTGAACAGGATGAATGGGAGCCGGTCGTCGCGTTCCCTCACCGACTCGAGTAACTCCAGCCCGTTCATCTGGGGCATATCGTAGTCACTCACGATGCAGTCGACCGGCTGGCCGTCGTCGATCGCCGTCAACGCGGCTTCCCCGTTCGGGACCGGAACCACGTCCAGCCCCGGTTGTTCTCGCTCCAGCATCGCCTTCGATACGTCCGCGAAATCGGGGTCGTTGTCGACGAACAGCACGGTCACCTCGTCTATCGGTGCCTCCCGTCGTTCGAACCGACCGATTCCGTCCTGCGCCATGCCCCTGTCTACGACCGGAGGGTACTAAACAATTAGAGTCGCGTGTGAGACAGTAGACAGGTCTGTCGATAAAATCGCCTGCCTGCTCGGTGGTGGTCGTATCCCGCCCTTCCTGTTGGGCGTACAACAGCACTCGCTGCTTCTGGTGAGCCCGTTCGGAGTACTGTGAGAGAGTTCACTCGAAAAGCGCCTGAGGCGGGATTTGAACCTCGCTCGCACGGTCTCGCTAACGCGAGCTGCGTGCTCGCTGGTTCAAATCCCTTGTCGGCGTGTTCGACGAACTCGTTGTGCTCGCAACACAGCAAAGCTGGTTGCTCGTGGGTTGAGTTCGTCAGAAAGCGCCCGAGGCGGGATTTGAACCCGCGTCACGACCGTGACAGGGTCGTATGATGGGCCACTACACCACCCGGGCTCCCTGCACTCATTGCTAACTGCCGGGTACTTTTATGCCTTTTCAATCGTCGGCCCTGTGCCCCGCGTTCTCACTGCGCTCGAAATCGCGAGCCGGCGGCTATGCGGTCGGGACTGAAAGAATGTATCTACGAAGGTCGCCGAGTCTTAGAGACGGACGACGTTCGCGGCGCGCGGACCCTTGGGGGAGTCCTCGATTTCGAATTCGATCTCTTCGCCCTCTTCGAGGTCCGGTCCGCCAACGTCCTCCATGTGGAAGAAAACGTCCTCGTCCGCGTCCTCGGTGTCGATAAAGCCGTAACCGCCAGTGTCGTTGAAGAAGTCAACCTTGCCTGTCGCCATTGCCTCTGATGAGACCGGCCCCGGACGGATAAGGGTTCCGAGAGGTGAAGTACCACGATTCGGTGGTTCTGGCGAATCGACAGCGGTCACCCGAACCGATGGGAGACCTCGTACTCGGCTGCCCAGTTGATTCGGGACCGTGGTGCCTTCGGATGGGGGTCCTCGACGCGGAGCCGCATCTCTCCGGACCCGGTGTCTGCGATCGGAACCCAGTAGACCTGCTCCATCTCTCGCGAGTGGACCGCGTACGCGTCGATCTCGTCCGCGGTGTAGTCCGTGTTCACCCGTCCGTCGGTGCCGACGGTCGAACTGTAGAGCTTGAACCGAACCGCGCCGTTCACCCAGCTTCCGGTCTTGCACTGCACGCGGTAGCAGTCGTCACCGTCGTCGACGACCATATCGTACCGGTCGCTGTCGCCGAACGGGACCGAGACGGAGAGACCCAGGCGCATCAGTGCGCCGAGAATGACCGCCTCAGTCTCGTCCCCTTTTCGAGATGGATTCATGCCGATGCTGAGTCGATATCGTTGATAATCTCTCGGTCGGAGACGCCGCTGGTCGACGCTGGGGGCAGACCGCTCGTGGAGTTGAAATCGAAGAAGTGCCCGAGGCGGGATTTGAACCTCACTCGCACGGTCTCGCTAACGCGAGCTGCGTGCTCGCTGGTTCAAATCCCTTTGTCTGTGGCTTTCTCGCTCACGGAGACGAGCACACGCTACGCGGTGCTCGTTGGAATAGTTCGCTCGAAAAGCGCCCGAGGCGGGATTTGAACCCGCGTCACGACCGTGACAGGGTCGTATGATGGGCCACTACACCACCCGGGCTCCCTGCAACCATTCGTTTCGCAGTCGCAGTATTAAGGCTTTCCAATCGATGGACGTGTGGTAGGGGAGGCCGTGGGGCAAACCATTTAGTACAGTAGTACAATCGTGAGACTGTAACATCTATTCGCAACTGGGACACCTCGGTCCTGCGAACCCCCGTCGGATTGACGGGAACCGATAGCGCTAAGTCTCGGACGACTTGGCAAGCGTTAAATGGGTCCCACTAATAGTGACCTGTAGTATCTCGTGACAGCCGCTTCTCCCTCTGGCCAGACACACCCATGGTAGACGTAAGCCAACATGAAATGGTTCCGGAGCACACCATCCTCGACGAGGACGAGCTCGAGGACGTGCTTACGGAGTACGACATCGATAGTACAGACCTTCCGAAGATCAAGCGCACGGACCCTGCGCTCCCCGACGATGCCGAGGTCAACGACGTGATCAAAGTCGTTCGGAACTCGCGAACAACAGACGAAGCCGTAGTATACCGACTCGTGGTGGAGTGAATAATGGACCGATCAAAACGACGCGCGATTTCGAAGGAGTACTTCTCGAAGGACAGACTCGCAGAGCACCACTTCCGGTCGTTCAACGCGTTCCTGACGCGTGGCATGCAGGAGGTCGTCGACGAGAAGGCGACCATCGAGACGGACATCGGCGACAAGGAAGGCGAGGAACCGGTCCACGTGGAGCTGGGCGACGTTCGCGTCGTGACCCCGCGTGTGCGTGAGGCCGACGGTTCCGAAGAACTGCTGTACCCGCAGGAGGCTCGCCTGCGCAACATCACCTACTCCGCACCCGTGTTCATGGAGATGTCCATCGTGAAGGGCGAGGAAGGTGAAGAGCGCGTGGTGGACTCCACGGAGACCAAGGTGGGACGGATGCCCATCATGGTCGGCTCCGAGAAGTGTAACATCGCGGGCTTCTCCGACGAGGAACTCATCGAGATCGGTGAGGACCCCGCCGACCCCGGTGGCTACTTCATCGTCAACGGGTCCGAGCGCGTCCTGATGACGAGCGAGGACCTCGCGCCGAACAAGATCCTCGCGGAGTACGACACCAAGTACGGTGACGAGATCCAGGTCGCGAAGACGTTCAGCCAGCGCCGTGGCTACCGTGCCCTGGTGCTGACCGAGCGGAACCGTGAGGGCCTGCTCGAGGTCTCGTTCCCGTCGGTCTCGGGGAGCATCAACTTCGTGACGCTCGTGCGTGCGCTCGGACTCGAATCCGACGAGGAGATCGTCCACCGCGTCAGCGACGACCCCGAGGTCGTCAAGTACATGCTGGAGAACCTGGAGGCCGCCGAGGTCCAGTCCCAGGAGGAAGCCATCGAGAAGCTCGGGAAGCGCGTCGCCTCCGGGCAGGGCAAGAACTACCAGCTCAAGCGTGCGAACTACGTCATCGACCGCTACCTCCTCCCGCACCTCCACGAGGACGGCGTCGAGGAAGAGGACGTTCGCATCAACAAGGCGTTCTACCTCTGCCGGATGGCCGAGGCGTGTTTCGAGCTCGCACTGCAGCGTCGCGACTCGGACGACAAGGACCACTACGCCAACAAGCGGCTCAAGGTCTCGGGCGACCTGATGAAGGACCTGTTCCGGACCGCGCTGAACAAGCTGGCGCGTGACGTGAAGTACCAGCTCGAACGCGCGAACATGCGCAACCGGCAGCTGTCGGTCAACACGGTCGTTCGATCCGACGTGCTGACCGAGCGGCTGGAGCACCCCATCGCGACGGGGAACTGGGTGGGTGGCCGCTCCGGTGTCTCCCAGCTGGTCGACCGGACGGACTTCATGGGTGTGCTGTCTCACCTGCGTCGCCTGCGCTCGCCGCTCTCGCGGTCGCAGCCGCACTTCGAGGCACGTGACCTGCACGCGACCCAGTGGGGTCGCATCTGTCCCTCCGAGACGCCGGAGGGACCGAACTGTGGGCTGGTGAAGAACTTCGCCCAGGCCATGGAGCTGTCGCAGAACATCGAAGACGAACAGGAGCTCAAGCGCGAGCTCGCGTCGATGGGGGTACAGGGTATCCCCGGACTCGAGGGACAGGGAACGGAGCAACCCGCGGACGACTAAACAAATGGCAAGCCAACAGCGAGAAGCGAAAGTCTACGTCAACGGTAGTCTGGTCGGGACACATCCCGAACCACACCAGCTAGCAGAACAGATTCGAGAGGCCCGACGCCTGGGTGACGTCTCCGAGATGGTCAACGTCTCGGTGAAAGACCGTACCCGGGAGGTCATCATCAACGCGGACGCCGGTCGTGCCCGCCGTCCGCTGCTCGTCGTCGAGGACGGCGAGCCGCTCATCTCCGAGGAGGAGTTCGAGGCGGTCCAGAACGGCGAGCTGGAGTTCGACGACCTCGTCGAACACGGCTACGTCGAGTTCATCGACGCCGAGGAGGAAGAGGACATCTACGTGGCGGTCGATACCGACGACCTCAACGAGGACCACACGCACCTCGAGGTCGACCCGCAGCTCATCTTCGGTATCGGTGCAGGGATGATTCCGTACCCGGAGCACAACGCGTCGCCGCGTATTACCATGGGTGCAGGGATGATCAAGCAGTCGCTGGGGCTGCCCGCGGCGAACTACCGCATCCGCCCGGACACCCGCCAGCATCTGCTGCACTACCCGCAGCTCTCGATGGTGAAGACCCAGACCACCGAGCAGATCGGCTACGACGACCGCCCGGCGGCCCAGAACTTCACCGTCGCGGTCATGTCCTACGAGGGCTTCAACATCGAGGACGCACTGGTCCTGAACGGCGGCTCCGTGGACCGCGCGCTCGCTCGCTCGCACTTCTTCCGTACCTACGAGGGCGAGGAGCGCCGCTACCCCGGTGGCCAGGAGGACCGCTTCGAGATTCCGAGCCAGGACGTGCGCGGTGCACGCGGTGAGGACGCGTACACGCACCTGGACGAGGACGGCCTCGTCAACCCCGAGACGCGCGTCGGCGAGAACGACGTGCTGCTCGGCAAGACGTCGCCGCCGCGATTCCTCGAGGAACCGGACGACATGGGTGGGCTCTCGCCGCAGAAGCGCCGGGAGACCTCGGTGACGATGCGCTCCGGTGAGTCCGGTGTCGTCGACACCGTCACCCTGATGGAGGGCGAGGACGGCTCGAAGCTCTCGAAGGTGTCCGTGCGCGACCAGCGTATCCCGGAACTCGGGGACAAGTTCGCGTCGCGACACGGCCAGAAGGGTGTCGTCGGTCACATCGCACCCCAGGAGGACATGCCCTTCACGCAGGAGGGTGTGGTCCCGGACCTCATCGTCAACCCGCACGCGCTGCCGTCACGCATGACGGTCGGCCACGTGCTGGAGATGCTCGGCGGCAAGGTCGGCGCACTCGAAGGCCGGCGTGTCGACGGGACGCCCTTCACGGGCGAGGACGAGTGGGAGATCCGCGGCGGCCTCGAAGAGGCCGGCTTCAAGTCCTCTGGCAAGGAGATCATGTACTCCGGCGTCACCGGCGAGAAGATTGAAGCGGAGATCTTCGTCGGGGTCATCTTCTACCAGAAGCTCTACCACATGGTCTCGAACAAGCTGCACGCCCGTTCGCGCGGGCCGGTGCAGGTGCTCACGCGCCAGCCGACCGAGGGTCGTGCCCGCGAGGGTGGCCTGCGTGTCGGTGAGATGGAACGTGACGTGCTCATCGGACACGGTGCCGCGATGGCGCTCAAGGAGCGTCTGCTCGACGAGTCCGACCGCGAGTTCATCAACGTGTGTGGCCAGTGTGGGATGAGCGCGGTCGAGAACGTCGACCAGCGCCGTGTCTACTGCCCGAACTGTGGCGAGGAGACGGACATCCACGAGATAGAGATGTCCTACGCGTTCAAGCTCCTCCTCGACGAGATGAAGGCGCTCGGTATCGCCCCGCGACTGGAACTGGAGGACGCAGTCTAACATGGTAAGCTCACAGACACCGAAGGAGATCGGCGAGATCAACTTCGGACTCATGGACCCGGAGGAGTACCGAGAGATGTCCGCCACGAAGATCATCACGGCGGACACCTACGACGACGACGGCTTCCCCATCGACATGGGGCTGATGGACCCGCGCCTGGGCGTCATCGACCCCGGCCTGGAGTGCAAGACGTGCGGGAAGCACTCCGGCTCCTGTAACGGGCACTTCGGTCACATCGAGCTGGCCGCGCCCGTCATCCACGTCGGGTTCACGAAGCTCATCCGTCGCCTGCTCCGCGGGACCTGCCGCGAGTGCGCACGCCTCTGTCTCACCGAGGACGAGAAAGAGGAGTTCCGCGAGCAGCTCACCCAGACGCGACGACTCAGCGGCGACCTCAACGACGTGACGAAGGCCGCCATCCGGCAGGCCCGCAAGAAGGACCGCTGTCCGCACTGTGGCGAGATCCAGTTCGACATCCAGCACGAGAAGCCGACCACGTACTACGAGGTCCAGCAGGTCCTCACTGGTGAATACTCCCAGCGCATCGCCGCCGCGATGCAGCCCGACCCCGACGACGAGGACGACGAGGGGATGGGCCGCGAGGAGCTCGCCAACGAGACCGGCATCGACCTCTCGCGTGTCAACCAGATCCTCTCGGGCGAGTTCCGCCCGCGGGAGTCCGACCGCAAGAAGCTGGAGAAGGCACTGGACATCGACCTGACCGAGGAGGACATGAACAAGCTGATGCCCTCGGACATCCGCGACTGGTTCGAGGACATCCCGGACGAGGACATCGAGGTGCTGGGTATCAGCTCCGAGAAGTCCCGCCCCGAGTGGATGATCCTGACGGTGCTGCCGGTCCCGCCGGTCACCGCCCGTCCCTCCATCACGCTGGACAACGGCCAGCGCTCCGAGGACGACCTGACCCACAAGCTGGTCGACATCATCCGCATCAACCAGCGGTTCATGGAGAACCGCGAGGCCGGTGCACCGCAGCTCATCATCGAGGACCTGTGGGAGCTGCTCCAGTACCACGTCACGACGTTCATGGACAACGAGATCTCGGGGACGCCGCCGGCGCGACACCGCTCCGGCCGCCCGCTGAAGACGCTCTCCCAGCGCCTGAAGGGCAAGGAGGGTCGCTTCCGTGGCTCGCTCTCCGGGAAGCGTGTGAACTTCTCGGCGCGTACCGTCATCTCGCCGGACCCGACGCTCTCGCTGAACGAGGTCGGTGTCCCGGACCGGGTCGCAAAGGAGATGACCCAGACGATGAACGTCACCGAGCGCAACATCGAGGACGCCCGGCGCTACGTCCGTAACGGCCCCGAGGGCCACCCGGGCGCGAACTACGTCCGCCGTGACGACGGCCGTCGCCTGAAGGTGACCGAGAAGAACTGCGAGGAGCTCGCCGAGAAGATCCTCCCCGGCTGGGAGGTCAACCGGCACCTCATCGACGGTGACATCGTCGTCTTCAACCGGCAGCCGTCCCTGCACCGGATGTCCATCATGGCCCACGAGGTCGTGGTGATGCCGTACAAGACGTTCCGCCTCAACACCGTCGTCTGCCCGCCGTACAACGCAGACTTCGACGGTGACGAGATGAACATGCACGCCCTGCAGAACGAGGAGGCTCGCGCCGAGGCGCGCGTCCTCATGCGCGTGCAGGAGCAGATTCTCAGCCCGCGCTTCGGGCAGAACATCATCGGTGCCATCCAGGACCACATCAGTGGCACCTACCTGCTCACCCACGACAACCCGCAGTTCAACGAGACGCAGGCGCTCGACCTGCTGCGTGCGACCCGCATCGACGAGCTGCCGGAGCCGACCGGCCACGACGACGCGGACCGCCCGTACTGGACGGGTCGCCAGCTCTTCTCCGAGCTGCTCCCGGACGACCTGAACATGGAGTTCACGTCGAACACGGGCGACACGGTCGTCATCGAGGACGGCCAGATGATCGAGGGCACCATCGACGAGGACGGCGTCGGTGCCTTCGGTGGCGAGGTCGTCGACACCATCGCGAAGGTGTACGGCATGACGCGTGCCCGTATCTTCATCAACGAGGTCGGCGCGCTCGCGATGCGTTCCATCATGCACTTCGGGTTCTCCATCGGTATCGACAACGAGACGATTCCGGAGGAGGCCCAGGAGCGCATCGACGAGACCATCGGCGACGCGTACGACCGCGTCGAGGAGCTCATCACGACGTACGAGGCGGGCGAGCTCGAATCCCTGCCCGGTCGGACCGTCGACGAGACGCTCGAGATGAAGATCATGCAGACGCTCGGGAAGGCCCGTGACAACGCCGGTGACATCGCGGAAGAGCACTTCCAGGACGACAACCCGGCGGTCGTCATGGCCAACTCCGGTGCCCGTGGGTCGATGCTCAACCTGACCCAGATGGCCGGCTGTGTCGGCCAGCAGGCAGTCCGGGGCGAGCGCATCAACCGTGGCTACGAGGACCGCACCCTGAGCCACTACCAGAAGGACGACCTGAGTGCGGAGGCACACGGCTTCGTCGAGCACTCCTACACCGGCGGCCTGACCCCGCGTGAGTTCTTCTTCCACGCGATGGGTGGCCGCGAGGGGCTGGTCGACACGGCAGTCCGTACCTCCAAGTCCGGGTACCTGCAGCGCCGGCTCATCAACGCGCTCTCCGAGCTGGAGACGCAGTACGACGGCACGGTTCGGGACACCTCGGACACCATCGTCCAGTTCGAGTTCGGTGAGGACGGTACCTCGCCGACGAAGGTCGCGTACGACGACGAACACGGTATCGACGTGGACCAGATCGCGGACCGCGTGATCGAAGCGGAGTTCGAGGACGAGGACTCCAAGCTGGAGTTCCTCGGCGACAAGGCGCGCCCGACCAACCTCTCCGAGCACGCCGACTCACGTCGTAACCCCGACCTCCTGCAGGGGGTGGAATCAGATGACTGAATTCGACGTTTCCGACGACGTAGAAGCCGTCGTGGAGGACACGGAGCTCCCGCGACGACTCAAAGACGAGGTGTACCGCACGGTCGAAGAGCGTGGTGCGACGGTCGAGCAGGCCGACGAGATCGCTCGCGCGGTCCAGCACCGCTACCTCGACACGCGGGTCGACCCGCTCGACCCCGTCGGGACGGTGAGCGCGCAGTCCATCGGGGAACCGGGGACGCAGCTCACGATGAACACGTTCCACTACGCGGGTGTCGCAGAGATCGACGTCACCCAGGGCCTGCCACGGCTCATCGAGCTGGTGGACGCCCGGAAGACGCCGGACACGCCGATGATGACGGTGTACCTCGAGGACGAGTACGCGACGGAACGCGAGCGCGCCCACGAGGTCGTCTGGCAGATCGAGGCGACGAAGATCCTCGCACTGGGTGACATCTCGACGAACGTCGCCGACATGCGCGTGCAGGTCAGCCTGAACCCGGACACGCTCCAGGAGCGCTGGCCGACGATGGAGAGCACCGACGAGATCGCCGGCGAGGTGGCCGACATCATCGAGGACAGCCTCGGTGTGACGACCATCCAGCAGGGGACGAACATCGAGTTCGGCCCCGAGGAGCCCAGCTACCGCGACCTGCTCCAGCTGGTCGAGGAGCTGCGCGACATCACGTTCAAGGGCATCGAGGAGGTCACCCGCGTCGTCATCCGCAAGGAGGAGACCGACGACGGCGAGGAGTTCGTCCTCTACACCGAGGGGTCGGCCTTCGGCGACGTGCTCACCATCGAGGGCGTCGACGCGTCGCGCTCGACGTGTAACAACATCCACGAGATCCACCGCGAGCTCGGCATCGAGGCGGCTCGCGAGGCCATCATCGAGGAGACGAAGAACACGCTCGAAGAGCAGGGTCTCGACGACGTGAACATCCGGCACCTGATGCTGGTCGCGGACATCATGACGAACCGTGGTGAGATCGAGTCCATCGGTCGGCACGGCATCTCCGGTTCGAAGGAGTCCGTGCTGGCGCGTGCCGCGTTCGAGGTCACGGTCAACCACCTGCTCGACGCGGCCATCCACGGCGAGATCGACGACCTCAACGGCGTGACGGAGAACGTCATCGTCGGCAAGCCCATCAAGCTGGGCACGGGTGACGTGAACCTCAAGATGGGTTCGGTCAGTCGCCAGCCCGAACAGGCCGACTGATGGCGATCACGCTGTCCGACGAGGCGCGCCGTATCCTGGCGCTGTTCGAAGACGTGACGGGTGCGACCGGACGCGACTGTCTGGTCGACGACGACCGGGTCGTCGTCCTCGTCGCAGCGGGCGACATGGGCGAGGCCATCGGGCCGGGGGGACAGCACGTCCGCACGTTCGAGGAGAAGCTCAAGCGCGACGTGAAACTGGTCGAGGACGCGAGCCTCGTCGAGGACTTCGTCGCGAACGCGCTCGCGCCCGCGGCGGTGTACCACGTCACCATCAGCGAGAACGGTGACACGGTCGCGTACGCGGAGGTCGCCGAGGAGGACACGGGTGTCGCCATCGGCGTCGACGGTCGCAACATCGACGCGGCGCGTCGGCTCGCGTCGCGGCACTTCGACGTGGATGACATCCAGTTGACCTGAATTCAGGTCGACACCTCATCTCCCAGCAGAAATTTATCTACCCCGCCGTCGTATCAGTAGTCGTTACTATGGTCCACATTCGTTCCAGTGGGGGTGTCCCGAAGTGAAACTCGCGATGATCGGCTTCGGGCAGGCGGGTGGCAAGGTCGTCGACCGGTTCATCGAGTTCGACCGCCAGACCCGAGGGAAGACGGTTCGCGCGGCCATCGCCGTCAACACGGCGAAGGCGGACCTGCACGGCCTCGAACATGTCCCGCCGGAGAACCGCGTGCTCATCGGCCAGACACGGGTGAAAGGACACGGGGTCGGTGCTGACAACGAACTCGGTGCGGAGGTCGCACAGGAGGACATCGAGGAGGTACAGGCGGCACTGGACGGGGTTCCGGTCCACGAGGTCGACGCGTTCCTCATCGTCGCCGGGCTCGGTGGCGGCACCGGCAGCGGTGGCGCGCCCGTCCTCGCGAAGCACCTCAAGCGGATCTACAGCGAACCGGTGTACGGGCTCGGTATCGTCCCGAGTTCCCAGGAGGGTGGCATCTACACCCTGAACGCCGCGCGGTCGTTCCAGACGTTCGTCCGCGAGGTGGACAACCTCATCGTGTTCGACAACGACGCCTGGCGCTCGACCGGGGAGTCCGTGGAGGGTGGCTACGCGACCATCAACGACGAGATCGTCCGCCGACTCGGGCTCCTGTTCGGTGCCGGCGAGATCGAAACGGGCGACGTGGTCGCAGAGAGCGTGGTCGACTCCTCGGAGATAATCAACACGCTCGCGGGTGGTGGCGTCTCGACCATCGGCTACGCGGTGGACCCGCTCGGGGACCAGAAGAAGGGCGGACTGCTGTCGCGCTTCTCGAAGGAGGACCTCGACGAGGTGGACGAGACCAACCGCATCACGTCGCTGGTCCGGAAGGCGACGCTCGGGCGGCTCACCCTGCCCTGTGAGGTCCAGGGGGCCGAGCGGGCGTTGCTGGTCGTCGCGGGCCCGCCGAACCGGCTCAACCGGAAAGGCATCGAGCGCGGGCGGAAGTGGCTCGAGGAGCAGACCGGCTCGATGGAGATCCGCGGCGGCGACTACCCGCTCCCGAAGGAGAACGCGGTGGCGTGTGTCGTCCTGCTGTCGGGCGTGACCAACGTGCCGCGGATCAAGGAACTCCAGCAGGTCGCCATCGAGGCGCTGGAGAACATCGAGGACATCCGGTCACAGTCCGAGGCGAACCTCGAGGACCTGCTCTCGGACAGCGACGAGGAACTCTCCCCGCTGTTCTGAGCCCCGGTTTTTCGGATGTTCGAATCCTGTGTCACCCGGTAGCACCGCGCTGGGTTGCACCTGTACGGGAGCCCGAGACACCTCGCAGTGGTGACGACCGGGTCGCTGACAGGGTGTGCGTACGGCCTGGCACGGGACGCCAGGCGACCCGAACGAGCGGCGTTGCGCGGACTTTACTGGATAAAACGCTCGCAGAACCCGTAACTCGAATCTCTGAGACTGCCTCAGATTCCTTCTTTGCACCCTCTCGCGCCCGCTGGGGGCGTAACTCCGGGTCGAAAGAGGGAGGCTTAAGTGCCTCCGTCAGGTAGCGACTGATACTATGGCAAACGGCAAATACGCCGCACGCAAACTGAAGAAGGACCGCCAGAACCACCGGTGGTCCGACTCCGAGTACGCCCGACGCGAGCGCGGGCTTCGCAAGAAGTCCGACCCCCTCGAGGGTGCGCCGCAGGGTCGTGGTATCGTCCTGGAGAAGGTCGGCATCGAAGCGAAGCAGCCGAACTCTGCAATCCGGAAGTGTGTCCGCGTGCAGCTCATCAAGAACGGGAAACAGGTCACCGCGTTCTGTCCCGGTGACGGTGCGATCTCGTTCATCGACGAGCACGACGAGGTCACCATCGCCGGTATCGGTGGTGCGAAGGGTCGCGCGATGGGTGACCTTTCCGGCGTGAACTACAAGGTCGAGAAGGTCAACGGTGTCTCGCTCATCGAACTGGTCCGCGGTAACGCAGAGAAACCGGTGCGCTAAACATGGCAGCAGAAGACTCTCCCGAGCCGGAGAAGCCCGCCGGCACGGACGACGACACCGCCCGCGCACAGCTGTTCACGAAGTGGGACATCACTGAGATCGAGTACAGTGACCCCTCGACGGAGCGCTACATCACGGTCACCCCCATCGCGCACACGATGGGCCGTCACGCCTCCAAGCAGTTCAAGAAGTCCGAGATCTCCATCGTCGAGCGGCTCACCAACCGCCTCATGCAGACCGAGGAGAACACGGGGAAGAAGCAGAAGGCGCTGAAGATCGTCCGCGAGGCGTTCGACATCGTCCACGAGCGCACCGAGGAGAACCCGGTGCAGGTGCTCGTCCGTGCCGTCGAGAACGCGGCACCGCGCGAGGAGACCGTCCGCCTGAAGTACGGTGGCATCTCCGTCCCGAAGGCCGTCGACGTCGCACCGCAGCGTCGCGTCGACCAGTCCCTGAAGTTCATCGCGGACGGGGCACACAAGGCCTCCTACAAGACGGCCACCCCGGCCGCTGAAGGGCTCGCCCAGCAGCTCATCGGTGCCGCCAACTACGACGTCCAGGCGTACCCGATCAGCCAGAAGGAAGAGAAAGAGCGCGTCGCGGCTGCAGCCCGCTAACGTCTGCGATTTCTGTCTTTTCGGTTTTCTGCGTGTCGTGAGTGGCGACTTTCGGTTTCTGTTGGGCCCTGTCGAGAGTGTGTTGCTGACGGGTGGGTCTACAAGCATGTGACTCCGCCGATGGCAGTGGAGACCGTCACTGCAACCGCCCCGCACAGCACCGCACCCACACCCTCCCCAGCCGACTCCTTTCACTTCGCTTCACTCCGTTTCGCTCCGTTCCAGTCGCCCCTCGCGCGCTTTCGTCGGCTGGCTCACTTCGTTCGCACTGCCGCCAGCGCACGCCACGTGGGTTGGGTCGGCTCCCACGAACACAATCGTCAACCGGTATGATTTTACTGGTTGACGGGCCTCTCCCGTACATGGCAGATTCGGAATCACAGGCAGAGGGGTACGGTGACGTCGACCTCGTCGCGGGCGAGACGGTGAAGATGGTGGCCGGGTCGGCACTGTTCGCGGCGCTGGCCGCGGCACTGGCACAGGTCGCGGTGCCGATGCCGGGGCCGCTTCCGCCGGTGACGCTCCAGACGACGGCGGTGTTCCTCGCCGGCCTCGTGCTGGGGGCGCGGTGGGGTGGGTTCGCCATGCTCCTGTATATCGCGACCGGCGTCGCGGGGGCACCCGTCTTCGCGGAGGGGAGCGCGGGCCTGGGGACGCTGGTCGGGGCTTCCGGTGGGTTCATCGTCGGGTTCCTGCTGGCCGCCGTGGCCATCGGCGCGGTCGTCCACCGCGGGCTCGGGACGCGCTCGCTCGCTGCGGTGTCGGTCCCCACGCAGGTCGTGGCCATCTGTCTCGGTATCGCCATCATCTACGTCGTCGGCACGCCGTACATGGCGTTCGTGCTCGACTGGTCGCTCGGGAAGGCGTTCACGTTCATGCTCCCGTTCCTGCCCGGTGACCTGGCAGAGATGGCCGCAGTCATCGGGCTGGTCTACGCGGGCGAGCTCACCGAGCTGACTGGATGATACGGGTCGAGGACCTGGTCCATCGGTTCGGCGACCACGACGCGCTGGACGGCGTCTCGCTGACGGTTCCCGACGGGGAGTTCCTCCTCCTCGTCGGGGCGAACGGGAGCGGGAAGACGACGCTGGTCCGGCACTTCAACGGGCTGCTGGAACCCGACTCGGGAACGGTCACGGTCGATGGCGAGTCGGTGGTCGAGAACCCGGTCGCCGCCCGGACCAGCGTCGGGATGGTGTTCCAGCACCCGCGGGACCAGCTGGTCGCCTCGACCGTGGGTGCTGACGTGGCGTTCGGCCCGGAGAACCTGGGCGTGCCTCGCGAGGAGGTGGACCGCCGCGTTGCGGCGTCGCTCGACGCGGTCGGGCTGGCGGGCCGCGAGGACGAACGGGTCGACGAGCTCTCCGGCGGGGAGCAGTCACGGGTCGCTATCGCGGGTGCACTCGCGATGGAGCCCAGTCACCTCGTGCTCGACGAGCCCTTCGCCGGGCTCGACCAGCGTGCCCGCCGGTCGGTGCTGGCCCGGCTGGACGACCTGCACGCCGACGGGACGAGTATCGTCGTCGTCACGCACGACCTCCGCGACCTGCTGACCCGTGCGGACCGCGTGGTCGCGCTCTCGGACGGAAACATCGTCGCCGACGGTTCGCCCGACGCGGTCCGGGAGGACCTGTCGGGGGTCGCGGTCGACGTGCCATCTTCGTAACCCACCATGCTCGCTTACGCACCGGGTGACTCGGTCGCCCACGACCTGGACGCACGCGCCAAGCTCGTGTTCCAGATGGGCTTCGCCGTGGCCGTGTTCGCGAACCCGACGCCGTCGTGGCTGGCCGCGATGGCACTCGTCGCCGCCGCCTCGCTCGCGGCCGCGCGGCTCTCGCCGGTCGCGGTGGTTCACGCGTACCGGGTCGTCCTCGCGTTCTTGCTGGTCGGGCCGCTCATCGGGGCCCTGACGCTCGGGCCGCCCTGGCTGGTGCCAGCACAGGCGGTCGATTCGGCGCTGGCCATCACTCGGGTGATTCTCGTGCTGTTCGTGAGCATGGCGTACGTCACGTCCACGCCTGTCCGGGAGACCCGGGCGGCCATCCAGCGCCACGTCCCCGGGAAACCCGGGCGGCTGCTCGGCGTCGGGATGGCACTCACGCTGCGGTTCCTCCCGCTGTTACGCCGTGACGTCCGCTCGATTCGCGAGGCGATACAGGCACGGGGTGGCGCGAACCGGTCGGTCGTCGACCGGGCGCGACGGCTGGTACTCGTGGGACTCTCGCGGGCGATGGAGCGGGCAGACCGACTGTCGGTGGCGCTCCAGGCGCGCTGTTTCTCGTGGAACCCGACGCCGCCCGAGATGTCGTTTTCGCGGGTGGATTACGTGGTGCTGGCGGTCGGGGTGGGGCTCGCGATGGCGGGACTCATCCCAGTCGTGACCGGGGCCGTGGGCTGAGGGTCGATTACTCGGCTGACTGCGCTGCCGCGGCGTCCACGACCCGGCCGAGGAAGACCACCGAGTCGGTCTCGCGATGCCGGATGGCGAACAGGAACGGCCGGTCCGCGACGAACTCGAAGGGGTTCATCGGGGCGGACTCGTCGCCGACGACGACCCCGGTCGCGGCGGTCGCCTCGGTGCCGTTCTCGTCGACCGCGACGAAGCTCTCGTGTTGCACGTCGTCGATGGCGAGGCGTTCCGGGGTCCCGGGTTCGACCAGCCCGGAGAAGTCCGCGCGGTCGTGGTCGAAGGCGTCGGGCATCCCGAGGTCTTTCAATGCCTGGTTCAGGCCGACCTTCGTGCCGAAGGTGAACTTGGGGAGGACGACTCGCCCGTCGTTCGCTTCGAGCGCGTCGAACAGGGTGTGGAGGCCGTCGGCGTCCAGTGCTTGCTCGTAGGTCTCGAACTCGCCTTCGGGTGGGAGGACGACGACCATGCTGGCCGCGTCGCCCTCGTAGGGGAGTTCGACCGCCTGTACGCCGTCGACCTCGGCGTAGGGGACCGCCACGTCGGAGTGGCGCATCAGCGGGACCTGCGACTCCGTGCCGTCGAGCGCAGTGAAGGTCCCCTGGCTGGTGGTTTCCTCGGGGAAGGGCTGGGCCCACTTCGCCTTGAAGTAGACCGCGTTGGTGCCGACGAGCCGGGTCAGGTCGTTGATGGAGTCCTGAGGGAGCAACTCCTCGATGCGGTCTTCGGTCTGGTCGGCGACCCACGAATTGATAGTCTCGCGGGCGGCCTCGGGTTCGGCCGCGAAGTCGAGGGTCCGCAGGCCAGCGCCGTAGTTGCGGGCGACGGTGTCGAGATACTCGCTGCTGATGGGGTAGTCGGTCTGGCCCCAGAGGGCGTTCACGAGGTCCAACCTGAAGGCCTCGTCTTCGGCGTCTTCCGGGGTGTCCAGCGCGAGGTCGAGCCGGTTGAACGTCGGGTGGAGATCTTCCTGGTCCTCGACGTAGTGCAGCGTCTCGGCTATCTGGGCCTCGGTGTCGCCGCGGGCACCGGCCCACACCATCGCCATGGCGAGCGAGATGGACAGCGGCGAGAGGAACAGGTTCTCGTCGGGCTTCTCGGTCACCCGGTTGTGATGCAGGTCGAGCGCGAACTGGGTGTTGGCCCGGACCTGGTCGCGGAGTGTGTCGGTCGAGACCTCGGGGTCCATGTCGCGGGAGAGGTCGGAGGCAAGCAGGCCGGGCGTCACGTCGGGGCCACTGTTGCCGAGGCTCCCGAGACAGCCCGCCAGGGCCGGAATGGAGAGCGCGCCCGCCAGGGCGAGTACCTCTCGACGATTCCAGGTGTTCATGTCGGTACAGAGGACGTGCGAGTATATCTCGGCTCGCTTACCTAAAATAGCGGTTTGAACTTGCCGGTCCGACTCAGTCCGCGGCCTGTTGCCGCCCGAGGGCGTACTCCCGGGTCACGTCGACCAGGGCCTTGCGGTACTCGCTCTCGGAGGGGTCGTCCGCCAGCGTCGCGAACCGTTGCTTGAATCGCTCGACGCTCACGTCGGGCGCGTCGCCCGCGGCTACGCGTGCGAGGTCGTACATCGGGTGGTCGTCGTCGACCAGGTCGTGGCGCTCCACCAGCGCGAGTGCAAAGGCGGCGTTGACCGCGGTGATGTCCGGGTCCGACCCCGGCTGGATGGGCATCAGGCCCGCCCGGGGTGGGGTCGGCTGGTCGGCGACCGCCGCCGCCAGACTGGATTCGAGGAAGGAGACGAGCTTCTCGGGCGGCGAGACCTGCATCGTGATGTCGTCGGCGTAGATGTCCTTCATGTGGTTCGCGATCTGGTAGCAGTGTGCGACCTTGCGGCGCTCGACGCTGTTGCCCGCGAGCCCCAGGAACAGCGCCTCCTCGGTCGACTGGACGTGCGAGGGGTGGTTCTGCTCGTAGCGCACCATGTGCGAGAACTCGTGGATGGTGAGTTCGCGAGCCATCACGCTCGTCGCGGCCCGTCGGGAGATGTTGAGGACGTGGTGGTCGTCGTAGTGGCCTGTCCAGGTCCGCTCGTCGGGGTCGTCCCTGACGTGGACGTGAATCGGCAACTGGACGTCGGCCTCGGTCTCGAAGACGTCCCGGGCGCTCAAGAAGGGGGCCGTGGGCCCGGAACCCTGTACGCGAACCTCCATGCTATACAGTCACAAGCGTTCTACCCGTATGAGGGTTCCGGCCCCGTGTCCCGTTGCCGATACTGGGTTTCGTGGGCGCTAGAACGGCGTCGACCGGATGGACAGCGACCCACGCCACCAGCGGTCATCGAACGAGAAGCGGGCACCAGTCAGCGACGTGTACTGGCCGGGGTTCTCCGGGATGTAAGGAGTCATCCCGAGTCGGTCGGCCAGTTGGGCCAACCCATCGGACAGCTGGCCAGACTCGCTGTGGACGCCACCGATCCCGTTTCCGGTCACGTCGCGGAGGATGTCGACAGCTCCTGTGTCGAGGCCGGGGCGGTCGAAGACGGCGTCGACGACGGTCGATTCGACGTGGGCCTCAAGTTCCGCCCGTGACGATGCGACTTCTTCGATGCCGAACGTGTACCGCGTCAGGTCGACTGGGCCGCGCTCGGCACGCGGGACGAGGTACTGGTCACCTCGTCGGAAGTAGTCGAACGGGGCCGACGGGACGAGGTCGCTCGCCCCGGGGTCCATCTCGTGGTGGAAGGCGGGACCACGGCCCTGTAGCGGTTCGTCGTCCACGTCGTAGAACGAGCCGTGACCCGTCACCGCCTCGCGAGCACGCCGGACGAGCAGTTGGTCCGTCTCGGAGAGCGACGGCGGGGCTTCGGTGACGACGGTATCACCACTGCCCGGTTTCTCATCGACGAGGTCGAGGTAGAACACCCAGCGGTCCTCGGTGAACTCGGTCCGGTCGGTCTCCTCGACCGAGTGGTAGGTGCCGTCGTTCACGATGAACCTCGGTTCGGGCCGGGTCGTCGTCCCGAACTCCCGGTCGTAGGCGAGTTGCCACTGGACGGCCTCGGCGGTGCCCTGGTCGAGGAGCGTCTCGACGACCGACCGTTTGTACTCGGCCGAGTAGTCGATGGCCTGCTGTGCGTGGATCTCCGTTGGGTCCGTTTCGACGAACCCCTCGGTCAGCGCGGCCAGCGAGTCGGCGGCGTGGGACACCGTGAACGTGTACTTGGTCCCGCCGAACCCACCGAGACAGCCGGCAGCGCCGACGGTTCCTGCACCCGCGGCGAGTCGTGCGAGGAACCCCCGACGGGGGACCATGGTCGGCTTCATGACTTGACTGTCACCGCCGGCGGTAAATGCTTTGTTCGTCGACACGAGACCCGGTTCCGACGGTCTCACGCCGGTTTCGCCGCTCGAGTGACGTGGCTACTGTGCGTATCATTGACTCACCAAGCCGTTCCGAGGTGCCCGAAAACGGCCGTCTCACGGTTTCACGGCGAATCGAAAACAGCATACTTTTACCGCCTACGTCGGTACGCAACACCAATGGGTAGACGAAAGAAGATCGTCGAACAGTGCGAACGGCTGATGGACAACCCGGAGCACATCCGGAACATCGCCATCGCCGCGCACGTCGACCACGGTAAGACGACACTCACAGACAACCTGCTCGCCGGGACGGGCATGATCGCCGACGAAGGTGAGGCGACCAAGCTCATGATGGACACGGAAGAGGACGAGCAGGAACGTGGGATCACCATCGACGCGGCGAACGTGTCGATGACCCACGAAGTGGACGACCAGAACCACCTCATCAACCTCATCGACACGCCGGGCCACGTCGACTTCGGTGGCGACGTGACGCGTGCGATGCGTGCAGTCGACGGTGCACTCGTCGTCGTGGACGCAGTCGAGGGAGCCATGCCGCAGACGGAGACCGTCGTTCGGCAGGCACTCCGTGAGGGTGTGAAGCCGGCCCTGTTCATCAACAAGGTCGACCGCCTCATCTCGGAGCTGCAGGAAGGCCCCGAGGAGATGCAGAAGCGTCTCCAGAAGGTCATCGGTAACGTCAACGAGCTCATCCGCGGGATGACCGAGGACATGGACGACGTCGACGACTGGACCGTCTCCGTCCAGGACGGAACCGTCGCGTTCGGGTCCGCCCTGTACATGTGGGGCGTCTCCGTCAACTCCATGCAGCGGACCGGTCTCGACTTCGGCGACATCATCGACCTGGAGCGCGCCGGCAAGCGCAAGGAGCTCCACGAGAAGACGCCGCTCTCGAACGTCGTGCTCGACATGGTCGTCGAGCACTTCCCGGACCCCATCGAGGCACAGCCCCGTCGTATCCCGCGCATCTGGCGCGGTGACGACGAGCTCGACGTCGCCGAGCAGATGCGTCTGGTCGACGACGACGGCGAGGTCGTCTTCATGTGTACCGACATCCACATGGACCCCCACGCTGGCGAGGTCGCGACCGGTCGCGTCTTCTCCGGCACGATGGAGAAGGGACAGGACCTCTACGTCTCCGGGACCGCGGGCACGAACCGCCTGCAGTCCGTTGGCCTGTTCATGGGTGGCGAGCGCGAGGAAGTGGACCACGTCCCTGCAGGGAACATCGCAGCCGTCACGGGCCTCAAGGACGCCATCGCCGGATCCACCGTCTCCTCCATCGAGATGACGCCGTTCGAGTCCATCGAACACATCTCGGAGCCGGTCATCACGAAGTCCGTCGAGGCGAAGAACATGGACGACCTGCCGAAGCTCATCGAGACGCTCCGCCAGGTCTCCAAGGAGGACCCGACCATCCAGATCACGATCAACGAGGACACGGGCGAGCACCTCATCTCCGGGCAGGGCGAGCTCCACCTCGAGGTCATCACCCAGCGCATCGAGCGCAACCAGGGCATCCCAGTCATCACCGGTGAGCCGATCGTCGTCTACCGCGAGGCACCGCGCGCGGAGACCGGCGAGGTCGAGGGTATCTCCCCGAACCGCCACAACCGGTTCTACATGACCCTCGAGCCGATGGACGAGGACATCGTCGAGAAGATCCGCATGGGCGAGGTCTCCATGGACATGCCCGAACTGGAACGCCGTGAGGCCTTCCAGGAGGCCGGCATGGACAAGGACACCTCCCAGAACGTCGAGCACATCTTCGGGACGAACGTCCTCATCGACGACACGAAGGGTATCCAGCACCTCAACGAGACGATGGAACTCGTCATCGAGGGCCTCGAAGAGGCGCTCGCCGACGGTCCGCTCGCTGCCGAGCCCGTCCAGGGTGCGCTCCTTCGCCTGAAGGACGCCCGACTCCACGAGGACACCATCCACCGTGGTCCGGCGCAGGTCATCCCTGCGGTCCGTGAGGCCGTCCACCGGTCGCTCATCCACGCGGGTGTCGCGCTGATGGAGCCGATGCAGGACGTCCGCCTCGACGTGCCGAACGAGCACATGGGTGCGGCGTCCGGCGAGATCCAGGGTCGCCGTGGCCGCGTCGACGACATGTACCAGGAGGGTGACCTCATGGTCGTCGAGGGTATCGCGCCCGTCGACGAGATGATCGGCTTCTCCTCCGACATCCGCAGCGCGACCGAGGGTCGTGCGTCGTGGAACACGGAGAACGCTGGCTTCGAGTTCATGTCCGACAGTCTCCAGAAAGAGAAGATCATGGAGATCCGCGAGCGCAAGGGAATGAAGCTCGAACTCCCCGAAGGCGCAGACTACCTGTAACTCGGTTCTCTCCCTCTTTCGTTCTCGACCCCGCCCAGCGGCGCGTCTGTTGGTTGAACTGAGTGTATGATTCGTTATCAGGAAGGTTTATTCTATCCGACGAGACATACGGAATGTAACGTGCCTGCAGGCTGCCCCCACTGTGGTCGTCAGCTCATCCCGGTCGGCGTCCACACGACGGTCATCTCGCCACCAGTCGCCGCCTCGGCCGGCGATGGAAGCGATGTCGAGTCAGCGGCGATGGCCGGTCCAGCGGGCGAACGCGAGGAACTGCGCCGGACGGTGGCCGAACTCACGGAACGGACCATCGTCATCAGGGCAGTCGCGCTCCGCCCTGACGACCCGGAGCCGGTCGTCGCGGAGTGGTGTCCCGAGGAGTCGTGCACCGGGCAGCAGGAGGCGAGGGACGCGGTCGGGGCCCACCTCGACCGGCTGGCCCAGACGTACCGGGAGTGATGTTCTCCGCTCAGAACGGCAGGTAGCGGTCGTACAGGTCGTCGATACGGTCGTTGATCTTCGTGCCGTCCTGTGACCCCCACGGATAGCGCGAGAAGTAGAACCCACAGGCGACGAGGATGGCGAGCGTCGAGGCCAGCTGTGGCGCGACGTAGCTTCCGAGGAACAGGATGACGAACGCGAGCACGCCCGCCACGAGGACGTCGAACAGTTGCCGTGCGATGGACATACCGAAGGATTCGGTCGGGCGGCAAAGAAGTCACCGAAGGTGAAACCAGTCGCCGACGGCGAAACGAGTCGCCCGATGCGAAAGTACTCACCGAAGGAGAGGAGAGTTTTGCGAGTGGCTGAAGGCTTATATCGCTCAGGCAGGTCAGACCTACGTATGGACCGACGACGCGCCGTGTTCTTCGCGGGTGATTTCGATGGCGACTGACGTCTCCGAGACGCGGCGAGCGTACACAGTCCGGCTGGAACTCGTCGACGAGCCGGGCGAACTGTTGCGCGCGCTGCGTCCCATCGCGGACAACGGAGGGAACCTCCTCTCTATCTTCCACGAACGGGGGAACCTCACACCGCGGGGGAACATCCCGGTCGAGGTCGACCTGGAGTGTACGCCGAGTCGCTTCGACGACGTCGTCAACGGGCTTAGGGACGCGGGTGTGACCATCATCCAGGCGGGTGCCGACCAGTACGCCGAACAGGTGAGCGTCCTGCTCGTCGGGCACCTCGTCGAGACCGACCTCTCGGACACCCTGGAGACCATCGAGGAGTGCAGTGGGGCTTCGGTGACCGACTTCGCGCTCGACGCGCCAGCAGGTACCGACGACGTCTCGAGTGCACGTGCACAGCTCGCGATCGAGCCGGGCCAGACCGAGGAGGCGCTCTCGGTCGTCCGGACGGTCGCCGAACGCAAGGACCTGCGTGTCGTCGAACCGCTCGTGGAGGGTGAGGCATGAAGGTCGCCATCCTCGGTGCGGGCGCGGTCGGCCGGTCGGTCGCGCGACTCGCGGGCGACCACGGGCACACGGTGACGGGTATCGCGGATTCGAGTTCGGGCGTGACGAACCCCGACGGCATCGACGTGGATGCAATACTCAGCCGGAAGTCGGCACGGGGCCACGTCGGCTCGGCCGACCCCGACGCGGTGCTCGATGGCGAGTACGACGTGCTCGTCGAGGCGACGCCGACGACGCTCGGTGACGCCGAGCCAGCCTTCTCGCACGTGCGCACCGCGCTGGAGCGCGACAGGCACGTCGTGCTGGCGAACAAGGGGCCGGTCGCGGAGCGATACGCGGACGTGCAGGCGCTCGAAGCCGAGAGCGAGGGTGAGGTGCTGTTCGAGGCGACCGTCGCCGGCGCGATCCCGGTGCTGGGCACGGTCGCGGACTACGGCCCGTCGCAGGTCACCGCGGTGCGGGGCGTCCTCAACGGGACGGCGAACTTCATCCTCTCGCGGATGGCTGCGGAAGGGCTGGACTACGAGCACGTCCTCGCGGAGGCCCAGGACCTCGGCGTCGCCGAGGCAGACCCCGCCTTCGACGTCGAAGGGACCGACGCCGCGCTCAAGTGCGTCATCCTCTCGAACGTGCTTGCGGAGGGTGAGACCGAGTACACGCTCGCGGACGCGGACGTGGAGGGTATCGTCGACATCCCGCCGAGCGCGCTCCAGCTCGCCCAGTCCGACGGCCAGACCGTCCGCCTCGTCGGCGAGGCGACCCCGTCGGGCATCCGTGTCGGCCCGCGACTCGTCCCGACGGACAGCCCGCTTGCGGTGACCGGGACGGAGAACATCGTCCAGCTCGAGACGACCTACGCGGGCACGCTCGCGCTCCGGGGGCGCGGGGCGGGTGGTGACCCCACTGCGAGCGCGGTGCTCGCGGACATCGCGCGCCTCTCCTGAGCGCCCCTTTGGTGTGCATTCGCACGCCAAACCGCAAGACGGCGCGGGGCTGTCGTGAGGCCCGTATCGAAATGGTTTTAACTGTTTCTGCCGAAAGATTCCCACACAGCGCCTCTGCGCGTGAGATACAACAATGAGCGACAAACCGCACCAGAACCTGGCCGTCATCGGCCACGTCGACCACGGTAAGAGCACACTGGTCGGGCGACTCCTCTTCGAGACGGGGAGCGTGCCCGAGCACGTCATCGAGCAGTACCGAGAAGAAGCAGAAGAGAAGGGCAAGGGTGGCTTCGAGTTCGCCTACGTCATGGACAACCTCGCCGAGGAGCGCGAGCGCGGTGTAACCATCGACATCGCCCACCAGGAGTTCGACACGGACTCGTACTACTTCACCATCGTCGACTGTCCGGGTCACCGTGACTTCGTCAAGAACATGATCACGGGCGCGTCCCAGGCAGACAACGCCGTCCTCGTCGTCGCCGCAGACGACGGTGTCGCACCCCAGACCCGAGAGCACGTCTTCCTGGCCCGCACGCTGGGTATCGACGAGCTCATCATCGGCGTCAACAAGATGGACGTCGTCGACTACGACGAGGCCAAGTACAAGGAGGTCAAGGCTGAGGTCCAGAAGCTCCTCAAGCAGGTCAACTTCCGCTCCGAGGACGCGACCTTCATCCCGATTTCCGCGTTCGAAGGCGACAACATCGCCGAGCGCTCCGACAACACCTCCTGGTACGATGGCGACATCCTCCTCGAGGCCCTCAACAACCTCCCGGAGCCCCAGGAGCCGACCGACGCGCCCCTGCGCCTCCCGATCCAGGACGTCTACACCATCTCCGGCATCGGTACGGTCCCGGTTGGCCGTGTCGAGACGGGTATGCTGAACATCGGCGAGAACGTCTCGTTCCAGCCGTCTGACGTCGGTGGCGAGGTCAAGACCATCGAGATGCACCACGAGGAAGTCCCGGAGGCTGGCCCCGGTGACAACGTCGGCTTCAACGTCCGTGGCATCGGTAAGGACGACATCCGCCGCGGTGACGTCTGTGGCCCCGCCGACGAGCCGCCGACGGTCGCCGAGACCTTCACGGCCCAGATCGTCGTCATGCAGCACCCGTCCGTGATCACGGCCGGCTACACGCCGGTCTTCCACGCCCACACGGCACAGGTCGCCTGTACCATCGAATCCATCGACAAGAAGATGGACCCCAGCTCGGGCGAGGTCGCCGAGGAGAACCCGGACTTCATCCAGTCCGGCGACTCCGCGGTCGTCACCGTCCGTCCCCAGAAGCCGCTCAGCATCGAGCCCGCCGGCGAGATCCCGGAGCTCGGTTCCTTCGCAGTCCGCGACATGGGTCAGACCATCGCGGCTGGCAAGGTCATGAGCGTCAACGAGAAGTAAACAATGCAGCAGGCACGCGTCCGGCTCGCGGGAACGAGCCCCGACGACCTCGACAACATCTGTGACGACGTTCGCGAGATCGCGAACAAGACGGGTGTGAACCTGTCGGGTCCCATCCCGCTGCCGACCAAGACGCTCGAAATCCCGACCCGCAAGTCCCCCGACGGTGAGGGTACTGCGACGTGGGAACACTGGGAGATGCGCGTCCACAAGCGTCTCATCGACCTCGACGCCGACGAGCGCGCACTTCGCCAGCTCATGCGGATCCAGGTCCCGAACGACGTCAGCATCGAGATCGTCCTCGAGGACTGACCCGAGGGCCCGACGACGGCTCCGCCGTCGCTCTCTCGCGCAGTTCCGTCGTCCGCCACCTCGGCCGCGAATTTTACTCTCTTTCATGACACCCGAATGTTTAGTAGCGACAGCGCCCGAGTACACGTATGTCCCGCCGCTCCGGGAGCCCGACCCTCGAGACGTTCGCCCTCTTCGCGGTCGTCTTCGCCTTCCAGTCCGTCGTGAGCCTCTTCCAGGCGCTCGTCGGCTTCGCGGGCGTCTACGACTTCCTGTTCGTCCTCCACTCGCCACTCAGCCGGCCCTGGACGCTCGTCACGAGCGTGTACGCCCACGCGGGCCTGCTGCACCTCCTCTCGAACGCCATCGCGCTCGCGCTCGTCGGCTTCGCCCTCGAACGCAAGACCACCCGATTCCGCTACCACACCTTCTTCGTCGTCACCGGTGCCCTCGCCGGGGTCGCACAGGTCCTCACGAGCGGTTTCGTCGCCACCATCGGGTTCGGCCGCCCCACCGCCGTCCTCGGCGCCAGCGGTGCCGTCTTCGCCCTCTACGGCTACGTGCTCGGCGGCAACCGCCTCACCGACGGCCTGCTGTCGCGCTTCGACCTCCCCGAGTGGGCCGAACTCGCCGGCTTCATCCTCGTCGCCGCCCTCGTCACCTGGGCCACCGGCTCCCCCGGCGTCGCCCTCATCGCCCACTTCACCGGCTTCCTCCTCGGCGTCGCCGCCGGCCGACTGCGCCTCCTCGCCACGTCACACCAACCCACGTACGGCTCCCGAAAGGAAAGCTACTAATACGCCGCGGGGGCAAGCTTTGGTTGCGTTCCGCGGGCTCGTAGATCAGGGGTAGATCGCTTCCTTCGCAAGGAAGAGGCCTCGGGTTCAAATCCCGACGAGTCCATTTCCTTCGTTCACTACGTTCACTCAGTCAATGGACTCGT
The DNA here is from genome assembly GCF_025399835.1 of Haloarchaeobius sp. HME9146. Classification (NCBI taxonomy): domain Archaea; kingdom Methanobacteriati; phylum Methanobacteriota; class Halobacteria; order Halobacteriales; family Halorubellaceae; genus Haloarchaeobius; species Haloarchaeobius sp. HME9146. Next base: position 935,891 of record NZ_JAODVR010000001.1, read on the forward strand.
CGTAGTCCCACTCGCTCGCTTCGCTCGCTCGCGGGACTCCCGACGAGTCCAGCGTCGTTTGGGTTGTTTTCTCGGTGAGCCGTCCGACTGTCTTTCAGCACCGAGTGTGATGAGAGGACCACCAAAGACGCCCGCTACTCGAAGGACGTCCTCGTGGCGGTACTCCGACCGCTGGAACAACGCTGGTTCGTCCGCGTGAAGCCGACGACAGCAGACCCAAAGCATGGAAGTACCGCTATACGGAGGGATTTGGCCGGAATTTCTCGGAAACCTGGCCCCGAACCGGGGTCGAAAATCGGTTCTGAGGCTGATAACCGGTTTGGGGGCGTGATACTACAACTAATACAAACTAGGTTGTCAATACATAAACTAGCGATTAAGGGCTTAGAACGCAAGTATTTAGTCGAGAAGCACATAGTTGAGCGCGTGACAGAACTCACCGCCAATGAACGCGAGACCCTCAACAATGTCATTGAGGGCTTGGCTCTCGCGATCTCTCGTAGCGGTGAGCTTGAATCCGACGCAGTTACCAAGACCAGTAAAACAAAACTTGAGAAGTTTATCTTCCAGGCGTTGGCTGACACTGATGAACTGGACAGTATCACCTACAGTTGGTATATCGCTGGTGCGAAGACAGATACACCTAACTCAGAGCTCTCCATCGGCGCATTGGAAAACGCATTCAACCGTGTGACTGGTCAGACTGCGTCTCCTGATGTCCAAAAAGAATTCGTGGACAGTCGTTCGGATTATAATCCAATCCCTGAAGTTGAACGTTTCGCAGAGTACTTTCTACGCGAATTCGATTTGGAAGACAGCTGGTTTACTCGGGGAGAAATGTACCTCCTCGATTTCTATAAAGAACGAGCGCCTGAGGATCTTAGAGACCTCTACGTTGCAGTTCAAGAACTTAGAAATACCCTGAATTATGCAATCAGAGAGATTCGCCGGGTGAAAACAGACTCCCCCAATGAAATGACCCTCTCTCAATTTCAGGTCAGCTCAGAGGTGAAGGGCCCAGATTTGTATGAAGAAGTTGCAGACTTGGTTTCAGAGATTCATCTCCAGATGGCTATGGATGAGCAACTGAAACCTCTCCTCAGCGATTTTAAGGCCTTCAGTGACATACTTGAAGACGCTTTCCTCGCCCTCAGCCAGATGAATGTGGAGCGACTCAGCGACTCACAGCTCCAAATGTTCCAAAGCCTCCGAAGATTCTATTTTTACGAGGCGTGGAAGCTCCCGAGCTACGCGATTTCTATGAGGACAGCATCTGGTCCTCGAGCTGAAGACCTGAAAGTTCGACACGCCCAAGAAATAGAGCAGCATCGAGAGGAATACAAGGATAAATTGGAGGCACTACGTCAGGACGCTGCAAGTAGTGCACTGGTGCCCACTGCAACCGATTACCCTTGCCTCTCTGAGGATACGCCTCACATAGAGAGTCTCGTTGAACGGTATCTCACTACCGCAAAATGAGCATTGACGGTCCTGAAAGGTTGCCTGGAGTATTCTGCGACACTTCAGTACTCCTCAGATATGTGCTGGGACAAGGAGATACCGCAGCACAGGAGCTTTTAATTGAGAAAGAGAACTCCAAAATCATCAGTCCTAAAGTCAAAGAGGAATTCGAAATAGTTCCTGAAAGGAAAGAAGAAATCTACCTTGATTTCATGGAGCTTCTCACGTCCGAGGACAGGTCAATTGCGGAAGCCAAAGCAGAAGATAGAGACTATCTGAAGACCAATGATGTTGACTTTTTCAAATCCTTGAGGGACGAAATCGCCAGCAAGGATGATAAACGGGCGAAATTAAAGACACTACGTGAGAAACAAAAAATAATCGACCAGCGCTGGGGTCGTGTTTCTGCTCTCGTCGAAGACACTAAAGAACAAAATGACGATTTGGGATTGATTCTGAAACTCGGTAGAATCGTGGATAACGAGGATGATGTACAAGTCATCTGTGACGCAGCTCGATGGTCCGATAACGGAGGAAGCGGGTTATTTTGCACCCTTGATTATCACGATATCATCAATAACCGAGACGAGATTCGGGAGGCAATCCTGGATTACGATGAGAACTGTGACAGTCTGAAAATCGGTGACCCCTCGGGCATCTTATCGAGACTCGACGACCAAGACGACCCGTAAATCTGGCTTACTCCAGTGCTCTTTGGATGAGCATCCAGATTATAGCAAGGATTGTCCCTCCAACACCACAGAATATCATCAACTCAGTAACGTACTGAACGAACTGGTCCCCAATCGTGGAGAGCACTATTGTCTCCAAAATCTACACCTCCTGTGGAAATAGAAGATATTCGTATATTTACCTTTACTGCATGAAGAAACAAGTTCTACTTTGAAGCCTTCATGGAAGCATCGACTACAACCTGTACAGTTTTCTCCTCTCGTCGATAGCGCGAGAGATAGTCGCCCCGCCCACAGTCCAGTTCCCCAGCGGCCTTCCACTTGCTCAGGTCGCCCAACGCCACCGTATCGAGCACAGTCGTCACCCGGTCGTAGTCTTCGGCTCGACCAGCTCACTATCGTCCTTCTGGAATCCCAGCGGGGCCGGGCCGTGATGGTAGTCCTCGTTTTGCATCCGTGGCACGATACCCTTGTGAGTCCGCTTCTGTGCCATCTCGGTCTCCGACTGCGCGAACACACCGAGGAGCCGAAACAGCGCGTTCTAGAACGGGTCGTCGGTCGCCCCGTTCAGAACAGGTCGAAGCTCGGCCAGCTGTCGACGTTGTCGATGGCGTTGTCGACGGCCTGTTTGAGCGAGTTTCCGAACCTGTCGCTCGACGGGCGGGTGTTCGCGAGGGCGGCGAACGCGAAGCCGTCGGTGCGCTGGACCATGAAGCCGAGCGAGCCGGGCATGGCGCCGTTGTGGCCGCGCCAGGTCGACATGACGGTCCAGCCTTCGCCGTAGCTCGGGTTCGGTCCCTCCACGTCGTACAGTTCGGTCGTGGTCGCCGCGTCGAGGATGTCGCGTTTCCGGGGTTGGCCGTCGACCCGGGTGAGGAACCGGCAGAGGTCGATGGGCGTGCCGACCCAGCCGCCGTGGGCGTCCATCCTGGCGACGGGGATGTTGTACGCGTTGCTGCCGTAGTAGGTGACCTCCCCGGACTTGCGTAGGGCCTCCGTGTCGCCCGCGATCTCCATCCGGCTGATGCCGGCGGGTGCGAGGATGTCGGACCTGACGTAGTCCTCGTAGGACTGGCCGGAGACCGCCTCGATGATACGGCCGAGGACGCAGTACCCGAAGTTCGAGTACTGGTAGTTGGTGCCCGGTTCGGTCTGGAGCGGGCGGTTCGCCACCACGAACTCGATGAGTTCCTCCTGGTCCTTATCGAGGTAGTTGAACATCGGGTCGTTCGGGGTGTTCTGCCACCCGCTGGTGTGTTCGAGCAGGTGGTCGACGGTGACCCGGTTCGGGTTGCTGGTGGTGATGGCGGGGCCGTAGGTGGGCGTCCCGTATCTGGTCCCGAGGACGCCATCGGAGCCGAAGACGGGGTCGTCGAGGGCGAGCTGGTTCGTCTCGACGAGCTCCATGATGGCCACCGCGGTGATGGGTTTGGAGATGCTCGCGACCCGGAACCGGTGGGACGGGCGGACGAGTTCGCGGGTGTCGCTGTTCGCGAACCCGTAGCCCTTCGCGAACACGAGGCGCTCGTCCCTGGTGATGGCGACCGAGAGCCCGGTGATACCGTTTCGGCGGCGGTAGCCGTCGAGGAAGCGGTCGATGGTCCGGATGTCGCCCGGTGAGAGCCCCTCGGACTCCCAGATGGCGGCGTACCGGGCACCGCGGCGGTCACTGTACCCGCTGATGTGGACGAGGCGGTAGCCCTGGTAGGCGTAGGACTCGAACTCACCCTGGTACTGGGCGCTGGTCATGCCGTGACGGGCGACCCAGCCGGGGCCGGAGCGCTTCTCCCAGATGGCGGCGAAGCGGGGCCCACCGCGGACGGAGTAGCCGCTGACGTGGACGAGGCGGTAGCCCTCTCTCGCCCGTCTGCTGAACTCGGTCTGGTACTGGGCGTTGGTCATGCCGTGACGGGCGACCCAGCTGGGCCCGGAGCGCTTCTCCCAGATGGCGGCGTACCGGGCGCTCCCGCCGACGCCGTAGCCGCTGACGTGGACGAGCCGGTAGCCGTCTCTGGCGCGGGTGGTGAACTCGGTCTGGTACTGGGCGCTGGTCATGCCGTGACGGGCGACCCAGGCGGTGCCGCGACGCTTCTCCCAGATGGCGGCGAAGCGGGGCTGGCCACGGACGGTGTACCCGCTGATGTCGGTGAGCCGGTAGCCCTCTCTCGCCCGTCTGCTGAACTCGGTCTGGTACTGGGCGCTGGTCATGCCGTGACGGGCGACCCAGGCGGGGCCGCGGCGCTTCTCCCAGATGGCGGCGAAGCGGGGCTGGCCACGGACGGTGTACCCGCTGATGTTCGTCAGGCGATACCCCTGTCTGGCGTAGCTGGTGAACGCACGCTGGTACTGCGACCCGGTCAAGCCGTGGCGGGCCACCCATTGCCCGCGCTGCCGGCGGCGATACTGGGCGTGTGGTGCCCACGGCGTGGCCGCCCGTGCGGGAACCGTCCCGCCGACTGCACCGAGCGACAGGCCTGCCGACAGGGTTCCGAGTCCGGTGAGCAGTTCACGCCGCCCGATTCCGGGGCGGCGGGTCGCTGGCGGTCGCTGGTCGCGTTCTGGTAGCTGTCTCATGTTGCCTCTCCTTGACCCCCCTCTGGCCAGGCCGGAGGCCGATTGTCGACATGTTGGCGTGTTCTCGTTCTGCCGGGGCCCCTCGGCGCTAGCAATGGCTAGTACGCCGGAGGGCCGAATAACCATTTTTCGCGCCTGCAGGCATTAGAACCGTGAATATCGGAGTCTCTGGGGTTTCGGGGCGACCCGGGGGATGGCGGGGTCGTCACCGTTGAGGGCCGGCACCCCACGGATGCGGCCCGGATTCGGGCAGCCCCGGACTGGATTCAAGCACAGTCATGTCGGCAAGAAGAGCTAAGTAGCGTTAGTTTAGTTTCCTACAATAATAGCACTCATGTTAGGTGGGGATACGACAACAATTGACACACGAGGGGCACTCGCCGTGGTACTCGCAGTCGTCGCACTGACCGGGATGGTGACGCCAGCGCTCGCCGTCTCGGCGGCTCCGACGGCCCCGGCCGACCTGCACACGGGCCAGTCCCCGAGCACCGACGGCCAGGCGCCGGTCGGGACGCCGGCCGAACAGGCCTCGATCGCGCCACCGGAACGGAACGAGACGGCCACCGTGACGACGACGAACGTGACGCTGGTCACGGGGCAGACGGTCACGGTCGTCGAACAGGGCAACGAGACGACGTACCAGGTCCACAGTCCGGGGCTGCGCAAGGTCGAGACCCGGCAGGGGACGTACGTCTTCCCGCAGTCGGTCGACTTCACGACGTTCGAGCCCGCCCTGTTCAACGTCGACCAGCTCGTCGCACAGAACTACACCGACGCTGACACCGACAGCGTTCCCATCATCGTCGAGCGTCGAGAGACGGCAGGGACGTTCGGGCTCGAATCGTTCGGGTCCTCGCTGGCGGCCGCGGAGGGTGTCGAGACGAAGAGCGTGCTCGGTTCCGCCAACGCGGTCGCGAGCAGCGTCTCGAAGGCCGACGCAGCGGCCGCCGCCGCACGACTGCGGGCTGACCCGTCTGTCGAGCGGGTCCATCTCGACAGCCAGATCGAACTGAACCTCGACGAGGCGAACGAACTCGTCTCCGCGCCGAGTGGCCGACAGCAGTACAACGTGACCGGGACGAACGTCACGGTCGCGGTGGTCGACTCCGGCGTCGACAACAGCCACCCAATGCTCGAAGACGCCGTCGTGGACGAGGCCGACATGGTCGAACACGATGGTGAGGCACAGGACACCGTCGGACACGGGACCCACGTCGCGGGCATCGTCGCGGGTCGGTCGGTCAACGGCAGCAACATCACCGGTATCGCGCCGAACGCGAGCATCATGGACGTTCGCGTCGGCGACTACTACCTGACCGAGTCCGACATCATCGAGGGCGTCGAGTACGCGGTGACCAACGATGCCGATATCATCAGCATGAGTCTCGGTGGCTCGCCGTCGACGAACGACCCGCTGGTCGACGCGGTCCAGAACGCCTCGGACAACGGCGTCACCGTCGTGGTGGCTGCCGGCAACGACGGGTCCTATGGTCGAGAGACCATCGGGTCCCCCGGCGTCGCGCCCGAGGTCATCACGGTCGGTGCGAGCGACAAGTCGGACCAGCTCGCGTACTTCTCCTCGCGCGGACCCACGTCGCTCCAGCACTACGTCAAGCCGGACCTCGTCGCGCCCGGGGTCGACATCGAGAGCGCGGCGCAGGGGCGAAACGGGACGACCACGATGAGCGGGACGAGCATGGCGACCCCGGCGGTCTCCGGGGCGGCGGCGCTCCTCATCGCCGAACACCCGGACTGGAACCAGAGCCAGGTCCGGAGCGCGCTCGTGACCACCACCGACCGACTCGACACGTCCTACGACGTGTACCAGACCGGCTCGGGGCGGCTCAACGTCTCCCGTGCGCTCGGCACCGACCTGCTCGTGAGTCCGAGCACGGTCCAGTTCGGGCTCGTCGACGGGTCGGCCAGCAAGAACGTCACCCTCCACAACTACGGGGACGAGAACCGGACCCTCTCGCTCGACGCATCCGTTCGGGCCGTCAGCGGGAGTGGGAGCGGCACCGCGACCCTGGAGACGCGGTCGGTGACGCTCGCGCCCAACGAGACCGCGACGGTCGAACTCACCGTCACGGCGACCGGTAACGGGATCTTCTCGGGCCGGCTCGCGATCAACGACTCGGCCGCGACCGGCAACGAGAGCTGGCGACGCGCCAGTTTCGGCTTCGTCTCCCAGCGGACTGTCACCGTGCAATCCAACGGGCTCAACGGGACGAGCGTCGAGGGTGACGTGGTCACCATCAACGACGGCTACTACACCCGCTCTATCGGTTCGCTCGACGAGAACGGGACCTACACCGCGACCGGGCTCCCGAACGGGACCTACACGGTCACCGTCCACGGGACGGACGAATCCTCGAACAATCAGTCGGTGCTCTCGTTCGCGCAGGTGAACGTCACGGGTGATACGACCGTCACGGTGAACGAGTCCGACACCGTCCGGTTCACGTTCGACACGTCGAACCTGTCCGGGGCGAACGAGTCGCTCTCGGTGCTGCAGCGGGACGTGATCGCCGAACTCGACGGCGTCCCCTTCCGAATCGACACGGCGTTCCCCGAGAGCACGACGTTCCGGGTGTCGAATCTCTCGGACCTGAACGTGAGTACGCACCACATCGTCGTCCCGTCGGCCGCCTACCCGAACCAGTCGGACCACCTGGACACGCCCGAACTCTACGACGTGGTCAACGCGACGTGGGGTGTCGACGGGCCGGTGACGTACGCGCCGACGAAGGAGGCGCTCGCGGTCGAGAACATCACGTACCACCGGACCGACCCCGGTGCCACCATCTGGGTCGCCCGTCACTGGGGCATCACGAACCGGTCGGTCCACGAATCGACGTACCTGGTCCCCTACTACGACCTCGACGGGCGGACGGACCAGACCATCTACGCCTCACAGCACGCAGCCAACGAGAGCGTCGAGTACGCCATCGAGGGCGTCGGCTACTGGTGGTGGACCGACGACACCACCAGCGTCGTTCAGGACGGGACGAACACGTCGCTGAACCGGTATCCGCTCCTCATCGACGTCGGGACGCCGGAGCCCGACTACGGCAAAGCGTTCAACGTCGAGTCGACGACCATCGACCAGGCCGGTCGTGCCCTCGACGGCAACCCCGAGCCGGACCACTGTGAGCTGTACCGGAACGGCACGCAGGTCGACGACTGGGGGAGCAGCTGGTGCTGGGACGCCTCCAGCAGCACCGAGGCGGTCGCGCCCAACGGGACGACCTACCGATACATGGTCGAGGGCGACTTCGACCGAGTCGGCTGGGACGGGAGCACTCGCGCAGTCTACGAGACGACCGTCCGGAACGGCTCCTACAGCGACGTGCCCGAGGTGACGGCCATCGACTTCGCCGAACTGGACGCGAACAACTCGCTGCCGAAGCGACCCGTCTCGGCGACCATCACGGTCGACCAGAACCTGACGAACGCGACCGTCTACGTCCGCTACGCGTCCAACTACGTGGACGAGGCACCCTACGAGGGTGACGTGAACACCACCAACTCCCCGTGGCGGGAGGCGGACGTCCAGGTGGTCGACGCGTCGGCTGGCACCATCCGCGCGACCCTCGACACGCGCAACGTCACGGACGGGCCGATGCACATCAGCGTGACCGTCGTCGACGCGGAGGGCGACCGCTACACGGTCACCGCCCGGCAGGGCGCGGACACCACCTGGGACCGCAACCCGGACCGGACCATCACGGCGACGGTCCTGAAACCCGATGGGAACGCCTCGAACACCACCGAGTTCGTCTCGTGGTACGACGGTACCACCGGCATCCACGCCATCGACGAGAACGGGACCACGTCGTTCACGCTTCCGAATCGGAGCAGCCCCACGCTCTGGGTCGCCGAGACCGACCGCTTCGGCTACGACACCGAGGCACCCATCGACGGTATCGCTGACGTCCACACCGTCCCGGTCGGCACCATCGAGAACGACACCGACCTCGGGACCGTCACGCTCCCGGAGGGACACCGGCTGAACGTGACCGTCGTCACCGACCGGGACAACCCGGTCTCGGACGCGCAGGTGTTCCTCATCGACGTCCCCAACGGCACACCGACGCACGGCCAGGGCCTCGAAGTCGGTGGACGCATCAACGGGACGACCGACACGAACGGGTCGCTCGTGGTCGGCAACACGATCGGACTGGAGGCGAACGGGACCGTCCGCGTGGACGTCATCGTCCCCGACGCACCGCAGTTCCCCGAGAGCCTGAACGCGACCGTGGTGAACGTGACGAACGCGACGAACCACACCGTCGTCCTCGAGACCCAGGACGTCTGGGCTCCGGACGTCTCGAACGTCAGCGCGACCCTCTCAGACCGGACAATCGGCTTCGAATTCGACACGAACGAGACCATCGGGAGTATCGAGGGCGCGGTCCAGAACTCGGACGGCGTCACGGTGGAACCGCTCGAACTGAGCGACTTCACCCGGAACGGCTCGCACTACGCGATGAACTACACGCCCGAAAGCGGTGGTGACTACAGTGTCGTCATCACGGAGATCGCCGACACGGCCGGTAACAGCGACTTCGTCGGGCTGTACTCGTTCGACGTGCCCGCAGAACAGACCAACACCGGCGGCGGTGGCGGTGGCGGCGGTGGCGGCCAGGGCGGTGGCCCCGCCGGCACGGTCAAGATCAGCGACTGGTCGGTGTCTGACTCGACTGTCGCGCCTGGCGAACAGGTCACGATGACGGTGACCGTCTCGAACACTGCCGACAGCACGAAGACCATCACCCCCGCGCTGTACGTCGACGGCGAACTCGTCGAAGGCAAGCGCCTCTCGGTGCTGAAGGACATGGAACGCACTGTCAAGTTCACCTACCGGTTCGAGGAGTCGGGAACGCACAGCCTCAGCCCCGACGGGAACGACTTCGAGTTCGTCACCGTCGAAGCAGCGGACGAGACGACGACCACGGCCGAGCAGACGACGGCGACGACCACCCCGGTCACGACGACCGAACCGGGCGATGGCGGCGAGTCTGGCACGACCACGACGACCACAACCGAGCAGACGACGGCGACCGACGTGTCGGGTGGGTCCGGTGACGGACTCGGCCAGACGCCCGGCTTCGGCGTCACCGCGATGGTCGGTGCGCTCGTCGCGACGCTGCTGCTCGCTCGGCGACGGGACTGAGCCCCGCCCGAGCACCTGTTTCTACCACACCGAGCGTTCGTCGGTCACGACCACCTCTTCGTCGACGACGGCACAGCAGTTCTCGTAGGGGACGAACGCGGCGAACTGGCCGTCGATGTAGCATTCGATGCCTCGCTCTATCTTCTCGTAGCTGTCGCACTCGATCTGGCCTTCGTGGAGGATGACGCGGTACATGTACGAGAATACGTGGTGAGGCGTAAAATCCGTGACGCGGGGTTTCAGCCCGTCGTCATTGTGGTCGTCACTCTCGTTCGGTGATGGGTTCGGCCTCGTCCGCGGTCGGGAGGTCGATGGCGGCTGCGTATTCGAGGGCGTCCGCGACCCAGCCGTCGCCGGCCCCAGCGTCCCCCGCACTGGGGTCGGGGCATCTGGGTGGCTCATCGGGTGGGACGAGGACCTGCACGATGTGGTCGCTGTCGGTCACCTCGACCAGGTGGCCTTCGGGGTACTCGTCGACGTGGGCGTGGTCGAAACGGTCGCGGAGGGCCCGGATGCGTGGTGTCTCCGCGGTCAGGAGGTCGCCGACGTCGAAGACCGGCGGGTTCCGGGTTCCGAAGTCCTCGGCGGCGGTGAACACCGGGCCGAAACCCGTCTCGAGGGCGGTTCGGGCCGCGACGTGCCAGTTGGCCTCCTCGGGTGAGCGGCTCGCGCTCGCGTCGGAATCTGGTGGGTCGTCGGGGCCGTTGTCGGTTCCAGCGTCCTCGTCGACGGTCGGCGCGGCGACGGTGTAGTCAGTGGGTCCCTGGAACGCCCCGTACGCGGTTTCCGGGCCCGGAGACCCATTGCCCGGGGCGACACCCGCCTGGCCGCCATCCAGCGCGCCGGCACCCGGCCCGGCAGGGTCGACCGTTGCGGTCTCCTCGACCGGGTCGAAGCTGGTGACGGAAAAGCGAGCGGCGGCGGTGCCGTCGGTCACCACGACCTGCACACCGTCCTCGCTCGCGTGGAGGAGTTGACAGCGGAAGTTGTCGGTGAGTTGCTGAGACAGTTCGTGATGGATAACCGCCCCTGTCGACGTGTCCGGTCCCGACGACGTGGTCGACTGCAAGCCGGTGGTCGAGCGCAGGGGGGTACTCGACTGCTCGGGCGGCATCGGCGTGCGCTCCTCGAACACGCGGGTGACGACCCAGAACGTCCCAACGAACAGGAGCAGCACGAGCGCCAGGAACACGAGGTAGTTCACGCTGGTCTCACCTGGTGGCCGAGGCTGGCGGTGGGAGGGCGTCGCATCTGTTCCTGTCTTTCACCGGACAGGAAGAAAACGGTGTCGTTCGGCTTACTGTTCGGCCGTCTCCGTGTCTTCAGCCTCCTCGTCCTCGTCGTCCGGGATGACCTCGATACCCCGGTTGTTCACGGCGTTGGGGTCGAGCCCGACCTCCTGGAGGAACTGCTTGTACTCGCGCTCGCACGTCTCGGCGGCCTTCTGCTTGTCGGAGGCGGCCGAACAGAGCGCGGCGAGGTCCTCGGGCACGTCGTTGGTGTAGACGATGTAGTGGTTGATGAGGTCGGAGAGGCGGCGAATGGGCGAGGTGAAGTGCCCGTAGATGTCGAAGTTCAGGGCGTGGTGGCCGCCGAACGGGTCGGACATGTACTTCGCGCGGGGCATGACCTTCATCACGGCCCACTGGATCTTGCCGAGCTGGCGCTCGGGGGCGGTCTCCAGCGTCGCGTTGACGGCCTTCCGGGGGTCGTCCCACGTGTCGCCGGGGATGGAGACGCCATCGAGGTCCTGTATCTCGACCAGCGCCTTGTCCCACTCGTCGGGGGTGGGCTGGGGGTGGACGCGGTACATCGCCTCGACGCCGCGGTTCCACATCAGGACGTGCGTGACGGCCTTGTTCGCCTTCAGCATGCACTCCTCGATGATGGTGTGGGCGCGGTCCCGGCGCGGGTTCAGGACGAGCGAGCCGTCCTCCTTGCGCTGCTCGTGCAGGCGGTCGGCGACCTCGAACACGAGCGAAATCTCGTCGTGGAGGTCGGCGTCGGGTTCGTCGAGGCGGCGCTCGGTCTGGGTGTAGGTCAGGCGCTCGTCCGAGTGGATGACGGACTTGTAGATGTCGATCTCGTCGTAGCTGAGCGTCTCCTTGTCCAGTTCCATCTGGACGGTGTGGGCGAGGCGGTCCTCGTTGGGGACCAGCGAGCAGACGGTTTCGGCCAGCATCGGCGGGAGCATGTGGATGGTGTAGGCGGGGAGATAGACGGTGTTCCCGCGCTCGACGGCCTCGGCCCACATCGCGCTCTCGGGGTGGACGTAGTGGGTCACGTCGGCGATGTGGACCCACAGCGTGAACGTCTCCTCGTTCTCGCGGATGGAGATGGCGTCGTCGAAGTCCTGGGCGTCGACCGGGTCGGTGGTCCACGTCGTCAGGTCCCGCAGGTCCTCCCGCTCGTCGAGTTCGTCCTGTATCTCCTGCTGGACGTCTGTGGTCCGTTCCTCGGCCTCGTCCATCACCTTCTGGGGGAACTCGTCGCGGATCTCGAACTTCTCGAAGAGTTCCTCTCGCTTGTTCTCGAGATGGCGCGCGAGTTCCTCGTCGATCTCGACGGGGCCCTGGCCTTCCGCAGTCCCGGCCGCGGCCTGCGCGCTCGTATCATCACTCATATCACTGGCCTACGCCCGGCCTGCACGAAAACGTGTCGGGGCGGCCGCGCCGCGGTGGCGGGTGCCCCTGTCTCGCCCGTTACTGCTCGGAAGCGCCGTAGCGCTCCTGTACGAGGCGGTCGTACGTTTCGAGGAACTCCTCCTGGCTCATCGTCGCTTCGTCGATCTCGCAGAGGAGCGATTCCAGTTCGTCTCGCGGCTGGTGGCACTCGGCACGATAACACGGCTTGCAGAGGAACTCGAACTCCTTGCCGGTGCGCTCCCAGCGGTTACCGTACTTGTCGTACTCCCGTGCGTTCCGACGTGGAACGTCCTCGCCACACGAGATGCACGTAACGGTCTCGTCTCCCCGGTCTGTCCGGGAACCCCACATACATCCACAGATGCAGGGGAGGGTTAAAGCCCTTGTCGCGGTGAGGCATGCTAGTTCTTGAAGGCGCGTGCTCGGTGAGAGCGCGTCGTTTATGCGGCTTCCCTTCGACCGCCCGAGTATGCAGGTCAAGTCACGCCATCACCTTCGCAGCGACGACGTGAACGAGGTCGAATCCGCGGTCTCGGAACAGCTCGGCGTCGAACTCGATGGGGACGCCTACGAGCTCGTCGAGCTCGACGGGAGCGAGTTCGACCTCGTCCTGGTCGACGGCGAGCCCCACATCTGTTACGTCGACGACGAACCGTTCCTGACCGTCGCGGGCGCGAACGCCCACGAGGTGACCCGCCGCGCGGTGACGGTCGACGCCGGTGCCATCTCGTTCGTCTCCGGCGGCGCGGACGTGATGCGCCCGGGCATCGTCGAGGCGGACTCGGACATCGCCGAGGGCGACCTGGTCGTCATCGTCGAGGAGACCCACGGGAAGGCGCTCGCCATCGGTCGCGCGCTGACGAACGGGGACGACATGGTCGGCGACTCGGGCAAGGTCGTCGAGTCGCTCCACCACGTCGGCGACGACCTCTACGAGTTCCGGGTCTGACCCCGGCGTAGTCTCTCGATTCCGCTCGTCTCACCTCTGCTGGATGCCACTGGTGCCTGAGGAGTCAGGCACGTAACTCATCCGCTCTGCGACCATCCATCTACTCGAGGACAGGGCATCCCCCTGGTCTCACAGTGCCTCTGTGCGCCGCTGCCCGCGGCGCCATCTTCACGTATCACATACCGCCGAGTAGCCGGTGCGCTGCCGTCTCAGGCGTCCGATACCGCATCCATGTCGTCGTCCTCGTAGGCGTCACCGTACTTCTCCAGCGCGGCCTCGAACCCCTCGCGCGCCAGCTCGTAGGTCTCGCGCAGGTCCGAGATGGGCGTCTCGGTGGCGTCGACCCGGAGGTCGTCGTAGTAGGGTTCGGGGTCGCGCTCCTCGGTGGTCGCCACGCGCAGGGCTGCGCTCTGGATGGTGAGGTCCTCGCGCTTGTCCCCGCCTGCGGCTTGGCCCGCCTCCAGGGCGTCCACGAGTCGTTTCGCCAGTGGCTCGTCGCGGTCGCCTGCCTCGTACTCCTCGGCCACGGCATCGACGACGCCCTCGCCGGCGAGCAGGTTGCCTGCGACGGTGTAGTTCTCACCGACACGGTCGCCGGCCCAGTCCATGCACTCGTCGCCCGTGAACGCGAACTCACCCTCGTGGCCGACGCCGTGGAGCTGGCGCGCCGGGGCGTTGTCGTCGGCGTTCAGGAGGCCCTGCAGGGCGTCCGCGACCGCGAGCCCGTCGTCGAGGTACTCGATGCCCTTCCGTCCGAGCCGGACGTTGGTCAGGCTCTGTGTCGAGACGGCCCCGTTCTCGCTGACCCAGGGGCACAGCGCGCCGACGCCCGGCAGCCGGGTGGTCACCGCGACGCCGAAGCGGGTCTGCTCGTCGCCGTCGTCGTCCTCGTACGTCTCGCGCACGCAGATGCTGAAGGTCATGTCCCTCGCTTCGGAGTGGAGGACGAAAAGTGTCTATCTCGCGCGCTTCCCGGCCGCGGTCACGCTGCGGGTCGCGTTCGCGGTTCGGCCGGTCGCGTCGGTGACGGTCAGGGTGGCGGTGTAGGTCTGGCCGCCGCCCTTCTTCACCTGCACGGTGGCGCTGTCGCTGTGCTGCCCGCCGGAGACCGACCGGACCACTGCGCCGACGCTGGCACCGCCCTCGTCGAACACCTCGAAGACGACCTCGGCGAGGTCGCCGTCCGAATCCGTGACCTCCCACGTGCCGGTCACCTCGGCGTGTGGGTTCGGGCTCCCGGCTTCGGTCACGGCGAAGCTCACGACCTCGGGTGCGACCGCTGCCGGCGGTTCCGGGGCCGTCCCGGCGGTCGTGAACGCTGCCACGTCGCCGGTCATCGAGCCGGCGCTGTTCTTCCCGACGATGCGGTACTCGTAGTCGGTGCCGGGGGTGAGCTCGGTGAGGCTGGCGGTCACCTGCCCCGTCTCCGAGCGGACCTGTTCCGGGGTCGTGACCGACAGTGAGCCCGCCTCGCCCCACTCGAAGTACACCGTCGCGGTGTCCTCCGACCCGAGGTCGGTCAGCTGGCCGGTGAGGTCGGCGGCCGTCTCGGTGACCGCACTCGCGGGCTCGGTGGCGACCGTGGGCGGTGTCCCGGGGTCGCCGCCACCGTCGCCGACAACCACGCTCTCGGTGACGGTCGTGGACCCGTCCATCACCGTCAGTCGCGCCTCGTAGGTCCGCCCGCCACCCTTGTGGATGTGGATTGTCGCGCTGTCTTCCGTCGTCACGCCGATGGCCGTGCGGGTCACCGAGTCGACCAGCGCCCCGCCCTCGTACACCGCGTAGACGACCGACTGGATGTCACCGTTGGGGTCCGAGACGGTCCACTGGCCGGTGAGGTCGGCGTGCGGGTTGTTCCCGCTCGTATCGCTCGCGGTGAAGGCGTCGATGCTCGGCGGGGTCGGTGTCCCCGAGAGCGTCGTGAACTGTCGGATGGCACCCGAATCGCCGCCGTCGCTGCCGGACACGAGTGCCTGCACCTCGTAGGTGGTCTCGTCGGTCAACCCGGTCACCGGGGCCGTGTAGCCCGTCGGCGCGGTCGTGAGCGTCTCGGGAGCCGTCTCGGTCCACGAGCCGCCGACCGGCCGGTACCGGAACCAGGCCTCGACGCTGTCGGCGGTGCCGAGATCGCCGAGGGTGCCCCGGAGGGTGGCTGCGTCGCCGGTCACGTCCGTCGGGTCACCGGTCAGGACGACCGGGGGTTCCGGGGTCGTCCCGGTCGTGAGGAACGACAGGGTGTCGCCACTCGCGAACCCGGCGTCGTTGGTCGCCACCAGCTGGAATTCGTATGCGCTGCCGGCGGTGAGGCCGGTCAGGTCCGCGACGATTTCACCGGTCGCAGAGACCGGCTGTTCGGGGGTGGTCGTCGTGAGACCCATCCCGGCGAGCCCCCACTCGAAGTAGGCCGTGACGTCGCCGGCCGTCCCGAGGTCGGTCACCCGACCGCGAAGCTGGGCGGTCGTCTCGCTGACGCCACTGGCCGAATCGGTGAGCACGGTCGGGAGCGTCCCTGCCGTGGGCTCGACGCCCAGGGCCCGGTCGACGCGGGCCAGCCCAGCGCCCTGCTGGGACGCCGAGAGTCCGAGGTCGTCGGCGGTCGCTTTCAGCTGCTGGCGGGCCTGGGTGCCGGTGTAGCCCGCCGCCAGCAACAACGCGACCGCGGCGGTGACGTGTGGACACGACATCGAGGTACCGTTCTTCAGCCCGTAGCTCCCACCGGCGAGCGCGGACCGGACGGCGACACCGGGTGCGATGAGGTCGACCTCGGGGCCCGTCGAGGAGAACGAGGCGAGGCCGTCGCCCTCGTCGCTGGCCGACACCGCGATGACGTCGGGGTAGGCCGCCGGGTAGCCCACACAGTCCGAACAGCCGCCGTTGCCCGCCGAGGCGACGAGCGTCACCCCGGCCGCGACGGCGTAGGCGACCGCGTCCGAGACGAGATTGGAGTCGCCGCCGCCGAGGCTCATGTTCGCCACGTCCCAGCCCTGGTCGGCGACGTGCTGGATGCCCGCGGCCACGTTCTCGTAGGAGCCACCCCCGTTGCAGTTGAGGACCTTCACGGCGTGCAGCTCTACCCCCGGTGCGACGCCGATGACACCAAGCTCGTTCACCTGGGCCGCGACGGTGCCGGCGACGTGGGTCCCGTGTCCGTCGTCGTCGTCCCAGCCGTGGTGGCAGGTGTTCGGGACGCCACAGCTCTCGCAGGCGACGAAACTCGCGCCCGCGCCGACGACCGCCTGCAGGTCGGGGTGGTCCGAATCGATGCCGGTGTCGACGATGGCGACGTGGACCGGTGTTCCGCTCCCCGTCACGCCGGTCTGCCCGGCGGCCTGGGCCGTCATCGCGCCGACGCGCTCGATACCCCACGGCACGGTCTGGCCGGTGGCCTGCATCGTCCCGTTCGCCTCGACGTACCGGACGTGCGGGTTCCGGCGAAGACCGTCGAGCGCGGCCGCCGGGAAGGTCCCCACGAGCGCCTGCCCGATGGCCGGACCGAAGTCGAACTCGCGACTCACACGGGTCGCGACCTCGCGGGCGCGGGCGAGCCCGACCGCGTCGCTCGTCCCGACGATATGCTCTCCTGTCACTGCGCTGGCAGCGGCCGGTGCCAGTCCGAGTCCGACCGTACTGCCGGCGAGGCCACGGAGCAGCTGACGGCGTGAAAACTGCATGATATCTCTCTTGCAGAGAGGGTTCGAACCCGTATGAACGGGTCCTGAGCGGTCAGAAAGGAGCTAACCAGCGAGATGGCCGCCCGTGTCAGCAGGGATGTAGGTGGTAGTGCCGCCGCGAGAGACTCAGACCCGCGGGTCGTCGAGTTGCACCGGACGGATAGCCGTCGCGGTCGCGCCCGTCTCGTCACGCGCGGTCACACGGACGAGGACTCGGCCGGACCGGGTCGTGCGCGCGTCGTCGCCGACGCCGACCGCGGTCGTCCCGGTCACCGTCTCACCTTCGACCGATTCGGTCACCGCGGTCCGTTCGCTGTTCTGGCCGATGACGCAGACGGTGACCGCCTCGAGGTCACCGTCACCGTCGGTCGCCTCCCACGAGACCACGACCGCCCGTTCGTCGGTGTCGGTGTCGGTCAGGACGGCGTCGAGCGTGACGCCCTCGACCCGCGGCGGAATCGGCTGGGTGGCCCGTGTCTTCCCTGTTGTGTCGGCATCGGTCCGGATCGTGTCGGCGTCGTCGCCTGTCGACAGTCGCCTCGTTCTCTCCCCTGTCATCGTCGTTCACCTAGACAGAGGTTCGCATGGGTCATGAGGCCCCCACGGACCACACCGTGAGTACCTGCGCGTGAGGTGCGTCGCCCCCGGTAGGTGCGGGCGAGCGAGGGACTCATCGCGCTCCGCTGTGCGTCTCTCCCCGTTGTCTCGGCCCTTCCGGCCGCCCGCGTCCCCCGTGCGCCGGCGGCGATAGAAGGGAGCGACCCCCTCCGGTGTCGTTCCATAACCTCTCAGTAAACATAGGTCTCCCGTGGGTATGAGTGTTCGCTAGCCCGCCACGTGCGGACGTCGGCGTCGCCGAGGGCCCAGCCGGAATCAGGTGCAGAAAGACGGGCGTGGCGGGAGCGTTCCAATCGTTCGACTCCCACTCACCGACCGACTGAGAGACGCCGAAAAAGTAACAGTTCTGGGACAATTGTGTCACGTGTCTGCGGTGTGTCCGACGCAAGAACTATACCGGTCCCGACGGACCTTCTCGGGTATGGGGTTCATGTCCAAGATCCTCGGCACGAGTGGTTCGCGTAGCACCGAGGACTATCTCGAACTCGATCTCGACGACTTCGATACCGTCTCCGGCGAGGCAGCGATGCAAGTACACATCGCGGAAGTCGCCGGACAGGCGGACGCTATCGATATCAAGGACGCGGTGTACGACGGAGACCTCGTCATCGCCGACATCACACGGTTGCGCACCGAAGACCGCACCGTCGACCACATCATCGACGAACTCCGTCAGGTGGCACAGGAGGTCGACGGCGACATCGTCCAGAAGGGTGACGACCAGCTCATCGTCACGCCGACGGGCGTGAAGATCAGCCGCGAGAAACTCGGGCGCGACTGAACCAGCCTCGCTCGCGACCCGGGCGTCGGCGAGACCGTCTTTTATATCCTATCGAGCGGCCAGCAACGGCATGTCCTGACCACCTGTTCGCGACGGGTCTGGGCCGTTGTGCAGCGTGCCCGTCGCGAGACACCGCGTCGCTGCCTGTTCACTCGCTCCGAAACCCACCAGCGGCGGCGGGAGACTCAGAAGTGGTCCTTGCCCGGGTTCGAGGAGCCCCAGTCGCCCCGGCCGCCCTCGGTCCGGTCGACGCCCATGATGGACTCGGCCTGCTCGACGCCGAGCGATTCGCCCGTCTCGGGGACCCGCACCGTGACGTCCTGTATCTCGGGCCACTTGTAGAGCTCTGCCTCGATGTTCCCGGTGGTGATATCGGCCACCGAGCAGCCGCTACAGCCGCCGCCGAGTTCGATGACGACCTCACCGGTCTCGGGGTCGGCCTCGCGGACGGCACTGGTCCCGCCGTGCATCTGGATGATCGGCATCTCGCGGGCGAGCCAGCGTTCGAGGCGCTCTTTCAGCGTGTCCCCCTCGCCGTCTGACGAGTCGGTACTCATTACCGAACCGTAGGCGGCCCGAACGTGAGAAAGCTTTGGGTCTCGTTCGCACGATTCCGCAGGAACGACCGTGAGGAACCGGGTTACTCCCGGTTGCGCTGGCGGAGGAGTCGTGCCCCGGCCAGCCCCGCACCGGCGAGCGTCGCGAGGATACCGAAGCCCGGCGTGGCGCTGGTCGACGCGTCGTCTTCAGTGGTCGGTGCCTCGGTGGCCGTGGCTGTCGGGGTCGGGGTCGCCGTCTCGGTCGGCGTGGGCGTCGGGGTCGCGGTGGCAGTCGTCTCCGTCGTCATCGGCCGGTCCTCGCCCCACCACACGTCGGTCGGTACCTCGTCCATCTCGCCGGCGGTGTCGGGGAACGTCACGAGGCCCTCTGCGTTGACGCTCCCGACCTTGTGCGCCGAGGCCACGTAGAACTCGCCGTCGACGGCGGTCCGGGCGGTCCAGAACGCGTAGGTGCCGGGGTCGGCCCACCACGCGATGCGCTCGGGGTTCTCGGGGTCCGACACGTCGTGGACCGTCACGCCGCCCTGGTACCAGCTGGTGTAGAGGCGGTCACCCCGAATCTCGAAGTTGTGCGCGGTCGTCCACGTCCCGTTCCGGTAGGTGTTGCTCACCGAGTTCGGCGCGTCGATAGCCGACAGCTTCTGCGGGTTCGCGGGGTCGCTGATGTCGAAGAGTTCGAGGCCGGACGGGCCGCCCTCGTCGTCGTCCGGGTTGGTGTCCCAGGACTCGCCGCCTTCGACCATGATGCTGGCGTCGTCGTTCACCGTGACGTAGTGGTCGTTCCCGAGCGGTTCGAGGTACTTCGACTGGCTCAGCTCGTCGAGTTCGGCACGGGTGTAATCACCCTTCCGCCCGACGAAGGAGGGGTTCGCCGGGTCGCTCACGTCGACCAGGAACACGCCCGCGTCCCAGTAGGCGCAGTAGGCGATGCCGTCCTGGACGTACAGGTCGTGGAGGACCGT
This sequence comes from Haloarchaeobius sp. HME9146, assembly GCF_025399835.1. Classification (NCBI taxonomy): domain Archaea; kingdom Methanobacteriati; phylum Methanobacteriota; class Halobacteria; order Halobacteriales; family Halorubellaceae; genus Haloarchaeobius; species Haloarchaeobius sp. HME9146. The sequence continues at coordinate 955,983 of NZ_JAODVR010000001.1, forward strand.
GTTCGGGGGAATCTCCGCCCACTCGTCCGACCAGTCGCCGGGGTTCCACGTCGCGAGGCGCTCGAACGACGAGCCGGAGACGTCGATGATGTCGAGGTCGTAGCCGCCGGTGAGGTAGGCCACACCGTCGACCAGGTGGGAGTTGTGGTTACCGTGGCTGGGCGTCTCGAACCAGTCGCCGACCTGCTCGGGGTTGGCCGGGTCGGAGACGTCGAACACGAAGATACCCCGGGGACCGCCGTTCTGTGCGGCCGTCGGGACCAGCACGCGGTCGTTCTCGTACTTCACGTCGAGGACCTCCCGTACGCTGTCCCCGTCCGGGTCGGTGAGGCCGGCGGCGTCACCCAGTATCGAGAGGTCGCTCGGGTCGGAGATATCGACCGAGACGAACCCGGAGCCGACCGCGACGTAGGCGACGGTGGCGTCTTCGTTCACGACGGCCTCGGCCGCGCCGTCGAGTTCGATGCTGTCGAGGGGTTCGTAGCCGGCCTGTTGGTCGGTCGCGCCAGCTGCTGCACCGCCGAGCAGCGGGAGCGCGAGCGCACCGGCACCGGCTCGCAGCAGTGTCCGTCTATCGATTCGTGAGGGGGACTCGTCCATGGTCCGGGTGACCCCTGTAGAAAGATAAATCTGTCCGAACCCCTGTGAAAGATACTGATTTTCGACTGTCAGTCGTCCCGTCGGCGGCGGAACCGGGCCGCGCCGAGCCCGAGGCCGGCGACCGTCGCGAGGATGCCGAAGCCAGGGGTACTGCCTTCGCTGTCGGCCGCGGTGCCGGTCGGGGTCGCCGTGTCGGTGTCCGCCTGGGTCGTGGTCGTCTCGGTCGGGTCGCTTGTCGTGGGCTGGGCCGTCGTCTGCTCGGTCGTGGTCGGCTGGGCCGTCGTGGTGGTCGTCTGTGACTCCTTGCTCACGTAGTCGGGCCAGTCGCTCTCGGTGACGATGCTCGTGTTCGAGGGCGCAGTGAACACACCCGGCGGGTCCGCCATCTCGCCGGCGGTGTCGGGGAACGTCATGAGGCCACCCGTGGTGTCCTGGCCGGGGCCCATGTTGCCGGCGACGAAGAAGTCGCGGTCGCCCGCGGCCTTCGCGCCCCAGAACTGCGTCGACTCGGGGTCGCGCCACCAGGTGATGCGTTCCGGGCTGGCGGGGTCCGAGACGTCGTGGATCATCACGCCGCCGTAGTACCAGCTGGTGTAGAGGCGACCGTCGCGCACGTCGAAGTTGTGGGAGGTGGTGAACTTCCCCTGGAAGCTCTCGTCGGCGGAGCCGGGGGCGCGGATGGTCGTGAGCTCCTCGGGGTTGGTCTTGTCGCTGATGTCCCAGACGTCGATACCGGAGGCCCCACGGGTCTCGTCGTCCGGGTGCATGTCCCAGGACTCGGCACCGATGTACAGCGTCTCCGCGTCGTCGTCGACCGTGACGTAGTGGTTGTTGCCCGCCGGCTGGATGCCGATACGGCTGAAGTCCTCCTGTTTCAGCTGGGAGAGCTTCGCGGCATCGAGGCCGCCCAGCCGGGAGACGACCTCGGGGTTGGCTTTGTCCGAGATGTCGACGATGAACGTCCCGGCTTCCCAGTTCGCGAAGTAGGCGTAGTCACCCTGCACGTACAGGTCGTGCAGGCTGCGGAGCCAGCCGTGGACGTCTTGCCACTTCTCGTCGTGGTCGATGATGCCGAACTCGCTGACCTCGCTGAAGCTGTCCTCGGACACGTCGAAGATGCGCATCGTCTCGCGGTCGAAGTCGCTCCGGGTGAGGTAGGCGTGGCCGTCTGCGAGGAACGAGTTGTGGATGGGGTGGTCGACCTTCTGCACCGCGAGCTGTTCCGGGTTCGCGGGGTCGGACACGTCGTACAGCAGGGCGGCCTTGACGAGCTTGTCGCGGCTCGGGCCGTTGGGACCGACAACGAGCAGGCGGTCACCGTCGGCCTTCACGTCGGCGACCATCTTCATCGGGCCGTTCTCGGCGTCGGCGAGGAGGTCGCGCTGCTCGGACACGACGGTGGGGCTCGCCGGGTCGGTCACGTCGACGGCGGCGAAGCCGCTGCCGGCGGCGACGTAGGCGGTCTTCCCGTCGTCGCTGACGGTCACTTCCTGGGTCCCGTCGACGGTAGCACTGCCGAGAGGAGCGTACGATTCGGTAGGGAGGGCGGTTGCGACGGAGCCGACGGCGCTCGCCGCGAGCACGCCGGCACCCGTTCGCAGGACGTCTCTGCGTCGCATACCGCCACGGACGATTTGTGCACCTGAAAAACTGCTGTAATGTAAGTCGCTGTTTGTGTTATGGGCTCACACGATTCCGGGTGCCGAGCCTGTCGGTTCCCCGGTGGCTACCGCCGGAGCTTGGACCGGTCGCCGGTCCCCGCGGTCAGGGCGCTGGCGAGTGCCCCCTTGACGACGACGTCGTCGCCGAGGGTGGTCAGCTGGATGTCGGGGACGTTCGTCATCACCATGTCGTCGACCCGCTCGCGGATGGGATCGAGCACCATCTCGGTGTTGTTGAGCGCGACCGCGCCGCCGATGTAGACGACGATGGGTGCGAACGAGTGGACGACGTTGGTGACGCCGATGGCGTTCCAGTGCGAGAACTGGTCGACGACGTGGCTGGCGAACTCGTCGTCGTGGGCGTGTTCGAACACGTCTTTCGCGGAGAAATCGGGGTCGTCGAGTGGCAGGGCCGTTTCGAATTCGGGGTCGTCGTCGGCGAGAAGTCGGGCGTAGCGTGGAATGTTGTTTCCAGAACAGTACGCCTCCCAGTGTCCGTCTTTGCCACAGCCGCAGGTGAGTCGTCCCTGTGGGTCGACGACGTAGTGCCCGACCTCACCGGCGTTCCCGTCCCAGCCGTCGACGACCTTGCCGTCGATGCAGACACCCGCGCCGATACCCGAGGAGATGGTGATGTACACCATGTCGTCGGGGTTGCGGTCGGCGAAGAAGCGCTGGCCGATACAGCCGGCGTTGGTGTCGTTGTGGAGGTAGACGCGCTCGGAGTCGACGAGCTGCTCGACCGGGCCCGTCAGGGGAACGCGCTCGACGGTGTCGGGCAGGTTCGGGGGGTTCTCGAGGGTGCCCTGGGCGAGGTCGAGCGGCCCGGCCGCACCGATACCCGTCGCGTAGACGTCGGTCGGCTCGACGCCGGCGTCCGCGCAGGCCCGGCGGAGCGTGTCGAGGACGGCCTCCGTCACGTCGATGCCGGTCGGTCCCTGTGGCGTCTTCGTGCGATACGAGCCGATGATTCGCGCGTCGTCGTCGCCGACGACGGCTCGGACGTTCGTCGCGCCGAGGTCGACGCCCGCGTACGTGGCCATTGAATGGGACACGGACGGGCGGACACTTAATTCGTTAGATTTACTCGCGAATGAGTACGGGAACCCGTCACATTCCCGGCTCAGTCGCCGGACCGCGAGGGAAGCCGCGGGATTAGCCACGAGAGGAACGCGTCCTCGCTGCGGGTCTGGAGCCAGACGGTGCCGGGCCCTTCGAAGTCGACGACGAGCCCTTCACCCGAGAACAGGGTGGACTTCAGGCCGCCGACGCGGCGGACGTCCCAGCTGGTCGTGCCCTCGAAGGCGACGATGTGACCGGAGTCGATGGTGTAGCGCTCGCCCGCGGCGAGTTCGACCGGTTCGACCGCGCCGTAGCTGGACATGAACACGGGGCCCTCGCCCGTGAGTTCGAGGAGGAAGAAGCCTTCCCCGCCGAGGAAGGACCGACCGCCGCCGAAGGTCGTGTCGACGGAGAGTGAGGGGTCCGAGGCGAGGTACGAGCCGGCCTGGACGTACAGCGTCTCGCCGGTCAGTTCGTGAGCGACCACGTCGCCGGGCAGGGCAGGCGCGAGGGTGACGTGCCCGGGCTGCTCCGCGGTGTAGGTGTTGCGGAAGAACGACTCGCCGCCGAGGACCGAGCGCTTGACGCTCTTGAACAGGCCGCCCTCGCCGCGGCTCGTGTTGATGCTCATGCCGTCTGTGTGCGAGACCAGTGCGCCGGCCTCGGCCATCAGGGACTCAACGGTCGTGAGGTCGACGTCGAGCAGGGCGAAGGAGGGACGGTTTCGAATCTCGTATTCCATGGCGGAGTAATCGCTTCACAGATATATCTCCCAATCGGTGTGTGCGACATCCTCAGGCATGTCGACGTACTACACGGTACATGGACCAGCCAGACCTGACAGACGTCGAGATAGACGCGCTCCACCGGACCGAACTCGCTCTGGAGTGGCTCCGGCGGGCCCACGGACACCTGCTGGAGTTCCATCACGGTATCGGGCACGCCATGGACCACCTCGACGCCGCCGAGGAACTCCTCCGCGAGAGCGGGCACACCGACCTCGCGGACGAGATTCGTGACCAGCACCTCCCTCGCGGCGTCATCGACCACGGCCCGACGCCGGAGGAGGGCGACCGCTGGTCCTACGACGTCGTGGAGACGTTCGAGGCCGGGTTCCTCGCGGACATGGTCGGCTTCGAGTCGCGAACCAGGAACGAGGTGGCCGACGGGAAGCGACACGTCGCCGAGCGCCGGCAGGAACGCGAGTGGCGCGAGCGGGCTAGTCGCGGACGAACGTGACCGGGCACGGGGCCGACAGCATCACTTCCTGCGCGGTCGAGCCGAAGACGGCCTTCCCGGTCGGCGAGCGCTTGCGGCCCGCGACGTACACGCGGTCGGCGGAGACGGACTCGGCGACGTCGACGATGGCGCGGCCGTGGTCACCGACGGCACCTCTGACCGAGTAGTCGACGGCGGCGTCGTCGAGGTGGGTCGTGAGGTCGCGGATGGTCGCCTGTCGGCTCGCGACCTCGTCGGGGGTCGCGTCGTTCGGGTTCGCGAAGTCGAGGCGGTCGCGGGTGCTGTCGTACTCGTCCTCGGTGAAGGCGTGGGTCAGCACGACCGACGCACCGGTCGGGTCGGCGACTTCGACGACCGATTCTGCGAGTCGTTCCGTGCGGTCGCCGTCGCTCGGGCCGACGGCGAGCACGATGGTCTGGATGGACATGGAACGTCCTGGTCACCGGAGCCAGTAAAAACTTCTGGAAATTTACTCGCTTCTGAAGAAAATTCTTGGAACGACTCGTTATGGGGCTCCGGGGCCAACGCATCGACATGATTCGACCCGACCTCACCGACCAGGTCGCACTCGTCACGGGGAGCGCGAAGGGCCTCGGCCGCGAACTCCTCCTCGCCATCGCCGAGTGCGGTGCCAGCGTCGCCGTCCACTACCGCACCAGCGGTGACGAGGCCGAGACGGTCGCCGAACTCGCTCGTGAGTGCGGCGCACCCGGCGTCACGACCGTCCAGGCCGACGTGACCGACCCCGACGACGTGGCGGCACTGTTCGATGCGGTCGAGGCCGACCTCGGAACCGTCGACGTCCTCGTGAACAACGTCGGCGCGTTCGCCCCCCGGCACTGGTCCGACATCGACTATGGGACCTGGCAGACCGTCTTCCAGACCAACGTCGACGCAACCTTCCTGACCTGTCGGCGCGCCATCCCCGCCATGCGCGAGCAGGCGTACGGCCGCATCGTCAACGTCGGCTATGCGTCCAGCGAGAAGGGACTCGTCAACCCGAAGAACGCGCCCTATTTCATGGCCAAGGCGGGCGTCCTGATGTTCACCCGGATGCTCGCCGCCGACACCCAGGACGACGGTATCACGGTCAACGCCATCTCGCCCTACGTCATCGAGAACTCCGACGAGTTCCCCGACGAACTCCCGCGGGGGAGAGCCGCCAGTTACGCCGACATGGAGCAGGCCATGCTGTTCTTCCTCGACGAGGACTCGGACTACATTAGCGGCGAGAACGTCGAGGTCGACGGCGGCTGGCTGCCCGAGAAGGTGTAGGCCGGAGGCCCGGCGACGCAACCACACCGGTGGTAGTTTTCACCCGAACCGGAGTCAGTTTCATGTGTACCCACCCCCATCGTTGGGGTGACACGTCGTAATGAGTGCGCGAACCGGGGTGCTATGGATCGAGGGGGCGGCAGGGGAGTCGCCCCTGTCCGACCAGCCCGCGGTCCGCGTTCACGAGGCCGCCGACCGGGCCGAGGCGGCCGCCACACTCGCGTCGGCCCGGGTTGATTGCATCGTCTGTCCACAGGCCCGTGAGGGCCTCACCGGGCTCGCACTGCTCGAACGACTCGGCACCTCGCACCCGAACGTCCCGAGCGTCCTGGTCTCCGAGACGCCCGACGACGACCTGGCGACTGCGGTCGCGAGCGGTGCCATCACGGAGTACCTCCCGCTGGCCATCTGGGAGGACCCCGGCGCACGCCTCGCGGACCGGGTCCACGCGCTCGCCGACGCGCACGACCCGACCCGACCCGACGAACGGACCCTCTCGGGGCTGCTCGCGACGGCCCGGGAGCTGATGACGACGCGGGCACCCGCCGACATCGCGAGCGTCGTCGCCGACGCCGCGAGCGAGATTCTCGAGTACGAGAGCGCCGCGGTCTGGCTCGTCGACGACCACGAGGAGGTGTTGCGACTCGCCGCTGGCTCGGACGTCGCGAACTACGGTGTGGGGTCGGGACCCGTCGGCTCGGTGTTCGAGTCCGGCGAACCGACCGTCCACGAGACCGACGAGGGGGCGACGATGTACTATCCGCTGGGCGACCACGGCGTCATGGCCGTCACCGCCGACAGCGTCCGGGCGATGGAGGACGCCGACGTCCAGCTCGCGGAGATACTCGCGGCCAACGCTTCCGCCGCGTTCGGCCGTGCTGCTCGCGAACAGGCACTCGAACTCTACCAGACTGTCGTCGACAACGTCCGTGAGATGGTGTACGTCCTCGACGAGGACGGCCGGGTCGTCCTGGCCAGCCAGCAGATCGTCGACGCGGCGGGGTACGACCGTGACGAGATCGTCGGCAAACACGTCTCGAAGTTCTTCACGCCCGACGGCCTCGAGAAGGGGACCAGGGTCATCACCGAGATGCTCGCCGAGGACGAGCCCGGGAACCGGACCTACCGGACCGAGGCGATTCAGGCCGACGGGACGACGATTCCCGTCGAGATAGAGCTCTCGCTGTTGCCGACGGAGAACGGCGAGTTTCGGGGGACCATCGGCGCGATCCGGGACATCTCCGACCTCGTCGAGACCGAAGAGCGACTGGAACACGAGCGCGACCGCTTCCGGTCGCTGTTCCGGCACATCCCCGACCCGGTCGTCGACACCTGTTTCGAGGGCGGCGAACCCATCATCGAGGGTGTCAACCCGGCGTTCGAACGCGTCTTCGGCCACGACGCGGCCGACGTCATCGGCTCGTCCGTCAACGACGTCCTCGTCCCGGCCGGCGACGAGGCGGGCGGGCGCGAACTGGACCGCCAGACGCTTGATGAGGCCCCGACCTCGGCCGAGGTCCGGCGCGAGACCGCCGACGGCGAGCGCTTCTTCCTGTTCCGGGGCATCCCCTACCGGGCCGGCGACCAGGAGACCCACGCGTTCGGCATCTACACCGACATCACCGACCAGCGCGACCGCGAGCGCCACCTGCAGGTGCTCCACCGGGTGCTCCGGCACAACCTCCGGACGGACATGGGCGTCGTCATCGGCTACCTCGGTGAACTCGAGGGTGAACTGGACGACGAGGACCAGCTCGCGCTCATCGAGCGCGTCACCGACCGGGCCGAGGACGCCGCCCGGCTGGCCGACAAGGTCCACCAGCTCGAACAGGTCATCCGGCGCGACTCCGACCTGAACCCCGAGCCCATCGACGTCACCGAGCGCGTCGAACCGCTCGTCGACCGGGCCCGCGAGGTCGAGCCGGACGCGACCATCCGCTTCTCGAGCCCATCGGCCTGCGTCGCCTACGCGGACGAACGCCTCGACCTCGCGGTGGAGAACCTCATCGAGAACAGCATCGAGCACACGCCGAAGGACCAGCCGACCGTCGAGGTGACGGTCGACCGGACACCGGAGTACGTCGAGATCGGCGTCGCGGACGACGGCCCGGGCATCCCCGAACACGAGCGGGCGTTGCTCACCGGCGACCGCGACGTGACGCGGGTCGAACACGGTGACGGGCTCGGGCTCTGGGTGGTCAACTGGGTGGCACGGTCGCTCGGCGGCGACGTGCGGTTCGGCGACCCCACGGAGGGGAGCGAGGTCGTGTTACGACTGCGGCCGGACGATTCCTGAGCGACCGGGCTCAGTTCCCTTCGAGCGCGTCGATTGCGATACCCGCGACGACCAGCGCCTCCTTCGGGGCGTCGCCGCTGTCGGTGATGTTCACCTCGTACTTGTCGGCCAGCGAGAGCTGGCCCTCGATGGTTCCCAGGGACTTGCCATCGGGCGATTCGATGGTGTACTTGTGCGGGAGGAAGCCCATCAGCGGGACCTGGTGGCGGAGGAACTCGAGCAGCGCCCCCTGCCCTTCGATCTTCGCGAGGACGCGGCCGTCCGGTGCCCGGACCTGCCACTTGTGCTGGAAGAAGGTGAAGTTCTTGTCGAGGATGGCGACCTCCTCGCCGGTGCGCTCGTCGGTGATGGTGTAGTCGCCGGCGTGGTCCATGATGCCGCCGGCCTTGATGGTGAACACCGTCTCGCCGTCGGGGGACTTGAACGGGAACTCCTCCTTGAGCTTGAAGCGCTTCTTCTTCGCCTTGAGCACCACGTCGCCCGCCTTGTCGAAGACGGTGTACTTGCTCCGTATGAGGCTCTGTTTGATGTCGTAGTGGTCGTCGCTGAGGTCGATGCCCGATATCACACTCATGGCCTTTCGTTCCCCGGTATCGTATTTAAAACCTTACCCGTGTCTGGGTGGACTCTTTCCTGTCACCTCGCCGTCTTCTGTCCCCCACGCTCGTCCGGAACCGACACCCTAAGGATGGTACCGCCCTTGCCAACAACCGAATGACCAAGGAGTACATCGAGGTCAGGGGTGCCGAGGAGCACAACCTCAAGGACCTCGACGTGCGTATCCCCCGCGAGCAGTTCAACGTCGTCACCGGGCTCTCGGGGTCGGGCAAGTCCTCGCTCGCGTTCGAGACGGTGTACGCCGAGGGCCAGCGCCGATACATCGAGTCGCTCTCTGCCTACGCGAGGAACTTCCTCGGGCAGATGGACAAACCGCAGGTCGAGACGGTCGAGGGGCTTTCCCCGGCGATCTCCATCGACCAGAAGAACGCGGCGAACAACCCGCGGTCGACGGTCGGGACCGTGACGGAACTCCACGACTATCTCCGCCTGCTGTACGCCCGCGTCGGCACGCCGCACTGTCCCGAGTGTGGCCGTGAGGTCGGCGAGCAGTCCGCCCAGACGATGGTGTCTCGCCTGCTCGACCTCCCCGAGGGGACGAAGGCGATGATCGCCGCGCCGGTCGTCCGCGACCAGAAGGGCGCGTTCGAGGACCTGTTCGACGACCTCGTCTCGGAAGGCTATGCGAGGGTCGAGGTCGACGGCGAACAGTACGACCTCACCATCGAGAAACCCGAACTCGACGAGAACTACGACCACACCATCGACGTCATCGTCGACCGCGTGAAGCTCTCGACGGAGTCCCGGGCACGCATCGGCGACTCGGTCGAGACCGCCCTGGAGGAGGCCGAGGGCCTGCTGAAGGTCATCCTCCCCGACCCGCCGGAGGACGTGGACATCGGCGGCTCCGAGTCCCGCTCGACCGGCGACCTGGCAGGTGAGGGCGACGACCGACTCGTCCTCGAGTTCTCCGAGGACCTCGCCTGCACGCACTGCGGCATCGACTTCGCCGAGATAGAGACGCGCAGTTTCTCGTTCAACTCTCCCCATGGCGCGTGCCCGGAGTGTGAGGGTATCGGCGAGACGAAGGAGGTCTCCGAGGACCTGGTCGTCCTCGACGAGTCCAAACCTATCAAGCACGCCTTCGAGCCGTGGAGCTACAACCGGTCGTACTACCGGACCCGGCTCGACAACGTCGCGGCCCACTTCGGCGTCTCGGTCGACACCCCCCTCGAGGACCTCGACGAGGACGTGAAACGGCAGTTCCTCTACGGCACCGACGAGGAGGTCGTGTTCAAGCGCCAGACGAAGAACGGTATCCGGCGCAAGGAGAAGCGCTTCGAGGGCATCATCCCGAACCTCGAACGCCGCTACGTCGAGACCGACTCGCAGGGCACCCGCGAGCACATCGAGGACTACATGTCCGTCACCGAGTGCCCGGCGTGTGAGGGGACCCGACTCAAGCCCGCCTCCCGGTCGGTGCTCATCGCGGACACCGCCATCACGGAGATAAACGGCATGAGCATCGGCGACGCGCTGGAACACTTCGAGGGGCTCGAAGCCCACCTGAACGAGCGCGAGACCCACATCGCCGAGGAGATCCTCAAGGAGATTCGCGCCCGTCTCGGCTTCATGACCGAGGTCGGCCTTGAGTACCTCACGCTGGACCGCGAAGCCTCCACACTTTCGGGTGGAGAGAGCCAGCGCATCCGCCTCGCGACCCAGATCGGCTCCGGCCTCGTCGGCGTCCTCTACGTGCTGGACGAGCCGAGCATCGGCCTGCATCAGCGCGACAACGACCGGCTGCTCAACACCCTCGAGGAGCTTCGCGACCTCGGGAACACCCTCATCGTCGTCGAACACGACGAGGAGACGATGCGCCGCGCCGACAACGTCATCGACATGGGCCCCGGTCCGGGCAAGCGCGGTGGCGAGGTCGTCGCACAGGGTGATGCGGACGACATCATGGGCACCGAGGGCTCCATCACCGGCGACTTCCTCGCCGGCCGCAAGCAGATTCCCGTGCCCGCCACCCGGCGCACCGCTGACAGCCACCTCACCATCGAGGGGGCCCGCCAGCACAACCTCACGGACATCGACGTGGACATCCCGATGGGCTGTTTCACCGCCATCACCGGCGTCTCCGGCTCCGGGAAGTCCACCCTGATGCACGACGTGCTGTACAAGAGCCTCGTCCGCCGGATGAACGACAACAAGTCGGTGAAACCCGGCGAACACGACGACATCTCCGGCATCGACAACATCGAGACGGTCCGCCTCATCGACCAGTCGCCCATCGGTCGCACCCCACGGTCGAACCCGGCGACCTACACCGGCGTCTTCGACTACATCCGCGAGCTGTTCGCCGAGACCAAGCTCTCGAAGCAGCGCGGCTACAAGAAGGGCCGCTTCTCGTTCAACGTCAAGGGCGGCCGCTGTGAGGAGTGTGGCGGGCAGGGTACCGTCAAGATCGAGATGAACTTCCTCTCGGACGTGTACGTTCCCTGCGAGGAGTGTGACGGCGCGCGCTACAACGACGCCACGCTCGACGTGACCTACAAGGGCGCGACCATCGCAGACGTGCTCGACATGAGCGTCGAGGAGGCGTACGACTTCTTCGAGTCCTCCTCGCGCATCCGCCGCAAACTCAAGCTGCTGAAGGATGTGGGCCTGGACTACATGAAGCTCGGCCAGCCCTCGACCACCCTTTCGGGTGGGGAGGCCCAGCGCGTCAAGCTCGCCGAGGAACTGGGTAAGCGCGACACCGGCAACACGCTCTACCTGCTGGACGAGCCGACGACCGGCCTGCACTCGGCCGACGAGAAGAAGCTCATCGACGTGCTCCACCGGCTGGTCGACAACGACAACACGGTCGTCGTCATCGAACACGAGCTCGACCTCGTGAAGAACGCCGACCACGTCATCGACCTCGGCCCCGAGGGCGGCGAGAAGGGCGGCCAGCTCGTCGCCGAGGGGACGCCCGAAGAACTCGCCGAACATGACGACTCCCACACCGGGCGCTACCTCCGCGACCTGCTTCCCAGCGTGGACCGCGAGGGCCCACGCGGCCAGCGCGTCGAACCCGAGACGCGCGAGATGGCGGTGCCGACCGACGACGACTGAGTCCGGCCCTTTTTACCTGAAGCCGCGGCCACACCGGCCGTGCCCTGACCCTCACCGCGCGACGGGCAGCGGGTGTACGACACGTCGTCGCGCGAGGCCAAGTGTCGTCTGTTCGCCATACCATTCCGGCCGGAGCGCTACTGTCAAGTATATATTCGTTCGCCGATAGCTATTTGAGCGACTGCTGGTAACACCCGCACGACCGACCGAACCCCCCGGTCACACACGCATGACCGACGACGCACGAGCAACCGTCTTGATCACCGTCGATTCGTTGCGGGCGGATGCGCTCGACCTCGACTCGGAGGACACACACACGCCGACCCTCCGGTCTCTGGCCGACGACGCGACCGTCTTCGAGAACGCCTTCGCACAGGGCAACTGGACGCCCTTCTCCTTCCCGAGCATCCTCGGGGGCACGCCAGTGTTCGCCGATGGCCCACGTATCGGGGTCGGCCCCGGTGCCACGCTCGCGGAGACGCTCCAGCGCGCCGGGGTCACCACCGGTGGCTTCAACGCCTCGAACGGCTTCCTCACCGCCTACTGGGGCTACGACCGCGGCTTCGAGGAGTTCGACGCCTTCCACGCCGAGGCGACGAACCCGGTGAGCAAGCTGTTCTCCGCGCACCCGACCTGGCAGGCCTGGGCACAGTTCGCCACGCAGCCGATGCGCGCAGCAGTCCGCCGACTCAAGGGTGAGGAGAGCTACCCGGCCGAGAACACCTCGCGGATGCGCGACGTGGAGAACGCGGCCATCTCGTTCATCGAGAACGCCGAGGGCGAATTCTTCTGCTGGATCCACTACATGGACACCCACACGCCGTACGTCCCGGCACCGGTACACGTCCGCGAGGTCGCCGACGAGCCGTTCAGCACGCTGCGGATGCTCAGCCCGCACTTCCGCACCGGCCTCGGCCGTGGCATCGAGGAGGGAAGCAAGACGCTGGCCGACCTGCAGACGCTGTACAAGGCCGCTGCCCTGCAGGTCGACCAGAGCATCGGCCGCGTCCTCTCGGCGCTCGAAGACGCCGGCATCCGCGACGAGACCTGCGTCGTCGTCGCAGGCGACCACGGCGAGGAGTTCCTCGAACACGGTCACCTCGCACACTACCCGAAGCTCTACCGCGAGCTCGTCGAGGTCCCGTTCATCGTCGACGCACCCGAGAGCGACGGCCAGCGGGTATCCGACCCGGTCGCACTCGACGCGATTCCGCCGACGGTGTGTGACGCGATGGGCGTCCGCGCACCGGACCACTACACCGGCGAGAGCGTCATGCCGACGGTCCACGACGGCGTCGCGCCCGAGCAGGAGCCGGTCGTCTCCGTCACCGTCAGGGGGGACTCGGTCACCCAGCAGCCGATTCCGCGTCGGCTCGGCGACGGCGACGTGCTCGTCAGCGCCCGGAGCGAGGAGTGGACGTACATCGAGCACCCCGAGGCCGGCGAGCGAGAGCTCTACGACCGCCAGGCAGACCCCGAGGAGCAAGACGACCAGTGGGACGGCGAGCCACCGAACGAGGTCGTCGCGCGGCTCCAGTCCGCCGCCGAGCAACGCGTCATGGCGCTCGACTCCGTCGCGGACGCGTCGCGCTCGGACACGGACCGCGGCGAGGACGAGGAGGTCGTCCCCGAGGAGATCGAAGACCGATTGAGCGCGCTCGGCTACAAGTAGTCGGGCCACCGGAAGGATATCTCAGGACGGAGAGTTTTGTCGCGGGCCGACGTACAGCGAGCCATGCAGTTCGTCGCACTTTCCGACACCCTTCTGACGGTCCGCGAGGGGGAGACGGTCGCACGGTTCGATGGCCACGACTTCGAGTGTGTCGCGGCCGACGGCGACCACGTCTTCGCGGGCACGTTCGACGCCGGACTCTGGCACAGCGAGGACCGCAGTGAATCGTGGGACCGAGTCGACGCCGAACTCCCGGACGCGGTGATGTCGGTCGCGTTCGACCCGCACGACACCGGCGGTGTCTGGGTCGGGACCGAGCCGAGCCGCGTCTTCTATTCGCCGGATTACGGCGACACCTGGACCGAGCGACCCGGCCTCACCGACCTTCCCTCCGCCGACTCGTGGTACTTTCCGCCCCGGCCCGACACGCACCACGTCCGCTGGCTCCAGCCCGACCCGAATCGCCAGGGTCGACTCTTCGTCGGCATCGAAGCCGGTGCGCTCGTCGTCACCGAGGACGGTGGCGAAACGTGGTGCGAGCGCCCCGAGGGGAGCCGTCGCGACAACCACCAGCTCGCGACCCACCTGGACGCCCCGGGCCGCGTATACAGCGCCGCCGGTGACGGCTACGCCGAGAGCGACGACGGCGGCGAGACGTGGACCCAGCCACAGGATGGCCTCGAGCACCGCTACTGCTGGAGCGTCGCGGTCGACCCGGGCAACCCCGACGTGCGACTCGTCTCGGCGGCCGATGGGGCGTACGCGGCCCACCGGACCGAGACCGCGGAATCCTACGTCTACCGGAAGATCGGTGACGACCCCTGGACGCTCGCGATGCGCGGTCTGCCCGAGCCAGACGGGTTCCGCCGGCCGGTGCTGGCACCGGGGACCGACCCGGGGACGTTCTTCGCCGCCACGGACGACGGACTCTACCAGACCGACGACCGGGCCGGTGCCTGGAACCGCGTCGAATCGTGGGACGTGGCCGGCCCGGTCCGGGGACTCGCGGTCCAGTGAGGACTGTCGACGCGAACCGGGAAGGTATTTAGCCGCGACTCACTAGGCGACGGACATGTACGACTTCGTCGTGGTCGGCGCTGGTCCCGCCGGCGCACGCTTCGCCCGCCGCGCCAGCGAGGCGGGATACGACGTCCTCGCACTCGAACAGGGCCGCGTCGGTGAGCCGCTGGCCTGTTCGGGACACGTCAGCACCGACATCTGGGAGTTCACCGGTGACGGTGCCCGCGATGAGCTGCTCCAGAACGAGGTGTTCGGGGCGCGCTTCCACGTCGGCGGCCCCCATAGCAACGCCCACGAGTTCTACAAGCGCGAGGTCGTCTCGAACGTCATCGACCGGGTCGGTCTCGACCGGCATCTCGCCGACCTCGCCCGCGAGGCCGGGGCGGACCTCCGCGAACAGCACACTGTGACGGGTGTCGAGGAGCATCGCGACCGCGTCGAGGTCACGGCTCGCGGCCCCGACGGTGTCGAGACCCACGAGGGGAAGATGGTCGTCGGCGCGGACGGCCCGCGCTCGCGGGTCCGGCAGGCACTCGGCCTCCCCGAGCCCGGGGAACTGCTCCACGGCGTCCTCGGCTTCTCAGACGAACCCGACCCACAGGACTTCGTGGACGTCCACCTCACCGCGCCCCGGTTCTTCGCGTGGCGCATCCCCCGGGACGAGTCCGGCGTCGAGTACGGGCTGGCCTGTCCCCCGGGTGAACAGGTGAACGAGCTGTTCGACGAACTCGTCGCGGGCTACGACGTGGACATCGTCCGCCGGTGTTCCGGGCTCATCCCCATCGGCCCCCCGGGCGTCGTGACGACCCGCCGCGGGTTGCTGGTCGGTGACGCGGCTGCACAGACGAAACCGTTCACCGGCGGTGGCATCCTCTACGGGATGACCTGTGCGGACCACGCGGTCCGGACGGTCGACCCCGACGACCCGCGCACGCTTGCAGACTACGAGTCGGCGTGGCGTGACGACCTCGCCAGCGAGATTCGACTCGGCCACTGGATTCGCAAGGCGTACTCGCTCCCCGAGCCGGTGCAGACGCTCGGGCTGTCGACGCTGTCCGGCGAGATCGGCGTCCACATGGACCGTCCCACCTCGCTGTTTTCGACGGACCAGCTGAAAGCGTTCCTGCGCTGAGTGGCGCTCAGTCCCGGGTCTCGTCCCGGTCGCGGCTGATGCCGAGGTAGCCCGACACGGTCCCGTTCTCGATGGTGATGGGGCGAAGCTCGACCGAGAGCGATTCGGTTCCCCCGACCAGTCGGACGTGTTCGACCGAGAGCTCGGGCCGCCCGAACAGACGCTCGACCCGGTCTCTGTCCTCGGTCGCGACCAGTTCGTCGAGGCGTCGGCCATGCAGGTCCTCGGGGTCGGCACCGAGCGCCCGGCTGAGAGTACTGTTCAGCTCTGTCACGACGCCGTCGACCACGACGAACGTCGCGAACGGCAACGCCTCGACGACCGCGCCCAGCGAGAGCGTCCCGGTCGCCTCCTCCCCGGGTCGGTGCTGCTCGAGCAGGCTATCGATACGGTGGCGGAGTGTCTTGGGGTCTATCGGGACCGTGATGAGCTCGTCGACGAAGTCGAACCGGGTGTCGTCGCTGGCGGCGACCCGAGGGCCGAGGCGCTGTGGGACCACCAGCAAGCAGGGAAGGAACTCGTCAACCTCGTCCCGCTGCTCCTTCTGACGACGTATCACGGCGGCTGCACGCGACAGCGCACCGATGTCGACCAGACAGAGGCTGGTGTCCTCTGGCAGTGGGTCGCCCGGCTCGATGGCTTCCGCGGCGATGCCGTGCTCGTCGAGCCACGTCGTCAAGACGTGCTCGTTCCCACTGTCTGCCAGCACGAGTGCGACAGCGCGTGGAGGTGAGGGGGCGTCGAAATCACTCACCGCTGTCCTCGACGAACTCTGGCGTTCCGGTCAACACCCCGCGGAGACCGGTCAGCGGTCCTCCGAGATGGAGACCATCGGAGCGTATCTCGAACTCTCGGAGCGTTCGCTCGAAGTCGCTCGTCCGCATCTTCAGGACGCCCATCGCCCGGTTTATCTCACCGTTCACTTCGAGGTACCGGAGGAAGAGGATGTTGTCACCGAGGTAGCTTATCCGTTCGCTGGTCGGCTGGAAGTCGCCGGTGACCGTGGCCACGTCGTCGATGAGCAGGGACGTGACACCCATCCCTCGCAGGTAGCGACACAGCGCATGCAGTTCACGGACGAGGTCGTCGTCGTCACCACGGATGGAGAGCCGGTAGCCACTGATACCGTCTATCATGACGAGTTTCGCTCCTTTCTCCTCGACCTCCTGGCGGACCATGTGTGCGAACTCGTCCGACGAGACCGCCAGCGGTTCGACCTCGACGATCTCGAGGGTCCCCTTCGCTTGCATCTTCTTGACTGGAATCCCGATGGCCTCCGACCGGTGGACGAACGTGTCGGTCGACTCTTCGAACATGTAGATGACGGAGCGCTCGCCGCGCTCGGCGGCGGCGCTCATGAGCTGCGAGCCGGTCGTCGTCTTCCCGACCCCACTCGGGCCGCTGATGACCGTCACCGTCCCGCGTTCGATACCGCCGGCGAGGAGACTGTCCATCTCGGAGAGTCCGGTCGACATGGCCACGGCCTCGAAGTCGCGCGAGCGAACCGTCGGGACCAGTTCGGGGAACACGTCGATTCCGGTCTCCGTGATCCGCATGGTGTGGGTACCACCCTGGAAGCCCGACCCGCGGAACTTCGTGACGGTGAGTGTGCGGCCCTTGGTGGCGTAGCCCAGTTCGATGCTCCCGTCGCAGATGAACTCGAGGTCGGCGTCGGGCATGTTCGGCATCGGCTGCGTGGAGAACACGATGGTCGCCTCGGAGTCCTTGAGAAAGCTCATGAAGCCAGCGACCTCCGTGCGGAACTGGTAGTCGTCGGGCGCGAAGTAGCGGAGCTGGGTCAACGGGTCGACGAACACCCGGTTCGGTTCGGTTTCCTCGACGGCCCTGACGACGTGTTCCGTGATGTCGTCCTCGACGTCGGGTGGTTCGAACACGTCGTAGTGCGTCCGCGACTGGAACGACTCCGAGTCGGGGCTCAGGTCCAGAATCGTGATATCGGAGAGGTCGAACCCGAGTGCAGCCGCGTTCGCCAGGATGTCCTTCTCGCGCTCCTCGAACGCGACGTAGAGGCTATTCTCCGGGTCTTCGAGTAGAAAATGCAGGCCGAGAATCGTCTTCCCTGTGCCGGGCTGGCCACTGACCATGTACGACCGGCCCGGAATGAAGCCGCCATGAAGGACGTGGTCAAGACCGGAGATTCCGGTCGAGTATCGAACTCCGGTATCATCCATGGCTAGATGGAAACCGCCAGTGACCAAAAGTCATCTGGCGATTTCCTCGCTCAAATGAGCTAAGACGGGTATTCTGGAACTCTGGACGACCGGTCGCTCTCGGCGAAGAACGGCAGCGAGACGCGGGTCGCCGACACCTCGTCGCCGTCGACACGGACGGTAAGGTCGGTCGTCTCGGAGTCGTAGGGGACGAGCGCCATGGCGAGCGGCCGGTCCAGCGACGGGCTCTCGCACGCGCGGGTCACCTCGCCGATGGCGTCGTCACCGTCGAAGACCGCGGCTCCGGAGTCGGGGACGACCTCGGGTTCGAGTCCGACGAGTCGGCGCGACGGTTGGCCACGGTTCTCCACGCGGGAGACGACCTCCTGGCCGACGAAACAGCCCTTCTCGAAGTCCATCGCGTTCCGCAGGCCGAGGACGTTCGGGAGCCGCTCCTGGAGTTCGGTGTCGAACAGGGGCGTCCCGCCTTCGAGGGTCAGGGCATCCCACGTCTGGTAGCCGAAGGGGGCCGCGTTCAGCCCGTGGTTGACGAGCGTGCTGAACACCGCCCTGGCGTCGTCCGCGGCACAGATGACCTCGTAGCCCTCGTCGCCGATGAGGCCGTCGCCCCGGATTACGGTGACACCTTCGTCGCCCATCGTCCCGCGGACGAACGAGAGGTGGCGGTCCGGGGTCGCGGACTTGTTGAGGACGCTCGCGACCTTCTCGGTCGACTTCGGTCCGTGGACGCCGAAGGTGGCGAAGTCGTCGGTGGCGGCCCGTAACTCGACGTCCTGGATGAACACCTTCTCGCCCCAGTCCTCGACCAGCTCGTCGGCCAGTCCCGGCGGCACGAACAGGAGCAGGCGTTCGCCAGCGTTGTAGACGTACATGTCCATCCGGATCTTGCCCTGGGGGTCGAGCAAGAGCGCGTAACAGCCCTCGCCGTCCTCACCGGGCACCCGGTTCGAGACGGCGTTGTCGACGAACTCGACCCTGTCCTCGCCGGTGACCGTGACGACGCCGTACACCATCTCGCAGACGCCGGAGACGTTCCTGACCGCCTTGTGGACTCGCTCCGGTCGCCCGTAGTGTTCGACGACGGTTCGGCCGCCGCGCTCGCCGAACGTCGCCCCGTGGTCCGCGTGGACCGACTCGATGACCGTCATTGATACCTGAGGGTTGGGCGGGTTCGCGGGTAAAGGCTCTCGTTTCTCCGGGCGATGTCTCTGGAGGCGCGAAAAACGCAGAAGCACCGCACAGGGTCG
Organism: Haloarchaeobius sp. HME9146; assembly: GCF_025399835.1. Taxonomy (NCBI): domain Archaea; kingdom Methanobacteriati; phylum Methanobacteriota; class Halobacteria; order Halobacteriales; family Halorubellaceae; genus Haloarchaeobius; species Haloarchaeobius sp. HME9146. The sequence continues at coordinate 975,060 of NZ_JAODVR010000001.1, forward strand.
CTGTTCAGGCGTCGACGTCGTGGTCCGGGTCGTCCTCGACGGCGCGCTTCATGGACTCGCGGCGGGACTTGGCGTCACGGCCGGTCGCCTCGAGGAGGAACTCGTTCTTCTTGGAGACGGCGTCGCCAGCGGCTTCGAGCTCGTCCGGCGAGAGTTCGGCCGGGTTGCGCTCGACGAAATCGACCGCGAGCTTGTCCTTCTTGCCCGAGTACTCCACAGCGCCGACGACGATGCGCTCGAAGACAGGGTTCGTCGGTTCGCCGATGACATAGAGGTCGCTGCCCTTGAACTCCTCCGTACCTGTCACGGGGCCGAAGTACTCCTCGATACTCGCTTTCAGGTCCGGAATGCGCTCTTCGAGGTACTCGCCGCGTCGCATCTTGTACTCCTTCATGGATGGGACATGGGCAGGTGGGTGTTTACCTGTTTCGTCACTCCTCGGCGAGGTAGCCCCGTTTGCACTCGGGACAGATGTCCCCGGCGCGCAGCGAGGTCCGTGCGGCGAGTTCGGTGTTGTCACAGGCTGGACAGACGAGATCGCCGCCAGACCGCGATGGCGAGCCGGTGCCCGGGGCCCGGGCCTCGTTGGCGGAGGCGATGCCCGTCGGGGAGTTACTGGCGGCGCTGCGGGCTCGCTGGTCGACCTCCTGTTCGACGGACTGGGCACCCGTGTTGTCGATGAACTCCGCGTCGTGCCCCTTCTCGGGCTTGCCCTCGGCGTCCGTCTGCGGGTGGCCGCCTTCGAACTCGACGTCAGCCGCCTCGCCGTCGGGCGCGGTCGCATCGAAGCCGTCGTCCTCGTCCCCGTGGTCGGGCCACTCGCGCGCCTCGGTCGTGGCGTTCGCGTGGCCGCCCTCGTGCTCCGGCCACTCGCCGTGTTCGCGTTCGGTCTTCTCGGGCTCGGAGCCGTCGCCCGGGAGGATGACGCCGTCGTCGGTCTCCGGGTTCTCGTGGGGGTCTGCAGGCGCGTCCTCCACGAACTCGCCAGCGTCGTCGGCGTCCGTCGCGGTCGCCTCGGCGGTGTCGGCCTCGGCGTCGACCGCGTCACCCGCCGGTTCCGGCTCGTCGTCGCCGTCGATGATCATCGCGTCGTCGTCGGCCGCCACGGCCGCCGCGTCGTCCGGCGTCGAATCGGGACTCGCCGGCTCGTCGTCGCCGTCGACAGCCTCGTCGTCTACGACCTCGGCGTCTTCCGTCTCGGCGTCGTCGTCCGTCTCGCCCTCGCTCTCGACCGCGACATCGGGCTCGTCGTCGTCGACGAGTTCCGCGTCGGCCTCGTCGGCTGTCGCCTCGGCGACCACCTCGGCCGCGACCGTATCAGCGTCGTCTGCCGGCTCCGCCGCCGAGTCGGTCGGCTGTCCGTTCGAGACGCTCGTTACCTCGGTGTTCTCGCTGATGAGAGTCTTCTCGCCACAGCGCGCGCACACCTCGTACTCACGGACGGTCATCACGACCTCGTTGCCCTGCTCGTCGCGCTCGTCCTCTATCTCCGTCTCGCTCCAGTCGTGACCGAGGAGCGAACACCTCAGACCCATTATGACGGCCTACCCCGTCCGGCCGTAAAAGACTTTGCCGACCTGGCAATCGGAGGGTGACGCACCGATGGCTGTGCTAGCAGGCAGCGCGGGAAGCCCAGCCAGCCACTGCTCGTCGACACCGACAGCCATCCGGGTCAGTAAGACACAGCCCACAGCGACTCGGCCCGGACTGGGGACTCGGCACGGACTGGGGACTGGACCCGAATCGACGACTCCACATGAACCGACGAACCCACCGCTCGACACCCTGGCAGACCACCACGACAGGGGCAAGCGTGAAATCGTATCCGCACGAAGTGGACACTGATGAAGGCAAAGCGGGAGTTCCGGAATCGAGCCGACATCGACGTATCCGTGCTCGATGCCCTCGTAGACCGTGCCGACGACGGGATGACAGTCTTCGAGCTCCGCTCGCACGTCGAGGCGGACATCGACGACCTGGAGACGGCCCTCGCGGGGTTGAAAGAGGACGGACTCATCGTCGTCGAACAGTCGACCGGCCGGACGGTCATCAAGCCCGCGGACCAGGTCATCCCCGACCCCGAGGACCTCGCGGAGGACCCGTCGCTCATCGACGAGTTACGGAAGAAACTACCCTTCTAGGCGGGCCTGTCGCCCGTCACGGCCGCTGTTCTAGCTGAGTGCCCGCTCGACCGCGCTGGCGACGCTCCGGGCCTTCTCCGCGAGCGCTTCCGAGACGTGCCCCGACGCCACGGCCTCGTCGAGTTCGTCGTCGTCGACGCGTTCGACGGTTCCATCCGCGTGTTTCACCACGTCGACGTGGAGGTCGACGTAGCGAGCCTCGTCGGGGAACAGCTCGACCGGCGTGCAGATGTTCACGTAGGTGCCCTTCTTTTCGCCGTCCTCGCCGCGGTAGACCGTCGGATACCACCAGCGTCCTTCCTTGAGCTTCGTGATGGCCACGTCGCCCTGCTCGCGCGGGACGCCGAGCGCGTCGTAGGTGCCGCCGCCGGACATCTGGCGTTCGAGGGTCACCTGCCCGTCGGGGTCGTAGTCCGTTATCTCGCCGCGGCCGAGGACGATGAGCCGCCCTTCGGGTTTCCCGTGCGCGAGGGCGATGCGGTCGCCGAGCAGCGGGCCGAACTGTTCGGTGACCGCCCGGAACGGGAACTCGCCGCCGGGGTCGTCACAGACCGCCTCGACGAAGTCGACCGCCGTACTGGCGGCGCGGTGGGCCGCCTTGATGCGATGGTGGCCGATCATGGTTCGCTCGACCCCCCGGCGAATCTCGTCGAGGGCGAAGCGGCACTCGCGGCCGAACCAGACCCAGGCGGTGCCCTCACCGGGGGCGAGCTGGTCCGGGGCGTCGTCGGGGTCGCCGCCGGCCGACGCCAGCTGGTCGTCAAGTTCCTCGGCGCGGTCGACCGCGGCCTGGAGGGCGTCGCCGAGCGCGGACATGTCCGCGTCGGCGGCCGCGCGCTGCCAGCGGACGCCCCAGCCGTCGGGTACCTCCACGGGAAGGATGTCGGTGGTGCGGACGATTTCGGTCGCGCGCTCACCCTTGACGTTCGCGGAGACCCCCGAGCGCCCCTGCGAGAGTTCGACCAGTCCGTCGTGGACCGTGATGTCGGTCGAGAGGAGCGGGCGGTCGTCGCTCCAGGGGGCGGCCGGTTCGTGGACCTGCACGCGAACCACGTCGCCGTCATCCACGTAGCCCTCCACCGTCCGGAACGGGAGGAAGCCTTCGGTGTCGCCCAGATCGACGACCGCGCCGCTGCCGAGCGTCTCGGTGACGATACCGTCGAACACCGCCCCGCGGGGAGCGGCGCTATCCCAGTGGAGCGCGTCGACGCCCACGGTGGCGACGACCTCGCGGACCGCCGCGAGGGTCTCGCGCTCGCCGATGAGGCCGACGCCCTGCCGGTCGTCGGTCGTCTCGATCTCGACCGCGGCCGGTCTCGCAGCGAGGTCGGCCTCGTGCTCCTCGAAGCGCCGCCGGATAGGCGGGGAGGCCTGCACCACGTCGAACCCCTCCTCGAGCAGTAGCTGGGTGAGTGCGGTCGTGTAGATGCCCCGAACCCTGACCGTCATAGCTGGTCGCGGGTCGGTGCGAAACGGACACGGTCGTGGACGCTCGGACCGAGCGTGAGTTCGACCGTCCCGTCGTCGAGGAGTCTGCCGTCTTCGACGAACACGCCCCAGGTGTCGAAGCGCAGCCAGCCGCGCATCTCGGCCGCGTGCGTGGTGATGTCGCAATATTCGACGGTGTGTTCGGGGTACTCGCTCGCGCTGTGGGCCATCTCCATGTCGGAGTAGACCACGTCGTTCGTCTCGAAGAACTCCATCAGCGCCGCGGCGTCGGCTTCGGTCTGCTCGGCGACGGCCGCGGAGGCTGCCTGCAGCTCGTCGGTCGACAGGCCGACCTCGCGCAAGGCGGCCTGCGTCCGCTGGTCGAAGTGCATACTCGGCGCTACAGGTGGCAGGGTCTTTACTCGTACGACAGCGTCCGCGTGAGTCGGTCGTCGGGAATCAGTCGTCGGCCGCGGTGCCGCCCCAGCGGGACGACGCTTCGGCCGTGGTGCGAGAAGAGGGAGGCGTGGTGGTCGTCTTCGGTTCGTCGTCGGTCGGTGTAAGTGTGGGTACTGGTTTCTTAAAGCCGTCTTCCTCCGTCGGAAGCGGTGTGTATAGCATCTGTCGGCTGTTGTTCTCTGTCATTGTCTCGCATAGAGGAGTCCCCCATCATAAGCTTCCCCCTATTACGCGTTATGTGGATTAATGTCATTCTAGGATTTGACGGTCGTCACCTAGGACACCGGGTCGGCACACAGCCTGCCGTAGGGGGAAGCGTTACAGGCCGGATGTCCGTACGCTTGGGCAATGAGTCCACGCCGTGACCCGGTCGAGCGGGCCGCCGACCGGGCCAGTGACCTGTACGAGATCGCGACGTGGGAGCCACGCACCGAGTTCGACGGGTTCGCGGTCTCTGTCTACGAGGGGCTCCGCCCCGCTGCTCGGTTCGGCGTCATCGTCCTCGCGGGCATCCTCGCGCTCGTGCTGTTCGGCCTGGTCGCCATCGGAGCCATCACCACCCCACTGGTCGGCGGCTTCGTCGTGCTCTCCATCGTTCCCGCACTGCTCTTTGCGGTCTACGTCTACCGGAGCGACGTGACGACACAGGAGCCACTGCGGCTCGTCGTCGGTACGTTCCTGCTCGCCATCCTGTTCTCGACGTTCGCCAGCGTCGTCAACACCGTGATGAGCGCGGGCTTCAGTTTCGTCGGCCTCCCGACCAGCACGCTGCTCGGCGGCTTCGTCTACTTCTTCTTCATCGTCGCGCCCGGTGAGGAGTTCGTGAAGTGGCTCGCCATCCGCATGTACCCCTACCGGCGCCCCGAGTTCGACGCGGTCATCGACGGCGCGGTGTACGGTGCCATCGCCGGCCTCGGCTTCGCCACTATCGAGAACGCGGTCTACATCACGGGGAGCATCAACCAGGCGTCGACCGTCCCCATCGTCGACGCGGGCTCGGCCATCGCGACCGTCCGGGCGTTCGCCGGGCCGGGCCACGTCATCTACTCCGCCATCGCCGGGTTCTACCTCGGACTCGCGAAGTTCAACCGGGACTACTTCGGTCCCATCGTCGTGAAGGGCCTCCTGCTCGCGGCGCTGTTCCACGCGACCTACAACATGACCGTCAGCCGGGTCCCGCAGGTGCTCTCGACCGCACTCGACATCAGTCCCATCGCGGCGTTCTTCGGCTACGTCGTCGTCTACGACACCGTCATCGGGCTGTTCCTCTACCGCAAGATACGGAACTACCGGCGGGCCTACGACGAGGTCGGTGCCCACCGGAACGGGGTCGCGGCGGGCGAATCCGAACTCACCGAGTTCGACCAGCCCCCGCGGTACTGAGTTCCATCCGCCTCAGGCCAGCCGGTCGGTGTAGCCGTCGAGCATGTTCTCTACGTACTTCGCCATCACGTCCACCTCCAGGTGGACGAAGTCACCCGGCTCCTTCGCCGAGAGGTTCGTCAGCTCGTACGTCGTCGGGATGATGGCGACCGCGAACTCCCCCTCGCCCTTCTCGGCGACGGTCAGGCTGATGCCGTCGAGGGTGACCGACCCCTTGTCGACGACGTACTGCTCGTAGCCCTCGGGGAGTTCGAACGTGAACCGCCAGTCCTCGCCGACCCGGTCGACCGCGAGGACCTCGGCCGTCGTGTCGACGTGACCCTGCACGATGTGGCCGTCGAACCGCCCGTCCGCGGGCATCGCTCGCTCCAGGTTCACGAGGTCGCCCGCCTCGACGGTACCAAGGTAGGTCTTCGCGACGGTCTCCTCCGCGAGGAACACCTCGAACGTCTCCGCGTCGAACTCTTCGACGGTCAGACAGACTCCGCTGACGGCGATGCTCGCGCCGTGGCCGATGTCTTCGAGGACCACGTCGCCCGCGATTCGCAGGCGTCGCCCGTCGTCGGTCTCTGTCACCTCGACCACCTCGCCCGTCTCCTCGACGATACCGGTGAACATAGCCGGGGGTTCGGGGCGGGTGGCGGAAAGGGTTGCTATCTCGGGTGCTCGTCTGCTGGTGAAACTACCGGGTGGCGCGTGCGGTCGGCGGTGCGAGCGATAGCGAGGTCGCCGACGAAAGCACGCGAGGGATGAGAAGCGCAGGCGGAGCCGAGCATCGAAATCGGCTGGGGAGGGCGTGGTGCGGTTGCGGTGCCGCGCGGGGCGGGGGCGGTCTCCACTGCCACCAGCGCGAGTGACCTGCTCGTCGCCACCAGCCACCGCCTGAACGCCATGTCGAACAGCCACCGTTTCGAGTCGACAACCGAAACCGACAATCGGTCCGACTGCGCAAGCCACCAATCTGCACTCACTCACCACTGGGTCCGCACCCTTTTTGTCGTGCTGTCGCCAACGAACTGTCGATGGGTCGGAGCATCATCGAATCGGTGAAACTGCTGGCGGTACTCGTGTTCGCACTCCCTGCCATCGCCGCGGGGCTGGACATGGTCTTCCTGCGCGGAGAGACCACCATGGGTGCGGCACTGGTCGTCATCGGGGTCCTCATGATACTGGTCGAGAAGTACATCGACAGCCCGTTCGACCTCCCGGGCAAGCTGACCGGCAAGGCGGTCGATACGGTCATCAAGGAGCCCGAGGAGATCGACGAGTCGAGCAGCGAGTAGCGAGAACAGTCTTTCTCAGGGTGCCAGCGACCGCGGGAACGCGCCGAGTGCGCGCCCGCCGTCGGCCGTAATCACGACGAGGTCGGCGAGCCTGACCGTCCCTTCGTCTGCGTCACTGACCGTGGCATCGAGCGCCAGCACCGTCCCGGCGTCGAGTTCTGCGTCGTCGTCCAGCTCGCCGAGCAGCGGCGCTTCGCGGCGTTCCAGTCCGACGCCGTAGGCCGTCCCGTCGTCGCCGTCGAATCCGTAGGCAGCGACCTCGGCTTCGAGTTCCAGCAGCACCTCGCCGACCGTGATACCGGGTTCGAGTTCGCCGAGGGCCGCGTCGAGGGCGGTCTCGGCGGCCAGTTGCGCACGCCGGGTCCAGCCGCCGTCACCGTCGACGACGAACGTCCGGACCAGCCGGCCGTGGTAGCCGTCCTGCCCGTGGGGCGCGAGGTCGACGACGACGGTGTCGCCCGGTTCGATGGGGTCGTCGCTCCGCGGGGTCGCCGTCCGGCCCGCGACGCCGATGGCGGTCGTCCCGGGGTGGACGCCCTCGGCTGCGAGGGCGGCGTTGGCCTCCCACCGCAGCCGGAGCGCGGTGAGGGGGGCGTCGTTCCAGACGAGGGGGCCGTCGTGGTCGTGGCCCTCGTCGCTGTCGTCACCGGCGCTGTGGCTGTGGCCGTGGCCGTGGGCGTGTCCGCTGTGGCCATGGCCGTGCCCTGGGTCTTCCTCGGTGAGGTCACCGGGTTCGGCCTCGGCCAGAACTTCGGCGACGCGGCGCATGCCCGCACAGGCCGCCGACTGGACCGTTGTCTGGCGGAGCTGTTCGGCGTCGGTCTTCGTCTCCCTTGCCTGGTCGACGACCGCGGTCGAGGCCACCTCGAAGCCCTCGTTCTCCAGGTACAGCGCGGCGTCGTGGGGGACCGTTCGGGGGTCAGGACGGTGCCGGACAGCCCGAGGTCGTCGAGTACCGTTGCGACGCGGGTGCCCGTCGGGATGTCCTCGCCTGCGGGAAGAACCTGCGCGTCGGGGTACGCTTCCGTCGCGGCGTCGGGTGCCTCGGGCGCGAGCAACAGCGCCTGCTCATCGGTGACGACGACCGCGAGTTCGCCCTCGATTTGTGCAGTTCGGGCGAGATAGCGAAGCGTCGGGTCGGACTCGCGGCCGACGTGGATGAACGCACAGGCATCGCGGGCTCGCAGCTCGCGCTGGACGGGCTCGAAATCGATTGAAAGCGACATGGCCTCAGTCGGCAGCTTCCGGCTCGACGGGCTGTTTCGCCATCTCGATGAGCTCGTCGAGGTCGATGCCGGTTATCTCGTTGTTCAGGAGCACGTCGACCGAGAGGGTCGGCGCGCCGTCGACGAGGTTCTCCAGCAGGACGAGGCGCTCGCGGGCACGGGACATCCCGACGTAGAACACACGTCGCTCGTTGTCGGTCAGGATGGGGACCGGCGAGGTCGTCTTGGTGAACTCGATGTCGTCGTCCAGTGCGTCCTCGTCGACCGTCGCGACCATCTGCTCGACGACCTTCTCGGTGAGGTCGGTCGCCATGAACACGTGGTCGGCCTCGCGACCCTTCGCGGAGTGGATGGTGCCGAGACGGACGTGGTCGCGGTCCATGTCGCGGTGCTCGCCGGTCGCGAAGTACGCCTTCATCGACTTGCGCTGGAAGGAGGTGACCTTCCGGACCATGTCCGACGCCGACGCCGGGCCGGGCATGAAGGGGACGAAGTCGCTCACGAGGTCGGGCGAGATGGTGAGCTCGGTGAGGTCCTCGACACCGGCCTCTTCCTGGGCCTCGTCGATGGCGTCGAAGAACTCGTCGCGCTCGTTCGTACCGAAGGCGGACTCCTGCAGCATGTCGGCGAGTCGTCGAGCCTGCAGCCCGTTGATGTCCTCGCCTTCCTCGATCTGCTCGACCGCGGTGACGTAGTCGTTCAGGCGGTCGGTCCACATGCGCTGGTCGGTCAGCGACTTGAACGGGATGCCCTCCGTGATGAACTCGTCGATGAACTGGAACATCTGGTAGCGCGCCCGGAACAGGATCATGACCGTCCCGTCGTCGTTCTGGATGGTCCGGCGGACGTTCCGCACGAGGTCGAGCATCGACGGGTTCTGGACGGCTTCGACGACGCCGCCCTCTTTGCGGGGTTTGAGGTCCTTGTCCTGGCGCTTCTCGATGTGGCGGATCTCCTTGTTGACGATGTTGAGGATGCGCGAGGGGAGCCGGTAGGAGTTGGGGAGGATGATGTCGTCGTCCGGCTCGGCGTCGAGCAGGAGGTCGGGGTCGGCACCCTGCCAGGCGTAGACGACCTGGTCGTCGTCACCCGCGATGAGGACGCCCTTCATGTGAGGCCGCCACTCGTCGTAGACGCGGTGCTGGAGCGTCGTGATGTCCTGGAACTCGTCGATGACGAGGTAGTCGACGTTCGGGAGCAGGGAGCGCTGTTCGACGCGTTCGAGCATGTCCGCGAAGCCGACGAGCTCGTTGTCGCCCTTGTACTTGCGCCACGCCCGGATGGTCTCGGGGACGTCGATGCGGTCGTCGTCCGAGGGCCACGTCGGGGTGTACTTGTTGCCTTCCTGGGCGTTGGGGTCGATCTCGGGCGGGAGACGGACCGTCTCGACGTCCCACTGGAACGGCACGTCGTACCAGTCGGCGACCTCGCGGTTGGTCCGCTGGAGCCACTGGCTCGTCGCGATGATCTTGTTCCCGATGGTGGTCGAGCGGGCGGTGCGGCGGCCGGCACCACCGTACTCGTCCTCGTACTCGATGCCGTACTCCTCGCAGAACTCCTCCTTGTCGGACTCGCCGACGACGTCGTTGCGGGAGAGGTTCAGGAGGTCGTACGCCTTCGCGTGCATGGTACAGACGTTCCCCTGGAGGGAGCGGGGATTGATGTCGAGGCGCTCGGCGAGACGCTCGCGGATCTCGGCTGCTGCCGCACGAGTGTAGGAGACGACGAGGATGTCGCGGAAGGTCACGTCCTCGTCTTCGAGGATCTCCTCCACCTTGTCGAGGAGGGCTGTCGTCTTCCCGCTTCCCGGGCCACCGAAGAGGCGGGTTACTTTCGTCTCGGCGTCAGTCATTAGACGCATACTGGGGGCCGACACGGATAAGAGCCATGGGTTTGCTCCGCCCCCTGTGAGGCGATACCAACGGCGCCGCAGGATGGTGAAAATCCGACGTGAGAACGGCGGATGAACGGCCGGGTCGCGAACGGTCTGTAGACGGTCCTCGATCTGTAGACGGTACTAGTTGTTTCGAGGAGAACGAGCCTCTCGTACGTCGCTTCCGTCACGGATCTTGTCCTTGCAGTTAGGACAGACACGGGGGTCCTCGATGCCTCGTGGTGTGAACACTCTGGCATACGCATCTGTGACGAAAGACCCGCAGTTCTGGCATTCCGGCATTTGAATCTCCATTCTGTGGAGATGGAATTATCTTTAATAATGTTTCCCCCTAGTGACCTCGGTTGCCGGTTCTCAGGTAGATGATACCACGGCCCGCTCGAACGGCCATGAATGGGAAAGGCTGGGTGGTCTCTGGAGGGTTACCGTGGTATCAACTTCGGCGGAAGTCCGCCCGATTGAACTGTTGACGGCGGGGTGTGCGGCTGGGCCGCGCTGCTTACGGTGATTACTACTGTCGAAAGAAGTGCTACCCGTGGTCGCGCGCGGTCCGCCGCCACGACCACCGGTCGGTCATCTACGCGGTACTGGTCGGTCCCTGTTCATCGGGCCGCGCTGTCGCTGGGGTCAGTTCGGTGCCCAGCCACAGACCCCGCAGTCGTCGGCGGCCTCGTCGTGGAGCGCCATACAATCGGGGCACTGGAGCTTGTTGTAACTTCGATCCCACCCTACCGGTTCTGTCTCGTGACCGCGGTCTGCGAGGAATTGGTCGAACACGTCGTCACCGGATTGGGGTGCGGACGCCATGTGACATGGTAAAGCACACCACGTATTAAACGATTGTGGTGTGACACCACAAAACACGCCTAGGCAATATTTAGCATACTAATGCCCAAACCCCGTCCCGAGCGAGGCGTGAGAGTTTTTCCCCCACCGACCGAAGACGCAGTATGACCGGCCTCAGTCTCGATCCGACGCAGCTCGACCGCTACTCCCGGCACATCATCATGGACGAGGTCGGCCCCGAGGGTCAGGAGCGTCTCCTCGACGCGGCCGTCCTCTGTGTCGGCGCGGGTGGCCTCGGCTCACCCGTCATCGAGTACCTCGCCGCCGCGGGCGTCGGCCGTCTTGGTATCGCGGACGACGACGTGGTCGAACGCTCGAACCTCCAGCGACAGGTCATCCACCGCGACGCGGACGTAGGCGAACCCAAGGCCGAGAGCGCCGCCCGGTTCGTCCGCGACCTGAACCCCGACGTGACCGTCGACGTGCACGAGACCCGCGTCGGCCCCGACAACGTGACCGACCTCGTCGCGGAGTACGACCTCGTCGTCGACGGGAGCGACAACTTCGCGACGCGCTACCTCGTGAACGACGCGTGTGTGCTCTCGGAGACCCCGTTCGTCCACGGGGCCATCTACAAGTTCGAGGGGCAGGCGACCACCTACGAACCGGGTGCGCCCTGCTACCGGTGCGTGTTCCCGGAAGCACCCGAACCCGGCACCGTCGCCGACTGTGCCACGACCGGCGTCCTCGGCGTATTGCCCGGAACGCTGGGCTGCATCATGGCGACCGAGGCCGTCAAGAAGGTACTCGGGGCCGGCGAGAGTCTCGATGACAGGCTGTTGCTGTACGACGCCATGGACATGAGCTTCGACGAGGTGCCGGTGCGCCAGAACCCCGACTGCCCGGTGTGCGGGGACGAACCACAGATCGGGTCGGTCGCGGACGTGGACTACGCAGAGACGTGTGCTATCGAGTGAGGTTTCACCGGGTTCTCGAAATTCTGGATTCAGGGCTGTGTCCCGGTGGACCCACCCACTACAGTTGCACGCCGAGGATAGCCAATATCCCTGTCAGGAGGAAGTACAGGAGACTCAGTCCGAAGAATAGTACCATTGACGTGATGAGGACCGCCTTGAGGGTTTCAGTTCTCGAGTCCGTCGAATCACTACCGGTCCTGTGCGTTCCCACTTCACCGTCGACGTATCCCATCGACTCGAGGACTGACGACTCGGAATCCACAGACTCTCCGTGGGGTCGTTCCATCCCGGGGACGTAGTCTCCGATCAGCGCTCCCAGTTCGAACCTGTCCATTCCCCCGTCGTCTCCACCGTCTCCGTCCATACGCGTTTCAAGTTCCTTGTTACTGATAAGTTTTCTCCGCTGTCTAATCCACGCTCTCGAATCGTTCTTGTCGTCTATCTGAACTCCGTCCCGTGGAGTGGACAGATGGGTTCGAGAACTCCGGAAGGCCGCCTACAGGATCTCCTCGATGTCCCCCAGCGACTCCAGAATGTGGTCCGGCTGGACGTCCGATGCCACCGCCTCCTCCCGCGTCGTCGCGCCCGTCAGTACCAGCACGGTCTCCATCCCGGCACGCTCGCCCATCAGGATGTCAGTGTGCAGGTTGTCGCCGACGACGAGGCACTCGCTCGGTTTCACACCGAGTGTTTCACAGACGGCATCGGCCATGTGCTCGGAGGGTTTCCCGATGACCAGCGGGTCGCGGCCGGTCATGCCCTCGATGGCACCGATGGTCGCGCCAGCACCGGGTTCCAGTCCCTCCGGCGTGGGGTAGGTCCGGTCGGGGTTCGTCGCGACGAACAGGGTCCCCTTGTGGAACGCCCTGAGCGTCTCGGTCAGCAACTCGTGGCTGATGTCGTAGGCCTTCCCGGCGGCGACCACGTCGGCGTCGCCCGATTCGACGACGGTGAGGCCGGCGTCCTGAATCTCTTCGTGCAGGACCGCGTGACCGACGACGAACACGTCGGCGTCGGGGTGGTGCTCGGCGAGGTAGGTCGCGGTGGCCGACGCGGAGGAGGAGAGGCCGCCGATGTCCCCCGGGATGCCGAGCGATTCCAGGGTCGCGGGGAACCGTCCCCGGTCCACGCTGGTGCTATTGGTGACGAACCGGACCGCGACCCCGGCGTCCCGCAATGCGAGCACGCCCTCGTCTGCGCCGGGTATCAGTTGCTCGCTGCGCCAGACGGTCCCGTCGAGGTCCACGATGGCCGCGCGTCGCGTCATTGGCGGGGATTCACCCGCCGGGGTTGTAACGCTGCCCCTGGCACCAGCAGACGGCCACCAGCAAGTCGCCACCAGCAACTGCCGGACGGGAGTTGACACGGCTCAGGCGCGCTTTATCGTCTCAGCCGGCGAATATGTCCCATGCAATCATTCTCGCGGAGAGATCTCATCGGTGCCGGGGCCGCGGCGCTCACCCTCGGCCTCGCCGGCTGTACCGGACTCGCGGTGAGCACCGAGGTCCGGTCGGATTCCTACGTCGTCGACGGCGGCACCCTTGTCGTCGAGACGAGCAACGGCGACGTGCTGGTCGAACCGACCTACGGCGAGCAGCTCGATGTCGCGTACACGATGCAGACGAACGGACCGCGCTCGGAGTTCGACCGGGTGAGCGTCGACGTCGAGACCGGTGCGGAGAACCGGGTCGTCGCGAGCATCGACGCCAGTGGCTTCATCCCGCTGAGTGTCTCTGTCGACCTCCGAATCCGCGTCCCGGAGGGTGTCCGGGTCGTCGGCGCGAAGACTGCGAACGGCGACATCATCGTCGAGAACGTCGCCGGTGACCTCGTGGCCGAGACGGACAACGGCGACGTCCAGGTCACCGACGTCGAGGGCTACGTCACGCTGCGCTCGACCAACGGCGACGTCACGGCCAGGAACATCCAGGGGCTCGACGCGGCGGTCAGCACGAACGGTGCAGTGGACGTGGACGTGCTCGGCCTGCGTGGGGACGCCGAGGTCCGGTCGTCGAACGGCGACGTGACGGCGCGCCTCGACCCGTCGTTGCAGGCCGCCCTCGAGGCGAAGACGAGCAACGGCGAGGTGACCTGGCGCGACATCGAACTCGTGACGACCACCTGGGACGACAACGAGGTCCAGGGGAACATCAACGGCGGGAACAGCCCGCTCATCCGGGTGCAGTCGAGCAACGGTGACGTGACCATCCGGGCCCGCTAATCGCGGTCGTCTCCCGTCTGCAGTGTCTCGAACTCGTCGCCCGTCCAGACCCACGCGCCGATGGTCGCGGCGTCCTTCTCCGTGGTCTCCCCGGCCAGTGAGACGATACAGTACACCTTTCCCTTCCACGTCGCCTGTGCCCGGTCGGTCGAGCTCGGCCCGGCGGGCCCGGCTGGATGCGAGTGGTAGAAACCGACGACGTCGTGCCCCGACTCTTCCAGTTTGTCGATGACGTGGACCGTCTCCGTGGGGTCGAGTTCGTACCGGGTTCGCGGGCTGTCCGCGACGTTCGTGACGGGGTGGACGCTCGTCACCGTCCGGTCGCCGTCCGGGTCCTCCGTGCCGCCGAGGACGCCACAGGCCTCGTCAGGGGCGACGGCCCGGGCGTGCGCGAGAAGGTGGCTCCGGCAGTCGTCCGGGAGCAGAAGGTGTCGGTTCCCCATCCGGTCAGACCGTCCCGAACCGGCGCTCGTACAGTGTCGATAGCGGCTGGGCGGCGGACTCGGGCGGGCGCTCGAACGCCTCGGGGTGCACGACGCTCGCGAGAATCTCCAGCGAGTCCACGGCCCGTGGGCCGGGGCGGTTCATGTACTGGTCGCCGTCGATGGCCCAGACGTTCCCCTCCTGGACCGCGGTCAGGTTCTCCCAGCCCTCGCGCTCGGTCAGGTCGCCCAGGTTCCGCCGGGTCTGGTCGAGGTCGAATCCGCAGGGTGCGACCACGAGCACGTCCGGGTCGTACCGCAGCAGGTCGTCCCACTCGCGAGGGATGGACCGGTCGCCGGGGGCGGCCATCCCGTACTCGCAGTTCGCGCGGTGGGCGAGTTCGGGCACCCAGTGACCCGCGACCATCACGGGGTCGGTCCAGTCCAGCACGGCGAGATGTTGCTGTTCGCAGCCGTCCCCCCTGCTGCGTTCCTCGACCGCGGCGACCCGCGACCGGAGCGAGTCGACGAAGTCGGCGGCGTCGGCCTGCTTGCCGAGTGCGGCCCCGATGCGCTGGATGTCGTCGTAGATGTCGGAGAGGCTGTGTGGGTCGGTCGTGAGTACCTCGGGAGTCGCGTCGATGGCGTCGATGGCCTCCTCGACGAGCACCTCGTCGACGGCACACACGTCGCACATGCCCTGCGTGACGACGAGGTCCGGGTCGAGGTCGTCCAGCAGGTCGACGTCGATGCCGTAGACGCTCCCGTGCTCGGACTGGGCCTCGTGCACCTGCTGGTCGATGTCGTCGCTGCTGGCGCTCGCATCGACGTGGCTGTACTCGACCACGGGCAGGTCCTGTGCCGCCGGCGGGTAGTCGCACTCGTGCGAGACGCCGACGGGCTCCACCCCGAGCGCGTAGACTATCTCCGTCGCGGCAGGCAACAGCGTCACGACGTTCATACTGGCCAGTCCGGTGCGAGCCGAGATAAAAGGCGTGTCGGCGGCAGTCACCGCAGTCAGAGGACGGAGATGACGATGGCGAGGACGCCACCGACGACCATGAGCAGGCCACCGCGCTTTCGTTGTTTCACGTCGTCGGGGTCCACCTCGACCGCGTCGTAGTCGGTCTCGCCCGCCATGAGCCCGGCGAGCCAGGCCGAGTAGGCTTCGGCGTAGACGAGGTACTGCAGGCCGACGAGGGCGATGATGCCGCCCATCCCGGCGACCAGGGTGTTGCGCTGGGTGAGGTCACCGACGGTCACCCCGAGGCCGAGTGTCGCGACCACGAGGAGGGCGAAGAGGGCGACGGCCCCGCCGAGGGCGAACTTCGCGTGACGGACCGATTGTGCACGACTCATGTGTGGGGGCTCTCTCCCGGGTGATTTCAAGCTTGTCGAACTGACCCGCCCGCGATGGCCGGTCGCCCCGCGCTACAGGTCGTACAGCTCGCCGTACTTCTCGCGGACGTGGTCGAGATAGTACTCGGCAGTCAGGGGTTCGCCGGTCGCCTCCTCGATGAGTTCGTCCGTGGTGTACCGGCAGCCGTGTTCGTGGACGTTCTCGGTGAGCCACTCGTGCATGGGCTCGAACTCGCCGCGGCGGATGTGCCCGTCGAGGTCGCCGATGTCGTCTTCCATGGCGGCCGCCAGTTGCGCCGCGAGGACGCTCCCGACGGTGTAGTTCTGGAAGCCGGCGAAGCTGTAGGACCAGTGGATGTCCTGCAGGCAGCCCTCGGCGTCGTTCCGGGGGCGAATCCCGAGGTAGTCGGCCATCTTCGCGTTCCAGGTCGCGGGAATCTCGTCGGCGGCGAGGTCGCCCTCGACGAAGGCGCGGTCGATCTCACAGCGCAGGATGATGTGGAGGTGGTAGGTTATCTCGTCGGCCTCGACGCGGATGCGGTTGTCCGGGCGGACCTTGTTCACGGCCTGGTAGATCTCGTCGACCGTGGCATCAGAATGCTGTGGGAACCGGTCGGTGAACTTCGGGAGGAACGCCTCCCAGAACGCCCGGGACCGCCCCACGTGATTCTCCCAGAAGCGGCTCTGGGACTCGTGAACCCCCGAGGAACGCGGTTCCCCGAGGGGTGTCGCGTAGGCGTCGTCGCGCAGGCCCAGCTGGTAGGTCGCGTGGCCGAACTCGTGGATGGCCGCGGTCAGGGCGTCGAGTGGTTCGCCGTCTTTGAACCGGGTCGTGATGCGGGCGTCGAACTGGTTGCCGGACATGAACGGGTGCGGGGCGGTGTCGAGCCGGCCGCGGTCCCAGTCGTAGCCGAGGAAGTCGAGCGCGTCCTCGCAGAGGCCCAGCTGGGCGTCCTCGCTGTAGCTCCCCTCGAAGGGCCACGCGACCTCGCTATCGGACGCCCGAATCGCCTCGATGAGGTCGGGGAGCTCGGCTTTCAGCTCCTCGAACACCTGCTCGACCCGCGAGAGCGGGAGGTAGGGCTCGCCGTCCTCGAACATGACCTCGTAGGGCGATTTCGACTCGTCGATGTGTCCGGCGCGCTCGCGGTGGAGGTCTCGGAGGCTCTGGAGGGTCGGTGCGAACGCCTCGAAGTCGCTCTCGGCTTTCGCCTCCTGCCAGGTCTCCTGGGCGTCGGACTGGGTGCGCGTGAGTTCGTCGACGAGGGCGCTCGGCACGTCGGTCTCGCGCTCGTACTCGCGTCGAACCTCGCGGACGACGGCCTGCTCGTCGGGTTCGAGTCCCTCCTGGTCGGCGGCGTCGAGCAGGTCGGCGGTCTCGTCGCTCACCAGCAACTCGTGTCGCGTGGTCGAGAGCGCGGCGAGTTGCTGGGAGCGCGCGGGTGTCCCCCGTCGGGCATCATCACCTGCTGGTCCCAGTTCAACAGCCCGGCGGCGTTCCCGATATTGGAGAGGCGGCGATACCGGTCGAGCAGGTCGTCGTATGCTGCCATATCTCACACTGGGGCCGACGCGGTAATCAACGTCGGGGGTCAACCGCTGCGAGCAGGACGACTCAGATGGGACGATACCACTCGACCGGGGCGTCCCGGTACGCCGTCGGGGCCTCACCGACGTCCCACCCGAGCTCGGTCGTCTCGACGAAGGCGTAGGTCCGACCGTCGAGTGTGTAGGTGTCGCCCGTCGCCGAGTCGTCTCGCAGCCCCACGGCCGCGTGACCGACCCCCTCAGCCGCGTTACCGTCGACGACCATCATCACCACGTCCAGATCGAACGGTGCAGTCGCCAGGAGGCCGGCCAGCAACAACGACCGGTCCTCGCTGTCACCGCCGAGCTCGGTGACAGTTTGCGCGAGCGACTTCCGGTTGCTGTCGTAGCTCTCGGTCACCGATTTGGGGCCGTTCGGCAGTGCCTGCACCACGTCGATGGCGTGGTTCACCAGCTCGCGGGGTGTGCTCGCGACGCCATCGGCAGACGCCTGCCCGACGATGCTCCGGGCGAGCCGGGGGACGACGCCGTTGCGCACGGACGCCGAGACGAGTGACTGTGGGGCCAGTGTCTGGAAGGCGTAGTGCCCGGCCCGCAGGTAGGCTGACTTGGGGACCGAGAGCGCGATGCGGTGGTCCCCGACAGGGTACTCCACGCGGATTGCGCCCTCGACGCTGGTCCGGCGCGCGCCGCTGTCGTTCTCGACGTCGGCCAGCTCTTCGGACGCCTGGGACCGGACCGCCGTGATACTGTCCGCGCTCACGAGGAACGGGTCCGTCTCGTGGAGGTGGACGGGCGCGGACTCCTCGGCGTCGCCACCAGGAAGCAACGCGACGGTGTAGTAGACGGTCCGGTGGTCCGGGGCCGCACGCGGGTCCAGCGGCACCGTCACGCCCGTCCGACCGTCGGCCGCGGGCTCGACGGTGACTCGCTTCTCGTCGTACACCTCGCCCGGCTCCGGCGCGGGGTATCCCTGTGCCCGGATTCGCAGCGTGAGCTCGTCGTCTGGGACCGTCTGCATGACGAGGCTGCTCGGGTCGACCAGGAACTGGAGCCCGCGCTGGTCGTACGCCCGGACGAACGAGCCACTGTCTGGCGGTTCGACACGCCGCTGGAGGTCACCCGGGTCGAGCGATGGTGCCTCAGGGTTAGCCGGTCGGGTCGTCCGCGTCGGGGTGACGCTGAACCGGTCGGGGCGATTCTGGATGGTCCCGCCACAGCCGGCGAGGAGGCTCACACCGCCGGTGACGCCGCTGAGGAATGCACGCCTGGAGGGCTGGGGCATGCCCCTCAGTACTTGGAAGCTCCGCAAAAAGATTACGGGGAAGCTACAGGTCGTACAGCGCCCCGTACTTCGACTCGACGTAGTCGACGAAGTAGTCGGCCGTGAACTCCTCACCCGTGGCCTCGCGGACGAGGTCGTCGGTCGTGTAGCGCTTGCCGTGGCGGTGAATCTTGTCCGTGAGCCAGGCGTGGAGCTCCTCGAAGTCGCCCTCGCGGACCTTCGATTCGAGGTCGTCGATGTCGTCCTCGGCGGCGTCGTAGAGCTGCGCCGCGAGGACCGACCCGAGCGAGTACGTCGAGAAGTAGCCGAAGGAGCCGTGGCTCCAGTGGATGTCCTGCAGGCAGCCCTCCGCGTCGGTGTCGGGGCGGATGCCGAGGTACTGCTCGTACTTGTCGTTCCACGCTTCAGGGACGTCCTCGACGTCGAGGTCGCCCGAGATGAGTTCGCGCTCGATCTCGAAGCGGACCACGATGTGCATGTGGTAGGTGAGTTCGTCCGCCTCGACGCGGATGAGGTTGTCCTCCTTCACCGTGTTCGCGGCCTCGTACACGTCACGCGGGGTGGCGTCCTCGAGCTGCGGGAAGCGCTCTTTCATCGCCGGCAGGAAGCGCTCCCAGAACGCCTCCGAGCGCCCGATGTGGTTCTCCCAGAGGCGGCTCTGGGACTCGTGGACGGTCAGGTCGCGGGCCTCGCCCAGCGGCGTCCCGTAGTGCTCGTCCGGCAGGCCGAGCGTGTAGCTGGCGTGGCCGAACTCGTGGATGGTCGAGGTGAGCGCGCCCAGCGGGTCCGCCGGGTTGAACCGCGTGGTCACGCGGGCGTCGAACTGCGTGCCGGTGGAGAACGGGTGCGGTGCCACGTCGAGGCGGCCGCGGTCCCAGTCGTAGCCGACGGTGTCGAGCACGTCACGGGCCAGTTCCTCCTGGGTGTCGGCGTCGAACTCGCCCTCGAACGGGGTGGCGAGTTCGACATCGGAGTCGCGGATGTCCTCGACGAGCGGGACGAGGTCCTCACGGAGCTGCGCCAGGGTCTCCTCGGCGGTATCGAGGCCGAGGTACGGCTCGTAGTCCTCGAACAGGACCTCGTAGGGGTCCTTGTCGGGGTCGATGTACTCGGCGTACTCCTTCTTCAGTTCGACCAGCTTCTCGAGGCTGGGGGCGAAGATGGAGAAGTCGTCCTCCGCCTTGGCCTTCTTCCACTTCGGGTGGGCCTCGGAGGTCGTCTCCGAAATCTCTTGGACGAGTTCGGTCGGGACGCGGGTCGCGCGCTCGTGCTTCCGGCGAATCTCGCGGACGACCGCCTCCTGCTCGGGGTCGAGGTCGGCGGCCTCGAGGTCGTCGAGGTAGCCGGCCATCTCGTCGCTGGTGAGCAGTTCGTGGCCGATAGCCGAGAGGGCAGAGAGCTGCTGGGAGCGGGCGCGTGTCCCCTCCTCGGGCATCATGACCTCCTGGTCCCAGTTCAGGACCTGCTGGGCGTACCCGACGTTCGAGAGGCGCTGGACCGTCGAGAGGAACTCCTCGTAGAGGTCCCCTGACTCTTCAGTGGCGGCTTCGGTTGCCATGTCGCGACAGTTTCGGTTCGAAACCCATCAATCTCGCGGTGTGGGTTACGTTCTCTGCCAGCAGAGACACAGTCCCCGGTGACGAGGTGTCAGACTGCCTCAGCGGTCGGTCACGGTCTCTCGACCGGTTCGGAGTGACCCCGCCAGTTGACGGTGGGTTTTGGCCGACTTTTACCCTCAGCTCCTCGAGCGTGAGTTTCCCCTAAAGTGGGGTCGTGCTGGGTGCTGGGTTAAAATCCATCGTCAAATCTCAACTCAAATATTTGGCTTAGTGTTGTAAGAACTGTCACTTTTCTTCCTTAAATCCAAGGCAGAATAGTACAATCAAAAACCATATGTATTGGCGGTAATCACCTCTGGAATGCATGACAAGAAAAATTTAGAAGCTATCGAATATGGGCCGAAGGCGGTTCATTAAATCGTTGTCTGGACTCGGAATATCTGGAATCACCCTCGAGTACCTTTCACAAGAGACTCTCGCGAAAACCGTCGGCGATCTGGACGACAACATCCCATACGTCGAACTCTTAGCCTTCAATAACCCGGAAGCGACAGTCGAAGACACAGATGCCCATGGTCGTGCGCCCGTATATCGGACGATTCCACGAGACAAGTGGGAGATTAATCAGTCTGCGCTTGATGGCGTCAGTAAGATTCGAAACCTCCTCAAAGCGGAGTTCAGAGGGCGAAAAGACCTAGGTGTCGAGATTCGTTCTGACGGTGACTCCGTCGCCAACCGAATCGTCGTCGTCTCTACGCAGTCGACCGAGGGGGACCGAACCCGAAGCGACCTTTCTCAGGTTCAGTCAGTCATACCCGACCGTGTAACGGGCGCTGTCGGAGAGGGCCACTCTGTGTATAGTAGAGAATTCCGGGTTGATTTCGAAACGGTCGAAGTCGAGCCTCAAGCCTTCTACGACAGTAACTACGACGGAAGTATCCCTGGTGGGTGTCAAATTGGAATCGCAGTAGATCTTGCAGATTACCCTGCCACGTCGACCTGTGGTGCGGAATTAAACAGGAATGGGAATCAGTTGATGGTGACTGCCGGCCACGTTATGGAGCCAGCCCAGGGTGAGAATAAGGTTCTCCAACCCAACGAGGGGGACCTCATCGGGGACCATGGGTGGCATAAAAACACCGACTACTTCGACGCCGGATACTCGTTCCACGAAGACGGAATCTCTGCAGGTACAAAACTGGCGAACGACTATGGGGGGAGGAAATCTGAACCGATCGATGGTATCGTTACGTTCCTCGGTGTATACAACCGGATGGGCGACGGGAAGTCACTGTATGTTCAGGGTCAAAGGACTGGATTACACTTTGTCGAGCCTCTCTCTGCTCGATTCGGCCCGGATGACTACGACGTCCAGTTCGTGACCAGTAAACCAGGAACGGAACGTGGCGATTCGGGTGCGCCACATTTCCTGAAACAGAACGGTAATGTCTACATCGCCGGTGTTCACGCTGGCGTGAAGACATCTGATAGGAAAGGGATAGCGACGTCCGCAGAGTACGTCGAAAAGGAGTTCGAATTCAAAATCCCACAGCAGAGTCGAGACACCATCAGTTAATTGGTGTTTGTGAGACATACCGTCATTCGGAGGAAGCGCTCCACGACTAATCCCCGCAAATTTAGAAAACAACACTATGAACCGACGATTGGTCCTCAAAGCCCTCGGATCAGCATCTTCAGTTGCACTCGCAGGCTGTCTATCGGATTCAGCCCCCACCTCGGATGGGACGACCAGTACCTCGACGACGGATTCAGGGTTCGATAGGGCACTCGACATCGCCGACGTTTCGATTCCGGATGACTCGCAGTTGGAGACGACTGTCGAGCTCGTATCCGATTCCGAGAAGTCACGCCCCCCAACCCTCCAGATAGCAGTCACAACGAACGTCGACCAGGAAGTCGAATTCGGCCCATACAGACCGTTCGGCTCTCCAACTGCAGCGGCCAGAAACGGTGACGCTCAGCTCCTGCTCATCCCGGACCCACTGGACGTCGACGGCGGCCGATATTACGTTCCAGCAGACGGGAGTGAGGAGCACTTCGTCCCCGAAACGCCCGCGGACGGGTGCTGGACTGCGACGACTACGGTCGAGGTGATCAACCAGGTCGCCGTCCAGGTCGACCTCGAAGCGGGAGATACCATCGAAACGTCGTATCGGCTATTGAACAGCCCTGGGAACCCATCGTGCTTCCCCGCCGGTCGCTACCGGGCGGCCGACACCCTTCGAACCAGTCCGAGTGGGGACGACGACGAGTTAACGAGTCACGAGTGGGGTTTCACTATCGTCGTAGAGTAGTCCCCCTCTCTCGCTCACCACCTCCTTCGAGGTTGACGCGCCGGCTAGCACCACCTCTCCGCTAACTCCAGATACGCCTCGTAACAGGTCTCCAGCACGGCCAGACTCACGCTCTCGTCGCGGGTGTGGGCCTCACCGGGTTCGCTGGGGCCACAGACGATGCACTCGGTTCCAGCCTGTGCGAGCCAGCCAGCGTCGGTCGCGTGGGGTTTGGTGACGTGCTGGCCCTGGCCAGACTGCACCTCTCGAACCGCTTCCAGCACCGCGTCGGCAAACTCATCGTCGTCGCAGCGCATCGGCGGGAGGTCCTGCACGACAGTCCACTCGACGTCCTCGAGTTCCTCGACGGATTCGAGGGCGGCGCGCTCGCCCGGGACGGTTCGCTCGTCGACGGTTATCTCGCAGGTCTCGGGGACGACGTTCCAGGCCGATCCACCGTCGATTTCGGTGACGACGACGCTCCCCTCCAGCGTCTCTCCGGCGGCTTCGGTGGTCGGCCAGTCCAGGTTCTTGATGCGCTCGACGGCCTCGCAGCCGCGGTAGATGGCGTTCTCGCCCAGGTGGGGCTCGCTGGCGTGGGCGGCCGACCCGCGGGCCGTGACGGTGCTCCCGCGGCGGCCCTTGTGCGCCAGCGCCACGTCGACGATTCCTTCGGGAGAGTCGTACCCGGTCGAGCCCTCTGCGACGAGGGCGTGGTCCGGCGCGAATCCCTGCTCGATGGCGTACCGGGCCCCGACCCCGCCCACTTCCTCACCGACGAAGGAGGCGAACACGAGTTCGCAGTCGGGGTCCGCGTCGCGGAAGGCCAGCATGGCAGCCGCGACCGCACCCTTCATGTCCGCGCTCCCGCGGCCGTAGAGCCGGCCGTCCTCCTGATAGACGACGTAGTCGCCGCTAGCGTCGACCTGCGACTCGTCTGGGGGCACCACGTCGTGGTGGCCGACGAGGGCGAGGCTCCTCTCCCCGGAGCCCTTCCGGGCGATGACGTTGCCGCCGCGGGGTTCGCTGTCGGTCTCGTCGTGCTCGCCGGCGTCGTCCCTGGTGACGGTGGCGTCGGTGTGCTCGCGGAGCCAGCTCTCGATGAAATCCCCGACTTCGGCCTCGCCGTCGTGGCTCGGAATCGAGACGAGGTCGCGGGTGAGGGCGGTGAGTTCGTCCATGGCGGGGGCGACGGGCGTGGCAGGCAAGAAAGTTCGCGACAGGGAACCTACGGGAACTGCTCGTACACCGGCGTCTCCTCGGTCTCTTCGCCCTCGGTCAGGCGGTGGACCGCCATCTCGACGCTGGCGACGTTCGCGGTCTGCTCCTCGCTCGCGGCCGCGACGGACTCCGCCTCGCTGGCTACCCGGTCCGCAGCCGAGGCGACCTGCTCGACCGAGGTCGCGAGCGTCTCGACGCCCTCGGCCTGCTGGTCCGCGGCGGCCGCCACGTCGTCCATCCCTGCAGCCGTGGCCCGCGCGGACTCGTGAATCTCGTCGAGGTGGGCGACCGTCTCGCGGACCTGCTCGGTCCCCACTTCGACCTGCTCGGCGGTCTCGTCGACGGTCTCGACCGTCTCGGTCGTCGCCTCGCGCACGCCCTCGACCGCCTCCTCTATCTCGTCGAGGTCGGCCTGGGCCTGCTCGGCGAAGGACTTCACCTCGGTCGCGATGACGCTCAGCGTGTCGCTGGTGGCGTCGGCCCGGGTCGCCTCGATGTTCGCGTTCGTCGCCAGGACCGACGTCCGCTCCGCGAGGGAATCGATGCGTTCGACCACCTCGTCGATGTCGTCGGTCCGCTGTTCGAGGATGGCCGCGGCGTCCTCGACCTGTGCTGCTGCCTCCTCGATTGCAGCCAGCGAATCGAGTGCGCCGTCGGCCGCGTCGGCACCGTCCGCAGCCAGCGACTCGGTCCGTTCGCTCTCGGCGCGGACCTCGTCGGCCACGCTGGCGACCTCCTCGGCGGCCGCGCTCACCTCGTCCAGTTCGCCCGCCGTCGCCTGGATCTGGGCGGCCTGTCTCCCGGTCAGGTCGCTGATGGTCTGGGCGCTCTCCGAGACCGCGCTGGAGGCCTCGTGGAGCTCCTCGACCGGGCTCTGCACCTCCGATTCGACCTCGTGGGCGAGCTGTTCGCGACGTTCGATGGCGCGTTCGAGGCGCTGGCTGTAGGAGTCGACGTAGGTGTCGGTCGCGACCTGCAGGTCGAGATTGATGATGCGCAACAGGGCGAGGACGTCCTGCATGCCGTCGTGGATGGCGTCTCGCACCGTCGCCTCGAACGACTCGTCGAGGCCGTCGGCCGCCTCGTCGCCGAAGCCGAGCGCGCCGACGAGCTTGCCGAGGCCACCCCCCGCGTCGTCGTCGCGTTCTTCTGCCCACTGCTCGATGGCGTCGACCACCTGCCCCTGGACGCGGTCGTCGACCTCCGAGAGAATGAGGTCGTAGTAGACGCCGTACTGGCCGACGTAGTGCTTGAGGGGCATGTCCAGAATCTCGTGGAGCTTCCCGATGCGGGCCCGGTTCGCGAAGTACTGCTGGTCGTAGTCGCCGGTCGCCAGCGAGACGAGGTAGGCCCGCTGGGTCTGCTTGAGCAGCTCCACCCCCTTCGGGGAGCGCTCGATGACGGCGCGGGTCTGGTCGTACTGCAGGAGGTTCTCGTAGAAGTCGTCCGCGATGGCGTCCTGGTGCTCGCGCAGGAGCGGTTCGAGGTCGGCGAGTCGTCGCTCGTCCTCGCCGTCGAACCCGATGAACTCCTTGCGCCAGCGTACTTCGTCGGCGTCCAGTCCGATGTCCTCGACCAGTGCGGCGGCGTCGACGAATCGGTTCAGTCCACCCTGACCGAACTCCCGTTCCGGTTGCATAGCTGACGAACGTGTTCGGGGAAACCTAAGCCCGCAGGGGGATTCTCACTCGGCTGGAATCTATGGCGGTGCCCGGATTCGCGGCGGACTCGCGTCCGTGCCCTTAAGAAGCGTGGCCTCCGAACACCGCACATGAACGTTGTACCGGACACGAGCGTGGTCATCGACGGCCGCGTGTCCGAGAAAGTCGACGCCGGCGAGTACGCGGGGGCCACCATCTCGGTCCCGGAAGCCGTCGTCGCAGAGCTGGAATCGCAGGCGAACGCCGGGCTCGACACCGGCTGGGAGGGACTCGAAGAGCTGCAGCGGCTCGCGGACCTCGCCGACGACGGGCGTATCACGCTCGAGTACGTCGGCAAGCGCCCCGACGCCCGCAGCATCGACCACGCCGCCGAGGGCGAGATCGACGCCCAGATTCGCGACCTCGCCGCCGACATGGGCGCGACCTTCCTCACCAGCGACGTGGTGCAGTCCCACGTCGCCCAGGCGAAGGGCCTCGACGTGGAACTCCTCTCCGCGGAAGCCCGCGAGATAGACCGCCTCGCTGTCGAGAACTACTTCGACGAGGCGACCATGAGCGTCCACCTCAAGACGGGCACCGTCCCGAAGGCCAAGCGCGGCGACATCGGCGACATGCACTACGTCACCATCGCCGACGAGCCCCTCGAAGAGGCGACCATGGCGGAGTACGCCGACGAGATACTCAATGCTGCCAAGGAGTCCGCCGAGGGCTTCCTCGAACTCTCGCGCACGGGCATGGACATCGTCCAGTTCCGCAACTACCGCATCGCGGTCGCCCGCCCGCCGTTCTCGGACGGTATCGAGATCACGGCGGTCCGGCCCATCGCCCAGACCGACATGGAGGACTACGAGCACAGTGGGGAGCTCAAAGACCGCATCCTGGAGCGCCAGCGCGGCATCCTCATCTCCGGGTCGCCCGGGGCCGGGAAGTCCACGTTCGCCCAGGCGGTCGCCCGCTTCATCTCGGACAACGACTACTCCGTCAAGACGATGGAGAAACCGCGCGACCTGCAGGTCGGCCCGGACATCACCCAGTACACGGAACTGGACGGCCAGATGGCCAACACGGCCGACGCCCTGCTGATGGTCCGCCCCGACTACACCATCTACGACGAGGTCAGGAAGACCAACGACTTCGAGGTCTTCGCGGACATGCGCCTCGCCGGCGTCGGGATGATCGGCGTCGTCCACGCCACTCGGGCAATCGACGCGCTCCAGCGCCTCGTCGGCCGCGTGGAACTCGGCATGATTCCGCAGGTCGTCGACACCGTCGTCTACATCGAGGACGGTGAGATCGCGAAGGTGTACGACGTCCAGACCGAGGTGAAGGTCCCCCATGGCCTCACCGAGGAGGACCTCGCGCGCCCCGTCATCACCATCAACGAGTTCGAGACGGGCCGCCCCGAGTACGAGATCTACACCTTCAACCGGCAGGTCGTCACCGTCCCGCTCACGGACGACGACGGCAAGAGCGACACCGGCGTCGACCGCATCGCCAAGCAGGAGATCGAGCGCGAGATCCGCTCCATCGCCCGCGGGCACGTCTCGGTCGACCTGAAGGGCCAGAACAGGGCGGTCGTCTACGTCGAGGACGACGACATCTCGGCGGTCATCGGCAAGGGCGGCGGCCGCATCACCGATGTCGAGAACCGCCTCGGCATCGACATCGACGTGCGCACCCACGACGAGAACCCGAACTACCGCACCGGCGGCTCGGGCGGTGGCGGCGGTCAGACCCAGGGATCAGGACAGCAAGACACCGGCCAGCTCGTCACCCCCGAAATCACGTCCCGGCACATCGTCATCCCGGTCGACGGCCACACCGGCGAAACTGTGGAGGTCCGCGCCGACGGCGACTACCTGTTCACGGCGACGGTCGGCCGCGGCGGCGAGGTGCAGGTCTCCCGTGGCTCGGCTATCGCCGACGAACTGGAGCGTGCCATCGACCGCAAGAACACCGTGACGGTTCACACGGCTTGAGGTCGGGGCGTCACCGCTTCGAGCCCGTCACAGCAACTCACAGGCCACGAGCGAGCCGACGCCGACGAGGGTCCAGACGACCCCGGCGTACCGCGTCAGCGCGACCTTCCACGTCGCCGGTTCGACGGGTCCACTGGACCGTCGCCCGATGGCATCCAGCATCTCGTCCCACCGTGCCAGTTTCACAGGCCAGAGGACCATGGGTGGCGCGAAGAAGATGCCCAGCAGGGCCATGCTGTAGTAGCTTCCAGAGCACATGCACTCGTGTCGGATACAGAGAAGTGACACATAGGTCTTCGGTGCCTCCGACCCGGCAGTTGCTCGTTCGGGCGACGACACCGTGTCCCTCCGTCGTCTGTCGTCTCGCTCACCCACAGGCGACGAGTTCCCAGGTGTACGTCGGCGGCTCCTCCGCGTATTCTGCGCCGGGTGCTCGCGCCGCGAACCGCTCGGTCACGTAGTACCAGCCGTGCGAAGGACTGCTTCCCAGCATCGTCCGAGTCCCGTCCCCCGATTCTCCGAAGTCGACCTGCACCGATGCCGTGAGCAGCAATCCTGAGTCGAACCGCTCTACCACCCTCGCGTTCCAGCCGTCGAAGCCGGACACACTCACGTCTTCGTCCGCTTCCAGTTCGGCCGTGGCGTACGCCTTCTCGAAATCGATGGCGAACGTCTCGGCAGTGGCTTCCGTCAGGGAGGCCGGAAGCGACGGGTACTCGCCCTCGGGGAGGGTGGTGACGGCACAGTCTTCACCGGGTACCGGAACACCGGTGGGTGCGCCCGTCGGATTCGTCGTGGTGCTCGCTGTCTCCGTCGTCGTCGTGGCTACTGGTGCGTCTCCACCGAGACAGCCACCGAGTAGTCCGAGCGCGGCGACGAGGAGGGTCCGTCGGTACATAAATATATTTTTTTAGACAATACCAAGTACTTTGTGCCGGGTCCGACCCCGGCATCCCTCGATCACTCGTCGTCGTCCGCGTTCGGGTCGAGCAGGTAGTCACCGGCCCGCCAGGTGAACGTCAGGAACGCCGCGAAGTAGCCGGAACCCGCCCCGATCCAGCCCGCGAGACTACCCAGCGAGCCCTCGAACGCGGTCGCGGCACCCAGCGCGACGATGAAGGCGGCCAGTTCCACGAAGACGAGGTCGCCGAACTTCCCGGCGTTCGAGCGATTCGCGAGGTAGTCGTCGGTGTCGAAGTTCGAGCCGATGAGGCCGAAGACGAGCAGGCCGGCCGGCGTCGAGAACGCGATGCCGATGGCGGTCCGCTGGGCCTCCGAGAGGCCGGCGATAGGTGTCGCCTGGACCGTGCCGGCGACGATGCTCGCGAGGAACAGCGTCACCACCACGATGGCGAGTCGTTTGACGTTCATGGGCAGTGGTACGACAGGCCGGGGAGAAAGGCGGTTCGGTGTGTGTCGCTGGCGGGGCGCTCACGCGCTCGTCTCGTTGCCGGCGAGGGTGTACTCGCCGACGATGTAGCTGCGCGAGCCGCGCTCGTAGATGAGCTGGACGGTCTGGCCGGACTGGACACCCGAGATGGTCGTCGAGTCGCCCGCACCGACCTCCGCGTCCGGCTCGATGCCGAAGTCGGTCGCGTCCCAGGTGGTCCGCGAGCCGTCGACGACTATCTGGAGGTCGCCGGCGGTCAGTGCCTCCCCGCCGTCGTGGGTGATACGCAGCTCCGTCTCGCCGGTCTGTTCGAACGCGAACTCGGTGTCCGGTGGGTTCAGCGGTTCCTGGCCGCCGAAGATGTAGGCACCGCCGACACCGAGGACGCTCGCGGCCAGCATCACGAACACCAGCGCGATGACCCACGTCCGCTTCTCCTGTGGGGCGCGCTCGAACTCCGCCTCGTCGGTCATATCACTCGCGTCGCGGTCGACCTACAAGTAGCATGCGGCTGTGACGGGTTCGCCGGCGGACAGCTGTCACTGTCAAGTGCTGAGACCGAAAGGAGAGTGGACTTATTCGGCGCAGCAGGGTTCTGCGTCGCCGCCGTCCGCCGCGACCGCTTTCTCATCTATCTCGTAGAGGCTCTGTCTTGCGTCGGCGAAGTACACGTCCTGGTTGACGAGATCGATGTCCTGTAGCCGTTCGAGGGCGTACCGGACGGTTCGTGCGGAGAGCATGGACTCCTCGACGATCTGTTTCTGTGTGAGTGGCCCGTCGTACTCGAGTACTTTGAACACGAGCTTCGCACTCGGCGGGAGCTCCTCGAGATCTTCCCCAGTTGTAGCGGCCATCGTTACGAATCGAAAGCGTCCACGCTCATAAAGATTGACCCCAACGGGTATGGCGGGCGCACACGCGAATCGCCAAGCGAACGCCTTTTTACGAGTCGTCACACACCAACGACCATGGCTACCGAAACAGCTGGCTCCGGCACCGACTCCGGGAGTCAGCACTTTGGGACGGTCACGCGCACGACGCTGTCGGCGGCGGCTGGCGTCGCCGCAGCGTTCGTCTCCGCGTGGCTCACGGGGGATATGGCTCCGGCAGCAGCCTCCCTCCACCAGCCCGCACAGGCGGTCGTCCTCGTCGCAATCGCCATCCAGCCCCTCATCCAGCGGCTGCTCGGCGTGTACAAGGACGACTTCGGCGCGAAGGACTTCCTCTTCATCGCGTTCATGACCTTCTCCATGTGGTTCGTCACGTGGGGCATCATGCTCAGCGCACAGGCCAACTGACCATGGCAGAGGACAGCATCGCGGTGGTCGACCTGGACCGGTGCCAGCCCGACCGCTGTAACTACGAATGCAAGAACTACTGTCCGCCCAACCGCACGGGGAAGGAGTGCATCACCCTGCGTGGTGAGGACGCCATGGAGGGCAAGCCCGACCAGGTGCGCATCTCCGAGGAGATCTGTCTGGGCGAGACGTGTGGTATCTGCGTCGAGAAGTGCCCGTTCGACGCCATCGAGATCATCAACCTGCCACAGGAGCTGAACGAGGAACCGGCCCACCGCTACGGCGAGAACGCGTTCTCGCTGTACGGGCTGCCGGCGCCCGACTCGGGGCGCGTGACGGGTATCCTCGGCCCGAACGGTATCGGGAAGACGACGGCCGTCCACATCCTCGCGGGCGAGCTCTCGCCCAACCTCGGGGACTACGGCCACGACCCCGACTGGGAGGAGATTCTCGACCGCTACCGCGGCACCGAGTTGCAGGACTTCCTGAAGTCCCTGCGCGACGGCGACGTGACCGTCGCCCGCAAGCCCCAGTACGTCGACCAGATCCCCAAGCAGTTCGACGGGGTCACCCGGACGCTGCTCGAATCCGCCGACGAGCGCGGTGTCCTCGACGAGCTGGCCGAGCGCCTCTCCATCACGCCGGTGCTCGACCAGCACATCGACAACCTCTCCGGTGGGGAGCTCCAGCGCGTCGCCCTGGCGGCGACGCTCGCCCGCGACGCGGACTTCTACTTCCTGGACGAGATCACGCCGTACCTGGACATCGGCCAGCGCGTCACCGCGGCGCGACTCATCCGCGACCTCGCCGAGGACGGCGACCGGTCGATGCTGGTGGTCGAGCACGACCTGGCCATCCTCGACCTGCTCGCGGACAACCTCCACGTCGCCTACGGTGAGCCCGGCGCGTACGGTGTCATCACGAAGCCGAAATCGGTGCGGAACGGTATCAACGAGTACCTCAAGGGCTACCTCGACAACGAGAACATGCGCATCCGCCCGAACGCCATCAAGTTCGAGGAGCACGCCCCGCGGACCGTCAGCAAGGGCGAGGTCATCGCGGAGTACCCCGACCTCGAGATGAGCTACGGCGAGGGCGAGTTCGGTCTGGAAGTCGAAGGCGGGAAGATTCGCGAGAACGAGGTCCTGGGTATCGTCGGCCCGAACGGAATCGGGAAGTCGACGTTCGCCCAGTTGCTGAACGGTGGCATCGAGCCCACGAAGGGCGAGATCGACTTCGAGCTCGACATCTCCTACAAGCCGCAGTACATCGAGATCGACCAGCACATGCGGGTCGACGCGTTCCTCGCCTCCATCACGGACCAGTTCGGCTCCTCGTACTGGGAGACCGAGATCGCCAACCCGCTCCAGCTCGGCCGCATCATGGAGCAGAACCTCACCGACCTCTCGGGCGGTGAGCGCCAGCGCGTCGCCATCGCGGCGTGTCTCTCCGAGGACGCCGACCTCTACCTGCTCGACGAGCCATCCGCGCACCTCGACGTCGAACAGCGCGTGCAGGCCACGCGCGCAATCCGGCGCTACGCCGAGAGCCAGGACGCGACGGTCATGGTCATCGACCACGACATCTACATGATCGACCTGCTCGCGGACCGCCTGATGGTGTTCGACGGCGAACCCGCGAAGCACGGACACGCGGGCACGCCCCAGGGCATGCGCTCGGGCATGAACGAGTTCCTCGCGAACCTCGACGTGACGTTCCGCCGCGACGAGCGCACCAAGCGCCCGCGGGTGAACAAGCCGGACTCGCAGCTCGACCGCCAGCAGAAGTCCGAGGGCGAGTACTACTACGCGCCCTGAGCGCCTGTCTCCGTTCGGACGCCTGTCACCTTCGTATCGAACCGAAGCGGTAAGGTGCTATCAGTTCTATTTCCCAGTTCGTGACACGGCTCCCCCTCCACCTGCGACGGCTCACGTCGGCGCTCTCCCGCGTCCGTGAGCCGGGCGGCCGCGCCCGGCTGTTCGCGCTCCTGGCGCTGGTCTGTCTGGCCACCGCACTCGCTGGCTACGCTACCGCCCCCGCCGAACCGCGCCTGACCGTCGCCGAGGAACGGCCCCAGCACAACACGCTCATCGGCCTGCAGGGATACGCCGACGAGGGTCGCGTCATCGAGGTGTCGCCCGATGGCGAGGTCGTCTGGGAGTACGATGGGCCGGGCGACATCTTCGACGTGGAGGCGGTGAACGCCTCGACGGTGCAGGTCGCGACCGCCGACACCGTCCCCGATTCCGACTGTCCCGAGCCGTACGCGAGCGACGAGACCGACGGCTGCGTCCGCAATGCCCTCCAGCTCGTCGACCGCGACACCACAGACGTGGTCTGGGAGTACGCCTGGTACGACGTGGAGAAGCACGAGCACGAACTCCACGACGCCGACCGCTACGTGGTCGATGGCGAGCCCCGGTACGTGCTGGTCGACATGGGCAACGACCGCGTGTTCGCGGTCGACGAATCGGGCGAGAAACTGTGGCAGTGGAACGCCACGGATACCTACGACCGGCCCGACGACATGGGACCGGAGTCCGACTGGACGCACATGAACGACGTGGACCGCATCGAACCGGGCGTCTTCCAGGTGAGCCTGCGGAACTTCGACACCGTCGTCGAACTCCACGTGGCCGACGACGGCTCGGTCCGGGTCGAACCGGTCATCGGCCCGAACCAGTTCGCGGGCGCGGCCGGACCGCTGTACGAACAGCACAACCCCGACCGGCTGGGCGACGGCTCGCTGCTCGTCGCCGACAGCGAACACGACCGCATCGTCGAGTTCGATTCAGACGGACAGGTGACCTGGCAGGCCGGCGGCAGCGGCCTGTTCGACTGGCCGCGCGACGGTGACCGGCTGTCGAACGGGCACACGCTCGTCACCGACTCGTACAACGACCGGGTCGTCGAACTCGACGAGAACGGCGAGGTCGTCTGGGCGGTCGAGACGGGTGACCTGCCGTACGAGGCCGACCGGGTGCAGCCGCGCGAGCCCGCCACCGCGGACGGGAGCGCCGACGGCCCGAGCGCGTCGGAGGCTGAGCTGTCCTCGAACATCGTCGCCGGCTCGACGGTCGGCAGCTACCTCGAGCTGGCGGTGTCCATCTCGAAGTACGTGCTCCCGAACGGGCTCGCAGAACAGCTCTACGCGTTGCTCGCGACCATCGTGTTGCTCGGCGTGGCGGGCGTCGAGGGCTATCGGGCTCGCTGACCGGGACGCCCGCGGAGCAGGTCGGCGGTGTCTTCGAAGAACGCTGGAACCGACAGCGGCGTGTCCGGGGCGAACAGGAACAGGGTGCCAGCTTCGGGGTCGCCGTCGGGCGTGAGCCAGACGACGGTGCCCGCCTCGGTCGTGGTCAGCGTGCCGACCGGTCGGTCGCTGCCGGCTGTCGCGACGGCGCCGTCACGAACCGCCTCGTACAGCCCGGTCGCTTCGGACTGGGAAAGGGTCAGGTCGTCCTCGCGGTAGACGACCTCGACCGACGCCGGCGTGCAGTGTGCGACACCGGCGAGGCCCCACCCGGTCCGGGACTGGACGACGCTGACGAGCAGGTCGTCGGAGTAGTCCGCGACGGCCGAGAGCGCCTCGATGATGACCGTCTCGTTCGGGCCGCCCTTGCGGACGAATTCGGTCGAGAACTGCTCCATGTACTCGGTCGCCAGCTCTTTCGCCGCCCCGAACGTCGTGGTGGTCCCGACGGTCAGGGGCACGGCGAAGTCGGACGAGAACAGTCGGTGAACGCGGACGGTGTAGCCCGCGGGCGTCATGGCGCTGGCTCTCCCCGCAGGTGAGTCGTAGCGCGGCAGGACGCTGACGGTCAGGTTGCGCGCCTCGTGGTAGAACTCGGCCCCGTGTCGCCCCTCGTACTCGCGGACCCATCCCTCCGGAAGCCCATCCCCCCGCATCACCTCAGAGCACCATTCGCTGGCAGGTGCCACACAGCGTCTCTTCTTTGACGTCGACCTCGCGGACCGTCGGCGAGAAGTTCATCACGCAGCGGTTGTTGTCGCAGTGTTCGAGACCGAGTGTGTGGCCGATCTCGTGGACGATCTCCTTGCGGATGCGGTCCTCGAAGATCTCCTCGGAGCTCTTGTGCGAGAACCCACCGTCACTGGAGGTCTGCAGTCGGTACGTGGAGACGACGCTCCCGCTGCCGTCGAGATAGGCCAGTCCGAAGACGTAGTTCCGTCGGCGATAGAAGAGGTCCTTGGGGGTGACGGCGATGTTCTTCTCCCCGTTACCAACGCGCTCTGCCAGCTGGATGAACTCCTCGGCAGAGTACTGGTTGCGTTTGGGGTCGTACGCACCACTGGGCAGCGACTGGGGCTCGTGAACGGTCACGTTACAGTTGTAGACCGTCCGCAGCCCTTCGGATGCCGCCCGCTTGACTGGTGCGGACACGTCACCCACAGGAACGATGTCGACGTGCATGCCAAACGATAAGGCAGCTTCGGGCATAAACATCCCGCCGTGGTAACCGATTCGACACCCGGTCTCTGCGGGTGGTTAGCGAAGTACGAGGCGGTCGTCGAGGTCGGCATCGGCAACCGGACCGACGTGGCCGCCTGCCTCGCCGAGCGCGGGGTCCGGGTCACCGCCACCGACATCCACGACCGGTCGGTTCCCGAGGGGGTCCGGTTCGTCCGCGACGACGTGACCGCGCCCGACCTCGACGTGTACCGCGACGCCGAGGTGCTCTACGCGCTGAACCTCCCGCCCGAGCTGCACCGGCCCGTCTGGGACGTCGCGAAGCGCGTCGGCGCGGACTTCGTGTTCACGACGCTGGGTGGCGACCAGCCCGCGATTCCGGTCGACCGCGAGACGATTCCGGGCGATACGCTGTATCTCGCACGGGCCGGCCCTGGTCGGTAAGTTCGACGACACGATGCCTTGCCGGTCCGATAGGCCCATTACCTGTGAGGTTAGT
Organism: Haloarchaeobius sp. HME9146; assembly: GCF_025399835.1. Lineage (NCBI taxonomy): Archaea > Methanobacteriati > Methanobacteriota > Halobacteria > Halobacteriales > Halorubellaceae > Haloarchaeobius > Haloarchaeobius sp. HME9146. Next base: position 1,009,805 of record NZ_JAODVR010000001.1, read on the forward strand.
GTCCGTGAACATGGAGGCAGACACGGTCGTCCTCGACATCGACGGGGTGCTCGTGGACGTGGCGGACTCCTATCGCCGAGCCATCGTGGAGTCCGTCGAGCGCGTCTACGACCAGACCATCCGCAAAGAGGACATCCAGTCGTTCAAGGACGCCGGTGGATTCAACAACGACTGGGAGCTGACGTACGCCGCGGCACTGTACGTGCTGGCGCTCCGCGAGGGCTGTTCGCTCTCGCTCGACGAGTTCACGAACGAGATTCGCGAGCACGGCGGCGGCCTCGACAGCGCCGAACTCGCCATGGGCGCCGAGGTCGGCGCGAACGCGTTCGAGCGCATCAAAGAGCAGTGGGACCCCGAGCGCCTGCGCGACGTGTTCCAGCAGCTCTACCTCGGGAGCGACCTGTATCGCACGCTCGAAGGCGGCGAGCCGGACATCGACTGCGAGGGGTTCATCCACGACGAACCGATCATCATCGAACCCGAGACCATCGAGGTGCTCCAGGCGAACTTCGACGTCGGTGTCGTCACCGGCCGTCCCTCGGCCGAGGCCGACATCGCGCTCTCGCGGGTCGGGCTGGACATTCCCGACGAGCACCGCTTCACGATGGACGACTGGGAGGAGGGTAAGCCACACCCGCACGCCCTCATGACGCTCGCGGAGCGCTTCGACAGCGAGGACGTGGTGTTCGTCGGCGACACCATCGACGACGTGACGACGGCCCGCCGGGCGAACGAGGAGGACGATTCTCGCACGTACACCGGCGTCGGCGTCCTCACCGGCGGCCTGACCGGTGTCGAGGGCAAACAGAAGTTCGTCGCCTACGGCGCACAGGCCATCCTCGACGACGTGAACCTGCTGCCGGGGCTGCTCGGCGTCGAGCAGTAGGGAAAGGTTCTCGGTCGCGTTCTCGGAACTATCGCCTATGCCCGACCAGCCCTCCCTCTCGCGGTCGCTGTATCCCCTGTTGCTTCTGGCGTGGGTGCTGCCTGCGTGGCTTACCCCACCAGACCCCTTCACGCAACTCCTGTCGTTCGTCCCGGGCATCCTGCTGGCGTTGGTGGCCGGGTTCTGGTTCTCTCGGACTGGCTATCGGGCGCTCGATGCAACCATCTCGGACCTCTGGCTGTTCGCGGTCACCGTCCTCGGTGGAGTGATACTGGGTTCGCTCCTCGCGCCGGACCCGACGCTGACGACGCTCCAGACGGGACTCTTGCTGCTCGCGGCGCTCCTCGTCGGGGGCTGGCTCGCGTTCGCGCCGAGCGCCGCGCCGGTTCGCCGTCGCCTCGGCCGAAACCGTCCCGAGTGAATAGCAATTTTATACGATACCGGTACAATCTCTCCCCAATGAGTCTGATACTGCGGCGTCTCTCCTGGGCCGTCCCACTCGGGGCTGCCCCTGCGGTCGTCGGTGGCACAACCTTCAGCCCACCCGACGTGTTCAGCACGGTCGCCTACATCGGCGCAGCGCTCCCCCTGACACTCCTGCTCGGGTACCACGTCGCGAGCAAAGAGAACCCGAAAGAGGGGCGGCGGCCGAACCGGCTCTGGCTGTTCGCGGGCTGCCTGCTCGCGCTGTTGCTCGTCGCCGGCGCGGCGTTCAGCCGGCTCGACCCCACGATGCTCTGGGAGCTCAGACAGGAGTACCAGCTCGGCGCGGTCGCCGGAAGCGTCGGCGGCCTCTTCCTCGTCGCCGAGGTCGTCATCTACTACGGCGTGTTCGACCGGCTCCACGGCCTGTTCTCCTGAATCCCGGCCGCGCTTCTGACACCGGCCTGGGCTGCCGACTCCGAACCCTTATTTCCCATCCGCAACCACGACACACGTATGCGAATCGCACTACTCGGCGGTACTGGTGACATCGGGCAGGGGCTCGCCCTGCGCTGGGCCTACGACACGGACCACGAGATACTCATCGGGTCGCGCGACCCGGAGAAGGCACGGACGATGGCCGAGGAGTACGAGACCGAACTCGACAGCCGCGGCGTCGACGTGACGGTCAACGGCTTCGCCAACGAGATGGCGGCCGACCGGGCAGACGTCGTCGTCCTCGCCGTCCCGCCGTACCACGTCGCGGACACGGTCGAGAGCGTCGCCGACAAGCTCGACGAGGACACCATCCTGGTCTCGCCCGCGGTCGGCATGAAGGGCGACGAGGACGGGATGCACTACCACCGCCCTGGCGCGGGGTCGGTGACGGCACTCGCCGCGAAGGCCGCCCCGGAGGGCGTCTCCACGGTCGGCGCGTTCCACAACCTCTCCGCGGACCGCCTCGCGAACCTCGACGCCGAGCTCGACCTCGACACGCTCCTCGTCGGGGACGACCCCGACGCGAAGGACATCGTGAGCCGACTCGCCGACGAGATCGAGGGGCTGCGCCCGCTCGACGCCGGCCCGCTGGCCAACGCGGCCGAGGTCGAGAGCATCACGCCGCTCGTCATCAACATCGCCCGCTACAACGACGGGATGCACGACGTGGGCGTCACGTTCCACTGAGTCACGGCGACGCCACTGCTCGGGGTTTCTGAGTATCGAAAACGGCCGGCACGAACGCGCGAGTCACAGCGAACTGGTCGCGGATCGAAACGAAGCGGGAGACCTGAGAGTCGCCGGTCTCGGTGACGGCTCTCGAAGCGGTGCGAGGCCGAATCGGTGTCGACCCCCCGAGCGCCCTCCCCCCAGAAGGCGCTTACGACACCTGCAGCCGTCGCCACGCTTGTCCGCTCCCGCACCTTGGTATTGGGTGGCACGGGGGACGAGGCTTTCCTTCGAGACCGAAGTCGGCCACGCCTGATTCTTTTCCTCGCTGGCGAAGCAATGTACGTCGATGAGGGGCTGTCGAGGGCGCGGCGTTACTCGTTGATGAGCGTCGTCTCGACCAGCGCGCAGAGCCCGCGCCGGAGGCGCTGGGAGAAGGCGTTGTCGCTGATTCCGAGGAGCTCGCCGAGTTCCATCGCGCTCGTCCGCCGCGGCACCTCGAAGTAGCCGTGTTGGAACGCCAGCACGATGGCCTCTCGCTGCTCGTCCGAGATGAGCGACGTGTCGCGGGGGACGTGCGGGTTGTAGATGCGCCGGAGCAACACCCGGATGTCCGCCTCGTTGCACCTGTCCCTGAACGCCCGGAGCGCGGGGCGTTCGTCGAACTGGATGCGCAGGTCCCAGCCCTCTCCGATACCGGTGCCTTCGAGCAACTTGGCGTTCGTCTCCTCCAGTATCGTCACCAGCCCGTCGAGCTCCTCGGTCCAGCGGACCTCGAACAGGGTCCGGTCGCCGTCGTCGGTCCGTTCGATGACGTCGCTGGTCGCGGCCGAGGCCTCGAGGCTCGCCCTGGCTTCGTCCCGCTCCCCGTTCGAGACCCAGATGAGTGGCATCCGCCCCCCGTCGATGGGAACGATTCGTTCCAGTTCGACACGGGCATTGGGGACGTTTTCGAACACGCGGCCGAGCTCGAACGCGTGCGCTGGCACGGTCACGTCGGCGATGACCATGTGTGACTCGTCAGTCATCGGTGCCTCTCCGGCGGAGTCCATACTGACCGTAACTCACGTTGCATGGAAAAGCGCGGCCATGCTATCACATGGCCAACCAAGTTCTCGACCGGTGAAAACGCGAGACGTCTATGCGCCGGCCTTCTCGAGGGCGTCCTCGAGATCGTCGCGTTGCGTGACGCCGACGAAGCGCTCGACGATGCCGTCGTCGTTCTCGATGATGAGGGTCGGGAGCGAGCGTACCTGGTACTCGTTCGCCACGTCCTGCTCCTCGTCGACGTTCACCTTCTCGACACTGAAGCGGCCCTCCCAGTCCTCTTCGAGTTCCTCGAGGATGGGGTCTTGCGTCTTGCACGGGCCACACCAGTCCGCATAGAAGTCCTTGAGCGTGACTGCCATAACGAGTCGAAAATTCCCTCGCGCCGCGCATAAGGGTTTGGTTCGCGGGCGCTCCAGTAGCCGTCGCGCACGACCGTCGCGGTCCGGCCTCACGACGACCCCGCCCCCGACTCGGCCCGTGTCGAAAGACTTAGAGGCGTCCGGACTGGACGGAGGGATATGAGCAAGGGCCAGAACTCCGGCGGCCTCATGTCGAGCGCCGGACTCGTCCGTTACTTCGACGCCGAGGACCGCAACGCCATCCGAGTCGACCCGAAGACCATCGTCGCATTTGGTGTCTTCTTCGGTGCGCTCGTCCTCGTGATGCGCGTCGCACTGTAACCACGGCGACGGACGAACACGACGTTTTTCTTCGACCGGTCGTTACCAGCGAGTATGACACTCACAGCCGGCGTCATCGCCGTCCAGGGCGACGTCTCGGAACACGCCGACGCCATCCGGCGCGCGGGCGAGGCCCACGGCGAGGACGTGACCGTCCACGAGATCCGGAAGTCGGGCATCGTCCCCGACTGCGACCTGTTGTTGCTGCCCGGCGGGGAATCGACGACCATCTCGCGCCTCCTCCACGACGAGGGCATCGACGAGGAGATACTCGCCCACGTCGAGGCGGACAAGCCGCTGCTCGCGACGTGTGCCGGGCTCATCGTCTCCTCGACCGACGCGAAGGACGACCGCGTCCGGACGCTCGACCTCGTCGACGTGACCGTCGACCGGAACGCGTTCGGCCGCCAGAAGGACAGCTTCGAGGCACCGCTGGACGTCGCGGGGCTCGACGAGCCGTTCCCCGCGGTGTTCATCCGCGCGCCGCTCATCGACGAGGTCGGTGACGACGTCGAGGTGCTCGCCGAGTGGGACGGCAAGCCGGTCGCGGTCCGCGACGGCCCGGTCATCGGGACCTCGTTCCACCCCGAGCTCACCCCCGACGTTCGCCTTCACCGGCTCGCGTTCTTCGCCGCGGAAGCCGAGCAGCTTGCACGCTGAGAACGCAGGCTTTTCTTGCTGGCACCCTTCCGTCGGGCTATGAAGGCATCCATCGACACGGTACGCGTCGCCGGGACCCAGGATGGGCCCGTTCCGGTGGTCGTACTCGAGGTCGAGGAGGACGACGACGTGTTGCCTATCTTCATCGGATTCGACGAAGCCATCGCCATCGTCCGTGGGCTGGACGCCACGGACATCGGGCGACCGCTCACCCACGACCTCCTGCTGGACGTGATGGAGGAACTGGGCGGGCGCGTGACGAAGGTGGTCGTGAGCCGTGTCGATTCGGGGACCTACATCGCCGACCTGCACGTGAACACGCCGCGGGGCGACGTGGTGATCGATGCCCGACCCAGCGACTCCCTCGCGCTGGCTGCCCGCACGAACGCACCCCTCGAGGTCGACGACGACGTGTACGAGGACGGCCGCCGTGCCCGCGAGGAGTTCGACACGCTCGACGACATCCGTGAGGTAGCCGACTACGCATGACCGAAAGCACCGACGCGATTCTCGACGACCTGTTCGCGGTCATCGAAGACCGCAAGGAAACGCTCCCCGAGGACTCCTACACCGCCAGCCTGTTCACCCACGAGAAGGGCGAGAACGCGGTGCTGGAGAAGCTCGGTGAAGAGGCGACCGAACTGATTCTCGCCGCGAAGGACGACGACCACGAGGAGATCGCTCACGAGAGCGCCGACATCATCTACCACCTGCTCGTGCTGCTCTCGATGAAGGACATGGACGTGAGCGACCTGCGCGCGGAGCTGGCCGACCGCCGGTGACGCTTTCGGTCGCCGTTGCACGGGTGACACACTGCCTGCGATTGAGTATCCAATGGAAATTACCAGAACAAACTACTATAAACTAGGGTAAGGTTTCGAATATCTTTTCCGGCGCTCCTTGGCACACACTCACACGCCATGCAACGCAACAGGCGTTCATTCCTGAAGGCGACGGGCGCATCACTCGGTTCCATCGGGCTCCTCGGGGCGACGGCGTCGACGGCAGCCGCCTCGGTCCACGACCGCTGGGAACCCGCGGATTCGAGCAACTACACGAACGCGAGCCGCACCGCGAGCGATATGCGCTGGCTCGTGATCCACACCATCGAGGGCTCGTACGAGGGCTGCATCAGCTGGTTCCAGAACCCCGACGCGAACGTGAGTTCGCACTACGTCGTCGGCAACCAGTCGAACCAGATAACGAAGATGGTCCGACTGGAGGACATCGCGTGGACCCAGGGCAACTGGGAGTACAACGAGACGGGCGTCTCCATCGAGCTGGAGGGCTACGCCAACGAGACGGACTTCAACGACACCATCTACCAGCAGGCCGCCGAGGTGGCACGCCACGTCTGTGACACCTACGGCATCCCCACGCAACACCCGACGTACGATCTGGCACCCTGTTCGGCGTACTCCGGCGAAGGCGGTATCATCGGCCACAACCAGGTGCCAGACCCCAACGACTGCTCACAGGTCACCGGCGGCAAGTACGACCCCGGCAACACCTGGGACTGGGACTACTTCATGTCGCTCGTGAACGATGGCTCGGGCGGCGGTGGCGGCGGGTGGTCGGACGGCGACATCGTCCACTGCACCGCCGACCTCAACACCCGCGAGCGGCCGAATCTGGATTCGTCGGTGGTGGCGACGATGCCGACCGGCTCGAACGCCGAGATCGTCAATGGACCCACCGACGAAGACGGCTACACCTGGTGGGGCCTGCACTGGCTTGATTACGACATCTGGGGCTGGTCGGTCGAGGCGTACCTCGACGCGGGCTACGCCTGAACGGCCACCGGCGGCGAGCGCTACGAGTCGCTCTCACACGGACGAGACGGGATAAACGCGCTTTTATGGCCGCTTGTCATAGCACCTTGCATGATTTTCGAGAATCTTCCGACGACACCACGGTCGGAGGAACTCATCGACAAGGCGTTCTCCCGCGCCGCCCGCGCAGGCCGGGCCAAGTCGGGACACGACGCCCAGACGTCGATGCTCCAGACGGCGTCGAACATCCTTTCGGACAATCTGGAGAACGTCGTGACGGCCTGGCCGGACTTCGACGAGGTCGACCCGTTCTACTACGAGCTCGCGGACGCCATCGTCGACGTCGACGAGGTGCGCAAGTCGCTGTCGGAGGTCACCTGGGCCTCCCGCAAGACCGCCGAGATTCGCAGCGAGTACGAGGGCCGGATGCGCCGGAACGACCTCGACACCGCCCGCAAGTTCCGGAAGCAGGCGTTCGCGCGCCTCGCGGACGTCGTCGAGGAGGTCGAAGACGACCTGCTCCGTCTCGGTGCGGCCCGTGACGAGCTGAAGACGCTGCCCGATATCAACCCGGACGAGCCCGCAATCGTCGTCGCCGGCTACCCGAACGTCGGGAAGTCCTCGTTCGTGAACGCGGTCACCCGCGCCCGCCACGAGACCGCGACCTACCCGTTCACGACGAAGGGTATCGGCGTCGGTCACTTCGAGCGCCAGCGCATCCGCTACCAGATCGTCGACACTCCGGGGTTGCTCGACCGCCCGCCCCAGGACCGCAACGACATCGAGGCGCAGGCGGTCTCGGCGCTCACGCACCTCGCGGACTGCGTGCTGTTCGTCCTCGACGCGAGCGCGAACTGTGGGTACCCGCTCGACGACCAGCTGGAGCTGCTCGCCGCGGTCGAAGACCAGTTCGGCGACGTGCCCGTCATCACCGTCTGCAACAAGAGCGACGTCTCTCGGGACGTCGAGGCAGACTACTACATGAGTGTGACCGAGGACGAGAACCTGGACACCGTCCTCGATGCAGCCGTCGACGCTATCGGGTACGAGCCCGAGCTGCCGTTCGACGGCTGAGTCGGGCGTCCTGTTCTCCGCGGTGGTCGTCCTATTCGACCTCGTACACGATGTTGACGTTCACCTTCACGTCGATTGGGCCGGGTTCGAGCGTCGTACTGTCCTCGGCCGGGGCGGAACGATACACCGGGTACGGCGGCTGGTAGCCGGCGCTGGAGACGCTGATGGTCTTGACCTTCGTGATGGAGACGCCGGCAGCGCTGGCGGCCGCGTTCGCGTCCGCCTCGGCAGCGTCGACCGCCTTCGCGATGGCGTCGGACCGCAACTCGGCGATGCGCTCGTCGCTCAGTTTGAACGAGACGCTGTCGACGCGGGCCGCGCCGTTGGCGACGGCGATGTCGATGATGCGCCCGGCGTCGCTCACGTTGTCGGTCTCCACCTCGTAGGCGTGGACCGCGGTGTAGCCGGTTATCTCACGGCCCTCTTTGTAGTTGTACTGTGGGACGAGCCGGTAGCTCGTCGTCTTCACGTCGTCGTCGGGAATCCCGGCGGCCCGGAGCGCGTCACGCATGCTCGTCGCGTCCTGTGCCGCGAAGGTTCGGGCGCTGTCGGCGGTCTTGCCCTCGCGTTCGACCGCGATGGAGACGACCACGAGGTCGGCGGGTGCCGAGACGGTGCCCGTCCCGGAGACCGAGACGGTGCTCTTCGAGTCGCCGTCGTCGGTGCTGGCAGCGACGCTCCCGTCGTCGATAGAACCGGCCATCCCGAGGCAGCCGGCGGTCGTGACCAGTAGCGCCACGAGTGCGACCATGAGTTTCAGCTTCATGCTACGCTCTGGTAGGCGAGGAACCGAGAAGAACTATCGAGAACCCACCAGTTAGCCGATTTCCTGAACGTTCTTGGCCGACTCGTATTCCATGTACCGGACCTCGACGGCCACGTCGTTGCCGTTCACGACGTTCTCGCGTAGCTGTTCGGGGAGCCCAGGATACGTCTCTCCCGGTGGTCTGGCGAGCGTGACGACGACCTGCTCGGGCCGCGGGTCGAAGATACGCTGGTAGAGGTTCTCCTCGTGGACGAGCTTCACGTCGACGAGCCTGAGTTCGGGGTAGTCGTTGACGGTCGTCTCGACCCCGGCGACCATGTCGTCCTCGATGGCCGCGGTCGTGTAGGACATGTAGGTGACGCCGCCGAGGAACACCGACAGGATCGCGATGGACGCGACGAGAACGGCGACGCGTTTGAGGGTCGCCGTCCGGGCCTCGTCCAGCCGGAGCCAGTGTTCGGGTCGGTAGCCGGAGTACCAGAGCGTGGCCGTCGCGGCGAGGTTGATTGAGAGGACGTTGACGAGGACGAGGACGCTCGCACCGAGGACCACCAGTGGTTTCATGTAGGCGATGCCGATGCCGATGACGGCGGTCGGCGGGACGAGCGCGACCGCGATCATGACGCCCACGAGGGAGGCGGAGACGCCCGAACGCATCGACATCGCGCCGGCGATACCGGCCCCGAGTGCCACCGCCAGTGAGAGGATATCGGGGCGCAATCGCTCCTGGACCTGCCCGACGGTCAGGATGTCCATCGGGGGGATGAGGTGGAGGGTCCGGAGCAACGCCGCGAACGCCGCGGCGGCGACGACCGCCAGAACGAGGCCGAGTATCTGGAGCCGGGCCCCACGCGAGAAGAGGTCCGCGTCGTCGAGGACCGTCCCGACGCTCGCGGCCATCGCGGGGCCGATGAGTGGCGCGATGACCATCGAGCCGACGACGACGGCGGCCGAGTCGAGCAACACGCCGGCCGTGGCGATGACGACGCTCACCACGGTCAACAGGGCGTACGCCGGCACTTCGGGAGCCATCTCCCTGGCCTGTGACTTCAGTTCCTCGCGGGAGATCCGGTTCGAGGTCTCCTCCTCCTTTGCGTACTTCTCTTTGAGTCGCTCGAACTTCTTGGAGACCACCGTCTCGGCGTCCACGACGACTGTGTAGGACTGGCGCTCGATACCGGCCTCGCGGAGCTCCTGGAGGATCGGCTCGACGGCCTCGGACGGCAACGGGAACGAGACGACACCCGTGTACTTCCGGCCGCTGGTCTCGTCGGTGAGCACGTAATCGATGTCCTCGTCGTCGAGGAGGTCGAGGACGGCCTCGCGCTTGCCCGCCGGAATCATGACCTGGACGAGTCGCACGTCCGTTCCGACGGGTAGCTGATAGAAATAGCTCCCGCCTGTGGGTCTCCGTCTTGGATGGCGAACAGGCGACGCTCGATGGCTGCTGCCGGGGAGGGCGTCGCGCAACCGCTGGGTCACCGGCAGTCGCAGTCAGGGCACGGCCGGGTTGGCCGCGGCATCGGATAAGAAGCCTCGGTGAGTGGTACGGGGGTCAGGGACGCAGGCCGCGAACCGCGCCCACCAGCCACTTCGTGGCCGGGAAGAGCCAGCGCTCGTGGCGGAACCGGTTGTAGCCGTGGATGGTCAGGCCGAGGAAGACGATGCCGGTGAGGAGTGCGGTGAACAGGAGGGCGGTCTCGGTCGGGAGGGCGTAGGCGGCGACGAGAAACCCGACCAGCGCTGCGAGGGTCGCTGGCACCAGCGCGTCGACGACGCCGAGGGAGAGGGCAGCGAGCGATTCACCGAAGGCCATACCACATCCGAGGGGCCTGGGTGTCATAGACCCAGCGTTCGCAGTGAGTGTTCACCGCGCAGGGACGGGCCGACCGAACCAGACACGCTTTTCCCCGTCCCCGGGCTACGACCGTCCATGTTCGAGAACCGCCCGAACCGAGAGAGCGAGGTCGTCCTGGTAGGGCGGTCGAACGTCGGCAAGTCGACGCTGATGCGCCAGCTCACCGGGCACCGCTTCGACACGGGTGGCAAGCCCGGTGTGACGCGCTCGCCGAACCACTACGACTGGGCACCCGAGGACTTCATGATAACCGACCTGCCCGGCTTCGGCTTCATGTCCGGGGTGGCCGAGGAGCAACGCGAGGCCATCAAGGACGACATCGTCCACTACCTCGAGGAGTACGCCGACAACTTCCTGGTCGGCGTCGTCGTGGTCGACGGCAAGAGCGTCATCGACATCATCGACCGCCACTCCGGCCCGGACTCCATACCCTACGACGTGGAGATGTTCCACTTCCTGCAGGAACTCGGCGTCCCCACCGTCGTCGCGGTCAACAAGATGGACAAGGTCGACGACAAGGACGAACGCCTGAACGACCTCTGTGACCGTCTCGGCCTCTACCCGCCGTGGAAGCAGTGGCAGGACACCATCGCCCCCATCTCGGCGAAGCAGGGCCGTATCGACCCGTTCGAGCAGGCCGTCCGGTCCATCCTCCACGACCACAAGCGCGACGACCTGCTGAAGTTCTTCTGAGCCGGCCACACCGTTCCGGCCGGGCCCTTCAGGCCACCACGACTGCGATGGCCGATGGTGATAAGTCGCTGGCTCAAGACGACACTACGATGACATCTGGTGGGCGGTACGTGGTGAACGTCGAGGCGGCCATCTACAGCGGTGGGGAGTACCTGCTCGTCGAGCGTGCTCCCGACGAGGACCACGCACCCGGGACCCTCGCCCTCGTCGGCGGGACCGTCGAACGCACCGACCACGACACGAGCGCACTCGAGAGCACTGTCCACCGCGAGGTCCGCGAGGAGGTCGGGCTGTCGGTCACCGACCTGCAGTACGTCCAGAGCAACGCCTTCGTCACCGATTCCGGAGACCCCTGTCTCAACGTCGTCTTCCTGGCTCGTCACGACGGTGGCGACGCCCGCATCGCGGCCCCCGACGAGGTTGCCGCCCTGCACTGGCTCACACCATCGGCGGTGGAGAGCCATCCGGACGTCCCCGAGTGGACGGCTGCCTTCGTCGCGTTGAGCGACGAGCGACGCCGGGCCCTCGAGTGGTGACTACACGAACTTCTTCTCCATGAGTTTGACCGCCAGCTCGGCAGTGACGCCGTTCCCCGTGGTCTCGACCACATCGGCACCGACCACGTCCCAGCCAGCCTGCCGGTAGAACGGGACCGCGTTCAGCGACGCCCACAGGTAACAGCCGTCGAGCCCGGCGTCCCTGGCCGTCCCCTCGAGGTGTGCCAGCAGCGCGGAGCCGACGCCACGCCTCGCTGCCGCCGGCTTGACGTACACCGCCCGAACTTCGCCGTCGTCGACCGCCAGATGCCCGAAGCCGACGACCTCTCCGTCGAGTTCCGCGACGACGAAGTGCTCGCCCGGCTCGTCGTACGGGTACTTCTCGGGGTCCTTCCGGCCAGCCCATGCGAGCACCTGTCGGTCGTCGTAGTGGGTGCGCCCGAGTTCACGTGCCGAGGCCGCGTGCAGGCTGGCGACGGCAGGCATGTCCTTGTGCGTGGCCGGTCGGACGGTGACCATACGGCCAGAGACGTGACTCTTGGCCAAGAGTGCAGCGACCGTACAGGAACGGTTGTCGGACCGGTTCGTCGCTGTCGGCCGAGCGTTCGAGAGTTGGTGGCTCGGGGTAAGTCCTCGTCACAAGGGGCTCAGAGGGGGCAAGACGATTTCTGTTAGTAGTTCCGTGCCGACGCCGAGTGGTAGTAACCTTTACCCAGTAGAACATTCTACTTCACTATATGGCCACCTCGGTGAAGATGGACGACGACACGAAATCCCGGCTCGAACGGTTACAGGCCGAAATCCGCCTGGAGACCGGTAAGCGAGTCACACAGCAGGAGATCCTCGCTCGGCTCGTCGAGCGCGCCATCGAGTCAAAGGCAGACCTCATCGATTCGTTCCGCGAGAAACGGGTTCCCATCTCCGACGCCGAGCGCGAGTCGTTCCACGACGGGATGATTTCTTCTGGAACCACGACGAGCGAAGATGACATCGACGACGTGCTATACGGATGAGTGTCCTCGTCGACACCGGCGTCTTCTTCGCCCACCACGACAGGGACGCCGAGCGCCACGATGCTGCAGTGGAAACGTTTGACAACCTCCTCGATGGCGCGTACGGACAACCCTACACGTGCGACTACGTGCTCGACGAGACGGTGACGCTGACGCGCGTTCGAACCGGGTCGTTCGAGGCGGCGGATACTGTCGTCAGCCGTATCCTCGGTGAGGAGCCGTTCCCGGACGTGTTTGAAATGGTTCACGCTGGGCCAGCCGAGGTGCGTGGTGCGCTGGAGATGTTCCGGACCTACGACGACCACGACCTCAGTTTCACCGACGCCATGCTGGTCCACCTCTGTGAACACCGCGATATCGACGCCGTTCTGAGCTTCGACGACGACTTCGATGGGGTCGTCAACCGTATCGAGCCTGGTCGGTGAACGCAGGTCCTTCTCACGCGGGTCTCGAAGTCGAATCACGACGGTCTACGAATAGATTCCTGAGAACGCCGGGTACAGGCCGTCAGAAGTCGGTGGCTCGGGGAAAGTCCTCGTCACAAGGGGCTCGGAGGGGGCGAGATGATTTCTGTTAGTAGAATATTCGAGTTTCCGAGTTATAATTTGAATCTTCAGGTTGTATTTCAGTCACTCCGCCTCGGTTCCTTCAGTCCGAGGTGTTCTTCGATGGCCCTGAATCTATTTCCCCATGGGTCAGTTGGGTGTTCCCACCACTCATCACTTGGTCTGGTCATGTGGTCTGTAGCGATTATCATTATCTGACCGTTAGATAGTTCTTCGACTCGCCATGCTGGACTTGAAAGAATCGTATCCCGTCCCAATCTCTCAATAAATCTTTCTGAAAATATTGTAGACCAAAACACCCTAGGAAGTTGTCCTTTCTCGATTTCCTCCTTTGATATATACGGGTCTTCTTCGTTTCCAGCCTCAGCGAGCCCAAATGAAAACGAAGGCGTGAGGTAATTTCCCACCTCCGAAATGATTTCCAGAAGAGTTTCTAAATTCTGTCCGGCAGATATAGTAGTTTTACTACCGGATTTACCAAAGGCCGCTGTATTAACGTGTATGCTTATTGTTGGGACCTCAGGAATCGAAGGAACGCCTGGGTTAAGAAGTAGATTGACATTAAACAGCTCTGATTCGATTTGGAGCCTTCCATAGTTCTCTTCAAAGATGGCCGAAGTCGAATTTTCTAAATTACCAAGATCTCGTTCCGCTAATGACTGTGAATGTTTATTCTTGTACTTGTAGCTACGATGCTCCTCTCCAAGGACCACCTCACATATATTAACAACCTTACGGAAGTCAGATACTGTGAAACCTTCCAGACTAAGATAATGGTTTGTGAACCAATCGGTGCCCATATCCAGTCTACAGTTTGAAACGTTTAGTAACTATCGTCACTTCATAGCCGAATTTATCCTTGTTTCGATTTGTCTATTTACGCGCCTTACTGCACCGCTTCGCGACCGACGAAACGACCGTCGACACCGAGACCGCGGTCATCTACTTCCGGGCGTGTGCTCGCCGCAATTGATAAAGGGGGCACGACGAGTACCTTCACACCAGAATGGCGTCCAGTACCGATTCCTCGCCGCCAGTTGACGAAGAAGCCCGCCGACTGTACGAGCGGTATCAGGCGGCCGAGAGCGACGAGGAACGCCACGCGATTCTCCTCGAGATGGGGAAACTGGATGGCCGTCGGCACGAAGAGATTTACGAGGCACTGGAAGACGAGTGAGCGTGTTTCTACGTCGGACTGTTACGGTCGCCCGACTGTAACGAGCAGGCGGGAAATACCCAGAGAACTACGGATTTTGGCCGTCGAGAAGATAGCGATCCACTGGATGGTCTCGCTTGACGTCTGCCCATGGTGCTTTCGTTTTAATTAGTAGAACACTACCTGTTTCCAGTTCTTCAACCTTCCATGCAGGAGCGTCGAGTACTCTCTCTTTCCCACCAAGTTGCTCCATCAGAGGTTCTGAATAGATCGCAATCCATGGAATTCGTTCGATCGTAAAATCAGCCTCTACAGGGAGAACTTCGACTGGAGACGGTCCAACCCCATGGGTGGGTTGATAATTGACAACATAATACGGATCCAGTTCGATTGCGAGTTCCCGAATTAGATCGACGAATGCTTTTGTGAATCCAGAATATTCTTCGAACGATTAATCCTCGTCATCTGGGATTACGTAATCTGCGGGGGTAGTAATAATTGCACAAACGTTTGGAATTATATCTAAGTCGATTCCAACATTTATATTCAGTCTAGTTTCACCGTGAACCCAGTATAACCGTAGCCCACCCCTCTTTTTAGAATCTAATTCTAATTCCATCTCGGTAGGGTCAACCAGTCTTCCGTCGCTGTCCTTTCCCTTAAGTCCAACCTTAGAACAAACTATGGGAACTCTGTCTACTACCGCTTTTTCATCGAGTTGGGATTTTGAGTAAAACTTTACATTCGCTGTCCCTTCCATATCTACAGTTCTCAGTATTTTCTCGGTGCTTGTTTATACTAATACCTAAACAGGGAATTATGGGCATCGAGATACATTATCACGAAAGGTGCGGCAAGTGTGGGAATATTAGAAAATTTTTTAAATTCGCGAGATATTGACTATGATGGATATTTTTTCCGCCACAGAGCGAGAGGGTTAAAGAGGTTGTTGGTGATGGTAACAAGCCGGTATTATTCCCGGAGAGAGAAAGTGAAGAACCGGTAGTAGGTCATGAATCCATAATGGAATGGTTGACCCGTAATTGTTCGGATTAAAAGCCAATCAATGTGGCCGGATTAAATTTCGGACTATGTTTAGGTAGTCTTCAATTGGCCCGAGTGGGACCCAATCATCCTCATCTAAACTACTTGCGAGTTCGAGTTCTTGTTCGTCAGTTCGTGTTACTCCACGGAGTACCCGTGCCGCTCGAGTTCTGCCCTCGCTATCTGTCGTTTCGACTTGTCTTCGTGGTGTTCCGCGACGTGTCTGAGATTCTGGCGAGCCTCCTCGGACTCGATATGCTGGCCGAGCAGGTCAGCTGCGCGCTGGGCCGTCTCGTCGTCTTCGTACCAGAGTGGAAGCCAGCTCTGTGCTGCCGCGATACTACGCTCGTCGTCGACCTCACGAAGTGCCATCAGTACTTCCCTACTTAGCCAGTCAGCACGCTCCGATACCATCGACAGCTTGTACTCGATCTCGTCGTACTCCGAGATTGCCGTTTCGAGGAACTCGGGAAGCGGGTCGTTCTCCTCGATGTACTTGCGCATCTTCGGCAAGTCTACGTTCTCGAAGATGAACGCTCGCAGGTCTTTTTCCGTCCGCGAGACTTCGTACTCGTCCAACGACCCGGTTTCTCTGTAGACGGTTAGCATCGCCTCGGCATCGTCACGCAGCCGACGAAGGATGACGGGTTTCCGAAGATAGAACGGCGGGTCGTCTTCGTCCTCTATCTGGTCCAATTCGACTGTCACCCAGTCGATTATTGCCTGAGCAAGAGTCTCTTGATTTACCAGTATCGACTTCTCCTGGTCCAGATTGATAGGAGCTAATCCTTCGACATCCACACCGAGACTAACATACTCGTCATCCTCAGGGTACAAACCATCATTGTCAATCTGAATGAGTCCGAGTCGTGTTCGACCGTCCTCAACAGTTGTTACAAGGATGGCCTCTAGACCCGCTTCGTATACAGTGAATTTGGCCAGTATCGAATCCTCCCCCGTCAACAATCGGGGGACAGCCTCAAGGGAGAGTCGTTCACCGAAGTCCGAATCATCTACCCACCCTCTGAATTCGAACGACTCCCCACGCCTGTCTGTCACGGTCAGGAACCCGTAATCTTCGCTGTAAAGGTGTGCACGACGTATTTTGATGTCCCGCCGATTGCTTCCTTCGCGCGCCGATATAGTGTAATTCGCTAACATATTTAGCCCTCTTCAGATGACGCTAAACCAATATGGATCTGCTCGATGTGTTCTGGAACAGCACTCTCTGATGAGCAATCGAGGCGGAAACCCATCCGCCTGATGACCACTCTTCCCATCCTGAACCGGGATTCCATCGTACGACATCCGGCCCATTCTCTGGATACATAGTTCTAATCGGCACTGTCTAGTTAACCCCCCTGCGCTGGCGTTCGTCCATCAAGCGACTGATGCGGTCGCTGAAGTTTCTACGAATAGATTCCTGAAAACGCTTGTTACAGCCCGTCAGAAGTCGGTGGCTCGGGGAAAGTCCTCGTCACAAGGGGCTCGGAGGGGGCAAGACGATTTCTGTTAGTAGATTCGGTAAGCAATCTCACCGTTTGGTTGAGGATATCGGAGACACTACATCGTGTCCTGTTCAGGGTAACTGACACATACAGCCATCAAACACGTTCAAACGAGCGATGACCTCCAGTACGGATTCCTCATCGCGGGTCAACGAAGAAGCCCGCCGACTGTACGAGCGGTATCAGGCGGCCGAGAGCGAGGAGGAACGTCACGCGATTCTCCTCGAGAGGAGGGGAACTCGATGGAGATCATCAATTGGACTGTATTTAGGTAGTCCTCAATTGGCCCGAGTGAGACCCAATCAAGCGCAGTATGACGATTCACCAGAGCATTTAAATAGAATGTAAATAACCGGAATATTCATTCCACCTGCAAAGAAGTATTATTATGCCCAATGGAATTCCAGATTGATGGTGAAATACTCCGCATTAATGATTCACAAATCTCTCTACGTGGAGAAATCAAAGAAGTCCTCACGGCGGGAAACGTGGCAGTAGTTCTGCTCAAGGTCCCGGAAGCTGAAATTGATAACAGGAACGTTCTGGGAATCAACTCTTCTGGTGATCAGATATGGGAGATTGACCCTGTTGCATCAGCCTCTGAAGAAGATGCTCCTTTCATAGATCTCGTTGAGAGAGAAGGAGAAATATGGGCCCTCAATTGGCGTGGTGACGAATGGTGTATCTCACCTGAGACCGGGGAGATTAAGGAAAAAAACTTCCGGCGCTTCTAATTAAGGGATTGATATAGCGTTCCAGTTACCCTGAGACAGACTCTGTGCCTTCTTTTGCACGATTATGTTTTCTTCATCGTCTATTCTCCGTTTATTTTCGAACTTCTCTTCTGGGATTCTTTCACCTAATTGGAATTGGGTAGCTCCCTGTTCACCCCCGAAGTTTGCCTTAACATCACCTAATCTCACTTGGGTCCCCTCTGGAACGGTTACATCTGACACGTAAGTAGGTGCCTCTGGGAGGGAGAATTTGGACTGGATTTCTTCAGCAGACAGTCCTTGAATTGATTCTTCATTCATCATCCATGCTCTAGCCTGATTATCTTCACCGTGTACTCTCACAAACTGCCGCTGTTGTCTGGTGTTGAACTCGACAACGATTGACCCGGGAGTATACGGATCTGCATAATCTGCAGGGAATTCCTTAGAATTCACCTCTGTCGCGGTCCTAAACTCAGTAATGCTTTCTTTGTCCAGATTGGCCTCAATCCGGTCGAACGCCCTGTCCACAGCAGAAGGCCCAATATCCGGTGAAGAGACAGTTTTCATCAGACCTACACCTGCATCTGTCTCTTCAAGCGTCTCAACGAAGCGCCGACGGTTACTTGAATCAAGATTTCCGAACGTATCGGTCAGCCCCTCAATATCTTCTGCGTTCAAGTTGTTGTTTCGCTTGTAGGACCGTGCAACACGTCGCGTGAATCCATCTCGGAACTCAGTGAACTCCGAGTAGACGCTATCCGGAAGGTCATCGGAGAGCGCAGCGAATCCTTCGAAGACATCGAAATCACATCCGCCTCTATTCGGGACCGACTGGATTCGCGCACCAGACGCCAGAACGCCCCTACAGGCTACCTGGGAGGCGGCCTCGATGCCGTCGCGATCCATTTTCCGTAGGTCGTCAGCCACATCGTCGTCGGACCGCCTGAGCAGCCGACTGACCCGCTCTTTCGCAGTGTCCGACAGCCGGTTCAGTTTCCCCCCGACCGTCTTCGCGCCCTGAGTGACGCGCCACTGCTTGCCGACGGTCTGCACCGAGTCGAGCATCCCGTGCATCGTATCTGAGTCGATGCCAGTCCGTCTGGAGACACCACTCGCTAACCGATAGCCGGTCTTCGCCGCAGGTCCGGTGATGTACTTCGCTTTCGCACCGGCCTTGGCCTTCTGAGCTTTCCGGTAGTAGCTCAGTGCCTTCGCGACCTTCGGCTTCGACGCCGCTTCCTGAACCTTGTCCAGCTTCTTGAACTTCGTCGCCGCACCACTTCCACCGGCAGCAGACAGCGCGACTTCGAAGGTGGCGACACCCGCGTAGTAGCCCTTCTCGAAGGCTTTGTAGTTCGATTCGTGTTTGACCTGCTGAGCCTGCGGGTCGTAGTAGGGGTTGGTGACCCGCATCTCCTGCTGGTACTGCTGGACCATCGCCCCGGGCAATTTCTCAGCGTTCTCGACGAGCGCGACGTACTGTTTGTAGTCGGCTGCCTGTTCGACGTACCCGACCGGGTCCGTCATCGCTTTCCGGATGGTCTCACCCATCCCACCGGCACTCTTTGAGACACCAGAGACGTAGCCGAGCCCAGCGGCTTCCTCCGGACTCAGGTCGTTCAGGACTTCCAGTTCCTCACCGGCCTGGATGTAGAAGTTCGAACTGGAGAACCCAGTCACCGTCTTCTGATTGCCGTGGTTGTCGGCGACGGTCAGTCGGAGCTTGTTCGTCTGGAGTCCGGTCAACAGTGCCTTGTCGAGACCGACGACGACGACCTCGGAGATGAGGGGTTCCTCAAGGTCGGAGTAGACGAGCGATTCGACTCGCTTCTTGCCATCGAGTTTGACGGTGTAGTTGCGTTCACCGCTGGGGTCGTTGACGCGGGCTTCGATGAGGTACTGGCCTTCGACACCGTTCTTGCCGCCCCAGCCTTCGCTGTAGATGACGTTATTGTAGTTCGAGCGCACCACCCGAATCTCCGGCGGGGTGATGTCGAACATCGTGGGGTCCTCGTTGACTTCGAGTTCCCGAGCGTCAGGGATGCTGTCACCGTCGGAGTCAGTGCCACTTGGGTCGGTGCCGAGCTCGAATTCTTGCTCGTCGGAGAGGGTGTCGTCGTCGGAGTCGCGGTCGTACGGGTCGCTCCTGACGGTCGGGTTCGAGACGAACTGGCCCGCGTTCGTATCGGGGTCAGCCGTGGCTTTCTGGAACGATTGCGCGTCCGAGTGGGTCGCGATGAGGTCGACCTCCCAGCCGTCGACTTCCATCTCGTCGCCGATGGTGTCACCGTCAGTGTCGGGGTCGGCCGGGTTCGAGTGAAGCTCCTCGATCCAGAGGAACGAGCTGTACTCGGTTTCGACCTCTTCGAGCGAGATCTCTTCGTCATCGCGAAGACCGTCACCGTCAGTGTCCGCACTGTAAGGGTCGAGCCGGACCTGTGAGGCGTCGCCTTTGGGCAGAAGCCAGTGACGACGTTCGTAGGAGTCCGGGATGGTGTCGCCGTCGGCGTCACCGAACGCCCGGATGTGGCTCATCTCGACCGTGGCGTTGTTCACGGTCGTGACGTTGACAGTAATCTCCTCGCCGGCGAAGTAGGTCACCCAGAACTGATGGTCGTCCTCGTTCATCTCCGAGAGGTCCTCGGTGAAGCGCAGGTCGTCCTTCACGAACGTGATGTTCGCCCGGGAACGCTCGTCAGGAATCTCGACGATGATGTCCGTCTCCAGGTAGGACGCTTTCGAGTCCGGAATCTCGACTTCGAACGAGGTCGTAGTTATCTCGACCGGGGGGCTGCAGGGCTCTTCCGTGCCGGGGTCGGTTTCGTTGTCCCCCGAACTGGAATCGTCCCCGGTCCCGCCACCGTTCTCTGGGTCGTTGATGTAGTCGAGGGTGCCGAGCGTGCTCTCACAGGTTTCATTGGTTTCCCCGCCAGTTTCACCACCAGTTTCGCCGTCACAGTCGGTGTCGCCACCGTAGCCGGGATCATTGATGTTGTCGAGCGTGCCAAGCGAACTCTCGCAGGTTTCGTTGGTCCCGTCGTCCGTCTCATCGTCACAGTCGGTGTCGCCACCGTAGCCGGGGTCGTTGATGTAGTCGAGGCTGCTGTACGTCTCCTCACAGCCACCATCGGTGGAGCCGTCGTCGGTGCCGCCGTCGGTACCATCATCGCTGCCATCGTCGCTGTCACAGTCGGTATCGCCACCGGTGCCGGGGTCGTTGATGTAATCGAGGATACTGTACGTTCCATCACAGCCGCCATCGTCGGTACCGCCGTCAGTGCTGCCGTCGTCGGTACCGCCGTCAGTGCTGCCGTCGTCGGTACCGCCGTCAGTGCTGCCGTCGTCGGTACCGCCGTCAGTGCTGCCATCGTCGGTACCGCCGTCAGTGCTGCCGTCATCGGTACCGCCATCAGTGCCGTCGTCGGTACCACCATCAGTGCCGTCGTCGGTACCACCATCAGTGCCGTCGTCGGTACCACCATCAGTGCCGTCGTCGGTGCCGTCATCGGTGCCGTCGTCTCCGCCGCCGCCACCACCACAGGTGCTGGGGCAGATGATCAGTTGTGTCGTCAGGTTCTCCGAATCGTCCGTGAGTTCGTCGGACTCGAGAGATTTGGTCGGTTCGTCGATGCCCGGTTCTCTCGTCGGCCCGCTGGTTTTGATCGAGCTTCCGTCTTCCGTGGGTGTGCTGGCACCAACGACAATCGTCGAGCCACTCGTTCCACACTCACCGTCGCAAGTGAGGTTCGCATCCCTGCTGTTGAAATCGACCGCTCTCTTGCCTTCGTTGGTCAGTGCCTTCTCCCAGGCGCTCGTGTCGATGACTGCGAAGTAGCCGTCCGAGTCGACGGTCGCTGACAGCGACCCGTTCTCTGCATCGGTCTTCGTCGGAACCCGATGCCATCTATCGGCACCAGACCCGTTCCAGGTGTAGATCGCGAGTGATTTCCCGGCAGTATCGAGGGTACTCTGCTCGACGGGTATCGCGATTTCTAACCCGTCAACCTCACCTTGTTTCTGAATCTGGACGGTCTCGCTCGCGGTGACGTTCGTCCCCTCGTGGAACGATGGCTCAGTCTCGACACTCGGTGCGTCCGGGACTTCCCCCTCAGCAGCGACTGTCACCGAGACGCCGCTCTCGTTGTCGGTCCTCGAGGACGAGAACGTCTCGTTGCCGTCGAGCACACCGTCGCCGTCAGTGTCGGCGACGAGCGGGTCCGTCCCTGCATTCAGTTCTTCAGCATCGTCTAGTCCATCGGAGTCTGTGTCGACAGCAAGCGGATCGGTCCCGTACTCTTCGACCTCTGCACCGTCGAGCAGGCCGTCGGTGTCGGTGTCGTTCACAAGGGGCTCCGTCCCGATTTCGACCTCCCGAGTCGTGGTGAGGTTGTCCGAATCGAAGTCGTCCAGCGCGTCGTTTACGCCGTCACCGTCCGTGTCGGCACGAACTGCCGACAGCCCGTGCGTCGCAATCTCGTACTCGTCGGTGAGGTTGTCGCCGTCGGTGTCGACGACGAACGGGTCGGTACCGAGGAACTGCTCGCGGAACGTCGTGACGTTGTCGCCGTCGAAGTCCTCGGCACCGTCGATGAGGCCGTTCTCGCTCTCGTCCACGTCGGTCCGTGCGGAGTCACTGTTGTTGTCCAGCGGGTCCGTCTCGGCGGTGTTCAGCTCGAAGCCATCGCCGAGGCCGTCACCGTCGGTGTCACGCACCAGCGGGTCGGTCCCGTTCTGTTGCTCTTCGAGGTTCGACAGGCCGTCACCATCGAGGTCTTCCTCAGCGTCGGTGAGGTTGTTCGCGGACTCGTTCAGCCCGGTCGCCGTGGAGTTCGAGTTCACCGCAAGCGGCGACGTCTTCGTCTGGTTGACCTCGAACGCGTCGGTCAGGCCGTCGTCGTCGGTGTCCGGGTCGACCGGACTCGTCCCAACTTGCTGCTCGGCGAGGTTCCGGAGCGTATCCCCGTCGGGGTCCTCGTAGGTGTCGTTCAGCCCGTCACCATCGGAATCCACCGCCAGTGGCGACGTGAGATTGTAGTTCACCTCGAAGCCGTCCAGCAGTTGGTCGTTGTCGGTGTCGGGGTCGAACGGTTTCGTCCCCAGTTCAGCCTCGATGGATGTAATCAGTGCGTCCTTGTCGAAGTCCTCGCTCCCGTCGATGACCGCGTTCCCGCTCTCGTCAGGCACGGTCCGGTTGGAGTCGGAGTCCGGCACCAGCGGGTCCGTCTCGGTCGTATTGACTTCGTAGCCGTCGGTCAGGTTGTCGGCGTCGGTGTCGGCGACGAACGGGTGCGTGCCGTAGAACTGCTCGTCCAGATGAATCAGTCCGTCAGCATCCGTGTCTTCGACGCTGTCGTTCTCGCCGTCCGAATCCGTGTCCGAAGCCAGCGGGTCGATGCGGTCGTCGTACTCGATCTCGAAGGCGTCGGTCAGGCGGTCGTCGTCGGTGTCTGGGTCGAACGGGTCCGTGCCAACCGTGGCTTCGAGCGCGTTGACGACGCTGTCGGTGTCGAAGTCCTCCTGGCCGTCGTCGGTCCCGTCGTTGGCCTCGTCGACGTCGGTCAGCGGCGTGTCACTGTCGGCGTCGACGGGGCTCGTCTCGGTGGTGTAGTACTCGTAGTCGTCGGTCAGGTTGTCGCCGTCCGTGTCCGCGTCGACGGGACTCGTACCGAGTTCCTGTTCGAGGAGGTTCTGGAGCGTGTCGTTGTCGTGGTCCTCTTTGGCGTCGCCGACGCCGTCACCGTCGGTGTCTGCGACGGTCCCGTCGATGGGGTCGTAGGCGACTTCGAACGGGTCGAGCAGCTTGTCGTCGTCGGTGTCTTCGTCGAACGGGTCCGTGCCGTGTTTGGCCTCGACGTGGTTCGCGAGGGTGTCGTTCTCGAAGTCCTCGTTCCCGTCGATGACGCCGTTGTCCGAGAAGTTCTGGCCGACGAGCGGCGTGTCGCTGTCCTCGTCGAGCGGCGCGGTCTCCGTGATGTCGACCTCGTAGCCGTCTTCGAGCAGGTCGTCGTCGGTGTCGACGTCCAGGAGGTCGGTGCCGTGGGTCTGCTCGCGCACGTTGATGAGCGCGTCACCGTCGAGGTCCTCCTCGGCGTCACTGACGCCGTCATCGTCGGTGTCGGGGTCGTGGGGGCTGATGCCGTCGGTCTCGAATTCGAGGCCGTCGAGCAGGCGGTCGTCGTCGGTGTCCGGGTCGAGGGGGTCGAGGTCGTGTTCGCGTTCGGTGACCGAGACCAGGCCGTCCTGGTCGAAGTCCTCCAGGCCGTCGAGCGTCCCGTTTCCAGCCTCGTCGCGGTCGGTGGCCGTCGAGTCGCTGTCGGGGTTCAGCGGGTCGGTCTTCGTGGAATCGCGCTCGTAGTAGTCCGGGAGGCCGTCGCCGTCGAGTTTGAGCACTTCGAAGCCGACCTGGGGCGCGTCGCCGACCGGAGTATACGTGACTGTCTCCGGTTCGGTGTCTTCATCCTCGGTGCCGCTGGACTGGGCCGAGGTCTTGCCCTTGTTCTTGCCGTTCTCCTTCCCCTTCGACTTCTTCTTGTCCTTGCCGTTGCCTTTCTTGCCCTGGTTTCCGCCGTCGGAGTCCTCGTCTTCTGCGGAGCGGGCGGCGGCGTAGGTCCCGTCGACCTGTTTGTCGGCGACGGAGACGTTGATAGTGTTGACTGCTTCCGAGAGCGTAATCGTGAACTGGAAGGTGCCGTTCGCGGCTGGCGCGGTCGAGGTGTTGAGGGGGACCGTGGTCTGCTGGTCGCCGTTGAGGGTGACGGTGACCTCCGAGAGCTGGTAGGCCCGCGGGTCCGAGACCGTCCCGATGACAACCTTCTCCATCGAGCCGTTGTGGTAGGGGTCCTCGCGGGTGAGGATGGTGACCTCGGGCGTGCTGCCAGCGTCGAGTTCGTCGAGTGCTCGCTGGGCGTGCACCCACGCATCACCGAAGGCGCGGATGGCGCGTTCGCGGTATTTCTGGCGCTGTTTGAACGCGCCCTTCGCGGAGTTCGCCTGCGGTTCCTTCTGGAGTTCGGCGACCCCTTGCTCGTAATCCTGCTTGGCTGCGTCGAGTTGTGCCTGGGCAGCGTCGAGGCTGGCCTGGGATGCGCCGCGAGCACTCACGCGGTCGAGTGCGCGCTGTGCGTCTTCGATGGCGATATCAGTCGTTTGCTGGTCTGCCTTTGCGAGGTGCGTGGTGATCTCGTCGACGGTCGCGCGCTGTCCCTTCTTGTGGAACTTGGCGAGGTCGTGGACGATTGCGGCGTCCTGTGAGAAGATGGCGCGAGTAGAGAGCCGAACCGGGTCGCGATAGGAGGAGAGCGAGGAATCGATGGTGGAGATGGCGTCAGACTTCCGGCGGTCCTGTGCCGGGTTCTTGCTGGAGAGCGATTGAAGAGAAGAGCGCGCGAGTTGTTTTCGAACTTTCGCTGGTGTGCCACCTGTGTCGGTGGTCGCGAGTGTGTTCGAATCGAGCTGGTCCGGGCCCTGTGAGAACTGGGAGGTGTCGAGTGTGGAACCGGGGCTGGCGGGCTGTGCCGATACCACGGGCGCGAATGTTGCAGTAACGATGAGGAGGGATAAGATTACAGCGTTCAATCCCTTGAAATTGTTCATGTTACTGAGACTGTCTTTTCCAGCATAATTTAATACTTTTGGCCAGTTTCGAGCGTGAAATTGTATAGCACAGGCCGCTACAGCCAAAATTCTTAAATCAGAAATGGTTATCTGTCATAGGAATCTGCAATATCTACCACTGGCCGTGATTTTGGACACCTACCTCTGTTGGTTACGAACGATTCGTCTGTACGACTGGGAGCTTTCGCTCTAGAGTTACACCGAGTGACGGCTGGCAGCTTGCGGACAGTAGCTGGTGGTAGATTCAATTCTCGCCACGAGTGTCTCGAAGTCGAATCACGACGTTCTACGAATAGATTCCTGAGAACGCTTGTTACAGCCCGTCAGAAGTCGGTGGCTCGGGGAAAGTCCTCGTCACAAGGGGCTCGGAGGGGGTAACTGTCGTCACTGCCACCGACTAGCCGTCGGAGGTCGAGCGTCAAGAATCCACCTTTCTGGCTCCGGAAAAACCGCAGAAACCGATAGAGAAGAGAACCGCCTAGCCTTCCACACCGCCGAACGACAGCCCGCCCTCGATGTACCGCTGTGCGAAGAGGTACACGAGGCCGAGGGGCGTCGCGAACAGCAGCGCGAACGAGGAGAACCGCGCCCACGGGATGGAGTACTCGCCGATGATGGAGTACAGTCCGACCGGGAGCGTGTAGTTCTCGGTGCCGAGCAGCGTCTGGGCGACGATGAACTCGGTCCAGCCGGTGAGGAAGGTGAAGATGAACACCGTCGCCAGACCGGCCTTCGACAGTGGCAGGATGATCTCGGTGACGACGCGCCACGGGGGTGCGCCGTCGACGATGGCGGCTTCTTCGTAGGAGACGGGGATGCCGTCCATGTACGTCTTGAGCAGCCAGGTGTTGAACGGCACGGCGGTGGCGGCGTAGTACACCGAGAGTGCCAGCTTGCTGTTGTTGACGCCGAGCTGGA
The DNA here is from genome assembly GCF_025399835.1 of Haloarchaeobius sp. HME9146. NCBI lineage: Archaea > Methanobacteriati > Methanobacteriota > Halobacteria > Halobacteriales > Halorubellaceae > Haloarchaeobius > Haloarchaeobius sp. HME9146. The sequence continues at coordinate 1,035,866 of NZ_JAODVR010000001.1, forward strand.
CGAAGACGGTGTAGAGCCCGATGAGCAGGGCGATACCGAGGCCGCCGCCCACCTGCGTCAGCAGGACGTAGCCGAACAGGATCTTGTTCCGGCCGATGAACTCGCGCCGGGAGAGCGCGTACGCGCCCGGCACGATGAGCGACATCGCGATGAGGACCGTCGGGACGGCGACGGTCATGCTGTTCACGAAGAACTGCTTGAAGCCGGATGGGTTCTCGATGCCGTAGGTGGAGGCGTCGAGGAACGTGACCGAGGGGGTGTTGACTACGATGGCGGCGTTGGTCAGCGGGATGTTGAAGCTGATGGCGTACGCCGGGAGGATGAGGTCGCCGATGACCCACACGAAGTTCCGCATCGTGGGGTTCTTCGGGAAGAGGCTGAGGCCACCCGTGGAGTAGATGGAGCCACCGGAGCCCGACAGCGCCGAGATGAGGATCCAGTACAGCGGGAACAGCAGTGCGAGCACGACGATGGTCGCGCCGATGGTGATGCCCGCCGTCTTGAGTGGCTTCGTCGGGGAGATCTTCCCCTCCTGGATGGCGTGGATGGTGTACCGGATCTCCCGGGCGAATTCGACCGGGACCATCGCGACGTTCTTGGTGTCCTCCTTGATGCTGCGGCCGACGGAGCGAAGCAGGCTCATGCTTCGTTCACCCCGTCTGCGAGCCGTCCTTTCTTGACGTTCAGCCACATGAACACGCCGATGATGACGACGGCGATGAGGCTGATCGCGGCACCCTCACCGTACTGGGAGAACGAGAACGCCTCCTTGTACGCGTAGAGGATGATGAGTTCGTTGGCGCGTGCGGGTCCGCCCTCGTTGAACACGAAGGGGATGAGCAGCTGCTGGAACGACGCGGCCGCGGTCAGGATGGACGCGAACAGCACGGGTCGCTTGATGGATGGGAGCGTCACGTGCAGGAAGCGCGAGAAGTAGCCCGCGCCGTCGACCATCGCGGCCTCGTGGAGTTCGTCCGGGACGTTCTGGAGCGCGCTCACGGTGATGATGACCATGAACGGGTACGCGAGCCAGGCTTCGGTGACGTTGTACGCGAGGAACGCCATCCAGCGCTGGCTCATCCACGCGATGGACTCGAAGCCGAGCATCGCGAGCACCTGGTTGGCGAGGCCGAACTCGGCGGAGCTGAAGATGCCGCGCCAGACGGTGATGGTGAAGATGGCCGGCAGCCCCATCGGGACGATGATGAGCGAGCGCATGAAGCGCTTGCCACGGACGCGCTCGCCGGTCACGACGAGGGCGATGCCGAGGCTCACGCAGATCTTCAGCGCGACGCTCGTGGCGACGAACAGCCAGGTGATGCCGAACGAGTTCCAGAACGCGGGGTCCGAGAGGACGGTGATGTAGTTCTCCAGCCCGATGAAGGTGGCTTCACCGAAGGTGAGCAGCGACAGTGCCCCCTCGCCGGCGAACAGGTTCGACGGCTTGGCGTTCGTGAAGGACACCCCGATCAGGTACATGATGGGGAACAGCATGAACGCCGAGAACATGAACAGTCCCGGCAGCACGAGGAGCAGAGAGGCGTCTCCCCGCTCCAAGAAGGGGATGTCTTCGACCCGCGATGCGATGCCAGATTCGGTACTCATGCGCTACTCCCAGTTGGCCCGGATTTCCTTCTCGGCCTGTTCGAGGGCGGCTGCGGGCTCGGCGTCGCCGTTGAACACCTTGGTGAGTGCGGAGCCAACGGGACTCCAGACCTTGTTCATCTTCGGGTGCGTCGGCATCGGGGTCCCCATGGCGACGGACTCGGAGAAGGCGCTGACCTCGTCCGGCAGTTCGTCACTGCCCGCGAGGCTGGAGAGGACCGGGATGGCACCCTGCTCCTTGGCGGCCTGAAGCGCGCGGTCCTCGTTCGTGACGTGCCACTCGGCGAACTGCCGGGCGGCGGCCGCGCTGGCGTCGCCGTCTTCCATGCCCTTCGAGAAGTACCACATCGTGATACCCGTGTAGGGGTTCGGCTCGCCACCCTCCGGCATCGGGAGCTTCGTGACGCCGTAGTTCACGCCCTTCTCGTTGAGCGTCGCGAGGTACCACGGACCGTTGATGGCGAAGGCGGCGTTGCCCTCCGCGAAGACGGCTGCCTGGGCCTCGTAGCCCGGGTCCTTGGGCATGTACGGCTTGAAGTTGTCGAGCGCGAAGTTGAGTCCCTTGACCGTCTCGGACTTGGTGAGCCCGAGCATCGGGTCCTTGTCGGGGTTGAAGTAGTAGCCGCCGAAGGCCTGCAGCCAGGCGCTGGCGAAGTACGGGTCGAACGGCATGCCGAGACCGTACTGGCTGCTGCTGGGGTCGTGGTAGTCGTCCATGACGGCCCGCATGTCGGCGACGCTCTCCGGTGCCTCGTCGACGATGTCTTTATTGTAGATGAGGGTGACCGTCTCCGCGGAGTGCGGGAGACCGACGGTGTTGCCGTTGAACTGGACGGCCTGTGCGGCCGCGTCCGTGAACGAGTCCAGTTCGATGGAGAGCTGGTCGCTCTGGTCGGTGAGGAAGCCGCGCTGGGAGTAGTCGCCGACCCAGTCGTGCGCCCACTCGAACAGCTTCGGGCCCTGTCCCGCGGGAATCGCACTGGTCGTCTTCTTCGCGAGGTCCGCGATGTCTGCACCCTTGATGGTGTGCTTGGTGTCGCTGTTGAACTGCTCGATGGCTTCCTTGCGCGCCGGGATCTCCGTGTCGGGGAGGCTGTACCAGACCTTCGCGGTTCCAGCCGGTCCCGTGGATTCGGTCGCCTCCGAGTCACCGGAGCCCGAGTCGTCGTCGCTCCCGCCGCCACCGCCGCTGTTGTCGTCGTTCGCCTGCGTCGCGGTTGATTGCTCCTGGACGCCCACGCAGCCTGCGAGCGTTCCGAGGGTCCCTGCCACACCGAGCTTCTTGAGCACTGCCCTGCGTTCCATTGACATGGTGAATATTAGATGAATTAGTCCTTCACACCTTAAATCATTCGGCTCCGTCACTATTGTTTCAACAACTCCTGTTGTTACCCCCGTGTTCTAGGACCCTCCAGTGGCGGAGATGGTGGCCCGGGCCGTCGCGAGGCCGACCGATTCGAGCGGGCCGTCGCCGCTGGCCGCGACGACGGTGACCGTGTTCCGCCCCTCGACCAGTGTGACGGTCGCGTCGAACCCGCCATCGGAGATGGGAACTCGCGTGGTCTCGGCACCGGTCCGGATGATGACACTGGCCGCGTCGGTCGTCCCCGACACCGAGACCGTCTCCGAGTCCACGACGGATTCGGGGAAGGTGACGTCGAGTGCAGGGGCAGATGGACTCCCGCCCGCGTAGCGCGTGCGAACGAATTCGGGCGTCTCGACCGGGTCACCCGAATCGATGCTCCAGGCCAGCCGGACGAACTGTGCCATGCTCCACGACAGGGGAGTCGCACTCCCCGTCCCTTCGCCGAACTCCCAGCCGTACGCCGTGGCGTCCTCGCGGTCCCACACCTGCTCGGGAATCATCCGGCCCTCGTTGGCGAAGCGGGCCATCGTCGCGAGCAGGTTCGCCGGCGCGAGGTCCTCCGAGTCCGTGCCGGCGCGAAGTTCGTACTCGGCTCGTTCGCCGGTGAAGATGGGCCACAGCCGCCCCTTCGTGTTGGGTGCGACCGACCAGGGGGCACCGGACTCGCCCTCGCCGTAGCCGTCCCCGTTGTAGCGGTACCAGGCCGGGCCGTTGGGGGTGTCGACGCGGATGGTTTCGTCGACGACCGCCAGCGAGTTCCGTATCAGGTCGTCGTCCGGGTCGACGATACCCAGCCGGACGAGTTCGAGGAACCCCGCGTCGATGACAGCCCGCTCGTCGAGCGTCGGCCCCCCGTTTGCGAGGCCGCGGTCCGCCCCGTCGTCCGGGTCGCGGTCGTCGTTCACCCGGACGTAGTACGGCGGCTCGTGGCCGTCCGCGCCGGTCGTGGTCGCACACCACTCCGAGACGCCGTCGCGCCAGCGGTCCGCGAGACCGAGGTAGACCAGCGCGTCCTCGCGCTCGCCCTCGTCCGCGGCGAGCCGGGCGGCACACGCGAGGCCCGCGATCTCGGCCGCGATGGTGCTGGGTGAGAAGCCACCTTCCTCCTCCCAGCGTTCCTGGGCCGTCTCGGGGCCGCTCTTGGCGACGTAGTCCGCGGACGCCTTGATGGACGCGTAGTCGTATGCAGCCTCCTCGAATCCGTGACCGTGGCGTTCACGCAGCTGGTAGGCCATCACGAGCGGGAACGCGATGTTGTCGAGCTGCTCGCCGCCCCAGCGGGTGCGCCCGTCGAGGTAGGTGTTTTGCGGGAGGAAGCCCTGGTCGTCCGGCTGGACGGTCAGGAGGTACTCCGTGGCCGCGATGGCCGCGTCGGCGTGGCCCATCGCGTCGAGGGCGGTGAACGACTGGTAGAGGTCGCGCGACCAGACGAAGTTGTAGCCGATGTCGCGGGCCTCGTCGGCGATGACGCCCTTGCCCCAGGGGACCGACGGGGAGGCGATGCCCGCGCCGTGGAACGTCTTGTCTTCGACGGCACGCAGGGCCATCGCCGCGGTCCGGTACTGCGGTTCGAGGGTGTCGTCGCCGGCGACCGACTCGGGGATTCCCACGTCCTCGAAGAAGGACTGCCAGGAGGCACGGTAGTCCGCCCGGACCGTGTCGTAGCCACGGTCCAGTGCCCGCCGGGCCTCGGCCGTCGCGTCCTCGGCGGCTGCGTCCTGCACGAAGCCGATGGCGGCCGTCGTCTCGGTGCTGCCCGACCCCAGTCGCCCGGCCAGCACGAGGTTCCCGTCGGCCGACTCGCTGGGTTCGACGGCACGACCCTGCTCGACCAGCGCCTTCGCGGACTCGGTCTCCACGTCACCCACGGTGGCCCAGTCGAAACCGTCGGCGGCGGCGACGCTGGCGGCGACCACGTACGGGTCACCGTCCTCGTCGCGGACCGCGCCACCCGTGGGTGCGTCCTGTGCGGCGAGGGCGTACCCATCGCCGTCTTCGAGGCGGACACCCGCGTCGCCCGAGACTGCCGAGGAGATGGCCGGGCGCGCGACGAGGTAGAGGTCGAACGCGTCGGCGGCGTCGAACGCGATATCCAGAAGGATGGCATCGCCCGCCGGGTCGGCGGCGTACTCGACCGCGAGCGACCAGTCGTGGTCGTCGGTCGCCGCGACCTCGTGACGGTACAGCAGCGCGTCGTCTTCGGTCGGCACGACCTGCCGGTCGACCGCCTCGTCGTCCCGGCGGTTCGCGTTGTGCGTCCGGACGACGTAGCCCTCGCCGTCGGTCACGAGGAAGTCCACGGTGCGGAAGTGCATGAGGTCGACGCGGGGGAACCGCGGCTCGGTGAGGGCACCCTCCGTGAGGGTGAACCAGACGCGCGAAGGGTCGTCGGCGGCGTGGTCCGCGACGGTTCCGAGGCCGTACTTCTCGCCGGTCGTCCAGAAGGGCGCGAGCTCGACCGGGTCGAGTTCCGGCGTCGCGGTCGCGGTTCCAGTCCCCGAATCGGCCCCCGTGCCTGTCCCGCCACTGGCCGTCGTTCCCGCACTGTCGCTCTGTCCGTTGCATCCGGCGAGACCGACCGTCGCGGCACTTCCGAGGCTCCCGAGCAGCGCACGTCGCGTCGGCCGTCTCCGGTCTGCGGGGCTTTCGTCACTCATTGTCGTGGTATCTGGTGGCGTGGAGAGCAAAAGTGCTACGAAATTATGCATCACAGTTTTCGCTGAGAGGGCAAGAACTATACTGTGGGAAAACGACTCATGCCAATAATGGCTACAGTCACGCTGGATAACCTACGAAAGGAGTTCGACAACGGGCGCATCGTCGCCGTCGACGACGTCTCGATAGATGTCGCGGATGGCGAGTTCGTCACCGTCGTCGGCCCGTCGGGGTGCGGTAAGTCCACGACGCTTCGGATGCTCGCGGGCCTCGAATCGCCCACCTCGGGTCGCATCACGATCGGTGGCGAGGACGTTACGGACGTCCACGCGCGCCGTCGCGACGTGGCGATGGTGTTCCAGAACTACGCGCTCTACCCGCACAAGACCGTGTCCCAGAACATGGGCTTCGGCCTGCGCATGAGCACCGACCTCTCGAAAGAGGAACGTCAGCAGCGCGTGCTCGAGACGGCCGAGATGATGGGCATCGAGGACCTGCTCGACGACAAGCCGGACGAGCTCTCCGGCGGGCAGAAACAGCGCGTCGCGCTGGGCCGCGCCATCGTCCGCGAACCCGACGTGTTCCTCTTCGACGAACCGCTGTCGAACCTGGACGCGAAGCTCCGGACCTCGATGCGGACCGAGATCCAGCGCCTCCAGGCCGACCTCGACACGACCGCCATCTACGTCACCCACGACCAGGAGGAGGCGATGACGATGGGTGACCGCATCGTCATCCTGAAAGACGGTGAACTCCAGCAGGTGGGCAAGCCCAAGGAGGTGTACAACAACCCGGCGAACGAGTTCGTCGGCGGCTTCGTCGGCTCCCCGAGCATGAACTTCTTCGACGTCGAGATCGACGACACCGGTGGCAGCATCAGTCTCAAGGGCCCGGATGGCTTCGACTTCCAGCTCGCCGAGTCCGAGGCGGCACGCCTGCGCGACGCGGACACCGGCGACGAGGTCCGCCTCGGTATCCGCCCGGAGGACGTCTTCGTCACCGAGGGCGGCCCGAACGCCCAGACGACCACGCTCGACGTGCTCGAACCCATCGGGAGCGACAACTACCTCTACCTCGACATCGGGGACGACTTCATCGCCCGCGTCGACTCCGACATCGAGCCCGAACCCGGCGAGCAGATACAGGTCACCTTCGACTCCAGCGACGTCCACCTCTTCGACATCGAGACCGGTGAGTCGCTGTTCCTGCAGTCGGCCGAGGAGCGCGCCGTCACCGCCTGAGCCCGGTCGAACTCTCTCGATTTTCTCCGCCTCTTTCCGCCCACCGTTTCCGGTCGAGACGCATCGCTGGCCAGTCGAGGGGCCCGCGAGAGACACCGCCGAGAAAACAGTCGTCGGTCGTGGCCGCTACTGGTCCGCGACGGCCCGACGCGGCTCCAGGATGTCGTACTCGTCCATGAGTGCGACCGTCGCCAGCCGGAGCGCGTGCGGCCAGCCCAGCGGGGTCGCGCTGTCGGGCGTCCCATCGTCGAACACCTGCTCGGGGAGGTAGCCGGTGTCCATGCACAGCGGGCCGCCGGGGAGGACGAGGTCGAGGAGGTCGCGGGCAAGCGCGGCGAACTGGTCGGCGCGGTCGTCGTCGTGGTCCGCCAGCAGCGCCGCGAGACTGGCGGCGGCGTGTGCGCCCCACGCGGTCGAGACGGACCAGATCTTCTCGTCGTGTTGGTCGCGCTTTCGCCAGCCGTCGCCCTCGTACCGGATGAGTCCCTTCACGCCCTCGCTCGGCTCGCGCCAGAGGGCCTCGGTGATGGTCTCGACGTGGGAGACGAGGCGGTCGAGGCGCTCGTCGTCGACCGGTTCGAGCCGGTCGTAGGTGCGGTGTGCGGCGACGACTGCCAGCGTCGCGGAGTCACAGCGTCCGTCGAGGACGGCACCCTCCTCGTCGTCGGTGTACTCGCGGAGCGCGTAGATGCCCTTCTCCGGGACCCACAGGTCGTCCATGGCCTCGTACACCTCGTGGGCGCGGGCTGTCGCGTGGTCGGCGACCTCGTCACCGGCGGTCTCCGTGGTCGCCAGCGTCGCGTAGGCTTCGAGGAACGTCGCGGCGGTGTGGGTGAACCGGCCGGTCATGTCCTCCCAGGCGTTCTGGCAGATCTCCGGGCGACCGTCGTCTTCGAGGGTCTCGTCGAGGCTCTCGAGGGCGGTCTCGAGCGTCTCGGTCACGTCGGGTGCGTTCCCGTCGTCCGCGGTCGCGTCGGCGTACGCGCCGAGGAACGCGATGACGCTCCCGGTCTGGTCGGCCTGGTAATCCACGTCGTCGCCGGCTTCGAGGCGGCCGTTCGCCCACCCGGGGGCGAGGCTGCCGTCGTGCGGCCAGACGCGGTGGGGCCACGAGCCGTCGTCGCGCTGGGTGTCGCGGTAGGCTGCCGCGCTCCGGTCGTGCCAGGCGTCGAGGTCGAGGTCGTACTCCTGGGCGGACTCCAGCAGGAACAGGGAGATCTCGGCGTCGTCGCGGAACCAGGTGTAACCGTAGCCACCGGAGTAGGCGTAGAACGGGTCGAAGTCGGGGCCGGCGATGCGCAGGCCGGTCCGGCCCGAGAGGAGGGAGAGGACACGGATGTCGGCGGCCATCGCCTCCGCGTAGGGGTGGTCCCCAGGGACGGACACGTCGACCTGTTCGGCGGCGGCGTCCTCGAGCGCCGCGGCAGAGGTATAGCTCGATGCGAGGTCGTCGAGCTGGTCGAGAGCGTCACCGCGGCCGACCTCGTCGCTGTCGGTCAGCAGCGTGGTCACCGTCGCGGCTCCGTCTTCGACCGGGAGGAAGGCGACGAGGTTGCCGCTCAGACGGGCTTCCTCGTAGCGACCGTTGCTGATGGGCCGGGGGAGGTCGACGGGCTCGTCGTCGAGTATCTCGCCGTACTTCGCGGCGACCTGCCCCTGTATCTCGGAGAAGCCGGTCGTGCTCCCGACGAAGTCGTGTTCGTCGGTGTGGAACACCTCGATGGCGTCGTCGTGGTGGAGCTGGCCGATGCGGGTGTCCTGGGAGTCGGGGGCGAAGCCGACGAAGGCGACGACCTCGACGGACGCCGGTTCGAGGTTATCGCAGTCGAAGTGGGTGACGTGTGCGTCCCCCAGCGTCAGGTCGAACTGCGTGACGGTTCCGAGGTGGGTGTCGTGTTCGGTGACGACCAGGCCGGTGTCGTCGGAGTACTCCTGCGAGGCGGTCTGGCAGTGGTCGAACCACACGATGTCGCCGTCGACGCGGAGCCCGAACCGCGAGCGCTCCAGTCCGTTGAGACCGGTGAGAGGATAGCCGTAGTCAGAGAGAGACCCGTCAGGATCGACGTGGACGAGGCGACCGTCGCGCCCCGAGAAGTGGCCGGTCGTCGACCGGCACTCGCCCGGGAACGCCGTCGCATCGTGCCTGTGATGTTTGTAGTCGTTGAGTGCGTCCCGTAATTGCATTACATGGGGCAAGGACCCCCCGCATAATAACAGTTGGTGTAATAGTCGTTCAAAATTTCACCGGTAGGCGAAGTAACACTTGCCGGAACCCGACACGCCGGCGGTGCATGAGCTATCAGGCACACTCGGGACAGCAGGCACTGTTCGTCGGGTGATTCAAATACCAGAACGGGGCCAGACCGGCTGTGCAGTAATCGATGCCGTCCGGCGGTCCAGGCGGGTGCGCAGCGTGCCCCGGACGACCCACAGTCGCAGGTGGAATAGACACTGCCTGCCAGACGCCGCCTGTTCGCCCTACGAATCCCGGCCGGTCGGACGCTGCACCGCGTCGGAGTCGTCGTCGCTCTCCTCCCCGTCCCACGTCTCCAGCGACGCGAGCTCCTCGGCGACCTCGCGTACGTCCCGGCTGTCCAGGTCCCCCCGCTCGGTGACGATGGTATCGACGAGATGCGGCGGCGTCTCGTCGAACACCGGATTCGAGACCGAGAGCGGTGCGTCGCCATCGTAGACCGCCGACCGCCGTCCCGTCTCCAGATTGACCGTCTCCTCAGTGCTCACCTTGTCCGTCGAGCAGACGACGTAGAGCGGGATCTCCTCGTGTGCGGCCGCGAGTGCTGCGGCCCGCGTCCCGGTCTTGTTCACGACCGTCCCGTCGGGCAGCACCGTGTCGGCCCCGACTAGCACCGCGTCCACGTCCTCGGTTGCCATCGTGTGAGCGACCCCTGCGTCGGTCACGAGGGTGACCGGGTACTCGTCGACGAGCGCCTCGGCCACGGCGACGCCCTCGCCACCGGGGCGGGACTCGGCGACGAACAGCTCCATCGGGCTCCCGTCACGGAGTGCGCCGAGGACCGTCCCCGACCGCGAGAGCGTCAGGACCGTCCGGTCGCTGATGAGTGCGCCCGCCCGGACCGCCGCGTCGGTATCGGCCGTCACGGCGCGGTGGATGCCGTCGATGGCGTGCTGTTCCAGGCTCGCGGCCGACTGGTCCGCGCTCGCCAGTGCCCGGTTCACCCGGTTCTTGAGCACGGCCATGCTCGGCCGAGCGCGGAGGAGCCGCTGGCCGAGATCGGTGAGTTCGTCCCACGCCTCGTCGTCGTCGGCTCCCTCCTGGACGAGCAGACCGGCCCGGTCGCGGAGCACCTCCAGTGCGCGGAGCGACAGGTACGCCGCGCCGTGCTGGTCGTCTGCGGTGATGTCCCGGACTGTCGGCGCGACCCGCTGGTAGGCCGTCCAGAGCTCCGGCACCGCGTCGCGCCGGGGTATCTCGGTCGGTGACACCCACTCGTACTCGTCGTGTTCGTCGCTCAGCGTCACGTCCTGGGTCTCGCAGTCGAACAGGTACGGGTGGACCACCCAGTCGCGGTCCAGGTCTTCGTCCGTGAACCGGACGGGCGTGCCGGTTCCGACCAGCTCGATTGCCGTCTCGTCCAGCCCGGTCTCCTCCGAAATCTCGACGAGGGCCTGCTCGTCCGGGGCGTCCTCGGCGAAGCCCGAGACACCGCCCCACTGCCCCGTGTACGTCCCGACCGCGTCGCTCCGTCGGAGTAGCAACACCGTGCCCTCGTTTCGCAGGAACGCAGTCACGACGTGGGTTCCGTCGCTCATGGTCGACACGACGACTGCCCGGGTCCTGAACGTTCCCCTCCGGCGCGCGGAGGTTTTTGTCGACAGGGGTCACACCTTCTGGCATGGTTCGACTGGCCATCATCAGCGACACACACGTCCCCTCTCGCGAAGCGCGCATCCCGGATTGGGTCCGGGAGACGTGCGAGCAAGCGGACCACGTGGTCCACGCGGGCGACTTCGACTCCCCGGAAGCGTACGAGACGGTTCAGGAGTTCTCGCCCGAACTCACCGCAGTCGCCGGGAACGTGGACCCCCCATCGCTCGACCTGCCGGAGGTCGCCGTGCTCGAACTCGGCGGCGTCACCTTCGTCGTCACCCACGGGACCGGCCCGCTCGACGGCTACCGGAACCGGGTCGTCGGGACGGTCGAACGCAGTGCTGACGGTGACGCGGTCGGAATCTGTGGCCACACGCACGAGGTCATGGACGAGCCGGTCCGCGGGGTCCGACTCCTGAACCCCGGGAGTGCGACCGGTGCAGCCCCGGCTATCGAGGCGACCATGTACGTCGCCGAGGTCGAAGACGGCGAGCTGTCGGTCGAGTTGCGGGAGGGTCCCCGGTAGGGGCACACGTTTCCAACATCGGCGGTCTTTTCTCCGGCGCTCCCACACCCCTGTGCATGGAACTACTGCCCGTACCCGACATCCCGGAGATTCGGGAAGGGGACGACATCGCCGCCATCGTGTCCGAGCGGCTCGACCTTCAGCCGGACGACGTGGTTGTGGTCGCCTCGACCATCGTCTCGAAGGCGGAGGGGCGGTCCGCGGACCTCGCGGACTTCCCCGCCGGGCCGCGAGCCCGCGAGATCGCACAGAACCTCGAAGCCATCACGGGCGACGAGAAGGACCCGCGGTTCGCCCAGGCGGTCCTGGAGGAGTCGACGGAACTGCTGATGGAGGAGCCGTTCTTGCTGACCGAGACGCGCTTCGGCCACGTCGGCGTCAACGCCGGCATCGACCGGTCGAACATCCCGGGACACGACCTGCTCTTGCTCCCGGAGAACCCGACCGCGAGCGCCCAGCGCATCCACGAGGGGCTCGAACACGAGAACCCGGTCGTCGTCACGGACACGAGTGGCCGGCCGTTCCGCCACGGCCAGACCGCCGTCGCCATCGGCTGGGCAGGCATGCACGCCAGCCGAGACTGGCGCGGCGAACACGACCGCGACGGTCGCGAACTCGGCGTGACGGTCCAGTGTGTCGTCGACGAACTCGCCGCGGCGGCGAACCTGGTGGCTGGCGAGGGTGCCGGTGGCACGCCCGTGACGGTCGCCCGCGGCTGGGAGTTCGGCGACCACGAGGGCCACGACCTCGTGTTCCGCGACGTCGAGTCTGACTTCGTCCGCCAGGCGCTCCGGGGGTGGGAGTACGATGCGTAGGCTCGGCATCGAGCTCACGCCAGAACACCCGATGGACGAGCTGCTGGCGACCGCACAGGCCGCCGAGGACGCCGGCTTCGACACGCTGTTCGCTTCCTCGCATCACTTCAACCGCGACCCGTTCGTGGTCTGTGACCGCATCGCTCGCGAGACCGACCTCGACGTGGGGCCGGGGGTCGTCAACCCCTACGAGACGCATCCGGTCTCGCTCGCCTCGCGGATGGCGACGCTCGACGAGACTACTGACGGGAGTGCCGTCTTCGGTATCGGCGCGGGGGACAAGTCGGCCCTCTCGAACCTCGGCTACGAGCACGACCGGCCGCTCCGACGGGTGCTGGAGTCGTTCAAGGTCGCCCAGCGACTCTGGGACGGCGAGCGCGTGAACCACGACGGCACCTTCCAGGCGACCGCCGCCGAGTTGAACTTCGACGTCGGCCACATCCCGGTGTACGTCGGGGCGCAGGGACCCCACATGATCCGGATGGCCGCGAAACACGCCGACGGCGTCCTGCTCAACGGCTCGCATCCGCGGGACTTCGAGTGGGCTGCCGAGCGCGTCGAGGAAGGATTAGCGGAGCGTCCCGACTCTCGCGGCGAGTTCGACTTCGCGGCGTTCGCCAGCGTCTCTATCGCGGAGGACGCACAGGCGGCCCGCGAGGCGGCGCGGCCGCCGGTCGCGTTCATCGCGGCCGGGGCTGCCCCGCCGGTGCTCGACCGGCACGGACTGGACCACGACGCGGTGGCAGCGGTGGGCGAGGCACTCGGTGAGGGTGAGTTCACGGAGGCGTTCGGGCGCGTCACGGAGCCGATGCTGGACGCGTTCTGTATCGCGGGCACGCCGGACCAGGTTGGTGAGAAGATCGCCGACGTACTCGAGTACGCCGATAGTTTCGTTGCGGGGACGCCGCTCGGGCCGGAGCCGACTACTGCGCCCCGCCTTCTGGCGGCGGCGATCGAGCGAAGCTCTGGACGATAGCGCTGCCGAGGCCACCGAGGGCGAGGACGCCGAAGCCACCGGCCGCGGCGGCGGTCAGCAGGCCACCGACGGCCAGCAGGACGAACGACAGCGGGTCGCCGTTCTGGGCGACCGCGGTGAACCCCTCGATTATCTGTTCGACGTTGTAGATCGGGTCGGTCGCACTCTGCAGGACGACCCCCGGGAGTCCGCTTACCATACCTGAGCGTTCGAGCACTGGTACTTGATTCTGTCCGTTGGCATCAAGACGACCGAGGGCCAATGGGGCGCTATGCCCCACGACAGGTCGCTGGACGAGTTCGGGTCGGACACGACGGACGAGGAGCGAAGCGAGGCCGACGACGCGGCGGCCGGGTCGACGACCGAGACCGACCAGGCACCACCGGTCTCGGATTCGTCGCCGGCCGTGACGACCTACAGCTGGGTTCCCGAAGGCGGTGAGTGCGCGAGCTGTGGCACCGCGACCCAGCGTCGCTGGCGTGACCAGGCCGGCTTCGTTTGTGTTGACTGTAAGGAGTGGTGAATCGAGCGGGCTATCGGCCGAGATGTAGAAAGGACGCAAGAAGCGGTCGACGCTGCCGGTATCTGGTGGGCGTGGGGTTGTCTCCCACAGCCAACGTTACAAGGGTGGGGCCGCTAGTGTCATCAAATCCCACTGCGGTGGGTGGTCGGATGGGCCAGGTTACCGGATGCGTACTACGTTACCACAGCGAACAAAAAACATATGCGGGTGACCAACGCACCGCACAACAACGGCCCTCCACCGTTCACTGTCGACCGGACTGGTCGGTTTATCCACCTATGACGGATGCAAACACCCCAGACGCTGCGCCGCAGACGAGCCGCCCTGAAACCAATCTCGACGCACTTCCGATAGACGAGGCGGCACAGGTGAGCCGGGACGTCATCGCGAACGTCGAGAACGTCATCGTCGGCCATCACGACGAGATCGAGCACGTCGTGACGACCGTGCTTGCACGTGGCCACGTGCTCCTCGAAGACGTCCCCGGCGTCGGCAAGACGATGCTGGCGCGGGCGATTGCGGCATCTATCGACTGTTCGTTCAAGCGCGTCCAGTTCACACCGGACCTGCTCCCCTCCGATATCACCGGTGTGAACGTGTTCAACCAGAAGACCCGCGAGTTCGACTTCCAGGAAGGACCCGTGTTCGCCAACATGGTGCTGGGCGACGAGATCAACCGCGCCCCACCGAAGACGCAGTCCGCACTGCTGGAAGCCATGGAGGAGGAACAGGTCACCATCGACGGGACGACCCGCAAACTCCCCCAGCCGTTCACGGTCATCGCGACCCAGAACTCCGTCGAGCCGAACCGGACCTACGAACTCCCGCTCGCGGAGGTCGACCGCTTCATGAAGAAACTCCACCTGGGCTACCCGAACCAGGAGGAGGAGTCCGAGATGCTCGCCCGCGTCGTCGGCCACCACCCCATCGAAAGCCTCGAACCCGTGACCGACATCGAGACCATCCGCCGGGCCCGTGAGACGGTCGCAGCCGTGACGGTCAAACAGGCCGTCCGCGACTATGGCACCCGGCTCTCCCAGTACACGCGTGAGCACGCCAAACTCGGCGTCTCACCCCGTGGGACCATCGCTCTCTTCCGGGCGGCACAGGCCCGTGCCGTCCTCGAGGGGCGTGACTACGTCATCCCCGAGGACGTGCAGGTCGAGGCACCGCGTGTGCTGAGTCACCGGATCCGGCTCGAAGCAAGTGGCCCCCGCGACCAGGGTGTCCAGGTCGTCGAGGAGGCCCTGGAGAACGTCCGAGTCGAATGATACTCACGAGACGTGGTATCGGGGCGGTCGTGCTCGTCGTCGTCACGAGCGCGATGGCGGTCCGGTTCGGGTCGCGCCAGCTCGGGGCTATCATCATCCCCGTGGTGGTCGCCCTGCTCGGGGCCGGCATCCAGCTCTACATGACCGGGCGACCCGAGGTCCGACGCAAGCTCCCCGACGAAGGCTACATCGGCGAGATGAAAGAGGTCGGGCTCGAGTTCGACCTCTCCTCGCCCGTCGGTGCCCGCGTGGTCGACGACATCCCCGCCGGCCTTCGCGCGGTCGGGAACGAGTTCGACACGACCATCGGTAGCAACGAACTGACCTACGAGATAGAGTACCTCTTCCGTGGCCACCACGAGCTCGGCCCGCTCTCGGTGACGGTCCGGGACGTGCTCGGGCTCACCGAACGAACCTACACCTACAGCATGCACGACACCGTCCTCGTCTACCCGCGGGTCTACACCCTCACGGGGGCGACCCGCCACGACCTGAACCTCCTGCCCGAGGGGTCGCCAGAGCACAACCGCGAGGAGTTCGACAGCCTCCGCGAGTACGCTCGCGGTGACTCTCTCCGGGACGTTCACTGGAAATCGAGCGCCAAGCGCCCGGCGGACGACCTCGTCGTCAAGGAGTTCATCGCCGAGGACGACCTCGGTGACGTGAAGATCGCCGCCGAGGCGGCCGACGGCTGGGACGACGAGATGGCCGAAGCTGCGGCCAGCATCGCCCTGTACCTGCTCGACGCCGGTATCGCGGTCGGGCTGGCCGCCCCGAACGGTGACCTCTCCGTCGGTGCCGGGGCTGACCAGCGCGAGGCGATACTGCACAACCTCGCGACCGTCGGTCCCGGACAGGTCCCCGAAAGTTACCGGGAGGAGGCGGATATCGTCATCGTCGCAAGCGAGATGACCGGCGTCAGCGTCGAGATGCAGAACGGGACGGTCCCGTTCGACTCGTTCGTCGGTAGCTCGACGGCTGCCGCCACCACCCAGGAGGCCACAGCATGAGCACTCGAACCGGCTCCGCCGCCAGTACCGCCGCGGCGACGGCCCAGGACGAGGTGAACTGGTATCGGCTGTTCGCCCTCGGCGGGCTCGCCGTCCTGACCGCGACGTGGGTGACGGTCCTCTACAAGCTCACGCAGGTCGTTGGCGGTTCGTTCGCTCTACTGTTCGCGGTCACGCTCTGTATCGCGCTCGCGGCGGTCCTCTCGCGGGTCATCTCCGAGCGGGTCGCCGCGGTGTTGACCGGGACGTTGCTCGTCGGAAGCTACCTGTTCTACATCCTCTCGACGCCGAACGGGCTCCAGGTGCTCATCCAGGCCTGGGACAAGATTCTCGCGGACACCATCGCGTTGCTCACCGGGCTCACCATCCTCCGGCTGAAGGAGGCGAGCCTGTGGATACTCGGGTTCGCACCCGCGCCCGTGTTCTTCTCGTGGTTCCTGGCGTTCCGCCGCCGCTACGTCTGGGCGGCGGTCACCGGGGGCCTCGCGTTCCTCGTCCTCATCCTCACCGGCGACGCCGCGACCTACCTCGGCAACCAGGGCTGGTTGCTCCGTGGCATGCTGTTCGGCGGGACGCTCGGTGGCATCGCGATGATCGGGTTCGGCGAACTCGAACGGCGTGGTGGCTCCATCCTGCAGGCGGACGTGCTCGTCGTGCTGTTCACGCTGATGCTCATCGCGTCGGCCATCCAGCTCCCGTTCGCCGGCGAGGCCCTGCGACTGTACGACACCGGGCCGACGACGGTCGAGGGGAGCCTTACCGAGGCTCCCGGTGAGTCGACCATCCTCGGCAGCATCGAACTCTCGCCCGAGGTGCGATTCACCACCCAGATGGACGAGCCACAGTACATGCGCGTCGGCGCGTACGACCGCTTCACCGGCGGGAAGTGGATACGAACCGGCCAGTCACAACCGTACTCCGGCGAACTCGACGGGCCACCCGGGGAGACCGAGCGGGTGAGCCAGCTCGTGACCGTCAAGTCCGACCTGAACGTCATGCCGGCGGCGAACCAGCCGATCCGGGTCGACGGACAGGTGCGCGATTTCACCCAGGTCACCGAACTGGGCAGCCTGCGTTCGTCGGTCCGGTTCCAGCCCAACGACACCTACCGCGTCATCAGCGAGGTGCCGACGGCCGGCCCCGCGACGCTGCGGACCGCCGGCACCGACTACCCCGACGAGGTAACGTCGCGATACCTGGCGGACAGCAACCAGCCGGACTTCTCCACCGAGTTCGAGCAGCGGACCCAGGCGATCGTCGACGACGCGGACGCCGAGAACCCCTACGAGACCGCGGTCGCCATCGAGAACTGGCTGGAAGCGAACAAGGAGTACTCGCTCGAGGTGAACCGCCCGCAGGGTAACATCGCGGAGAACTTCCTGCTCAACATGGACCGCGGCTACTGCGTCTACTACGCCACCACGATGACGATGATGCTCCGGGCACAGGACATCCCGGCGCGGTACGTCGTCGGCTACACGCCGGGCCAGCAGGTCGACGAGAACGAGTGGGTCATGCGCGGCCTGAACTCGCACGCGTGGGTCGAGGTGTACTTCCCCGAGGTGGGCTGGGTCAAGTTCGACCCGACTCCGGCAGGGCCGCGCGAGGACGCCGAGTACGAGCGTGTCTCCGACGCACGTCAGGACGGCGAGCCGAACGTCGACACCGGCGACAGCGAGGACCAGCCGCTCACGACGACGCCGGAACCGACCACGACCTCGAACGGGACATTCAACGACTCGAACCAGACGCGGACGTTCCGGACGCCGAACCTCGGCCAGACGACGCCCCAGGGTGACGGGCAGTTCAACGGTAGCTTCCCGAGCGCGACCACCGGTGGTGGCGGGAGCGGCGGCTTCGACGGCTTCACCGACGGCCAGCGCCGGTTGCTCGCGTTCGGCTTCGTCGCCATGGTCGGGCTCGTCGCGAGCGCCCACCGGGCAGGGGTCACCGGCGCGGTCCAGCGCGAGGCCAAGATGCGCTGGCAGGGTGCGAGGCGCGAGCCCGACACCGACGTGGTCCGGGCCGTCGAACGACTCGAACTCCTGCTTGAGCGCAAGTACCGACCACGGCGCGCGAAGGAATCACCCAGACGGTACATCTCCAGACTCTCGGTGTCGGGACTCGACGCCAGGGCCGAGCGCGTCGGTGAACTCCACGAGAAGGCGGTGTACGGGCCCGGAGTGAGCCAGGCCGAGGCGGACGAAGCGGTCGAACTGGTCGACGCGATCGTCCGGTCCCAGACGCCGCTACTCCGTCGATTCGCCGGGTAACGCTTCGACGACTCGGCCGCGCTTCGGCGCGGTCGTGGTCACCCTATATAATACCGGTCGTCGCAGAGATTTCCAACAGTTGTCGTATCACCGAAGACGGCTGAAATCACCGTTGCGGTTCCGTTCGTTGCACGCACACCCGATAGTGTTTAATAGGGCGATTTCGTACATGCGCAGTGTAATGTCGGAAGTCTGCTCGACGTGTGGATTGCCCGAGGAACTCTGCGTCTGCGAGGACGTCGCTAAGGGTGATACTGAACTCACAATCCGCATTGACGAGCGCAGATACGGTAAGGAAGTAACGGTCATCGAAGGGTTCGGTTCGAAAGACGTCGACCTCGACAGTCTTTCGTCCGACCTCAAATCGAAGTTCGCCTGCGGTGGGACGGTCGAAGACGACCACATCGAACTGCAGGGCAACCACTCGGGCCGCATCGAGGATTTCCTCCGCGACCGCGGATTCAACGTCGCCTGAATCCACGCGTCACCGTGTCTTTTCGTATTTGTTGCGAGCGATAGCGCCAGCCGTGTGAGTCGGCCCGTGGACTCTCGTCGTCGAGTCCTCGGCTCGGCCGAGCACAGGGCGTCGCCCCGGCTCAGAAGGGTGCGTCGGTCGCGTTCTCGTCGGTCGCACCGTCGTCCGAACTGCCGTTTCCTTCGTCGAACTCCCACTCCCACGCTTCCAGGCCACCGGCCATGCTCTCGACGGTCCCGTCGAAGCCTTCGTAGGAGCCGATGAGGCGGGCAGCCTGCACGCTGGCTTGCCCGTGCGGGCAGACCGTGACCACGTGGTCACAGCCCTCGAAGCGCTCTACGTCCTTCGCGAGCCGCTGGAAGGGGAGGTTCGTCGAGCCGGGGATGTGTGCCCGCTGGTAGTTCAGTTCGTTGCGGATGTCGACTACACAGACGTCACTGTCCGTATCGAGGAGTTCCTTGACCTCGTCGGGCTGGATCTCGCCGTCCATCGTTGGCGGTAGTTGACCAGCACGCCGGTTAAGCGTGCTGGACACGGAACCGTCGTGAGACGGCCGGCTCCAGGGGTTCAAATACGAAGCCGCGGCCAGCATCGTCGATGCTGTGAGTCTCGCCCGCTGTCGAACGAGGCTGGTGTCCGGTGCACCGGCAGTGGGTTCCGGCGCGGTGCACCGGCTGTTCGCTACCCGATGCCAGCGACTGCTGTGCTAACTGTACGAGCCGAACAGCGGGAACGAGGAGTCGATGTTCCCTGTCGTGATGAGGCTGCTGTCGCCGCGGCCCTTGCCGGCGTTGTTCTGGTCGTCGAACACCTGGTCGTCGTTGAGCCGGAGGTCCGAGCCGAGGTCGGCCGCGAGCGCGTCGAGGTTCGACCGGGCGGAACTCGACGCGAGCGCGCTACCCAGCAATACGACAGCGCCGCCGTTCGAGACGAACGTCGAGAGTGCGTCGACCTCGCCGGTGGTGAACGCCTGCGGCGGGTTCGTGATGAGGATCGCGCGAGCCGTCGAGAGCGCGTTGTCGCCCACCCCGTCGAGCGTGTTCACCTGCTCGAACGCGATGTCCTGGCCTTCGAGATACCGCTGGTAGTGGACCGCGTCCTCGTTCGAGAGCGCGTGCTCGGCGTTGAACTGGCCGTGGCCACCGTCGATGAGGAGCTGGCCGGACGTCGAGGAAAGGTAGTCGACGAGGTTGGTGAGGAACACCTCGTGCTGGCCGGTCTGCTGGTCCTCGTAGGCTTCGTTGATGGAGAGTCCGCCGACCATGGCAACACTCGCAGACTCGTCCACGCCGACGAGCGGAATCTGGTCGTAGCTGACGCCACCGGAGAGCTGCTGGTACGCCGTCGACTCAGCGAACACCGGCACGCGGCCCGGGTCGATGGCACCGGTGTCGGTTCGTACCGACGAGACCTTCGGGAAGAACAGCTCGGAGACGGGGTCGTCGTCGACCTCGCTCGTGTTCGCGGGGTCGCTCTGGGCCCAGACCCCCGCTCCGGCGGCCTGTGCGTCGTGCTCGGCCTGCCAGAAGTCGTCGTGTTTCGTCAGGCTGGAGCCGTACACCCGGGCGTACCCCTGTTCGATGAGGTCGCGGTTGTACAGCGTGTACGTCCCGTCGCCGTCGGGGTCGTACCGGATGTACGCCAGCAGGCGGCCGTAGGGGTCGACCTCGTCCTCCGCCTCGTCGACGGCGATCTGGACGGCCGTGCCGTCGGGGAAGACGTCCTGAGCGTAGTCCTTGGCGTTCTCGCCCCACGTGGTGAGGTGCTTGTCGTCCTCGATACCCTCCCACTCGGGGACGGACTCGTACTTGCCGTTGCGTTTCGTCTCGGGTGTGTCGACCCCCAGGACGCGGATCTCGTACTCGGTCCCGTCGCTGTCGAGCGTGACGTCGACGGTGTCGCCGTCGGTCACGTCGGTGACGGTGGCGTCGTACCACGTCCCCGGTTCGAGCTGGCTGTCGGCAGCCATCGCCGGGTCGGCGGCCGCGAGGCCGAGTGCGCTGATACCGCTCGCTGCGAGCCCTCGAAGTACGTCTCGTCGGTGCATCCAGCTATCGCTGCTCACGGACCATCATTAAAATTTACTACTGGTAATCAGTATCAGTAAATAGTTCTCCAGCGCTACAGCAGGCCGTCTTCCTTGGCCAGCAGCAGCCCTTCGATGGTCGCGTCGTTGGTCGGCTGTTCGCGGGCGCGGTCGATGGCGTCCTCGATGGGGACCGTGTGGATGGTGAGGAACTCGTTGCTATCGAGGTCACGCTCGCAGGGCGCCAGCCCTTCGGCGAAGACGATACCACGGCGGTGGCGAAGCACGCCGGTCGAACACCAGTACTCCTGCAGGAGCGAGACGCCAGCCGGGTCGTAGCCGGTCTCCTCGCGGAGTTCGCGTGCCCCGGCGGTCGTGAACGACTCGCCGGACTCGACGATTCCCGCGGGGAGTTCCAGGTGGGTCTCACGGATGGTCGGGCGGTACTGTTCGACGAAGAGGATATCCTCGCCGGTGGTCGCGACGATCACGACCGCTGCGGGTAACTCGGCCCAGTAGTAGTCCTTCTCGCTGCCGTCGGGCTGTTCGACGCGGTCGTACCCACCGGTGTACCAGCCGGTCTCGTACTCGGCGACCGACTCCAGGACGGGCCATTCGTCGTGCTCAGTCATCAGGTGACTGTGTGATGCCCAGGCGGTAAATCGTACCGTTTCGCTGGACGTAGACGGTGTCACCTTCCACTGCTTCGGCGTTCCACGTCCGGAGTGCGGAGAACTCGTCGAACGGCGAGTTGCTGAACGCCTCCTTCACCCCGAACGGTCCCTTGTAGTACGCACTCGACCGACCGTCGTCGAGTGCACCGAAGACGTACTCGTACCGTCGTTCGGACAGATTCGACGCCTCGACTGCGGCGTGGTCGGTGTCGACCTCGGTTGCGGTCACGTAGTACGGGTCACCGCTCTGGAGCAGGGAGGGCAGTGCACCCAGCGCGAGGAGGAGGACGACGACCCCGACCAGGACCAACAGGTATCGCTGTCGCATGGTCGGTCGTTAGAACGGGTGCAGTAAGGGGGTTTCGTCGGCGGCCGACCGTCTCTCAGAAGTACTCGCGGTAGATCCGCCCGATGGCCTGTCTGCGGAGGGTGCCGACGGCGGCCTCTTCCTCGTTCTGGAAGGTCGCGGCGACGGCTTCGCCGGCGAAGGGGGCGGCGTGCCAGGCGACGTTGTCGACGTTCTCGCTGCCGGTCTCGGTCACCTCGCCATCGAAGTCGGCGCGCCAGTCCTCGTACTCCTCGCGCGTGCCGACGTGGACCGCGAGTTCGGCGGCGAACAGCACGTCCCGGGCGGTCTCGACGACGTCGCTGTCCACGCGCTCGGCGTACTCCTCGCGGTCGAACGACATCGCCTTGGTGACCTCTCTGACCACGAGCTGTGCGGTCGGGCCGGCGGACTCATACGCCTCGCGGGCGGCGGCTTCCGTCTCGGGCGTCAGGCTGCCCTCGGTGTGCATGGTCGAACTCGTGTGCCCCGGCGGTTACTCGTTTTCGGTGTCGGCCGAGTCATCCTCGTCGTCGTTCTCGTCCCCGTCGTCGGATTCGTGCATCTGCCGAGTCAGCTCGCGGGCTTCCTCCAGCACGTCGGCCTGGTCGCTGGTGAGGTCGCCGCGGCCGCCGGCACCACGCCCGACCTGCTCCGCCACGGCGTCTTCGAACCGTTCGTGGCCGTGGTCGTGGTCGTGCTGGTGCGTCGTGTCGTCGAACACGCCGTCGAACTCGGCTTCCTCGACGTGTTCGGTCACGACCGGGCCGAGTTCGGCCGGGTTCGAGGACTCCCAGTCGGGGGCGTGGTCGTCGAGCCAGTCCTCGTGCTCGTCGCTGTGGAGCATCGCGGTGAACGCGAGGTGGTTCGCGAGGTGCTCCGCGTCGGCGTGTGGGACCTCACACACTGGACAGGCGTATCCCATGCTCGTGAGGAAGAGAGCGATGCGTAAAACGAGAACGATGACTCGCCGCTCAGAGTTCCTTGACCATCACGAGCGCGGCCTCGCCGTCGTCGTAGTAGCGCGGGACCTTCCGGAGAGGCTCGAACCCGAAGTCCCGGTAGAGGTTCTTCGCGGCGTCGTTGGTCTCGCGCACCTCCAGCTTCACCGACCCGGCACCCTGGGTCACGAGGGTGGCGATGGCGCGACCGAGCAGCTGCCGACCGATGCCCTGGCCGCGGCGTTTCGGGTGGACCGCGAGGTCCTTGACGTGGCCGATACCGCGGCCGTGGTTCGGGATGCAGTCGGCGACGACGTAGCCGGTCACCTTCTGGCCCTCGGTGGCGACGAGGAAGCCGGGCGTGTCGAGGAAGCGCTGGAAGGCGTCGAAGGGCCACGGCTGCGGGAACGACGATTTCTCGATGCGGTAGACGGCGAGCAGGTCGGCCTGTTCGGCCGGCCTGATGGTCACGTCGTTCGACGGGGTCGGGGCCGTGGTCGTCACGGTGGGTAGGTTCGTCCCCTGTGCCTATCAATCACATGGGTCGCGAGCCGGAAGGTCAGGTAGAGCAGAGTGACGGCGGCGACGACCACGCCGACGGCCCGCAGGGTTCCGAGGAGTCCGAGCGAGAGGATGAGCGTCGTCGCACAGGCGGGCGGGTGGACGGTCCCGGTCGCGCGCATCCCCGCCGTCGTTCCGGCGACGGCGAGCGCACCGGCGGCCGCGAGGCGTGCCGAGGCCGGCGCGAAGGGCGCGAACTGTGCCGTCGCGACGAGCCCCGGCGCGACGAGCTCGTTGGCGGTGAAGCCCACGACCGCGCCGATCGCGTGGCCGCCGACGATTCTGCGAGGTCCGGGGTCCTCGGCCGTCGCGAGCACGAACGCGGTCGGGCCCAGGCTCGGGAAGACGAACGGCAGGCCGGTCACCCAGGCGACGACGCCGCAGACGGTGAACAGCCCGCCGGCGACGAGGCTCTGGCGGTGGTCCATCGGGATGGACTCGTCTCTGGAGGGGTTTCAGCGCGTCGAAGAAAAGATTCGAAATCGAGTGTGGTGAGCGGGCTCAGTCGTCGGCTGGTGCCGCACCGGAGCCGCCGGTCGCCTGCTCCTTCGTCCACGCGAGCTTGCCACCGAGGGCGAGCATGTCGCGCTCACGCTCGGACGCGTCGAGCGTCGCGGTGAACTCCCAGTCGTCGTTGACGCGGACGGTGAACTCCTCCTGGCCGGAGTCGACACCCTCGCGGACGTCGTCGACGACCTCGAGGTCGTCGCCCTGCTCGAGCTTCTCGTACGTCTCCTCGTCGATGAGGTACGGCACGATACCGAAGTTGAACAGGTTGGCGCGGTGGATGCGCGCGAAGCTCTGTGCGAAGACG
Organism: Haloarchaeobius sp. HME9146; assembly: GCF_025399835.1. NCBI lineage: Archaea > Methanobacteriati > Methanobacteriota > Halobacteria > Halobacteriales > Halorubellaceae > Haloarchaeobius > Haloarchaeobius sp. HME9146. The sequence goes on from NZ_JAODVR010000001.1 coordinate 1,059,793, forward strand.
CCCTCGATGCCGAGGTACATCGGACACATCGCGGCGTGCTCACGCGAGGAGCCCTGCCCGTAGTTCTCGCCGGCGACGAGGAAGCCGCCGTCGGCCTCGAGCGAGCGCTCGGCGAACGTGTCGTCGACACGCGAGAGCGTGAACTCGGAGAGCTTCGGGACGTTCGACCGGTACATCAGGATGTCCTGGGTCGCCGGGATGATGTGGTCGGTCGTGATGTTGTCGTCCATCTTCAGCAGCGCCTCGCCCTCGAGCTTGGCGTCGAGCTCGTCCTTCAGCGGGACGTCGCCGATGTTCGGGCCCTTGATGAGCTCGTCGTCGACGGCCTCCTCGGGCGTGATGAGGTCTGCTTTCGAGCCGTCGTACTTGTCCGGCAGGACGTAGTCGGGCGCGTCGAGGTCGCCGAGTTCGTCGGCGAGGTCGCGCGGGTCGACGATCTCGCCCTTGATGGCGGCTGCCGCGGCGACTTCGGGGCTGCAGAGGTAGACGTTGTCGTCCTCGATACCGGAGCGGCCCTCGAAGTTGCGGTTGAAGGTACGCAGGGAGACGGAGTCGCTGGCGGGGACGTGACCGATGCCGATACAGGCACCACACGTCGCCTCGGAGAAGTTGACACCGGCGGCCATCATCTCCGCGACCCAGCCCTCACGGGCGAGCAGCTCGGAGGCCTGCTTCGAACCGGGTGCGACGATCATCTCGGTCTTCTTGTTGACCTCGCGGCCTTCGACCATCTTGGCTGCGGGGAGGATGTCCTCGTAGCCACCGTTCGTACAGGAGCCGACCATGACCTGCTCGACCTGCTCGCCCGCGACCTCGCGGACGGGCACGACGTTGTCGGGCATGGACGGGCACGCGATGAGCGGTTCGATGTCCGAGAGGTCGACGACGATGGTGTCGGCGTACTCGGCGTCCTCGTCGGGACCGACCTGTTCGTAGTCGTCCTCGCGACCCTGGCGTGCGAGGTAGTCCTTCGTCTTCTCGTCGGTCGGGAAGATGGAGGAGGTCGCACCGAGCTCGGTACCCATGTTGGTGATCGTGGTGCGCTCCGGCACGGAGAGCGTCTCGACACCGGGACCGGTGTACTCGAGGACCTTGCCGACGCCACCCTTCACGGAGAGGCGACGGAGCAGCTCGAGGATGACGTCCTTCGCGGAGGACCACTCGGGGAGTTCACCCTCGAGTCGGACGTTGTGTACCTCGGGCATCTCGATGTAGTACGGGGCCCCACCCATGGCGACGGCGACGTCGATACCGCCGGCACCGATGGCGAGTTCGCCGAGGCCACCGGGCGTCGGCGTGTGGGAGTCCGACCCGAGCATCGTCTTGCCGGGTGCGGCGAAGTTCTCCTTGTGGACGTTGTGGCAGATACCGTTGCCGGGGCGAGAGAAATACGCGCCATACGTGCCCGCGGCGGAACGGAGGAAGCGGTGGTCGTCCGTGTTCTTGAAGTCGAACTGGTAGGTCTGGTGGTCGCAGTACTGGGCGGCGATCTCGGTCTGGACCTCGTCCAGGTCCATCGCCTCGAACTGCAGCCACACCATCGTCCCCGTGGTGTCCTGCGTGAGGACCTGGTCGATCTCGATCCCGATCTCCTCTCCTGTCTCGAGTTCACCTTCGACGAGGTGCTCCTCGAGAATCTTCTCGGTAAGAGTCTGTCCCATAGCATCCTGAAATCCACCTCCCGCAACCATAAATCCCGCGTGTTTATGGATGGAAGACCGTGCAGAATTCGCCGTCTCTGCTGTCGGTTCGTGCAACGTTTGCCGAGGGGCACAACAGACGCTGGACGCGGTCGCAGAGACCGGTCAGCAGGACCCACGAAGCCCGTACTCGTCGTCACGCTTTTGTCCAGTGCAGTCCTACAGGGGCGAAGATTCTTCACCGCCGGAACTGTCGGGTGATTCACACCATGGCAGACGACACTCCCTCGGTCTCCGTCACCGGGTACCTGGCCGGGCTCGCGGCGGCCATCGTACTCGGCACACTCGCCTACGGGTTCGTTCTCGTCCCGCTGCTGTTCGGAGACGCCGCGTTCGTCCAGGACACGTCGCGCCCGGACTCCCAGATGCAGGCCATCGGTCCCGGGTTCACGCTCCCGACCGTCCTCGGCATCGCCTTCGTCACGGTGGTCGCGGTCGCCCACGGCTGGCTCTACGTCAACTACCCGCGGCTGCTGGACGGGTTCGGTCGCTGAGCCGCCGGCGTCCCATCGGGTGTGAGCAGGCCGCACACCGCCCAGAACCCGCAAACTACATTCCACTTCGTCGGACATCTCGCGTATGCACCGTTCAGGCGCTTTCGTCGCAGAGCACGTGACACCGACTACCCCACAGCAGGTCCAGCCCAATGGGGTCGACCTCACGCTCGACGCCGTGTTCGAACAACGCGAGCCGGGGCGCATCGGCCGCGACGGCAAGGAGGTCGGCTCCCGGAGCGAACTCGAACCCGCCCAGTACGAGGACGACTCGCCGCCGACGCACTACCTCGAACCCGGCGGCTACGTGGTCCGGTACGCCGAGCGCATCCACATCCCCGAGGGCCACGTCGGCTTCCTCTACCCGCGCTCGTCGCTCCTGCGCAACTCCTGCATGCTGAACACGGCGGTATGGGACGCCGGCTACGAGGGTCGCGGTGAGGGCCTATTGCAGGTCCACCACGACATCGAACTGGAGGAGGGTGCCCGCATCGCCCAGCTCGTGCTCGCCGAGGCAGCCCACGAAGAAGAGTACGACGGCAGCTACCAGAACGAGAACCTCTAAGAACTCAGTCCAGCGCCACGACGCGGTTCGACTGCGCCGTGCTGTTCATCGCCGCGCAGGGCTTTTTCTCCCCGCCGGCGGCCTTCGGGAGTTCGATCTCGTGGGTCGTGTTGTAGTCCGAGAAGGACATCTCCACGCTGAGGTTGGCCGCCCGACCGTTGACGACGTAGGTCGCGTTCATCGTCGATTTCACCAGTTGCTTGGAGTCCCTGTCGATGTACTGGCGGTAGGTCACGTCGCCGAAGTCGACGTTCCCGGTGTCGTCGCCGACGAGCTGCTGGATGACCTCCTGGCTCGGCGTGACCTCGATGACGTACACTTCCTGGCCGTTCGCCAGCGTCTCGTTGCGCAGCGTCGACTTGGAGTTGTTCAGGATCTCCTGTTGGGCACCGAGGCTGGCGTTGGTGCGCCACGGGCTCTGGTCGACGTCTTCTTGCCGCCACTCGTCGCCGATGTGGAGGCACTGCTGCTCACCGAAGATGAACGCCTCGGAGAACGAGCGCGTCTGGGTCGAGTTCGTCCGGACGGCGGTGACGATGTTCGTCGCGGACATGCGCTGGGCGCTTACGTTCACGGTCCCGTTGGACTCGGTGCGCAGTTCGTTGTCGGAGAACTCGACGACCGTGACCATCGAGTAGTTGTAGGCGCTGACCGACTGCATCTGGTTCACCGCGTCCGCTTTGATCTCCTTTTCCTCCGGGGAATCGTCGTCGCTGCCGTCGTCGGTGGGTGTGCCGACGAAGGCACTACAGCCGGCGAGGGCGACGAGGAGCGCGAGGGCGACCGCGATGAAGACGTGTTTCCTGCTGTTCATGACGAGATGGTCGTTCGCCAGACAGTAGCGCCCAGGCTGCTACAACCTTTTTGGTCCTGAACCGGTTCCGGGTTGGGTTTTCGGGTGACCGTGTGGAAACGTACTGAGTGGGTGGTGCGGGCGTTTCGGCGGATTCGAGTCTCGTGGTGGTGACTCGTCGTGAGGTTGTGCGCTTACTCCTCGCGGTCAGGGTGGTCGTGGAGTTCGGTGTCGACGCCGGGCAACGACCCGAGCAGGCGGTCGCGAACCTGATAAGCCGCGCTCCCGGCCCCGACGACGCCGAGGGCTCCGAGGCCGCCCGAGGAGACGCCCAGCACCGTGTTGTCCTCGGTCGTCTCGGGCAGCGGGGTCCACGTCTCGCCGCCGTCGGTGCTGTAGGAGACGGGGCCGAAGGTGTACGTCTGCGTGTTCTCCAGGCCGCTCGGGGCCTCTGCGAAGTAGGTCAGCTCGTCGCCTTCGGTGGGCAGGTCGAACGTGACTTCGGTCCGGCCGTTGACCGTCTCGGTCGTCGTGGCATCACCGCCGACGACGGCCCACTCGGCTGGAATCTCGTCGCGGACCCGGACCTCGGTGTCGGTCGCGATGGTGAGGTCGACCCGGTTGGTCTGGCCGGCCGTGAACGTCGAGCCGTCGTCCTCGCGCTCGGCGGTGACGTGGGTCCCGCCGTCGGCGTCGAACGGGATGTACTCGTGCCGGAGCGCGTAGACGCCGGTGTTGATGTCCGCGGCGAAGGTGATGCCGTCTCGCTCGACCGCGCCCCAGGTGAACGGGGTTGCGGAGTTCAACCCCTCCATCTTCGAGTCCTCGGGCACGTCCTCGTGGGGCAGGTAGTACCCCTTCTCGCGGAGTTGCCAGATGTCCGTGTCGATGTCGAGGTACCGGACGCCACCGTGGTAGTGGGCGAGGTGGACCCAGCCGTCCTCGGTCACGTCGAAATTGTGCGGGCTCAGGGTGAAGTTCTGGAAGCTGGTGTCCGAGAGGAGCTCCCACGAGTCCAGTTCGGCCAGGTTGGGCGAGCCGTCGTACCCCTCGTCCAGCCCGTCGGCGTCGAGCAAGTAGAGTTCCCCCGAGGAGCCGCCGTCGACGCTCGGCGTCTCCTGTCCGGCGACGACGATGCGCCGGCCGTCCAGCAGGACGGGCGCGGGTTCGGCGTAGTGCGCCCGGTCCATCTCGAACCGGCCGATCTCCTCGATGTTCGCCGGGTCAGAGAGGTCGAGTACGCGCAACCCCATGTCCCAGTACGAGAGGTAGCCGGTCGGTTTCCCGGTCCGGGGGTCGTCCTGGATGGTGATGTCGTGGATGTACTTCGTGCCGCCGGTGCCGACGCCACCGTCGCCGTCGATGGTCCAGCGGTTCACCAGCGTGAACTGGCCGGTCGCTCGGTCGAAGTGCAGCGCGTAGAGACCCGCGGTCCCGTCGGCGTCGAGGTCCTTGCAGGCGAAGACGTAGTCCTCGCCGCCGACCCGGTGGTAGGTGGCGTTGTGGCTCCCGGTCGTCCAGGCGGTGTAGGCCCCGACCACCTCGGGGTTGCCCTTGTCCCGGACGTCGACCGCGACGACGCTCCCCGCCGTGGCGTCGGTCGACTCGCCGTCGGTGCCGGGTGTCGGGTCCGTCTCGTTGAACAGCGCGGTGTAGGGCTGCTTCGAGAGAAAGACGTACGCGCCGTCCGCCGAGACCTTCACGTCCATCACGGCGGAGGCGGCGTCGTCGTTGCGGACGAACGAGAGCACCGAGAGCTCGGCGTTCCGCAGTTCGGTGAACGACTCGGCGTCGGTGAACTCGGAGATGTCGAGGATGGCCATGCCGCGGTCGTTCGTCGGGTCGTCCGAGGAGAAGAACCCGACGTAGGCGAAGTCGCCGTGGGTCCGAATCTCGGTGATGGCGCCGTAGTGTGGCTCCTCGGGCCGCCCCGCGTTGCTCGAGGTGCCGACGCCCCCGAGGCTGTGGTAGTCCAGCTTCTCGACGTTCTCGCTGTCGGTGTGCTGGGTGGGGTCGGTGTGGTCGTGGTCGCCGCTGGTCGTGGTGGACCCGCTGGAACCGAGGCCGTCGTGGGCGCTGGCGGTCCCGGTGGCAGCGAGGCCAAGGGCGCCCGCGGCCGCTGTCTTGATGACGGTTCGTCGGTCGAATCCGCGGTCTGTGTCGTGTGTCATGGAATCGTGTCGAATCGCTCGAAAACGGTTCGCTGGCGGTTCCTTACGTCTCCTCGGCGACGACCGCGTTGTCGTCGGTACCGCCGAAGGCGACCCACTCGTCGTCGGTCTCATCGCTCCGGGCGGTGGCGGGCCCGAAGGTGTAGGTCCCGGTGTTCGAACTCCCGCTGGGGGCCTCGACGAGGTAGCGGACCGTCCGGGCGTCGTCGGCCGGGTCGACGGTCGCGTCGAAGTGGACGTACTGGACGTCACCCGCCTGCTCGACGTGGCGCACGTCGGGCGAGTACTCGGTGAGGACGGTCCACTCGGCCGGGACCGTGTCCCGAACCTCGGCCGTGTGGCTCACCGCGCCGACGGTCACCTCGACCTCGTTCGTCTGGCCGCCGGTGAACGTCGAACCGTCGTCGTCCCGGGAGCCGGCCACCGAGAGCCACGTCGGCGTGTCCGCGTCCACGAGGTCGGTCTCGTGGAACCGTGCGAAGTCGCCCGTCTCGGCCCGGCGGACCGCGGCCTCGGCGTCGACGAAGCCTGCCCCGGCGTTCCAGGGGGTGTAGGCCGTCTGCAGGTCGCGGGCCGTCGCCTCGACGGTGTTGATGACCTCGATAGGGTGCGGGTCGTACCCGTTCTGCCGGGCCGCGTCGATGACGAGGGCGCAGACCCCGGCCGCGTTCGGGCAGGCCATCGAGGTCCCCGTCATCGGGGTGTAGTACGGCTCGGTGTCGGGTTCGAGCGCGTCCAGCGAGTCGGTCGGGCCGACGGTGGCCATGATGGAGTCGCCGGGGATGGCGACGCCGGGGCGGTAGAGGCCGACGGGCCGGTAGCGGGTCGGCTCGCCACCCAGCTCCTCGATGCCCTCGTAGTCGATGGTGTACGAGACCGTGACCGAGACCACGGGTTCGACCTCGACGTAGTACGTCTCACCGCCCGCGATGTCGGTCGTCAGGGTCCGGTGCTGGTGGACCACCTCCTCACCCATCTGGGCGATGACCGGCCCGTCGCGGGACCCCTCGTGGACCGAGACGCGGACCTGCTCGCCGTCGGGCTCGATGTCGAGCGTCAGTTCCAGCATATCGGCGTTGGCCGGGGCTTCCCACTCCCAGAAGTCGCTCTCGGTCTGCGCGTCCGTCGTCGCCGCCGGCCCGACCTCGCCGGTCCAGGTCCCCACGTCCACGAGGAACTGGCCGGAGTCGACCGTGGCGTGGTAGCGCCAGAGTCGCCAGAGGGCGGTCGCGCGGTCGTAGTTGGTCTCGCGGTCCTCGTCGGGGGTGCGCCCCCGCGAGGAGAAGTCGGTGACCGCCTGCTGGTCGTTGGTCGCCGCGACACAGAGCACGTGGGGTGCCTTCGCGAACCGCGAGAGCGTGTCGGCGTCGGGCCCCGAATTGCCGGCGGCGAAGACGGGGACGATGCCCTCGGTGAAGGCCTCCCACGACGCGACGTTGACCGGGTCGTTCGGGTTGTACCGCACGTCGCGGGCGACGCCGTAGGAGTTCGACACCACGTCGGGGTCGAAGTCCACGTCCGGGTCGCGGGCCCGCATCAGCATGTGGTCCCACGCGCCGACGACGTAGGGCAGGTACACCGCCGTGTTCGTCGAGTAGACGGACAGCCGGGCACCCGGGGCATTCCCACGATACTGGCCGTCGCTGGCGCTCCCGTCCCCCGCGATGATGCCCGAGCAGTGGGTCCCATGGCCGAGGTCGTCGGTGTCGGCGCTGCCCCCGAGGTCGAGCCACTCGGCGTCTCGCGATTCCAGGGGCTCGTCCACCCACTGCCAGTTGGATTCGAGTCGTCCTTCGAAGTCGGGATGCGGGCCGCTGAAGCCGGAGTCGATGACGACGGCGTCGACCGAGGAGCCGTCGTAGCCGAGCTCGTCCTGGACCACGTCGACCCCGGTCAACTCGCGGGAGTCGTCGGTGAACCACTCGAGTTCCTCGGCCTTCTTGATGCGCCGGACCCCGTCCCAGTCGGCCACCGTGGTCAGCTGGTCCGGCGTCAGCGCGGTGTAGGTCATCGGCAGTTCGCGGTACTCGTGTTTCCCGACCTGCAGGTCGAGGTCGTCCAGCCGGCCCATCGACTCGCGCGAGTCGAAGACGACGATGCCCTCGATGGGGGCGTCGCCCGAGAGGTCGAAGGCGTCGTCGAGGGTGCTGGTGTCGGTTTCGGCGGCTGCAGTGCCGATGCCGCCGGCGAACGGGAGCGCCGCACTCCCGGCGAGGACGCCGAGTCCGTGCAGGACGGTCCGTCTGTCGAGTGTGTCGTGTGTCATGGCTGGGTCGTGCGTCGTGCGGTGGTTGCTGGTTCTACGGTTCGGTGAGGGTCACGTCAGCGAAGGTCGCGAGGTCGCCCGATTCGGCCCGGGAGACCGCGGCCTCGGCGTCGACGAAGCCCGCCCCGGCATTCGCGGGGTTGTAGTCGCTCCGGGCCTCGTACGCGGTCGCCTCGACGGTGTTGAGGACGGCCATGGGATCGGGGTCGCCGTGGCCGTTCTGGCGGTGCGCGTCGATGACCAGCGCGGCGATGCCCGCCGTGACGGGGCAGGACATGGAGGTCCCGCTGATGGCGGCGTAGTACAGTGAATTGTCGGGCGCGGTCGCCTGGAGTGCGTCGGCCGGCGACATGGTGCTGTTGACCTGGTTGCCGGGGGCGGCGACCCCGTTGCGGTAGAGGCCGACCGGCCCGCTCGAACTCCCCGAATCGTAGTACTCCTCGAGATTCGCGAGGGCGGTCTGGCGGTCGTAGTTCGCCCCCGTCGAGGCGGCGCGAGCCCGCGAGGAGAAGTCCGTGATGGCCTTCTGGTCGGTGGTCGCGGCCACGCTCAGGACGTGTGGAGCCTTCGCGTAGTCGTTCAGGGTGTCGTAGTCCGGCCCGGAGTTCCCGGCCGAGATGACGGGCAACAGGCCGCTGTCGAAGGCGGTCCAGGTCGCGGTCTGGAGCGTCCCATCGGGGTTGTAGTCGTCGGCGCTGGCCGCGCCGTAGGAGTTCGAGACGATGTCCACGTCGGCGACGTGATTAGCGAGGATGTGGTCGTAGGCCGCGGCAGCCTTCAGGATGCTGACGGCCGCACCCGAGGAGTAGACGGTGAGGGCCGCACCGGGGGCCATCCCGCTGTCCTCGCCGTTGACGGAGCCGTCGCCGGCGATGGTGCCGGAGCAGTGGGTCCCGTGGCCGATGTCGTCGGTGTCGACGAGGGTACCGCCGTCGACCCACAGCGTCGGGTCCCCGAGGGGGTTCCCGGCCCACTGGTAGTTGTGTTCGGCGGCTTCGATGAGATCGGGGTGGTCGCCGTCGAGCCCGGAGTCCACGACCGCGACGTGGACCGAGGAGCCGTCGTAGCCACTATCGTTCCGGACCGTGTCGACACCCGTGACGTCCCGTGCGTCGGCGTTGTGGTAGTCGAGGTCGCGGTTGCGCTCGACGTAGCGGACCGCGTCCCAGTCCGCGACGGTCTGGAGCTGCGAGCCGGTGAGCAGGGTGTAGCCGACCGGGAGGACGTCGAAGGCGAGGTAGCCCTCCGCGAGGTCGAGCGTGTCGAGCCGGGAGACGGCCGCGTTCGAGTCGAAGACGACGAGCGCCTCCTGGAGGGTGTCACTGGTCAGATCGAAGGCGTCGTCGAGGCGGTCGCCCGTCGCGCCTGCCGCGCTCCCGACCCCGAAGGGGAGGGCCGTCGCGCCTGCCAGCCCGGCCGTCGCCGTGAGCAGTGTTCGTCGGTCGAGTTTCGGTACGGTCTCGCGTGTCGTGTCGTCTGTCATGGGTAGGGTATCGATGGTGTGTCGAATCGCTGTCGTCTCGGTGCGCTCCCCTGGTCGCCCGTCGCAGAAAGGGGGAAGGGGGATGGTGGCCGCCGGGTCGACCACCACGTACAGTCAGTCCCTCGCCGCCGCCGTCGCCGGTTGCAGAGCGGGGCTGGTCGCCCCGTGGTGGACCCTCTCTGATCCCGGCTGCCCGTGGTGGGGGTGGGGGAGTGGGCAGCCGGGGTCGTGACGACGGGGCGGGTCATCGGGACTCGTGTCCCGGCTCAGGTGGACTGGGCGACCACGTAGTTGGTCTCGCCGGTGCCCGACACCGCGACCCAGCCGCGTGCTTCGCTCGGCTTGACCTCCTGCGGGCCGAACTGGTAGGCGTCCGAGGCCGAGACGTTGTCCGGGGCCTCGGCGAAGTAGGTGTAGCTCGTCTCGGTGTCGGCGGTCGCGGTCTCGGTGAAGTAGACGTACTGCACGCCGTTGCTCACCTCGACGCGGTCCACGTCGTCGGAGTAGTCCGTGAGGACGGTCCACGAGGTCGGAATCACGTCCCGGACCTGGCTGTCTTCGGAGGGGTTCGCCGTCAGCGTGACCTGGTTGGTCTGGCCGCCGGTGAAGACGGAGCCGTCGTCGCTCCGGGTGCCGGCGACGAAGAAGCCGTCTTCGACCGAGACGTCGAGCGTGCAGTGTGCCTGCACGTCGTCGCCGTTGACCGCGCCGGGGACGTCCACGAGCTTCGCGACCACGTAGAACGTCCGCTCCTCGCTGTCCCGCGGGAGCGAGACCGTCGCGCTGGCGTCACCCTGCAGGCCCTGTGCCCGGGCGACGATGTTGGGTTCGCCGTACTGCGCCGGCTGCTCGGCGTCGTAGACGAACAGGTCGATGTGGGGCGTGCTCTTCGTCTGACCCTTGTTGCCGCCGGAGTAGTAGTCGAAGCTCACGCTCGCCTCGACGGTGCCGGGGCCGGCCTGGACGTAGCCCGCGACGGCGCGGCTGTCCTCGGGCAGGTTGAGGCCGAGCACCTCGTCGGAGCTACCCGAAAGCGGGCGAGTGACCGCGTCGACCGCGGCGTCGGCGTTCACGCGACCGAAGCCCTCGTAGGGGTCGCGCCCGCCGAACTCGTAGGTCGCGGGGTGGGCGCGGTGGAACGGGGCGGCGGTGAAGGCCGTCTCGCTGGCCGTCGCGAGCAGCACCTGCTTGAGCCGGTACACGTCGTCGAGGTCGGTCTCGGCGGGAGCTGGCAACGCGATGCTCGCCGGGGCGTCCTCCTCCATCGCCTGCGAGACGAGGCCCGCCACGCCGGTCGTGAAGGGCGTCGCCATCGAGGTGCCGGCCTTGCCCGTGTAGTCGCGGATGGGCGGCTGGTCGGACTCCGCGGCGTTCGCGTCACCCGTGAGTGCCGCGTTGATGAGGTCGTCGACGTAGCCACCGGGCGCGCTCACGTCGGGCTTCATGTACTGGTCGAGTTCGTCCTCGTCGAGCGCCCCCAGGCCGCCGGAGGAGTACGCGCTGAGCCCGTCGAGGGGGCCGGTCGCGGTCACGGAGATACACTCGTCCGCGATGGCGGGTGAGCCGTTCCCGTTGGCCGGGGTCGCCGCGTTGCCGGCGGCGGCGCAGGTGAGGATGCCGGCCTCGGCGATGTCCTTGATGCCGGCCGGAATCGAGTCGAGGATGCCACCCACGGAGCCGAGCGGGAGGCCGCCGACGTAGCCCCACGACATGTTCACGGCACGCATGTTGAACATGTCCGCGAAGGCCTCGGCGTGGTCGGCGAGCTGGCCGGTCGGGCCGGAGAGGCCCTGCAGGCCGACGAGGCTCTGGTTCGGTGCGACGCCGGTGTGGAGGCCGACGGGGGAGCCGGTACGGTCGCCGTTCGTACTCTGCGGGTCGACGAACGCGCCGACGCTGATGGACTCGAGGTCGCCGGAGGAGACGAGTTCGCCGCCGGTCGCTCGGGCGATGACGGTGTAGGTCCCGGTCTGCTCGGCGGGGGCCTCGACGACGACGTTGTCGGTGATGCCCGAGTCGCTGGTCAGTTCGGCCGAGTCGAGCTCGTGCCCGTCAGGGCCCTCCAGGATGAGTTCGATGGCGGTCCCGTATGCAGACCCGAAGACGCCTGTGCCGGCGTCGGCCTGGACCTCGTACTGGCGGGTGTCGCCCAGCGCGAGTACCTCGCCGGGGGCCTCGGTCGTGACGGTCTCCGGGTCGATGGCGCTGGCACGCCCGGTGCCGCCCATGATGGAGGCACAGTGGCTCCCGTGGCCGTTCGGGTCGCGTGGCTTCTTGTGGAGGCCGTAGCGCGTCCCCTCGTCGAACCAGCCGACCGTCTTCGGGTCGTCCCCGTCGGTACCGACGCCCTCGAAGACGACGCTCGGGTCGGCGGCCTCGAACTCGCCCTCGAGCGCGTAGTAGCCCGCCGAGATCTCGTAGTCGGCCGTGACGTTCAGCCAGGTCTCGACGACGAAGCGGTAGGTGTGGCCCGACTTCACGTAGTTGTCGATGGCCTCGGGCTGGCTGCCGGTCGTCGAGGCGGCGACGCGCTCCCAGCCGTCTGCCGTCTGCTTGTCGAGGTAGAGTTCGAGGTCCTCGCCGTTCCCGTCGACGTCGCCGGGCGTCCACGTCATCGTCGCGTCGATGCCCTCGGCGTCGGTCGGCGTGGTGAACTCGTGGGTCTTCGTCGTCGGGTCCGCGAAGGTGCCCGGCCCGATGGTGCCCGAGAAGGACTCGCCCTCGCCGGCGAGTTCGACGCGTTCCTGTTCGGACTTCGGGATGACCAGTTCACCGTCGCGGACGGTCGCCCGGACCCCGTTCCAGGGGCCGAGGTCGGGGTGGCGGGCCTCGATACCCGAGTCGGTCAGCGCGATGGTGCGGTCCGGCCGCCCGCGATAGCCGCGGTCCCAGACGCGGCTCGCCTCGCGGGCTCGCCAGTTGAAGAAGGTGGGGTCGAGCTCGCCGGCCGCAGCCGCCGCGGTACTGGCCGCACCCGCCCCGAGCAGCCCTGCTGCGGTGAGTGTGCCTGTCGTCTGGAGGAATGTGCGACGGGAGAGGTCGGCTGTGTCGTCGTCGCGAGTCATGTCACGTCCTCCCAGTGCGGAGACTCCCTGTTCAAGCCGCGACCAAATGTCTCTCGAATCGACAGCTTCGGTCGCCGAGTCCGCCGTCGATTCCGTCGCTATCCCCTTCGAGTCCTGTGGTTCTCGTCTGTCGTCGTGTCCCATGGTGGTCCATCCCGAACGAGGACGATGGCCTCAAAAGGGATTGTGACAAACCCATCCAAATGAGGGTCTCAGGGTCTGAGGGGGAAGAAAACGATGCCAGCCGAATCGGTAACAGCCACAGACCATTGTCGACACCGACACCCTAACCTGATTAGGTACTGCGCGCGTCGTCGCCCTCGAACAGGCTCTCGAGCAGCTTGCGCTCGGCGACCCGGATGTGCTGGTGGAACGTCGGCGGGGTCACACCGAGGAGGTCGGCCATCTGGTCGCCCGAGGTCTCGCGGGGCCAGTCGAAGAAGCCGGCACGGTACGCCGTCTCCAGCACCTCCAGCTGGCGGTCGGTCAGCGACTGCTCGATGTCGGCCCGGTAGCCCACGTCGGTCCGCGTCCCGCGCTCGACCTCCCGCTGGGAGAGCAACTCCACCTCGAGCACCTCCGAGACGCGCTCGAGCACCCGGGAGACGGCAGTGTCGGTGGGGACGTCGGCCACGATGCGACACTCCCCGTCGCTGACCCGGACGGTCCGGACCGACCCGCCCACGTCGGCGATGGTCTCGACGACGGAGTCACCGTCGACGACCACCCGGACGAGCGACTCGGCGTCGCGCTCGGCCAGTATCTCGACCTGTGCGGGAGCCGTCTCGACGAGGTCGTCGAGGTCCTCGAGCGCCTCGCCCCGCACCGCGAACAGCTCCGACACCGACCCATCCGGGTTGCTGACGGTCCCGGTGAGTTCCAGCGTCGCGTCGGTCTCGTGGGCGATCTGGACGAGGAACTCGTCCGGGTCGGTCACCGCGAACGTCAGTTCGGTGCGCGTGTCGGTCACCAGCGCCTTGCGCGTCTCGGCTGCCCGGATGGCGTGGCCGACCGTCTCGCCGAGTTCGGCCAGCACCGTTCGCTCCAGCGCTTCGAAGGCGAACGGCTCTGGCGCGTAGACGCAGAGGCAGCCGTACACCACGTCGTCGTAGACCAGCGGGATGGCCGCCGCGGACTCGTAGCCGTGGTCGAGCGCGGCCCGGCGCCAGGCGGTCGCGACCGGGTCCTCGGCGATGTTCTGGGCGAACTTGACCGACCGTTCCCGGACGGCGGTTGCGGCGGTCACATCGTCTTCCTGCCGCTCGACGGCGGCGGGGCGGTCCTCGAGGTAGGCGGAGCCGTCACCCGCCCAGGCGGTCGGCTCGACCCGGCCGCTCTCGGGGTCGTACTCACCGACCCACGCGAACTCGTAGGGGTCCGCGTCGGCGAACTGGTCACAGAGCGTCTCCTCTATCTCCTCGCGTGAGTCCGTCCGGACCAGCGCGCTCGTCACCCGACGGATGACGTCGTTGACCCGGTTCAGCGTCTCGAGCCGGTCGGCCTGTGCCTCGAGTTCGGCCTCGCGGCGGCGACGGTCCCGGATGTCCCGCCCGATGCCGCAGATGACCTGTCGGTCCCCGTCGCCGAGCAATGCGGCCGTGAACTCGTGGGGGCGCTCCTCGCCCGCTTTCGTCTGCATCCGCGCGGTCTCCATCGCCTTGCCCTGCATCACGACGCGCCCGATGGCGTTCTCTATCTTCTCGTGCTCGTCTTCCGGGAAGAAGTCGGTCGGGCGCATCTCGCGGATCTCCCGGTCGCTGTAGCCGGTCACGGCGGTGAGTTTCCGGTTCCACCGGAGGAAGTTCCCGTCGAGGTCGAAGACGAAGAAGATGTCCCGCAACTCGTCGAGGGCGGCACTGGCCAGGGTCGCGTGGCTGGCGCTTTCGGGCTGGTTCCGGACGAGGTTGTCGACGGTGGCGGCGAGGTGGTCGCCCCAGTCGTCGGTGGGGTCGCCACGTGGCACCGTCGCGGCTGCCCCGGAGTCGAGCGCGGTGGTCGCGGCTACGTCGTCCTCGTACACGTAGACGACCGGGGCGTCGTGCCGCCCGAGTGTCGCGACGAGTTCCGTGACCGACCGGTCGTCGAGCGAACCACAGACCACGCACTGGACGTGTTCGTCGAGCATGTGCTGTGCGCTGGTGAGGGTCCCGGCGATGTGCGCCTGGAGCTCGCGGGCGGTGAGACACAGGCCGAGTGCGTCCGCGTCCTCGCCGTCGTCGACCACGAGGACCTCGACCTCACGTGACATGCGCCGAGCTAGGAAGGTCAACCAGTTGAGTGTACTGTTCGACGACGGTCGTGTGACCCGGGTCTGCCACGCTAATCGGGCCACTGGATGCGCTCCCGGTTCCGGCAAATATGGCAACACATTTGGTTTCGAATGACATGGCCTAGGCAAAGGCATGAACGTCGATAGGGGCGGGACCGGGGGCTCGACGGCGGTGCTGGCGGTCGCCCTCGTGGTCCTCGTCGTCCTGTTCGGGACGGCCGCCGCCATGACAGCCCCGGTCCCCACCGGAAACCACGGCAGCACACAGCTCTCTTTCGACCTCGCCGACAACGAGACCGATATCGTCGATGGCACGGTGGACGACACCACCGACACGACCGGCGACACCACGGAGGAGACCGTGGATGACACGACGAACACGACTGACGACACGACGAATACGACCGACGACACCACGGAAACCGTGGAGAACACGACCGACGACACCGTCACCGCGTCCGGGTCGCTCTCGACCGACGTGACCACCGGCGACACCACGGCCTCGACCGACACGGACGCGACGCTCGACGACGGTCTCACGACGAACACCTCCGGTGAGACCTCGGGCACGGTCGACGGGTCCGGGAACGCGAGCCTCACTGCCGAGGAGGACGCGGTCTCGCTCTCGACCGACGCCAGCGTCGAGTCCGTCTCACTGTCGGCGGGTGTCGTCGTCCCCGTCGAGTCCTTGCTGACGGTGCTCGAATCCAGCGACCCTGCCACCGGGGAATCGACCGACAGCACCAGCCGCCGACTCGACCAGGCGGCGGCCCGCGGCGGCCAGTTCGCGCTCGGGTCGACCGGGGAGCAATCCGGCGCTGACACGGGCGGCCTCGACGGAACCGGCTACCAGCGCGCGGAAGCCGGCGGCGATGCAGGCTCCAGCGAGCCCGGCGGCACCCCCGGACCACTCCAGTCGGTCCCTGGCCCGGTCCAGACCGGCGTCCTCGTCGGGTCGCTGGCGGCTGGTGGCGCGGCCGCGACGCGGTGGCGGTCGATACTTCGTTGGCTCCGGAACGCGGTCGAGGACTCGCCGCTGGCGGCCGTGCTGCGCTACAGCCGGTACGACGGCTCGGACCCGCTGGCGCACGACGACCGCGAGACCATCCACCAGGTCGTGACCGACGCCCCCGGTGTCTACCTCTCGGCTATCAGCGAGGCGTCGGGGGTCCCGCTCTCGACCGTGCGTCACCACGTCCGTGTTCTGGAGGAGGAGGACCTCGTCACCAGCGTGAAGATAGAGGGCAAGCGCCGGTACTTCCCGGCCGATACCGGCGACGTGGAACTCCACGCCGCCCTGTCGAACCCGTCGCGGGCCGCGATTCTCGAGCGGCTGGCCGAGACCGAGGGCACCCGGGTCGGCGAACTCGCGGAGGCCCTCGACCGCGACCCGAGCACCCTCTCACATCACCTCGGCCGCCTGGAAGACGCGGGGCTGGTCGAACGCGAACGCGAGGGACGGTCGGTGCTGAACCGGCTCACCCCGTCCGCCAGGGACGGGCTGGCGGCGGCAGCGGCAGAGCCATCGCTGGCAGACGATTGAGCGCTGCGCGAGAACGGTGATTACTGGTTCGGCAGGTCGTCCGCGAGGGTCTCGCGGACCAGCGTCTCCATGCCTCGTCGGAGTCGTTCGGAGGCCGCCTGACCGGAGACGCCGACGTCGGCACCCAGCCCGCGGAGCGTGGTCTGGCGCGGGATGTCGAAGTAGCCGACCTCGACGGCGCGAGTGAGTATCTCCTTCTGTGCCGGGGTCAGGTCGGCCGCGTTGTCGTCCTGATCTATCGTGTCGCTGTGGATGGATTCGACGGTGGGTGTGAGCCCGACCTCCTCGCAGACGTCGCGAAACCCGGCGAACGACTCCCGGTCCGGGAACAGCGTCTTGACGGTCCAGCCGTCGCCGTCGCTCGTCGCGTTGAGGATGACCCCGTCACGCTCGATGGCGGCGGTGTACGCCTTCGCATCGGCGATGCCCTCCGGACACGTCACACGGTAGAGCCGACGAGCGTGTTCCGTCGCGAGGACGGTGCTGTCGACGACGGTCGGGTCATCGTCCAGCGCGTCCTCGAACGTCTCGAAATCACCACCGCTCACCCAGAAGACGACGCGAAGAGGAATCGTTCCAGTGGTGTCGAACTGTTCGACCGAGGCCTGCATCCCGTCGGGGACAGAAAGTGCGTGTTGCAGAAGTTTGGAGTCGAGATTGAAACGAACGAACATGAAATTCTTTTAATTTGTTGTTTCGCTAACGTCTGGCAGCGGCGTACCTCTCGTTTGACGCATCACCGGCTGGTTCATATGCGTAGTGACCGCTTCAGTAATCATTCACGTTGTGCGACCTATATCAGTGGTGCATGGATATACAGGGCGAGTCGCCCTGCCGCCGTTCGGCAACGCGGATACTGTCTGGAACTGGATACATGACGTGATGCGACCGGTCGAGGGTGGTCGCGCTCGCCGTCTCTCGACAGCGAGCGATTCCGGAACCGCCGCGGGGGTGGATACGCTGCATAGTTTTGGTCGATGCGTGCGTACCTGAGACGATGCCATCCGACTCGCGGGCGGACCACTACAACGAGGCAGGCGTGTTGAAGAAGAAGCAGTACAAGCGCGAGCTGAACCGCCTGCAGGAGGAACTCGTCAAGCTCCAGCACTGGGTCAGCGAGCAAGGGCTCCGCGTCGTGGTGGTGTTCGAGGGCCGCGACGCGGCCGGAAAAGGCGGCGTCATCAAGCGCATCACCCGTCGGCTGAACCCCCGGGTCGTCCGGGTCGTCGCGCTCGGGAAGCCGACCGAGCGCGAGCAGGGGCAGTGGTACTTCCAGCGCTACGTCGAACACCTACCGAGCGAGGGCGAGATGGTCCTGTTCGACCGGAGCTGGTACAACCGCGCCGGCGTCGAGCGCGTGATGGGCTTCTGCAGCGACGAGGAGTACGACCGGTTCCTCGAGGAGTGCCCGCGGTTCGAGCGCATGCTCGTCCGCGAGGGCATCGTCCTCGTGAAGTACTGGTTCTCCATCAGCGACGAGGAGCAAGAGCGGCGCTTCCAGAAGCGCAACGAGGACCCCAAGCGCCGCTGGAAGCTCAGCCCGATGGACCTCGAAGCTCGCGCCCGCTGGGAGGAGTTCTCGAAGGCGAAAGACGAGATGTTCGAACACACGGACATCCCCGAGGCACCCTGGCACGTCGTCCACGCCGACGTGAAGCGACACGCCCGGCTCAACTGCATCAGCCACCTGCTCGACCAGGTCGACTACGAGGACCTGACGCCCGACCCCATCGAACTCCCACCTCGCGAGGAGCGCGGCGAGTACGAACGGCCACCCATCGAGGACCAGCACTGGGTCGAGGCGCGCTTCGGCGAGAATCCGACTCCCGGGCGCTCGGAGTGACCGGCCTGCCAGACCCCCGGACATGTGAGGGGACCCATATTAGCCCACGTTTCTGCAATCCAGTACTATGCAAACCCACCTGCTCGACGGTGACGACGTACAGCAGTACTCCCCCATGACAGCCCTCGTCTCGGCCATCGAGGACGCCTTTGCGGCCTACGAGACCGGCGACGCCCAGATGCCCCCGAAGTCCTACATCGACCTGCCGCAGTACAACGGTGACTTCCGGTCGATGCCCGCCTACATGGACGCGGGCGACTGGGACGCCGCCGGCATCAAGTGGGTCAACGTCCACCCCGACAACCCCAGCGAGTTCGACCTCCCGACCGTGATGGGGACGATGATCTACTCCGACCCCGAGACTGGCTTCCCGCTAGCAATCATGGACGGCACCGAACTCACCATGCGCCGCACCGGCGCGGCCGCCGCGGTCGCGACCGACCACCTCGCCGTCGAGGACGCGTCCTCGCTCGGTATCGTCGGCGCTGGCGTCCAGTCCTACACCCAGGTCGAGGCCATCGCCGCGGTCCGCGACATCGAGGAGGTCGTCGTCAGCGACCTCGACGAGGCCCGCGTCGCCGCCTTCATCGACGCCTTCGAGGACGAGTTCGACGTGCGCGAGGGCTCCATCGCGGAGGCCGCCTCCTGCGACGTGCTCTCGACGGTGACGCCGGTCGAATCGCCCATCGTCTCCGCCGAGGACCTCGGCGAGCACACCCACGTGAACGCGATGGGTGCCGACGCCGAGGGCAAGCACGAACTCGCCGACGAGGTGCTCCTGAACGCGAAGCTCGTCATCGACGACTACGACCAGACCACCCACTCCGGCGAGATCAACGTCCCGTTCCACGAGGGCGTGCTGGGCGACGACGACATCGACGGCCAGATCGGCGAGATCGTCACGGGCAAGATTGACGGGCGAACTCCCGAGGACGGCGTGACCGTCTTCGACTCGACCGGCCTCGCAATCCAGGACGTCGCCGCCGCACACGTCGTCTACGAGGCGGCGAGCGCCGAGGACGAGGAGACGCAGACCCCGTCGCTCATCACGGCCGGGCAGTAATCGAAGTAGCCGACCCATCTCGCCCAGTCGATTGATGCGCCTCCGGGCCGAACCGATGCCACAGCCGGCGACATCGGCAGACACACATGACGATACTCATACTCAAGCGGACCGGGTTGGCGATGACGGTCCTGGCGCGATGGGAGGACGGCGAGTGGCTCGACACGCCGGACGACGAGCCGTTCCGATACGCGGACGATTCCTATTTCGACCGGTTCTCCGAGGAGATGATGCTCTCTCACTTCGACGGCCCCGACCTCTTCGCGACGACCGTGGCGGCCTTCCGCGGGGAGGACACCGCCGTCGGAACGGTCGTCGAACCGTTCGGGGACTCGACCCACGCCAGAATCGTGTCCGCGCTTCGACCGAAGGGCGACGAAGTAGTCTCCTCCGCGTGGCTGAGAGAGGAGCTCGAAGACGACGATGACGCTGTCCACGATGCAGTCGTCGACCTGATAGAGTGGGGCGAGTTGGAACTCGTCGCACAGAAGAGCGGCGCGGGCCGAGTTGTCCTGAACGAGTCCGTCGCAGACCCGAACCACTTGCCGGACGGGGTGGCGGACGCCGTCTGGCTGGCGTACGTCTCGAAGGGGAAAGACAAACGCTATGCGATGCGAGTGTTCGACTCGAAGTCCGCCGCATTCGAGCACTTCAGGGCGGTCAAGCGTCTTCTCCCGGACGAGTTCGAGCGTGTCAGGTCGGTCAAGGGTGTCTGGACCGCGGCGACCACCGACTTCGGCGGCTGGGAAGACCACACAGCCGTGGTCCGTTGCGAAGCCGTCCAGAGTGGAGTGAGTGATAGTTCGGACAGAGCCTGAGCCTGCCAGAGCCGGCCAGAGCCCGCCAGTCGCCACCCCGGAAACGACGGATATCGGCACTATATCGCCCGTTTTTGCCTGTCCGTCCAGTAGCCCGAGACACATGAGTCGCCTCGCGTCCGCGAAGGAGTTCGTCACCACGGTCGTCGACGAGATACGAGCGAAGAACGTCACCTTCCTGGCGGGGGGGATCGCGTACAACGCCTTCGTCTCGATGGTCCCGCTGTTCCTGTTCGCGGTGTTCGCGCTCTCCCTCATCGGGGGTGGCGTCCGGAACCAGGTCCTCACGCTTCTCACGCAGACCGTCTCCGAGACCATCGGGACGCTGGTCGAGGAGATACTCAGAAGGCGGGCGGACGGAGGGATGGGCTCCTCCGTGGTCGGGTCGCTGATACTGGTCTGGGGGGCGCTGAAGGTGTTCCGGGGCCTCGACACCGCCTTCGCGCAGATATACGAGGTCGACGCCGACACGTCCTTCCTCGACCAGCTCCGTGACGGACTCGTCGTCCTCGTCTCGCTCGTGCTCTCGATTGCGGCACTCGTCGCCGCCACGAGCGCGTTCGCTGCCTTCGCCGGCGTGGTTCCCTACCTCGGGGTGTTCCTCCCGGTCGTCCTCGCGGCGGGGCTCGTGCTCGCGTTCTTCCCGATGTACTACGTCTTCCCCGACGCCGACGTGACGGTCCGAGAGGTCCTGCCGGGCGTGCTCTTCGCGGCGGTCGGCTGGGCGCTCCTGCAGGGGCTCTTCCAGGTGTACGTCGCCGCGTCGACCGGTGACCAGGCCGTCGGCATCTTCACGGGCATCATGCTGTTGCTCACGTGGCTGTACTTCTCCGGCGTCGTGATGCTCGTCGGTGTCGTCATCAATGCGGTGCGGGGTGGCTACGCCGGCCGCGGTCGCTCGGTCGGGTCGTAGGCCACGGGCGCGGCTGGGCGCCCGTCGTCACTCATTCCTCGTCCGCGAACCGCCGCCAGAGGCCGACGGCTGCAGCGGCGAGAGCGGCGAGACCGCCCATGAGCATCCCAGCCGGGGAGGACAACTGCGTCGCCGCGTAGTTCAGTGGATTCGTGCCCGGCGTGCCACCGCTGGCCGCGGCACCCGCGCCGGTGGTGCCCGTCCCGGTTCCCGAACCGGACGCGGTGGTGGTCACCGCGGTCGTCCCGCTCGTCGTTCCGGTGGTGGTCGTTCCGGTGCCACCGGTACCGCTGCCCGTGGTCTTCCCTCCAGTGCTGGTTCCACCGGTGGTCTTCCCTCCAGTGCTGGTCCCGGGGTCTGCCGTAGTGGTGCCAGCGTCGGCGGTAGTAGTGGTGGTGCCGGCGTCGGTAGTCGTGGTGGTGGTGCCGGCGTCGGTGGTAGTGGTGGTGGTACCGGCGTCGGTAGTCGTGGTGGTGGTGCCGGCGTCGGTGGTAGTGGTGCCCGATTCAGTGGTGGTGGTACCGGACTCGGTAGTCGTGGTGCCCGATTCAGTGGTCGTCGTCCCCTGTTCGGTAGTCGTGGTGCCTGACTCAGTGGTCGTCGTCCCCGGCTCGGTAGTCGTGGTGCCGGACTCAGTGGTAGTGGTACCGGAGTCGGTGGTCGTCGTCCCCTGCTCGGTCGTCGTCGTCCCCGATTCGGTAGTCGTGGTGCCCGAATCAGTGGTGGTGGTGGTACCGGAGTCGGTGGTCGTCGTGCCCTGTTCGGTCGTGGTAGTACCGGACTCAGTAGTCGTCGTCCCCTGCTCGGTCGTGGTACCCGAATCGGTCGTGGGTTCCTGCGTCGTGGTGGTTCCCTCCCAGTCCTCTTCCGAGTCGGTGGTTCCCTCGGGCTCCTGGCCGATTTCGCCGGTGTCTGGGTCCTCCGACCAGTCCATGTTGTGCCGGCACTGCTCCGCGAGGAAGCGGATGCCGACGTGGCAGGAGTCGGTCTGGGTGACGTTCACCGACTTGGTGACGTCCAGGCCGTCGACGATGTCCATGTAGCCTCGCTGGCGGAGTTCGTCGTTGAACGTCAGGCCGAGGCGGCCGTCCTGGTCGGTGACCGGATTCCCCTCGACCAGGACGTTCTTGATGGGGAGGTCGGTGAAGCCGAGGCGGCCCGGCTCGTCGAACTCCTTGCACGGGAGGAACCAGTTCATCACGTAGCAGTGGACGCCAGGGGTGAAACACCACTGCTTGGGGGTCTCGTCTTCGGTCACGGGCGAGACCGGCGGGATGACGACCCGGCCGTCCCCGGTCGGCCCGAACTGTTCGAGCCAACCGGACATCGACCCGGCGTAGAGGATGTCGCCGTCCTCGGTCGCGAGACCGAAGGGGTTCGTGTCGCCGTCGTCGTCCGCGTCGGTGGCGAGGTTGTCGCAGTCGGGGTCGGTCGAGACCACGACGTACAGGTAATCACAGAGCTCGCCGAGGAGGTCGGTGAGGTCACCTGCGGCCTTCTCCGGCTCGATGCGTTTCTTCTCCTCGCTCCGGGGCAGGGGGTCGCCGTTGCTGTCCTCGCGGACCAGTTCGGCGAAGACGAACGCCGGGTTGCCACAGACGTGCACGCTGAACGTGGTCTCTCCCTCGTCGTACGGTTTCACGTCGACCAGGTCGATGAACATCCCCCGTGGGCCGTCGATGAAGCCCGGGTGATACACGCCGGGTGCCTCCGCGGTCCCGCTCTGTTCCGTCTCGAAGTCGTCGGGCAGCAGGGCCGAGATGTCCCTCGCGTCCGGGAGCTCGCAGACGTCGGCGAACACGTCGGTGCTCCCGGTGACGAGGTTCCCCCACATCTCGTGGGAGGGCGCCTCGCCGGTCGCGACCGACCGAATCGCCGGGGCAGCGGCAATCTCGTACGTCTTCGAGGTCCCGGCGACGAGCGCGGGTGGCACCTCCCGCTTGAGCTCGTATCTGTCCCAGGGTTTGTACGTCGAGCGATAGTCGAGTAGCAGGTCGACCCGGCCGCTCTGGTACCAGCCCTCGATCGCCTCGCTGTCCCTGAAGAATGCGGTGGTGCCGAGACCTGTCCCTGCCCCGGCCACACCGACCACTCCCAACCCTGCCAATACCCGTCGCCGTGAAAGTTGTGTCATTCGAGTCTCTCCCCCCTTAGCTGCCCCGCGGTCATGGCATCTATCAATAATAAGGGGAGAAGACAGGTTACCTATGGTGCGCTTCGATGGCCGAAACGATTCGTTCGAGCGCCCGTACGCAGACCGTACGCCGGTCCGGGGCCGGGCGGGAACCGGCAGGAAACGGGAGTACGCGCTGGTATGGCGTCATTACCAGGCCTTTGAACAGTCACGACCGCAGACCCGTCGCCACCTCGCCGGGAAACTGGCGACTCGCGCGACCATGGCACATTCTGGGTGGGTACGGTTTCCGTCTTCCTCGACGCTGCGCTCGTGACTGGTGGGCCTCACGCTGTTGCGTGAGCTTTCGTCTCACCAGGTCTGGGACCGGCACTATCGAGTTCGACGGGCGCACTCGGAGAAGCAGGTAAGTATCCATTCTCTGCCTTGGTTAGAGTGGGCTCTAACAGGGCTCTACTGTCCAATATCTGCTCTGTTCGTCTAGAGTTATCATCTAGCAGCACTATAGTTATACATGGATTCATCGTTAGTCAGCCGGAGAGACATCCTACGAGGAGTGAGCGTCGCAGGAGTCGGCCTCGCCGGGATGACCGGAGTTGTAACTGCACAACCGACTGGCGAGTACATCGTCGTCTGCCGGTCGTCGGCTGGTGTTCGCGCCGCGCAACGCCGGGCCAGCCATGTGCGCCACGCAGCAGTGGGGATGGGCCGGTTCGGGACCGCGGTCGTCGGGCGGTTCCCCGAGCAGGCACTCGCGGGTCTCGCCCGCCACCCCGGCGTGCGCTACGTCGCACCTGATGCCGAGGTTCACGCGGTCGGCGAGGTCACACCGTGGGGTATCGACGCCATCGGTGCGACCGCCGCGCACGACGCAGGGAAAACGGGTGTCGGGTCGCACGTGGCGATCCTCGACACCGGTATCGACCCGGACCACCAGGACCTCCAGGCGAACCTCGGCGAGGGCGTCAACTACTCCGACGACCCCGACGGCGACGGGAACGGACACGGGACGCACGTTTCCGGGACGGTCGCCGCCGTGATGAACAACGGTCTCGACGTGGTCGGTGTGGCTCCCTCGGCCACGCTCCACGCCGTGAAGGTCCTCGGTGACAGCGGGAGCGGGTCGTTCTCGGACATCATCGCGGGCATCGACTGGGTCACCGGCAAGGCAGCGACCGACTGGGGCGCGCACACGACGGTCATCAACATGAGCCTGGGCGCGAAGCTGCACCCCCGGAGATTGTACGCGAGCACCATCCAGGCGATCTGCGAATCGTGTCAGTCCGCCTGGGAGGCGGGCGTGGTGGTCGTCGCGGCCGCCGGCAACGACGACGACGACGCGGACAAGCACTATCCCTCCGCCTGCGACAGCGTCATCGCCGTCGCGGCGACCGACTCGAACAACCAGCGGGCCTGGTTCTCGAACTACGGGAGCACGGTCGAACTCGCCGGCCCTGGTGTTGGCGTCCTCTCGACGGTTCCCCCGGAGCTCAACGACGGCAAGACGACCGCGTCGTACTCCGGCACGTCGATGGCGAGTCCACACGTCGCCGGGGCCGCCGCACAGCTGCTCGCGACCGGCGCGTACACAAACGCCAGCGCCCGCCAGCGACTCCGTGACACCGCGACGGACCTGGGTAGCGCCGGCTGGGACCAGTACTACGGATACGGGCTGGTGAACGTCGCCGACGCGCTCGGGTTGGGTGACGGTGGCGGCGGTGGCGAGGACAGCACCGGGCCGACGTTCGATGCCGGGCCGACCGCGACGGACACGGTCGACGACGACGGGACGACCGGTGACTTCGCCGTCGATGCCGGCGATACGGTCAGGGTCGAAGCGACCGTCTCCGACGCCAGTGGAGTGGCATCGGTCGTAGCCGACGCGAGCGCGTTCGGCGGGCCGGGCTCTCTCGACATGATCGACGACGGAACCGGGACCTACGCCGGGGAGTTCGTCGTCGGCGCAACTGGGTCGGTTACGGTCGCGGTCGGCGAGAGTGCGACCATCCCCGTGACGGCCACCGACGCGTCGGCCGGCGCGAACACGACGACGGCACAGACCAACGCGTTGACCGTCGAGGACAACAGCGGTGGCGGCGGAACCGGTGACCCGACCGTCAGCATCGGTCAGGTCTGGAACGAGAACACGAAGAACCCCCACGCGCAACTGCGGGTCGAGTACTACTCGGAGAACGCGGCGTTCGTCGAACTGACCGTGACGCGGGACGATACGGGCGAGACGAAGAGTTGGACCGACACGGCCCCCACCAGCGGCCAGACCGAGACGAGTCCATCCGGCGTCTTCGACTTCCACAAGGGCCAGGGCAGCTCGTACACGGTGGCGGCCAGCACCGACGGCAGTGGTAGCGACACCGTCACCTTCCAGTCGTAGTCGTCCTCACTCGGCCGAGGGGCGGCTGAGACCGGTGTTTCTGGCTGTCGCTGTTCGATGAATCCAATCTTCGACGATTCTGTTTTCACTGCTCACGTCGTTCGCTGGAAGACGGACCCGACGACCCTGTTGTCGATTCTCTCTCGAATCCACGTGATACAACTTTGTGTATCCCGGAGACACAAGTATGGACCTCTCTGCCCCGCCGGCAGTGCTTCTGCTCGCGTTTGCCCCGGCACTGCTGTGGGGGTTCACGCCCGTCATCGAGAAACGGGCGCTCTCCGACGGTGGGACCCCGCTCCAGGCCGCGCTCACCGTGGTCGTCGTCGACTCCGCGGTCTACCTGCTCGCCCTCCCGGTCTTCCAGCCCGACCCCTTCGCGGACCTCACGCTCGGGACCGTCGCCGTGTTCGCGGCGGCCGGCGCGGTCGGCACCGCCATGGGCCGCCTCGCGATCTTCGCCGGGAACGCCCGCGTCGGCGCGAGCATCTCCAGCGCGGCCGTCAGCGCCCGCCCGCTGTTCGCGACCGCCCTCGCGGTCGGGTTCCTCGGCGAACCACTCTCGGCCCCGACGGCGGTCGGCATCGTCGTCATCGTCGCCGGCCTCGCCGTCCTCTCGGTCTCCCGCGGTGGCGACCTCGACGGCTGGACCACCCGCGACCTGCTGGTGCCCCTCGCCGCCGCGCTCCTGTTCGCCGCCGGGAACGTCGCCCGGCGGTGGGGACTGGGCCTCGGCGAGGCGACGCCCCTCGAAGCGGTCGCCATCAACGAGTTCGCCGCCCTGGTCGCGCTGGGCGGCTACGTCCTGGCCACCGGGCGGAAGCGCGTCGCGGGCAAGCCCCGCAAAACCTACGCGGTGTTCGCCGCCAGCGGCCTCATCACCGCCGTCGCGCTGCTCTCGATGTTCACTGCACTCGCGGCCCCGGAAGGGCGAATCGCGGTGGTGGACCCCATCGTTGCGACTGCACCGCTGTTCACGGTGGTCTTCTCGTGGCTCTGGCTGGGTGGGCTGGAACGGGTCACTCGTGGAGTGGTGGCGGGTGCAGTGCTGGTGGTTGTTGGGGCGGCGCTGGTGACGGGTGGGCCGGCGTTGGTTGGGTGAGTCAGCCGAATAAAAATACGAGGAGGAGGTACCACAGAACCACTGGAAGGGCCATCAGAACTGCGAACTTCTTCTCCTCGTTCGGTCCTAATCCCCTCCCAACTTCAACAGCTGTTGTCCCCGAAATCAGAATAGTCACGAGAAGAATGGAGATTCCAGTGTAGAGATTTGTTTCGCCTTGGGGAATACTGGTTCTGGGTAGAAGAGCCTCGAAGCCGATTATCAGAAAAATCGGACCGAGGGCTGCCAACCCTGTCCATGCGACGAAAAGTCGGTATCTCAAACCATCTCCGTCGCGGACGCTACTAACTGCTAAGGTAACCACGAGGGCTAGGAGAGGTGCAAGAAGCGATGCGGAAGTTCCTGTAGGCTCTTGCATGATTCTGGAAGCTCTCTTTCAATCAATCCGATTGTAAACCGTGTGTCCACAGTTCTTGCATTTTCTCGGCTCGCTCCAGTAGCACTTCCCACATCGAGCACATTCCCAGTTCTTGAACCGGTCCAACAGTCCCATATCCAATTACCTCAACATAGAATCATAAAACTTCTCAGCAAGGGTTGGAGAATCTTCGATATGGGTCTGTGTGAGTACTTCTCTTGGCCAGAAGGTAATTTAGAGAGAATAAAGGACCCGACGGGACTCCCGCGAGCTTGCGAGCGGGAGTCAGTCGGGGACGCGACCGAGTAAAACGAGGGAGCGGACCCGACGGGATTTGAACCCGCGACATCTTGGTCCGGAACCAAGCACTCTGTCCACTGAGCTACGGGCCCTCAGGCAACCGTAGCAATCCTGCCGACATAACGGTTGTGAACTGGACAAGAGGTGCGGCCTGTTCCGGGAACGTTTCAGTGCCTCATTCTTCGCCGCCGTCGGCGACCGAGGGCGTCGGCCCGCGCTCCTCGATGACCGACCGTTTCCAGGTCCCTCGCGTGAACCAGAGGCCCGCCGCAATCGCGCCGACGACGTTGCCCATGGCCATGCCGTACCAGAAGCCGGTCGCGCCCAGTCCATACCCCGCAATACCGAGCAGGGGAACCGAGTCGAACGCGAGGACCGAAACCGTCGCCACGCGGCCGATCCACAGCGCGACGAGCGAGAAGACGAGGGCGGTCTTGGTGTTGCCCGCGCCGCGGTAGGCACCCAGCAGCACCTGGAGGACGCCGATGAAGGCGAACTCCACGGTTCGAATCTGGATGTACTCGGAGCCGAGACTGATGGTGGCGAGAGCGTCGGGGATGTCCTTGCTGACGAAGGCCTCGACGAGGACGTGCGGGAAGAAGAAGACGGCGATGGCGACGGCCAGCAGGACGCCGCCGGAGACCTTCGCGGCGAGCCAGACGGCGCGCTCGGCGCGTTCCGTATTCCCGGCACCGAGGTTCTGGCCGACCATGGTGTTGGTGGCGCGGCCGAGGCCCATCGCGGGGAGAAAGATGAGCGAGGCGATGCGGTTGCCGAGGCCGTAGGCGGCGACGACGGGGGGAGCGAACTGGACGATCATCGCGGTCAGCGTGACCATGGCGAGGGCGCTGGCGGACTGTTCGAGCGCGCTGGGCACGCCGATGTCGACGATCTCCCTGATGACCGTCATGTCGGGGGCGAGGTGGCGCAGCTCGATGGCGGGGCCGGCGTCGGTCATGAAGAGGATGTAGAGACCGAGGATGGTCCCGAGGCCGCGGGAGGCGACCGTGGCGATGGCAGCGCCGACGATGCCCATGCCGTCGATGGGGCCCCAGCCGAAGATGAGGATGGGGTCGAGGACGACGTTCATGGCGACGCTGGCGAGCATGACCCGCATGGGGGTCTTGGTGTTGCCGTAGCCACGCATGAGTGCCGAGAAGACGAAGAAGCCGAACATGAAGACGATGCCGAGGAAGAACACCTCCATGTAGCGGGCGGCGAGCGGGATGACGTTGGCCTGGGTCTCGCTCTGGCTGGGGAGGAGACCGAGCATCTCCTCGGTGAAGAGGTAGCCGACGAGGCCGAGGCCGACGGCGAGGATGGAGACGAACGAGATGGTCTGGCCGGCGACCCGCCCCGCCGAGCCTTCGCTCTTCGCCCCGGTGTACTGGGCGACGAGGATGGCACCGGCGGCGGTGAAGCCGCCGGCGAGGGAGATGAGCAGGAAGATGAGGGGGAACGCGAGGCTGATGGCGGCCAGGGCGTCCGTGTCGAACTGGCCGAGCCAGAACGTGTCCGCGATGTTGTACGTGACCTGGAGGAGCTGGAGGGCGACGATGGGCCATGCGAGCCGGAACATGGGCCGCGCGAGGCCACCCTCGGTGATACTGTCTGAGGGTGCGTTGCTCACGGTACTTCGAAACGAAACACTCCCATTTCACTCTGTTGAATCGGGGTAACGGAGCCGAAAGAAATCACTCGGCGGGCTGTGAGAAAGACGAAAACGGAGGTATCGGGCGGGCTGTTACGGCGTCTCGTTCGTCTCGAGCGTGAAGTCGGCCTTGGGGTAGGCGACACACGTCAGGACGTAACCGTCCTCGAGCTCGGGGTCGTCGAGCATCTCCTGGTTGTCGTGGACGACGTAGTCGCGGGAGTCGCCACCGTCGGCGATGTGACCCGCACAGGAGACACACTGGCCCTGGCGGCAGGCGTAGGGGAGGTCCCAGCCCTCGTCCTCGCCGGCTTCGAGCAGGGATTCGTTGTTGGCGACCTCGACGGTCGCGCCTTCCTTCTTGTACTCGACGTCGAAGTACTCGACCTCGTCCTCGGGAATGTCGGCCGGGCTCGTGGATTCCTCTTCGGCTTCCTCGCCACCCTCAAGCTCGCCGCCGGCTTCGCCGCCAGCGATAGCGCCGGCAGCGCCGCCGCCACCGATGGCGCGGTTCATGGGTTCGGGGAAGTCGGTTTCGGCGACGGTCGACGCGCGTCGTTCGAGGACCTCTTGGGAGATGTCCTCGGTGGGGGTCCACGCTGTCCCACGCAAGAAGTGCATGACGACGGCGATGACCGTCAGGGAGAGCCCGATAGCCAGTCCCAGTTCGTTGATGGCCATGTGTTCGGAGATTTGGAGTACGGGTTTAATTCATTTGTGATTGGCGAGCGGCCCGTCGCGGGGTTGTCGCCACTCGTCCAGGGGACAGGTCACGCCAGTCGGACCACGCCGTCACTCGCGGGCGGACCGGGGTGCGTTGTACTGGAGCCGGTAGCATTCGAGCAACTCCTCGAGGATGAGGGCGTCGCGGGAGCTGCTGTTGTAGTGGTGGTCGATGAAGTCTTCGGCGTCCTGGACGTTGCCGCGGATGACGAACCGGCGGATGGTCGCCACGGATTCGAAGAAGGGGAGGCCAGAGTCGGGGCCTTCGGCGGGTTCGATGAGCTGCTCGTCGGGGAAGACGTCGTTCTTGATGTCCTCGAAGTCGACGGTCGACGGCACGTAGTCGTCCGAGAGCTGTTCGAGGATGTACTCCGAGGCGAAGCGGTAGAACTCGGATTTGCTCTCGAAGACGCCCTCCTCGACGAGTGACTCGATCTCGTCGACGGTCGATTCGGAGAATCGGACCGTACTTTTCACCATACCAACGGAAAACAGGACCCTAGGTTAAATAGATTGTAATTTATCGGTGGCTTGACTGGTCAGGGCCGTTCAGTCGCGCTTGACCTCGTGGCGACCGAAGCCGTACCGGAGCCGATTCGCCAGCCGGCGGGAGAACCGCCCCTGCTCGGGGGCACGCGAACTGAATCGCTCGGCGAGGGACTGGTAGATGAGCGGGACAGGTACCTCCTGTTCGAGGGCCTCCTGGACGGTCCAGGTACCCGTCGAGCCGCCCGCGACGTGGTCGGAGACGTCGCCGAGGTCGTTGCCCTCCTCGCGGAACGCCTCCTCGCAGAGTTCGAGCAGCCACGACCGGATGACAGCGCCGTTGTTCCAGGTGCGCGAGACGGCTTCGAGGTCGAGGTCGTACCGGCCGTTCGCGAGCAGTTCGAAGCCCTCGCCGTAGGCCTGCATCAGCACGTACTCGACGCCGTTGTGGACCATCTTGACGTAGTGGCCGGAGCCGGCCGGGCCCATGCGGTCGTGGCCGTCGGGGCCGGTCGCGACCGCGTCGAACACCGGGACCAGCTCGTCGTAGGCCCACTGCGGGCCGCCGATCATCAGGGAGAAGCCGAGTTCCGCGCCCGCGGGGCCGCCGGAGGTCCCACAGTCGAGGTAGGCTGCATCGGTCGACTCCGCACGTCGCACCGAGTCCTCGAAGTAGGAGTTCCCGCCGTCGACGACCACGTCGTCCTCGTCGAGCAGCGGCTCGAGGTCGTCGAGCGCGGCGTCGACCGGTTCGCCGGCCGGGACCATCAGCCAGATGCGCTTGTCGTCGCCGAGTTCGTTCGCCAGTTCGCGGACCGAGTCGGCGGGTGTCGCACCCGCGTCCGCGGCGGCTTCCACTGCGTCATCGTCGAGGTCGAACGCGACCACGTCGTGGCCTTCGTCGAGAACGCGGTCGACCACGATGCGGCCCATCCTGCCGAGACCGATTACGCCCAGTTGCATGGCTCACGCTGGGACAGGTGGGCACGTAGGGATTGTGATTCGTCGGCCCGTCGTTCCGGCGAATCTCACCGGACCAGCACGTCGCCGACCACGGTGAGGCCGTCGATGACCACGTCGGGGTCGCCCGCGGGGTGGTCCAGCCGGAGGTCCGCCACGTCGCCGACCACCTCGATGGCGGTCGTCGCGACGGTCCAGTCCTCGGGCACGAACACCGTCACGTCGCCGAAGACCGCCACACACTCGACCGCGACGGGTGCCTCGGCGTCGCGGAGGTCGACGAACGCGTCGTCGAACACCGCGAGGACTTCCCTGGTGTCGAGGTCCTCGAAGGCGATGCCGTGGTTGGTGAACCAGACGTCGTCGATGCGGTACACCTGCTGGCGGCGGCGAACGAGGACGGAGACACCCAGGACGATGAGGAAGACGGGCCAGTAGTCCCAGATTCGTGCCTCGCTCGTCATGCCGAAGAGGACCAGTTGCCAGCCCAGCCCGACGGTGACCAGGACCAGCGGCCAGAAGACACGGGTGAAGCCGCGGGCGAACAGGACGTACACGCCGAAGCCGACCATGACGGCCGGGACGATGGCGGTGAGGTCGAGCGGAAAGAGGCCGGTCGTGTCCAGCAGGAGAACGACGCCAGCGAGGACGAGGAGCGCGCCCACCTTCCACGCGGGGGTGGGCTGGACGGTGCGCGTGGCCATGCGAAGAGAGATGTCACGCTCCGAGATAACAGGTCACCTCTCTCACGCGTCACCGGCCCCTGTGGTCCCGATTCGACAACCGCGTGATGCGCTCTCGTCTAGCTTTCTCAACTAACTTCGGCGTTACTCGGTTAGTTACGGGTTGGGTGAAACTGATTACTAACCCGGAGAAAGCCGGTTACGAGGAGTAACCAAACGATGGACAGACGACGTTTCATCCACGCGAGCGGTGCTGCCGCCCTGGCTGCACTCGCTGGCTGTTCCGGACAGCAGTCGACTGGCACAGTGACCGAGACGGTGACGGACGCCGCCACGGACACAGCAACGAAGACGCAATCCGACAAGAGCGCCGGCTCGAACCACCCGCCGGGTGCTGACGTGCTCGGTGGCCTGGACGACCTCCAGTCCAGTGCCGAGGTCAGGGCGGCCGTCCTCGACGGCGACCAGGGCGCGGGCCAGTTCGTGTTCACGCCCGCGGTCGTGTTCGTCGAAGCGGGCGCGACCGTCACCTGGCAGATAGAGGGGATGCCCCACTCGGTCACGGCCTACCACGAGGGGAACGGGACGGTCCACCGCGTCCCCGACGGTGCCCCCGCCTTCGACTCCGGCACGATCGCCGCCGGGGAGACGTTCGAGCACACGTTCGAGACCGAAGGCGTCCACAACTACTTCTGTAAACCGCACAAGGGCCTCGGAATGGTCGGCATCGTCGTGGTCGGGAGCCCGCAGGGCGGTCCCGGGACGACCCAGCCCGGGGGCCTCTCGGGTGCGGAGGCAGCTCACCTCACGACCCAGCTCCAGAACGCCGGCATCATGGGCGCTGGCGGCGAGAACGCCGGCCCCACCTACGACTGGATCGCCGCGACGTGGGACTCGTACTGGTACTCGCTCTACAACATGAGCACCAACATCGCGATGTCCGGCAACGGTGTCCAGTTCCCGCACAACGAGGAACAGCAGGCGGCGGCCGACAAGCGCATCCCGGCGATGCTGAAACACGCCGACACGGACAAGCCGCCGATCAAGAACCCCAACCTGAACATGGCACCGTTCACGACGGGCGACCCGCACTTCACCCAGCAGCCGGTGTTCGACTCGGGCGACGGTCGCCCGGACGCCGCGACGCTCAAGTGGGACATGTCGAAGTCCTCGAAGACGGTCTCGCCGGCCTCGCTCGGCTGGACCCACCTCAAGGGCGTCACCTGGGCGAAGAACTTCCAGAACCACTTCGACAGCCTGCCTCCAGAGATCGCCGCGAAGTTCCGCGCACAGGTCCTCACCACCCTGGCGCAGATCGGCGTCAAGGCGACGCTCATCGCGGGCGGTCCGCACGGGAACGGTGCGCTCACCCAGCCCGACGGGAGCTTCCCGCTCATCTCCGGGTTCGACCCGACGCAGCCGGCCGTGGTCGCCCCCGAGCCGAAGCCGACCCAGCACGCCGCGATGCTGTGGTTCCTCTCCGACCTCACCAGCCTCGCACAGGGCGAGTGGTTCGGCTACGTCAACCCCGAACCCCTGATTCCCGCCGAGAAGATTCAGATGCTCACCGACGGCGTCGGGGCGGCCACGATGGACACCTTCACGCCCGACGACATCGTCTCCATGGGGTCCACTCGCGACCTCGGGCTCATGCTCGGCGCGATGGGCTGGTACGGCACCCACGCCGGGAGCGCGGAGCTCGAGGCCAGGGCCGCCACCTACGCCGAGGACCTCGCCGCGAAGGTCGAGGCGAACGTCGACGGCAACGGTGCGGTCTCCGGTGGCGCGGCGAACCAGGCCGCGACGCAGGGTATCGTCGGCCAGGGCCTGCTGTGGGCCTCCGAGCTCGACGGTGTGGACTTCACCAGTACCGGCGAGGCGACGCTCGGCTACATGGCGGACGAGCTGTTCGACGCCGAGGCAGGCACCTACATGTCCGCGAAGGGCGACGCGACCTACCGAATCACGGCCCGTGACGCCGGTGACATCACCGGTGGCGTGAACGCGGCCGACGCGGTCCTCGGCATGTCGAAGGTCCGCGAGCAGTACGCGAGCTTCTACGACCAGACGTTCAACCGCGGCCGGCTCCAGCGCGCCGAGCGCCCGCCGTCTCGCGACGAGAACGCCGAGCACACGCTCCCGCTCCCGCCGAAAGCCGGCGGCGAGTTCGGGCAGGCAGCCGTCTACAACGCTGCGGTCGAGTACGATTCCGAGGCCGACTCCTGGTCGGTCGTCAACGACACCTTCGACTGCGAGCAGTCGCTCTACCTCTCGAACCAGGACATCTGGATCAGCCAGTGGGGCGGGAAGTTCTTCCAGGGCCGCGGTGTGCCCGGGCAGAGCGACACGCCCGAATAGCGGCCCGTCACACGCATCTCGTACTCCCCTTTTGCCGTCCTGTGTCCACCGCTGGCGCGTTTGTTCCCGTTGGCGAAACGGTTTCACGGAGGCTCTCGTTTCCCTGTCCATGACCGTCGCAGACATCTTCGACGCGATGCCCTACGCCGACCTCCTCGGCATCGAGATCACCGAGGTCGAGGACGGCTTCGCCCGCGGGTCGCTCGAACTCGGCGAGGAGCACTCGTCGGTCCCCGGGCGGAGCGTCGCACACGGCGGCGTCGTCCACTCCCTCGCAGACCACGTCGGTGGCGCAGCCATCATCTCGCTGGTCCACAGGCCGACGCCGACCATCGACATCCGCATCGACCACCTCTCCCCCGCGACCGACGACCTCGTCGCCGAGGCCGAGGTCGTCCGGAACGGCGGCAACGTCGCCACCGTCGACGTGACCGTCGAGGACGTCTCCGGGCACACGGTCGCGACGGCACGCGCCGTATACAAGACCAACGGCGGCGACGGCGGCTCGGCGTGGATGGGCGAGCGAGAGGAGTTCCCGACCGAGGAGTGACCCGGTCACAGGCGCGCGTCGACCCTGCCGTTTGGTCGGGGTTTTTCCCCGTGGGCGACGTATCAACGTGTATGCTCGGTTCCCCGAAGATTCGAAAGGCAGTGTCGGCCGCGACGGCCGCGTACGGTCTGGTCAGTCTCCTGTTCCCACGGAAGGCCGCGAAACTCACCCAGCGCGTCGTGCTCGCGCCGACGTTCGAGAACACGGCAGAACTCGAACCGCGCGACTGGTACGTCGAGTCGGCCCGCGCCTCCGGCCTCGGCATGCTCGTCGGCGGCCTGTTCGGCTACATCCTGGCCGACCGTGCCGGCGACAAGGCGGCGGCCGCGAAGGACGAACCGGTCGAACTCGACGTGGACGAGGTCGCGGAAGAAGAGGCCGAGGACGAGCCCGAGACCATCGACATCGACGACTGAGCCGGTCGAGTCGGTCGACCGACCACCCGATTTTCGTTCCGTTCGACGCACCCGCGAACAGCCCAGTCGAGACTGTACTCTGTCGAGCGAGGCCCAGACCCTGGCCCACTGCCCTCTGTTGCTAAACAGAATCGAGGCGTAGTAGTGGGTATGGGGGCGTCACTACTGGTTCTACTACCAGCCGCTACGCCGGTTACGGAGGTGCTGCCAGTGCTGATGGCGGCGGTGCTGGTCGGTGCGGGGATATGGTACCTGGGTGACCGGCTGGACGCACGGTTCGGCCCGGAGAACGCCGAGGTCATCCAGGCGCTGCTGTTGCTGGCCGTGGCGACGCTCACGACCGTCTTCGTGGCGGTCAACTGGGACGGGACGGGAGGGGTGGTCACCGCGGTCAGCCTGCTCGAGTTCGGCGCCGACACCGTCGTTCGGGTGCTGATCACGGTCATCCTGCTGGTCGCGGCGTACACCCTCACACGCGTCCTGAAACTCCTGCTGTTCCGGAAGCGTGGGGGGAGAACGCAGCTCACGTCGGTCCACCAGCGGCTGGCTCTCTTCTACTCCGCGCAGGTGGTCGTCTTCGTCGGCTTCGCGCTCACGACGGTCGTATTCTGGGGTGTGAACCTGAGCGAACTCCTCGTGGGTGCAGGGGTCCTCGGTATCATCCTGGGATTCGCGGCCCAGGAGACCATCGGCTCGATGGTGGCCGGATTCATCCTCATCCTCTCCCGTCCCTTCGACGTGGGCGACTGGGTGCAGATCGGTGAGCACGAGGGGTTCGTCAGCGACATCACCATCAACAACGTGCGACTCCGCAACCTCGATGGCGAACACGTCGTCCTCCCGAACCGGACGGTGCAGAACCAGACCATCGTCAACCGGAGTCGCGAGGAGAAACTGCGGGTCCGTCTCGAGGTCGGTGTCGACTACGGTGTCCAGCCGGGACACGCGGAGGCCGTCGCGCTGGCCGCGCTCGAGTCACTCGAGGAGATAATGTCCCAGCCGTCTCCCGAGGTGGTCGCGGTCCGGTTCGACGACTCGGCGGTCGTCCTCCGCCTCTGGTTCTGGATCGAAGACCCGATTCCACAGCGCCGGTGGCAGGCGCGCCGGGTCGCCATCCACGCGGTGAAGGAGGCGTTCGTCCGCGAGGGCATCAAGATTCCATTCCCGCAGCGGGAACTGTCGGGCCGGGCGGAGACGGGTGGCTTCCACGTTACCGACGGCGAGCAGGGCTCCAGCCACGAGTGGGACGAGTCGCCTCGGTCGGCATCGGGGCAGCCGTAGCGGCCCGACCAGCACCCTACGTCACGCCGCCTGCCTGCGGTTCGTACTCCTCGAACAGCTCGTTCTCCGCGATGTCTCGCAGGTCCTCGACCACGGTCCAGACCGCCTCGAACCCGACGTAGTACGGCGATGGGGCCACGCGAACGACGTTCGGCGGCCGGTAGTCGACGACAACGCCCCGGTCCTTGAGCGCCTGACTGATGCGGTACGCCTCGGCGTGTTCGAGGGCGACGTGGCCACCGCGTCGCTCGGGGTCGCGCGGGGTCCCGACCGCGTATCCGAGGTCGGCCAGTCGCTCGTCTGCAAGTCGAACGAGGTAGTCCGTCAACAGCATCGACTTCTCTCGCAGGGCATCGATACCCGCGTCGTGGGTCACGTCCAGCGACCCGTCCAGCGGCGCGGCCGCGAGCACGGGAATCGTCCCGATCTGCCACGCCCCGGCGTCGGCTGCGGGGGTGAACTCGTGGTTCATCTCGAACTGGGTCGCCTTGTCGTGGCCCCACCACCCCGCGAGGGCCGGTTCCGCGTCGAAGTGGCGCTCGTTCACGTACAGCCCTGCGATGGCCCCCGGCCCGGCGTTGAGATACTTGTAGGTGCACCAGACCGCGAAGTCAACGTCGTTTTCGTCGAACTCGTGCGGGACCACCCCGACGGAGTGGGCCGCGTCGAACCCGGCGAGTGCGCCGTGCTCGTGGGCCAACTCGGTGATTCGCTCCACGTCGAGCAGTTGCCCGGACCGGTAGAGCACCGTGGGCATGAACACGATGTCCACGTCGTGGGTTTCGAGAGCGGATTCGACCGCCTCCGCGGTGATGGTTCGCCCGTCCTCGCTCTCGACGCGCAGGAGGTGCTCGTCGGGGTCGAGGCCACGCTGGCGCAACTGGGCGGCGATGGCGTAGTGGTCGGTCGGGAAGTCGAGGTCGTTCACGAGGACGGTCTCGCCGTCGTACTGGTCCAGCATCGTGCCGACGAGCGTGTGGATGTTGACCGTGGTCGAGTTGCCGACGACCACTTCCGACTCGCCGGCCCCGACGAGGGGCGCGAGTCGGTCGCCGAGGCGCTCGCCGTAGTGGAACCAGTCCGGGTCGGCGTCGGTCCAGCCGCGGATGGCGAGGTCCTTCCACTCGGCGACGACCCGGTCGATGGCGGCCTCGGCGTCCTCAGAGCAGAGGCCGAGCGAGTTCCCGTCCATGTAGCGCTCGTCGTCGGGGACGTAGAACCGCTCGCGAAACGCGGCCAGCGGGTCCGCGTCGTCCAGGTCCCGGGCGAACGCGCGCGTCGGCGAGAAGTCGTCACCGACGGTCGGTGTAGGCATAGCTGTCAGGTACGGGCGACAGGTGGTACTGTTTTCGGTCGCGGAAGCGCGCGAACCGGCGTGGGCCCGCTGCTGCCCTACGCCTCCACGTAGGTCGTCTCGATGTACTCCAAGATGTTCGCGGACTCGTTCATCGTCACGCCGGTCTCGTCGTCCACGAGCACGGGGACGGCGCGCTGGCCCGAGACGCGCTTGACCTCGTCGCGCTCGGAGTGCAGCGCCTCGACCCAGATGCTCTCGTAGTCCATCCCGAGTTCGTCGAGGCGGTCGGCGACTTTCTCGCACCACGGACAGCCGTCGAGCTGGTACAGTGTCAGCGACATGGTCGCGTGTTGGCACGCCAGCTGAAAAACCCTGCCGGGCCGAGGGGTGTGCAGGAACCGGGACACCGCAGGGGGACAGGGTTTTCTCGTCGGCAGCCCTACCCGCTCGCACATGATGGCGACCACCCACGCGTTCGTGGGACTCCTCCTGGCAGTGGCTGTCAACGCCGTCGCGCCCGAGTTCGGGCTCGTGGCGGCCATCGCGGGCCTCGCGGGCGGCACCTTCCCCGACCTCGACCTCGCGGCGGTCCACCGCAAGACGCTGCACTTCCCGGTCTGGTACTCGGTTGCGACCGTCCCGGCGGCCGTCGCGGCGCTGGTCTCGCCGAGTCCGATGACCGTCGGCGTCGCGGTGTTCCTCGCAGCCGCCGCCATCCACTCGGCCAGTGACGCCCTCGGCGGCGGGCTGGAACTCCGCCCCTGGGAGGCCACCTCCACTCGTGCGGTTTACATCCACCCGCTCAAGCGCTGGGTCGAGCCGCGGCGCTACATCCGGTACGACGGTGCCCCGGAGGACTTCGCGGTCGGCGCGGTGTTCGCGGTGCCTGGCCTGCTCGTCTTCGACGGCCTGGTCCGCCAGCTCGTCGTCGGTGGACTGCTCGTCTCGTTCGGCTACACCGTCATCCGAAAACAGCTGCCCAGGATAACGCCCGAACGCTTCCGGTAACCCTGCTTCTCCCGACTAATCGACCGTGTAGGAGTCGTACCGCTGTACCGCGTGGCGGTAGGAGACGACCGGCGCGAGTGCGCTGGCAACGACCACTGCGTAGCCGACCGGCTGGACCGTCCCGGGTGCGAGCGAGAGTTCCCACGGGGTCACGAACGCGACGACCAGCCCCAGCAGCCCGACGACCATCTGCCTGACGAGCGGGACGAACGCGGCGGCAGCCCCGAACGCGACGGCCCCGAGCGCCAGCGAGAACACCAGCATCGCGGTCTTGCTCGGGACCACGGCCTTGCGGTTCCCGGCGACCTTCACGCTCCCGAACCGGGGGAACGAGACGCCGATTCCGGCCGCGAGGGTCGGCGCGAGGACCGTCGCGAGCGCGCCAGCCGCAGTCGCGGCGACAGCCATCGTCGGTGAGAGCGGACTGACGAACGCGCTCACCCCGACGACGACGAGGGCGACGGGGAGGCCGGGAACCACCCCGGCCAGCACGTGCCCGGCGACGAACTGGCGGCCGGTGAGCGGCGAACTCAGCGTGGCGGGCAGCACCGGGCTGTCGTCGCCCAGTGGGTTGAGCGTGAACGCCATCGCGGTCCCCCAGGCGACGTACAGCCCCAGCAGGAAGGGCATGTGCTCGGGGACCCGTCCGGTCTCGACGATGGTCGCGAACTGCTGGAGGAACGCGAACAGCGGGTAGCCGAGGTAGAGGAGCTTGATGGGAGCCCGTTTCGTCCGGATCCACGCGACGCGGACCACCTGCCGCGTCGGCCGGTCGAGCGGGCGCAGGAGCGGAGCCGTGAGGACGGACAGGCGACCGGTTCCCTGGAGCGCGTTCGTCCCCGCGGCGGCGGCCGTGTCGTCTTCTTCCACCTCGCGAGCCGGGTCCGAGAACCAGTGGAAGGAGGCGACGGTCACCGTCGCAACCTGCAGCACGGGCAGGAGGGCGAGGGTCGCGAGCACCGCGAGACCGGCTCGGGCGACCGAGGGTGACACCCCCGGCGCACCCAGCAACAGCAGGTCGCCGTACCACGACAGCGGTGACGCCTGGACCGGCTCGAACAGCAGCGAGACCGCATCACCGAACGAGCCCGTGAATATCAGCGCGAAGTACACGACGAAGGCGGCCGCGACCAGGACGGTCCGGTTCCGGGCCAGCGGCGGGTACCGGGTGACGAGGTGGTGGCCGACCAGTCCGAGCAGGTAGCCCAGCCAGATCGCGGGCAAGGCGACCCCGAGGACGACCACGGGGAGGGCCAGCAACACGCCGGGTGCCCGTGCGCCGTAGCTGAAGCCGGTGACGAGCACCGCGATGGGCAAGAGCAGCCAGGAGAGGTACAGCACGAGCTCGCTACACACCACGCCGGGCACCACGTTCCGGACCGGGCTGGCGAGCAACAGGCCGGCGGGTTCGTCGACGGTCGCCCGCTTCCCGACCGTCCTGATGGCACTCATCACGACGAGGAACACGAATCCGAGGCCGACACCACCGCGGACGAGCCCGACCACGCCGCCCGGAACCGGAATCTCCGGGAGGTCGCCGGCCCGGAGCGTCTCACCGGCCGTGACGAGGGCGTAGGCCGCAGCGCCGGCGAACACGGTGAGCATGGCCACGGTGAGCGCCACCGCCGCGAGCTGTGTCCGGTTGTCGCCGAGGCTTCTCGCGGTCCGCTTGACCTCGACCGTGGCGATTCGGCGGACGTGGGCGAGCCGTGGCATCACGGCGAACCACCTCGCGGGCCGGGCCGTGACTGGAGGGGAGAGTGGTGCAGGCGGTCACTGGCCTGCGGCGAGTGGGGGCGGCGAATCACGGGTCGACGATTCGAGGGGGTCCGGTAAAAACGTACAGTCTCCCATCACACGACGTGGGCCGCGACCACGAGCACGAGCCAGGTCACCAGCCCCACGACCAGCGGGGGTTCGAGCTCGAAGTCGTCGAGCCGGCGGGCCCCCGCCGCGACGAGGCCGATGGCGACCGCCAGCCCGACCCGGTGCATCACGATCTCTATCGGGAGCACCGAGACGCCGATGAACCCGTAGTCGACGACGACGGCCATCCCGAAGCCGAGCGAGCCGAACAGGAACCCGTCGGTCGGCTCCAGCCGACTCCCGGCCGCGAACGCGGCCAGCGGCGTCCCGATGACGAGCACCGGGTAGAACGCGGCGACCACGATATCCGGGTCGACCGTGAGGAGGTTCTCGACCGTGACACCACCGAGTCGAACCGCGAGCACGACGGCCGGAATCGAGAGGAACAGGACGAGCCGCCAGACGGTGTGGCGGGTCCACAGCCGGTCGAACGCCCGTTCGAGCGTCGGGACGAAGGCGGTCGCGCCGACCAGCGGGAGCAGCGCGAAGTAGACGAGCGTCGTCCAGCCGTCGTGGTCGTAGGTGTCGCCGTTGTCGTAGTACACCCGCTGGACGTCGTCGGGGCCGGCGGCGGTCATGAAGTCCTGTTCGATGTTGATGCGTGCCTCTTCGAGGCTGTCGACGGTGTGGGTGAGGGTGAACCAGTCCCAGTGTTCGGCGTGGGCCTGGACGACGGTCCAGTTCCCCTCGGCCTGGTGCAGGTCGTACACCCGGACGTGGTACTGCCCCCCGAAGTAGTCGCCGTGGTGGAGCTGGCTCGTCTGGGCGGTCCACACCGACTGGGTACCGGTCTCGTAGTAGACGTACCGCTTCGCGCCGTAGGCGTCGGACCAGCTCACGCCCGTCCCGTTGTCGACTTGTCGCTCGGACCGGTTCTCCTCCGTGAACGCCGGCTCGCTCGTGTTCCAGATGGTCTCGCCCGACCGCAGCCGCCGGGTCACCTCCGAGGCGTCCGCCCGCATGACCAGATTGATGGAACTCGCACGCCGGTCGAACGACTGTTTCGGGCCCACGTACGGCCAGATGGTGGTCTCGCTCTCCCCGAGGGTGACCAGCTTGCGGTCGGGGGGTTCCTGGTCGGGCGTACTGACCGACGGTGCTGTGAGTGTGGTCCCGACTAGCAGGACCGCGATGGCCACGGCGAACAGGATGAGCCGGTTCTTGGTCCACATCGTCTGCGTGTCCAGTTACTAGTCACTACGTCGAGAGATGATAATTGTACGCATCCAACACGGGAGACGTGGCCACTGTCCACCGCCCGAGTCAGTGAAATTTATAGGCGTCGGCGGTGAGAGCGTGTACGATGGACGAGGGTCAGGACAGCGATGAGGCGGTCGTGACGGTCGAGATTCCAGCAGCACTCGCCGACCGCATCGACCGACTGTACGCGGACTGTCGCGGCTACCAGCCCTCGTCACTACAGGAGAGTCTGAGCGTGCTCTGTGACCTCGCCTCGGGGAGACTGGACCCACACCCCCCGGAGACGGCGGGGCAGGACGCTCGCGGCCCCGCCGCGGAGGTCGTCACCGACCCGACAGAGACCGAGAGCGGTGAGCGAGACGTGGACGTCGTGAACGGCCCCTCGCCGCGCGGTCCGGCGGCAGAGACGCAGGGCGACGGGGTGGGCGGCGGAACCGGTGGCGGTGACGGCCCCAGCGGTGGCGGTGACGGCCCCAACGGTGGGGGTGACGTCCCCAGCGGTGCCGTGACCGGAGACCGGCATGAGCGACATCCCGGCGGTGCCGACGGGACGACCGACGCCGGGACCGTCACCACGGGCGCTGCCTCCGAGTTCGACGGGCCGCACGGAACCGGCGAGCGCGACGAGCGCATCGACGAGGCGTTCCCTGCTCGCTGGAGCGCGGCCGCCCCCGTCCGGCGACAGGTCCGTGCGGTCGTGGACCACTTCGTCCGCGACCCGGCCGAGAGTTCGGGGTACGAGGAGCGCGAGGCCGCTGCGCTGGCGGCCGCGGCGGCGCGGGAGGACCGTACTCCCGAAGCGCTCCACGACGAACTGGTCGCCGCACTGTACGGCAACGCTGGCCTCCCCGACGACCTCGCGGCCGAGTTCTTCAGCGAGGCGCTGGTCAGCGTCATCGAGATGGATACGCCGGAGGCGGGCTTCGGCGGCGTCGCAGACGGGGCGATGCGCGACCGCCCGGGCGAGGACGCCTTCGCCGTCGGTACCCTCGAGACGGAGGACGCGTTCGACGTGGACACCCTGCTCGGCGACGTCTCACAGCCGATGGCCGACTGCGAGCGCTGTGGCGAGACCCACCCGGTGAACGACCTGGAGACCGTCCTGGGCTCGAAGACCGCGACCATCGAGTTGCTCTGTGGCGACTGCGCGAGTTCGGCCGAATAGTCAACGCTTTTCGCCCCCCGGTCACATCCCGCGGATATGGTTGCAGTTCTCGACCTCGTGATGCGGATGTTGCACAGCGTCACCGCCGCCGTCTGGGCGGGCAGTGTGCTGTTTCTCACCCTCGGGCTGCTCCCCTCGGCACTCGACGGGTCGCTGAACGCCAGCCCGATGGAGTCAATCGTCGGCCGGTTCCGCTGGGTCACGCGTGGCTCCGCGGTCGTCCTGTTCCTCACCGGCGGCCACCTCGCGGGCACTCTCTACACCATCGGCGACGGCGGCGGTTTCTCCCTGTTCGGAAGCGCGCGCGGCCACCTCGTCCTGACGATGCTCGGGCTCTGGCTGGTGCTGACCGGTCTCTGTGAGGTCGGCGCGAGCAAGCTCGCCGACGGGTTCTCCGAGAAGAAGGTCCGGTCGCCGGCCGCCGCCGCGAAACCGTTCCTCTACGGTGCGAGCCTCGTCGCCGTCGCGCTGCTGGTCGTCGCGGTCCTCATCGTCTACGGCGCTGGCACGGTCTACTGACACCTGTTCGAGAGCAGTTCTTTTCTGCCGACGCTACGAAATCCACCCGATGACCCACTGGACCGAGGAGATGTTCGTCGACCACCCCGAGGTGTTCGCGGTGACGATGCGCCAGCGCGTCGACGATGCCGCCGAGCAGGTCGAGCAGTTGCTCGCCCTCGTCGGCGAGCACGGCGTCGTGCCCGAGACCGCCCTGGACGTTGCCTGTGGCATCGGCCGGCACGCGGTCGAACTCGCCGACGCGGGCGTATCGGTCCGGGGTGTCGACATCTCGCCGCACTACGTCGAGACCGCCCGGGAGCGCGCCGCGGATGCAGACGTGGCCGACCGGGCGACCTTCGAAGTGGGGGATATGCGCGACCTCGGCACGGTCGAGGGCGAGTACGACCTCGTCACCAACATGTGGACCGCGTTCGGCTACTTCGACGAGGACACCAACGAGGCGGTCGCGGCAGGCCTGCACGAGACGGTCGCCGACGACGGTGTGCTGGTGATGGAACTCGTCAACAAGGAGGCGACGATGGCGAACTACCGGAACTCCTTCGCGGGCCGGGACGACGACCTCCTCCACGTTGAGGAGACGGAGTACACGCCGGCGACCGGGCGGATGGAGACGACGCTGACGCTGTTCGAGGAGCAA
This sequence comes from Haloarchaeobius sp. HME9146, assembly GCF_025399835.1. Taxonomy (NCBI): domain Archaea; kingdom Methanobacteriati; phylum Methanobacteriota; class Halobacteria; order Halobacteriales; family Halorubellaceae; genus Haloarchaeobius; species Haloarchaeobius sp. HME9146. The sequence continues at coordinate 1,103,889 of NZ_JAODVR010000001.1, forward strand.
GCGGAGGGGTACGACCACGTCGGTGAGGTGTCGTGGGATTTGCGGCTCTACGCCCCGTCGGAGCTTCGCCGCCTGCTCGAACGGGCTGGCTTCTCCGAGGTGTCCCTGTACGGCGGCCTCGACGGGAGCGACCTGGAGCGCGAGACGCACCGGCTGGTCGTGGTCGCGGAACCCTGACGAAAACGGGGTGTCTCAGGCCGAGGCGTCGTAGCCGGCGTCCTCGACGGCTGCCACGAGGTCGTCGACCTGTGCGTCACCGGTCACCGTGACCGAGTTCGTCTCGTTGTCTGCGGTCGCATCCTCGACGCCAGCCACGTCGAGCAGCGCGTCCTCGACGGTCTGTTCGCAGTGGCCACAGCTCATGCCATCCACCGTCAGTTTCTGGCTCATAGACGAGGGTAGGGGGAGGACGACTATTCCACTTTTCGTTCGCGGTTTAGCACTATCGCTCCGATTCGACTTTCGAATCCAAAGCGAAATCTGCCGAACACTCTTGACTCTGCGCCTCGTCTTGCGAACCATGCGCGACCTCGACGATACCGACATGGAGATCCTGCAAGCGCTCGCGGCTGACGCCCGGCGGTCGTTCGCCGATATCGGCGAGCAGGTCGGGCTCTCCGGCCCCGCGGTCTCGGACCGGGTGAAACGACTGCAGGAGGTCGGAATCGTCCGCGGGTTCACCGTGGACGTGGACCGCTCGCAGCTACGCGAGGGAACGCCCGTGCTGGTTCACCTCGACCTCGATGCAGGGATGGCAGATGCGGTCAAGGCGGACCTCCGCGACTCGGAGCCGGTCGAACACCTGTTCACCGCCGCCGACGGTGACCTGACGTTCCACGCCCGGGTTCCGGATACGGCGGTCCACCGGTGGCTCGCGTCCGTGACGGACACCACGCTCATCCAGGACGTCTCGGTGGAACTGCTGTCGAACGTGGACTGGTCGCCGAGCGTCGGCGGCACCGAGTTCGCCCTCGAGTGCGCCGAGTGCGGCAACACCGTCACCAGCGAGGGCGTCTCGGCGCGGGTCGGCGAGTCGGTGTACAACTTCTGCTGTACGTCCTGTGAGGGTCGGTTCCGCGACCGGTTCGAGCGACTGGAGGAGGCCGCCTAAGACGGGCTCGATACTGGCGCGAAACGCGACCTGTAGCTTCGAATTGAAGTTCGAGTGGTGGTTTCGACGCGGGTATCGAAAGCACAACCCGATTGAAAGAGGAACCCGTAGTCTCTACCAAGATGCCAGAACGGACTATCCAACTCGAAATCTCCGGCATGTCCTGTGCCAACTGCTCGTCTACGGTGCAGGACGCCGTCTCGTCGCTCGACGGGGTAGGCGAGGCGTCGGTCAACTTCGCGACCGACGAGGGCAGCGTCACCTACGACTCCAGCGAGGTGAGTCTCGCCGAGGTCTTCGCCGCCATCCGCGACGCCGGTTACGAGCCGGTCTCGGAGACCACGACCATCGGTATCACCGACATGTCGTGTGCGAACTGCGCGGAGACCATCGATGACGCGCTGGAGCGGACTCCCGGAATCGTCCGGGCCGACGTGAACTTCGCCACCGACGAGGCCAGCATCGAGTACGTCCCCGGCGCGGTCTCGCGCCGAGACCTCTACCAGGCCATCGAGGACGCGGGCTACACGCCGGTCCGCGACGAGGACGCCGACAGCGAAGACGAGGCGCGCGAGTCGGCGCGTGACGCCGAGATTCGCAAGCAGAAGCGGCTGACGCTCATCGGGGCCGCCTTCGCCGCGCCGCTGCTGTTCATGCTCCTGGAGCACTTCTTCTTCCCCGGCGTGCTCCCCGAGACGGTGCCGGGCACCGACCTCGTGATAGGCTGGGCCGCCTTCGCGCTCGCGACGCCGGTCCAGTACCTGCTCGGCAAGCCGTTCTACGTCAACTCCTACAAGGCGCTGGTGAAGAACCGGACCGCGAACATGGACGTGCTCATCGCGCTCGGGTCGTCGACGGCGTACTTCTACAGCCTCGGCGTGCTGGTGTTCGCGGTCGAGGGCGCGGGGCTGTACTTCGACACGGCCGCGCTCATCCTCGTGTTCATCACGCTCGGGAACTACCTCGAAGCCCGCTCGAAGGGGCAGGCCAGCGAGGCGCTTCGCTCCCTACTGGAGATGGAGGCCGACACCGCAACCATCGTCGACGAGGACGGGACCGAGCGCGAGGTCCCTCTGGAAGACGTGCAGGTCGGCGACCGCATGAAGGTCCGCCCCGGCGAGAAGATTCCCACCGACGGCGTGGTCGTGGAGGGTGATTCCGCGGTCGACGAGTCGATGGTCACCGGCGAATCGGTGCCCGTCTCGAAAGAGGCCGGCGACGAGGTCGTCGGGTCGACCATCAACGAGAACGGCGTGCTCGTGGTCGAGGCCACGAAGGTCGGCGAGGACACGGCCATCCAGCAGATCGTCAAGACGGTCAAGGAGGCCCAGTCGCGCCAGCCCGAGATCCAGAACCTCGCGGACCGCATCTCGGCGTACTTCGTCCCCGCGGTCATCGCGAACGCCCTGTTCTGGGGCGCGGTCTGGTACGTCGCCCCGACCGCCCTCACGGAGTTCGTGAACGCCCTGCCCCTGTGGAGCGTCATATTGGGTGGCCCGACCGCCATCGGCACGCAGGAGTTCGCCATCATCGTGTTCGCCTCCGCCGTGCTCATCGCCTGTCCCTGTGCGCTCGGGCTGGCGACCCCCGCGGCAACCATGGTCGGGACGACCATCGGCGCACAGAACGGCGTCCTGTTCAAGGGCGGTGACATCCTCGAGCGCGTCAAGGACGTCGAGACGGTCGTCTTCGACAAGACCGGGACCCTGACCACCGGTGAGATGCGCCTGACCGACGTGGTCGTGGTAGACGACGCAAGAACTGATGGGGCGGGCACCACCACGACCGAGCCCGAGACCCTGGACCAGGACTTCGTCCTGCGGATGGCCGCCTCTGCCGAGCAGAACAGCGAACACCCGCTCGCCCGGGCCATCGTCGAGGGCGCGAGAGAGCGCGGCATCGACCTCGCTGACGCCGACGACTTCGAGAACGTCCCCGGGAAGGGCATCGTCGCCACGGTCGAGGGGAAGGAGGTTCGCGTCGGCAAGCGCGAACTGCTCGAATCGGCGGACATCGACACTGCCCCCGCCGAGGACGCGATGAACCGGCTGGAGAGCGAGGGGAAGACGGCGATGCTGGTCGCGGTCGAGGACCGCGTGGCCGGCGTCGTCGCCGACGCCGACACCGTGAAAGACACCGCGAAGGAAGCCGTCTCGGCCCTCCAGAAGCGCGGCGTCACGGTCCACATGATCACCGGTGACAACGAGCGGACCGCCCGCGCGGTCGCCGAGGAGGTCGGTATCGACCCCGAGAACGTCAGTGCTGGCGTCCTCCCCGAGGACAAGGCCGACGCGGTCGACGCCATCCAGCAGGACGGCACGAAGGCCATGATGGTCGGGGACGGCGTGAACGACGCGCCCGCCCTCGCGACCGCCTTCGTCGGCACCGCCATCGGGTCCGGGACCGACGTGGCCATCGAGGCCGCCGACGTGACCCTGATGCGCGACGACCCGCTCGACGTGGTGAAGGCCATCCGCATCTCCGACGGCACGCTCCAGAAGATTCAGCAGAACCTGTTCTGGGCGCTCGGCTACAACACCGCGATGATTCCGCTGGCCTCGCTGGGCCTGCTCCAGCCCGTGCTGGCTGCGGGCGCGATGGCGCTCTCGTCGGTGTCCGTGCTCGCGAACAGCCTGCTGTTCCGGCGGTACACGCCCGACCACGACTACGAGTTGTTGGGTTGGCTGCGCTGAGGGCTGAGGCCGGGTTTGGAGACTATTCGGCAGACACAGACCTCTGAGTCTGTCAAAGAGGCCTCTTTCCAGCTGGCCAGTGTCAGCCCCGATTCGCGTCTTTAGCACCGCCCCTGAGAAAGATCGCTGATTGGGGGTTCAACATAGCAGATCAGCACACAAACTCAACAGACCTGATAATAAAGCGGAGGAGGTCAAGATTGTGTCCTTACCGCTTCTCAAGGACGAAGGTCTCGGTCCGTGGTTCCTGAAGTTCAATCTCTCGCTCGTAGGTGCGATCCACGAAGTGTCCATCATCGGCTGGTGGACTAACCTGTACCAGGACATCCCCTACTAACTCGGTTCCTGGATGGTCTGCGTCTGCATACTGCAGTAACCCTGAACTGTTGGTGGTGTGGGTTCCCGAACCCCAGCCCCCGCCGAATCGACGCTGTACGACTCGAACTCTGGCATCTTCGATGGGCGAGCCTGCTTCATCGGTTGCAAGCACCTGAAGCAAGTATGCTTCTGGCAGCTGGAACGTTCCCAGGTTCACTGGGCGATTTGAAACATCGACACAACATTGGAGGTAGTAAATATCTGGAGAACCATCCTGTTTTGGAGACGGAATACGTCTCGCATTGGGGGTCATCTGATAGTATCCAACAGCCACGTTTCTGGGTTGATTGAGTTCCAGATCGAATACACCTCCGTCGTTGGTTTCGATATAGTTCACTCGAAGATTGCGTCCTGCAACTCCAACAAAATCCCTTCTCGCTGGCTTCTTGTTCGTTTTCTGTACTCTCCCATGAATCTGTAGATTAGCTGCTCGGCTACTTGCAGCGGTTCCTGCAATTCCGGCCAACCCCACTCCTGCCGTGATGCCGGCCCGCTTCAAGAACCGACGCCGGTTGATATCGTTCATTTCGTACCTCCAATATCAACTTCGAATTACTACCACTTCTATAATTATGAATTTTGGCTTATATGTGGGGGATAGAATCGTGTACTTGGACACGGTCTCGATTCAAATAAAAACACACAAGTTGGAAATTCTATACATACGTCCCAAACTCCTAATGTGTCTACAATAGAACAAACTTGTTAGGATTAGATAACCGTCTCCTCCTTGGCTGATGGTGGGCTCAATTCACGCCCTGTATTCAGCACGGTACTGTGAAGCTTAAATCAGGTTCCAGGAGCAGGGGCGTTTCATTCGTACTCTCAGGCTGTCGGCGCACTCACCACTCGAAGTAGAAGTTACCGAGCGTCGTTCGCTGCACACATCCTCTCCGTTCAGCAGGACGTTCGTCTCATCATCCGCTGGCTTCGACGGGACCTACGATTCCAACTCCCTCGCTAACCGCTGCAACCGCTCGATTCTGTCCTGCGTCGACGGATGCGTCCGGAACGGAAAGCTGCGCCCGTCCGGGTCCAGCGTCGGCACGATGTCCAGCGCCGCGTACGCCTCCGACCACTCCCGGGGGTCTTCCTGTGGAATCCCGTGTTCGTCGTCCAGCCGGGACAGCGCGCTCGCGAGCGCAGCCGGGTTCCCGGTCAACTCGGCCGCCCCGGCGTCGGCGGCCCACTCTCGACCTCTGGAGAGGAACGCGACGCCGAACTCGCCGTACCGGAGCGCCATCCGCACGAACAGGTTGAACACCACGTCGCCGGGGTCGTTCGGGTTCTCGTCGATGTACAGCCCCTCGGCGTACACAATCGGCGCGAGCGCGGTCGCCATCACCCGGCTGTCGCCGTTCGCGAGGTGGCTGACCTCGTGAGCCAGCACAGCTTCGAGTTCGTCGTCGGGAAGCAGGTCGAGCAGGCCCTGGGAGACGACGAGGAGGGCCGACGAACCGGACCCGACGGTGAACGCTTCGGGCCTGCCGCGGGGCGTGACCTGCACGGACGGTGCGGGGACGTTCCCCTGCCGGGCGAGTCTGGCGACCATCCCGGGGAGTCGCTCGTCCACCTCGTCGGCCGGGACCGCGTCCGAGATGGAGCGTTCCTGCAGTGACTGAACCGTCCCGCGGACACCGAGAACGAAGCCGTAGATGCCGAGCAGGAAGCCGATGGCGAGCACGCCGATTCCCAGGTAGAACGGGCTGAGAACCGAGAGGACGGCGAGCGTGATGGCCGCAGCGCTCTCGATGAGGAGGGAGTACAGCGCCCCCAGAACGACGACGACGATGGCCGCCTGGGGAACGTCCGAGGGCGGGAGGAGGTAGTCGTTTGTGGTGTGATGGGCGACACGCTCCCAGCCAACGTAGACGACGAAGAGAACGGCGAACGCGGCGACGGCCACGATGCCCGGATGGATGTCGAGTACGGTCGAGAGCCGCGGGGCGTCGAGCGCGAACGTCGCCACCTTCGAGGGAATCCAGCCCACCACACCGAGCAGGAGCGCCGACCCGAGCACGCCGGTCACCAGCGCCACCCAGACCGACAGCGAGGCGACTATCGCCGTGGCGACGACCATCCGAACGACCAGAGAGAGGCGCAGCCGCAGGTCCATACGAACATCTCAGAACAGCAGAGTTTCAACGTTCCGGCTGTCCCGTGATGGTCGGGGTCGGAGATATCGTCGCCGACTGGTCCGGCTGGAGTGAGCGCGTGGCTATCCTGTGGCAGGCCGGGGTTTTTCTCCGCTCGAAGCCTTAGAGAACACATGATTCTCTCCCCGATACAGGTATCCGGTCTCCTCCTGCAGGTACAGGGCAACGGCGTCAACGTCGACGTGAACCCCGCCTTCGGCCTCGTCGGGAGCGCCATCAGTGCGTTCCTGACGACGCTGCTCGTCGGGGCCATCCTCGTCGCGCTGGCCCCGAAGTACACCGAGAAGATGATGGACCGGGTCCGCGCCGAACCCATCGGCTCGGCCATCTACGGCATCGTTCTGCTGGTGCTCCTGCTGCTCGTGATGCTCATCCTCGTCATCACCATCATCGGCATCCTGTTCGCCATCCCGCTCGGCATCGTGGTGTTCGTGGCCTGGGCGATCGGCGCGGCCATCGCCTACCTGGCCATCGCGGAACGACTCGTCGGGCTCGAGGACGGCTGGCTGAAGCCCCTGCTGGTCGGTGCAGCCATCAACGGCGGGCTCGCGCTGACTGGCATCGGCGGCATCGTCTCGTTCTGTATCGGTGCGGCCGGCTTCGGCGCGGTCCTGCGGAACTGGCTCAGCTGAGCGCCACGTCGACCACTCGTTCTTCGTCAGCTGCCTCGTAGATCGCTTCGACGAGTTCCATGTCGCGGACGCCCTCGGCCGCGCCGGCGATGGGTTCCTCGCCCCGGAGCACGCACTGGGCGAAGTAGTCGAACTGCGGCGGGAGCTGGTCGACCGCGCCGAGTTCGACCGTCTCGGTCATCCCGTCGCGTTCCAGCGTCACGGTCTGCTCGTTCCCTTCCACGAACACCGGGTCGAGTGTGATGCGGCCCTCGGTCCCCGTGATGCGAAGCTGGTGACCCTCGTAGGCGTTGAAGCTGGCGTTGCACTGGGCCTGCACGCCGTTCTCGAAGGCGAACTGGAACGAGACGTGTTCGTCCACGTCGGCGAATGCAGCATCTGGGCTCGCGGTCATCGCCGCGACGCTGACCGGCTCCGAGTCGAGAACGAACCGCGTCGTGTTGAGCGGGTAGAGCCCGATGTCGGTGAGGGCGCCGCCGCCCGAGAGGCCCTTGTCGAGTCGCCAGCTCTCGTCCGGCTGGCTCGGGTCGTCGAGCATCCGGAACGAGAAGGACCCGTGGATGTGGACTGGGTCGCCGATGAACCCCGAGTCGACCAGCTCGCGGGCCCGCCGGACCGCCGGCCCGAACTGCATCCGGTAGGCGACCATGAACGGGATGCCGGCCTCGTCGACCGTCTTCGCGATGCGTTCCGCGCCGTCTCGCGTCGCCGCCATCGCCTTCTCACACAGCACCGCCTTCCCGAGCCTGGCGGCGGTCTCGACGTACGGTTCGTGGAGGGCGTGGGGGGTCACGACGTACACCGCGTCGTAGTCTTCGGCGGCGACACCGTCGTGGTACTCGTCGTAGGTGATGGCACGGGCCATGTCGAACTCGTCGGCGACCGATTCGGCCTTCTCGGGTGAACTGCTCACTGCCACGGTCGTCTCGCAGTTCGTGGCGGCGGCGAACGCCGGGAGGGCGTACTCCCGGGCGAAGCCGCCGAGGCCGACGACCGCGAACTCGACGGGACCGTCCTCGACGGGTTTGCGCCAGTCTTCGCGATGCCACTCGTCGAATCGACCGCTTGAAACGGGGTCCCCTGTCATCGTTCTCGCGTGCAGGCACGTCGGAGCCGTGAAGGATAGTTCTGCTCCCTGCGGAAATCGGGGACTGGTCACACCGCGGACTCTTCGCCGCCGTCACCACCTTCTCCATCGGACAGCAACCGCCGCACCAGCCTCTCGGCGTCGCCCTCGAACTCGCCGGCTTGCACGCTCCACAAGGTCGCGTACAGCCCACCCTCGGCCACGAGTTCGTCGTGGGTACCACGCTCGACGATACGGCCGTCCTCGACCACCAGAATCTGGTCGGCGTTGCGAACGGTCGAGAGCCGGTGGGCGATGACGAACGTGGTCCGGTCCGCGGTGAGCCGGGTCAGGGCGCGCTGGATGTACAGTTCGGTCTCGGTATCGACGGCAGAGGTGGCCTCGTCCAGCACCAGAATCGCGGGGTCCTGCAGCATCGCCCGCGCGAGGGACAGTCGCTGGCGCTGCCCACCGGAGAGCTTCACGCCGCGCTCGCCGATGCGGGTGTCGTAGCCCTCCGGCAGATCAAGCACGAACTCGTGCGCCTCGGCGGCCTGTGCGGCGGCGCGAATCTCCTCCTCGGTCGCGTCGAAGCTCCCGTAGGCGATGTTCTCGGTCACACTCCCGTCGAACAGGAACACGTCCTGGCTGACGTAGCCGACGTGGTCGCGCAGGCTGTCGAACGAGAGGTCGCGCACGTCGTGGCCGTCCACCCGGATCGCGCCGGAATTCACGTCGTAAAGCCGGAGCAGGAGCTTCGCGGCGGTCGATTTACCTGCACCTGTCGGGCCGACGAAGGCGACGGTGTCGCCCGGTTCAGCAGTAAAAGTTACGTCGTGCAGAACCTGCTCGCCGTCGACGTAGCCGAAGTCGACGTGGTCGTACTCGACCCGGCCCGTGACGGTGTCGAGGGTAGTGGGTCCCTCGGACTCGGCGACGGTGACCGGGAGGTCCTTCAGCCCGAAGATGCGTTCGCCGGAGGCCCGGGCGTTCTCGTAGGAGTTGACGATGCGGCCCATGCCGGCGAGGGGGTCGACGAACCGCTGGGTCATGAACAGGAACGTGACGAACTCGCCGACGTAGAGGGTCCCCGAGAACCCCGGCGGCGGCCCGGCGACGAGCCAGTAGCCGCCGAGCAGGAACGTCGCGGCGAAGGCGACGCCCGCCAGCAGGTCCATCCCCGGCTGGTAGAGATACTCGAGACGAGCCACCGCCCAAGTTCGCTCGTAGATGTCCCACGATGCGTCGGTGACGCGGCCGTCCTCGTACTCGCCGGTGTTGCTCGTCTTGATGACCTCCATCCCGCTGAGGTTGTTTTCTAACCTCGTATTCAGGTCGCCGAAGCTGGAACGCAGCGACCGGTAGAGCGGCCGAATCGTCCGCATGAACCAGACAGTGAATGTGAGCAGTAGGGGTACCCCGACCAGCGTGACGAGGGCCAGTTGCCAGTTGAGGTAGAACAGCAGGGCCGCAATGCCGAACACGGTCACGACGAGCTGGATGGCTCCCGAGACGGTGCCGTTCAGGAACTGCTTGAGGTTCCGCACGTCGTTGTTGAGGACGGACATCACCTGTCCGGTCTGCTTGTCGTCGAAGAAGGCCATGTCGAGCCGTTGCATCGCCCGGTAGGTGTCGGTCCGCAGGGCGTGTTGCACCCGGTTCGAGAACAGCGAGAGGCTGACGCCCTGGGTCCAGCCGAAGACGACGCTGCCGACGAAGGCACCGACGATGAGCGCGACCGAGAGCCAGAGCTGGTCGAGCGTCGTCGTCGGCAACAGGTCGGCGGGGACCAGTGGGAGCCGGAACGGCGTGTTGTCGTTGAACACCGAGTCGATGGCGATACCGAGCACCAGCGGCGGCACCAGGCCCACCAGGCGGGCGAACAGGCTCGTCACCAGCCCGAGGACGAACAGGTGCATGTCGTCGCGGCCGTAGGTCCGAAAGAGCCGGAGCATCGGGTCCGGGGCGTCCGCGTCGGGTTCGAAGGGGAGCGTCTCTCTGGCCGGTCTCATCGGGCCTCCGTCGGTGGCGGGGGTCGGCGCTCCCCGGTCGTGGTTCGACCGCGCCGAGAACCGAGTCCCGCGGCTGTGATGTGTCGTGTCGCCATGGCAGGTGGTGAAAGACGGCGTCCGCTGGCCGGAGCCGTCACTAACCCTACGTTAGGTTCCGACAGGATATAGCGAGAGCGGTACCCGGGGGCTCACCCACCCGAGCAGGCGGGAGACCGACGAATCAGTCGTCGGCCGCAGCGCCTTCTAGGTCGCCGTCGACCATCGCCGACACCGAGTGGATGCCCTCGCGGTCGCGGGCGCTCTCGGCGACCTGCACGAACTCGGCCTTCGACCGGGCCTCCGCGATGTCGCGGCCGCCACAGTACGAGAGCCCGGAGCGTACCCCCGACAGGAACTCGGTGAGGCGCGGGTCGAACGGCCCCGAAACCGGTGTGAGTGCCTCGACGCCCTCCCCGTGTTCGATGAGGAGCTCCTTGTCGCTGCGGTCGTGGTTCGCCGCCTCGCTCGCCATCCCACGCGAGACCTTGTAGCGCTCGCCGTCGAGCGTGACGACCCGTCCGGGGGCCTCGTCGGTGCCGGCGAAGTAGCCGCCCATCATCACCGCGTCGGCACCCGCCATGAGTGCCTTGACGGCGTCACCCGAGGACCGGATGCCGCCGTCCGCGATGATGGTGACACCGTGCTCCTCCGCTGCAGTCGCACAGTCGTCGACCGCGGTGAGCTGGGGCATCCCCGCTCCGGTCCGTTCCCGGGTGATGCAGTGCGAGCCGGGGCCGACGCCGACCTTGATGCAGTCCGCGCCGGCCGCGGCGAGGTCCTCGACACCCTGGGCCGTGACGACGTTCCCGACGATGAGTGGCGCGTCGGGGAACGCCTCGGCGAGTCGACGCGTCGCCTCCAGACAGATCTCGAGGTGGCCGTGTGCCACGTCGACCACGAGCGCGCAGGCCCCGGCGTCGAGACAGGCCGCGGCGCGCGCCTCGTAGTCCTCGTCGATACCGATGGCGACGGCCACGCGTTGGCCGGCCGCGACCACTGCCTCGACCTCCGCGACCTGCTCCTCGATGGTGCAGAATCGGTGGAGGACGCCGAGGCCGCCGCGGTTCGAGAGGGCCATCGCCAGGTCGGTTTCGGTCACCGTATCCATCGCGGCACTCACCACGGGGATGTCGAGTGTGAGCCCCGGCGCGAGCGTCGTCGAGAGGTCCACCTCGGTGCGACTCGCCACGGGAGAGCGCTGGGGGACGAGCAACACGTCGCCGTACGAGAGCCCGGTTCTGAGTTCCATCGTGCTGACCGCAGGCTAGAAGGACCGCCAGCAACCTAAACATACCGATTAATCGTTATAAATACCTATTCGACGTCGGCCTCGACCCGGTCGACCGCCATCGTGAGCCCGTCGTACTCCAGTTCGAGGGTCTCCATAGGCCACCCAGTCTCGCTATCGAAGCTGAGGCTGCTGGCGACGACGCGGACGTTCCGCATGGTCATCGTCATGGTCCGACCGCCCAGTTCGACCGTGAGGACGACCTCACCGAGGTTCCGGCCGCTGGTGGCCGCCTTCGTGAGCTTCGGCGTCGCCTTGTCGACCCGCTTGGTGATGGTGAGCGGTCTGTGCTGGACCCGGCCCCGACGGGCGACCCGGCCTTCCTCGCTGGCGACGCCCCACGACCACGACTCGATGTCTATCTCGCCGCGGTGTTTCCGGTCGGTCGATTCGCCCTCGATGTCGTCGAACTTGAGGTAGGCCCCGGCGGCCGCCGGTTGGGTGGGTTGGCTGCCACGGAGCCGCCCGCCGCGCCGGCCCGTCGTCGGCCGACCCGTCCGGACGCGGCTCTCGTCGTCGTCCTGCTCCTGCGCCCACGCCGCGGCGGGGATGGACCCACCGACTGCGGCGAGGGCGGCGAGCGCACCGATGCCTCGCACGAACGCGCGCCTGCTGGTCTGTCTGCTATCCATGTGAGAGGGTAGACCGCGAGGCGCGATTACCCGGCGGTAACCTTGGAGTCGTGTGGTCGACCGGAGATTCACGCCGGAGTCGAAGTCTCGGCGGGCGACAGAACCCGGGTCTCGAAAGGAGAATCGACGTGAACGATGCCACCGTATATACACACATGGACACTACTTCGGCACGGTCCGGCCTCGGTATCGTCGTGCTCCTGCTCGCGGCCGTGCTCCTCGTCCCGCTGCTGTTCGGCGGGATGATGGGCATGGGGATGGGCGGGAGCGGTGCGACCTGGCACGACCACTGGATGGGCTTCGACGGCCAGTGGTCGTGGTGGTGGTTCGCCGCCAGCCTCCTCGGCCGGCTGCTCGTCCTCGCCGTGGTCGTCGGCGGTGGCTACCTGTTGCTGACGTCGCTGGGCGGCGGGAGCGGTGGCGACCCGGCCCTCGACGAACTCCGCCGGGCGTACGCCCGCGGCGACCTGAGCGACGAGGAGTTCGACCGTCGTCGCGAGCGTCTCGAACGCGACTGAGCGGGCTCCGACGACCGAGCCAACCTGTCTTGCCCCGACCCTTCTCCGGCTGGCGTCGCCACGACCAGCCATGGTACAGGCACTCCTCCGGAATGTGCTGACCGACCCCGCGGTCCTCGCCGGCTGGGCCGCACTCGTGGCGGTCACGCTGGCCATCACGGTGTACGACCTGCGGACGAACAACGCCGAGCTCGCCCCCCTGATGCAGTTCGTCTGGGTGTTGACGGTGCTGTACGCCGGCCCGCTCGGGCTCGCGCTGTACGCCTACGCCGGCCGGACGCAGATCTCCCAGGACTCGCTCTGGCGGCGCGCCGGCCGGTCGGTCGCGCACTGCTTCTCGGGGTGTGGCCTGGGTGAAGTCGTCGGTATCGTCCTCGCCGCTGGGCTGCTTCGCCTGTCGACGCTCGGCGTCGCAGTCACGACGTTCGTCTTCGCCTACACCGCCGGCTTCGCGCTGACGGTGGGCCCGCTGGTACAGGAAGGGGTCGGCCTCACAGAGGCGGTGCTGGACGCGCTCTACAGCGAGACGCCATCCATCACCGTCATGGAGGTCGCAGCCATCGGGACCGACATCTGGGTCGCGGGCGAGGCTCACATCACCGAGCCGCTGTTCTGGGCCGGACTCGTCTTCTCGCTGAGTGTCGGGCTGGTCGTCGCCTACCCGGTGAACGCGTTCCTCGTCCACCATGGCGTCAAGGATGGGATGCAGAACCCGGCGGCGATGGCCGGGTGAGCGGTCGAGAAGGACCCGGACTCAGGCGCGGGTCACGGTGACCGACCCGTTCACCGCCGACGCCTCGACCTCGTAGCCGCCGTGGCCGTGGATCGCGAGGAGCCGGCGGAACGACTGGCTCGCGACCTCGAGCTCGCAGTCCTCGACCGAGACACGGCCGACCAGCGTCTCCGCCAGCACGTCGGCGTCGAGGCCCGCCGCGAGTCGTATCGTGAGCGAGCCGTTCGGCGAACTCACCTCGGCGTTCCGGCGCAGGGACCGGACCTCGACGTCGACCGACCCGTTCGCCGTCTCGGCGGCGTCGATGCCGGTGCAGCCGCGGGCCTCGACGCTCCCGTTGGCGGCGTGGAGCGAGACGAACCCGTCCACGTCGATGGCGTCGATGGACCCGTTGGCGACCTCGGCGTGGGTGTCACCCGAGACACTGTCGAGCGTCACGCTACCGTTCACGACTTCCACGTGGTCGACCGCGACGTCCGCCGGGATGGCGATGTCGAGGTCGGCTTTCGCCCGGACGTTCCGGACGGCCTCGCGGTCCTCGGGCTCGACGACGACGCGGAGTGTTCCGTCGGTCACCTCACAGGTGACGCGGAGTCGGTCGAGGTGGTCGGGGTCGGCGCGGGTCCGCTTGGTCGCGGTGACGGTGACGGTGTCAGCGTCGGTCAGTCGCAGCGTCGCGTCGCCATTGACGCTCTCGACGGTGAGGCGTTCGACCGTGGCCGCGTCGACCGTCTCCTCGACGGTGGTGGTGGTCTCCGTGCCGGTCCCGAGGGTCGCCCCTTCGACGATGCCGTCGACGAGCGAACCGAGGAAGCCGCGGTTGGATTCGGTGGGCATGGGAGCAGAGACGCCCGCTGACCGGGTATAAGTTCGCAGAATTCGGTTTCTGTTTCGACGGGAACCGAAACGAGCTTCTGTCGGGATTCTGCCGTGTCCGTGGCGCAAAAGAACGGGAGGTGCTTGGCTGCGAGGTGCTTGGCTGCGGGGTGCTTTGCTGGCGGTGCTGGTGCGGGTGTCGGCTGCCGACGGCTTACGCGGCGGGCGTGGCCGGCACGCCGGCGTCGACGTGGCCGCTGGCGGTCCCGGACCGGTCAGGACGGTCCTCGTCGGCACCGTGTCCAGCCTCGTCGGAGGCGGCCTCCCCGCCCGAGTCGCTCGCGCTCAAGTCGGCATTGACGACCGAGTGCTCGAAGTAGACCCGGTCGAACGCCGTCGTGTCGTACTTGCCGTACAGCTCCAGGGACCCGCCTTCGCCCGACATGCGCCGGAAGGCGGCGTTCTCGAAGGTGACCTCGATGGTCCCGTCGGTGAGGGTGACCGAGTCGGCGGCGAGGCGCTCGCCGCTGGCACCGTCGGTCACGTAGAAGCTATCGGGCACGGCCGCGGTCGTCCCGTTCGGCGCGTCGATGGTCACCGTCGCCATCCCCTTCTGCACCGAGATGTCCTCGACGTCGGTCACGCTGTCGACCCGCCGGATGCGGTTCGTGTCCTCGGGGGAGACGGGCGTGTTGTTCCGGATGTAGTCGAGCAGGGCGGTCCCGTACAGCGTGTTCGTCGTGCTGACGCGGGTCGCGTTCGTCAGGACCGAGTCGTCCCAGCCGGCCATGTAGGAGTTGACCGTGACGGTGTAGGTCTCGTCCTCGTCGAGCCGTTCGCCGTTCACCCACGCGTCGCGGATGTACGGTTCCTCGCCCTCGTGGCCGACCCATTCGTAGGTCACGCCGCTGACCTGGAGCTGGGCCTCCGACCCGAACCGCTGGCCGGTCTCGCTCTCCAGGGTGACGACCTGGCTGGCGAGCAGTTGCTTCAGCTCCGCCCCGGTCAACTCGACCGTCACGAGCGTGTTGCGGAACGGCAGGACGTTGTAGACGTCCCCGACGGTGACGTTTCCGGGGCCGTAGACGCTGTTCGAGCGGATGCCGCCGGCGTTCGTGATGGCGACCTCGGCACCGGTCTTGGCGCGGAAGCTGTCGCCGATCATGTTGCCGAGGGCGGTCTCGTCGTGGTAGTTCGAGGCGAAACGGGCGTCGAGCGGGACGGTCGTCCGGCCCGCGACCTCCTCGAGGGTGTCCTGGCGCGCCTTCGAGATGATGGTCGCGACCGTCTCGTTGCGCGGGACGTCCTCGGTGACGTTCAGCAGGCGACCGTTCCAGGCGGTCACGTCGCCGTCCTCGACCGTGAGGTTGACCTCGCCGACGTGCTCGGCGCGGGCCTCGGCCTCGACGATGACGGTCCCTGCGGTCTCCTGTGGCGGGTACTCGAGCTCGTCGTCACCGACGACGATGGCGTCGACGTGCTCGGTCTCGCGGGCCAGCGTCTTCGACTCGGGGATGCCGATGTGGGCCGCCGCGACGACCACGTCGACGTCGCGTTCCTCCTTCAGCATCGTGGCGTACTCGCTGGCCACGGTGGAGTAGTTCCGGAGTTCGTAGCCCTCCTCGTCGAAGTCGACGGCGGTCTTGGGCTTGATGGCCTCGTCGGCGAGCCCGACGATGCCGACCTTTACGCCGTCGCGCTCGACGATGGTGTAGGGTTCGGTGCCCGGGATGGGTTCACCCGTCTCCTCGTCGACGATGTTCGCCATCAGCCACGGGAACTCGGACTCGTTCGAGAAGTTCTCGACCGCGCCGAAGCCGTAGTCGAGGTCGTGGTTCCCGATGACCTCGGCGGCCGGGTCGAGGACGTTCAGCGCGGCCACGGGCGTCCGCCACTGCGTCAGCGGCGAGAGCGCGTGGGGGCTGACCTGGTCACCGCCGCCGACCACGACGGTCGGGTTGTCGTGGGCGGCCCGGCGCTCGTTCACGAGGTGGACCATCCGCGGGAAGGTCTGGTTCTCGACGGCCGCGGTCTGGATGTCGTTGTAGGTCAGCAACGTCAGCGTGGTCGAGTCGTTCGACTCGTTGTCGGGTGCCTCGGCCGCGAGCGAGGACCCGGTGGCGGGCGCGGTCGCACCGGCCCGTGTTTCGGGGGACGATACCGGTTCGGTCGCCGCCACCGGGCCGACAGCCCCGGCGGCGACGAGGAGCGTGACGAGTAACACCGTGAGTAACCGTCGCATGGCCAATAACCACTACTGATAACCGATATGTAAAAGTGTATATGTCGACACGAGAGTGGAACGGTCCAGAATATAGAATATGTACTGCTGGCTGGTCCGTGGCACTTGATTGCTTCTGGGCCTGTACTGGCCAGAAAAAGATTGTTCGGTTGAACTGTCTCGAAGTCGGGCCACTTCGATGGCAGGGTCCCGCGCTGGCCGCGATAGTCGAGGTGGTCGAGATGGCCGAGGTGGTTCCGGTACCGCCCGTCAGTACCCGAGGTTGTCGCGGACGAGCACGAGCGTCGTCCGGCCCTCCTCGGTCTCGTGCCGGTAGACGAGCTGCTTCGCGATGACGCTCTCCATCCCGTAGGCCTCCTGGGCACGGGCGTTCTCCAGCTCGTAGGCGAACTCCTCGATGCGGTCGAAGGCGGCGTCGAGGTCGTCGGTGATCTTGTTCACGCCCGAGACCAGCACGAGGTGCTGGGCGGCGAACGGGTACGCGCCGATACGGCTACCGGAGGCGTCGGCGGCGACGAGCTCACCGCTCTGGGCGATGGCGTTGACGCTCCCGAGGAAGTAGTCGGCGGTCTGGGCCTCGCGGCGGAACGTGTGGCGCTCGGCGTCGTCGTCGATGTTCCAGACCTCGTTGGAAAGATTCTCCCAGTCGTGGTCGCCCTCGTTGAGGTAGTCGACGAAGCCGATCTCTTCGAGGGTCGTGGAGTGCCCGTTCATCACGGAGACGTCGTCGGGAATCTGGTCGATGACGGCGTCGAGGGCTGCCTCGGCGTCGTCGACCACGACCACGTCGAACCCTCGGGCTTCGAGGTTCTCGACGGTCTCGTCGATGGTCGCGTCGTCGGGGAGCTGGTCGTACGATTCGTCGGCGGAGACGTCTTCGAGGTACTGCGATTTCTCTGACATAGATGTGTCTCGTGAGGGGGATACACGCAGGGGTGTGGCCGTGGTTCGGGCCGTGGTGCCCCTGGAACTGTCCTCGTTCTCAGCCTGGGACGGCACCATCATAAGCGCTCGCGGACGCCGGGTTCACCAGGTGACACCGGTGTCAGTGGCGGGCGAGCCTTTTCTCTCGTCCTCGCCTCAGAGTACGTATGCGACTCACCGCCACCGAGATAGACATCGGGACCCGGAACCCGACGGTCCTGCTCAACGGGGCGGACGCGGAGGAACTCGGCGTCCACGCGCTCGACCGCGTCCACCTGGCGTACGACGGCCGGACCACGGTCGGGCTGGTCGAGGTGACCGACCAGCTCGTCCCGCGGGGGACCATCGGCGTCACCGCGCGCCTCGCACACGTCACCGGCGAGGTCGACGTGAGCGCCGCCCCGAGACCGAATGCGGTGGCGTACATCCGCAAGAAGCTGGACGACATCGAACTGGAACCGGCCGAGATAGCCGCCATCGTGCGCGACATCGACGCGGACCGGCTGAGCGACGTGGAGCTCGGGGCGTACGCCACGGGCGTCTACACCAACGGGCTCTCGCGGGCGGAGACCACCGCACTCACCGAGGCGATGACCGAGGCGGGCGAGGTCATCGACTGGGGCGAGACGCCCATCGCCGACAAGCACTCTATCGGCGGGGTCGCGGGGAACCGGGTCACACCGATAATCGTCGCCATCGTCGCCGCCGCGGGCGTGAAGATACCCAAGACCTCCTCGCGGGCGGTCACGTCCCCGGCAGGGACCGCCGACACGATGGCGGTGTTCTGCGACGTGGAGTTCACCCTCGACGAGGTGAAAGACATCGTCGAGGAGACCAGCGGCTGTTTCGTCTGGGGCGGTGGCGTGAACCTCTCGCCGGTCGACGACAAGATAATCCGGGCCGAGACGCCGCTGTCGCTCGACCCGCCGGGCCAGCTCATGGCCTCGGTGCTCTCGAAGAAGAAGAGCGCGGGCTCGACCCACGTGCTCATCGACCTGCCCTACGGCGAGGGGGCGAAGGTCGAGAGCCTGGCCGAGGCGCGCGAACTCGCGGAGGACTTCCGGGTCGTCGGCGAGCACCTCGGGCTGACGATCGAATGCACCATCACGAAGGGCGAACAGCCGATCGGGCGGGGTATCGGGCCCGTCCTCGAAGCCCGCGACGTACTTCAGGTGCTGCAGGGTTCGGGCCCGACCGAACTCCGGCTGAAGGCCCTCCGACTCGCCGACATCCTGCTGGAGTGCTGTTGCGTCGACGCGGATGCAGCCAGTCTCCTCGATTCCGGCGAGGCACTCGCCACCTTCCGGCGCATCATCGCCGCCCAGGACGGCGACCCCGAGGTGACGCTCGACGACCTCCAGCCCGGGACCGAGACCGAGGTCATCCGTGCGGAGCGCGACGGCCTCGTCACGCACGTGGACAACCGGCTCGTGAGCGACATCGCCCGCCGGGCCGGGGCCCCACGGGATACGGGGGCGGGGCTGTCGCTGCACCGCCGCGTGGACGAGGAGGTGACCGCTGGCGACCCGCTGTTCACCATCTACGCCGAGCAGTCGGCGAAGCTGGCGGACGCGCACGAACTCGCCCGGCGCGTCGAGGCGGTCCGGGTCCGCCCGGCAGAGGACGCGCTCGTCGAGCGGCTCTGACCGGTTGCTCGCCCGTTCTCTCCCCATCGCCGTGAGTGCTCGTCCACGATTTACCCGACCGGTGCGTACTCACAGACGATGGCAGATATCCCACGACGGGACCGCCGACCCACCGGAGTGTCGCGTCGTGCCGTGCTCAGGGCGGCGACGGCGACGAGCGCGGCGGCTGTTCTGGCGACACTCGTCCAGAGCGGGGCGGCTGCGACGCCCGTCGACCCGGAGCCGACGACGCGAGCCGACCGGGGCGACGTGTTCAGTGTGGACCGCGAGGGCGTCGAGGGGGTGTTCCCGCAGTCGGTCGCCAGCGGCGGCCCGACGCCGAATGGCGTGCTCTGCTGGACGCGAATCGCCCCCGATGCCTACGACCCGGCGACCGACCTCGGCGTGGAGGTGGCGGCGGACGAATCGTTCGCGGACGTGGTCTTCCGCGGGGTCGTCCCGGCTGAGACGGTGAGCCCCGACGACGATTACTGCGTGACGGTCGACCTCGATGGCCTGCTGGCGGCGGACCGCCACTACTGCTTCCGGTTCGTCTACCGTGGAGACGCGAGTCGAGTCGGCCGCTGTCGGACGCTTCCGCCCCCGGAGGCCTCGCCCGACCGGCTCGCCCTGGGTGTCCTCTCGTGCAACAACTACCGCCACGGCTACTTCGGGGCGCTCGCCCACGTCGCCTCGGAGGACCTCGATTATCTGCTTCACCTCGGCGATTTCATCTACGAGTACGGTGGTGAGACCGACGTCCCCGGGCGCGACATCCAGTTGCCCAGCGGGCACGACCTGGCGTGGACCCTCGCGGACTTCCGCCACCTCCACCGGACCTACCGGTCCGACCCGTTCATGCAGCGGGCGCTGGAGCGCCACACCCTCCTGCACGTCTGGGACGACCACGAGATAGTCAACGACCGCTGGTGGAACGCCGAGACGGACGCGCCGGAGACGACGGACCACCCGATGGGTGGCGACCCCGAGTTCATGCGACGGCTGTACGTCGAGGGGCTCACGGCGATGACGGAGTACGTCCCGTCGCGGATTCTCCAGCCGGATGGTCGCGTCGCTACCGACCGAATCCGCGAGGAAGTCCGTCTCTACCGGTCGCTCCGCTTCGGCGACCTCGCGACCCTGTTCCTCACCGACGAGCGCCTGTACCGGTCACCGCCGCCGGTCGAGGAGACCGAGGACGGCCGGCCCGACGGCACGCCCCTGTGGGGACCGGGAACCGCGGGTGACCCGACCAGAACGATGCTCGGGGCAGCCCAGCGTCGCTGGCTGGTCGACGGCGTGACCAAGTCCGAGGCGACGTGGAAACTCTGGGGGAACGAGGTGTTGCTATCGCCGCTCTCGTTCGGGAAGTCCGGGTCGTCGCGACGCAACTACGACGCCTGGGACGGGTTCCGGTTCGAGCGACGGTACCTCCTGGGCGAGTTCGCCCGTGCGGGGGTGCGGAACCTCGTGACGCTCACCGGCGACATGCACTCCTATCTCGTGGGATACCTGCTGGACACTTCCGACGGGGTCGACTCGCCGGCGGCCCTGCCACCACCGGAAGAACGGGTCGGCGTCGAGTTCATGACGCCCGCGGTGTCGAGTGACAACCTCGCCGCGCTGGGTGCGATTCCGGCGAGCCTGGGCGAACGGCTCGCCGACCACGTGGTCCGCGCACAGAACCCGCACCTCGCCTGGTTCAACAGCAGTCGCTGGGGATACACCACACTGGAACTCACACCCGAGGACTGCGTCTGGACCGCCTGGGGTGTGGATAGAGCGGAGAACTCGGCCGACGCGGAGAAGACGCTGTTACGGCGGTTCCGCGTGCCGGAGGGGCGGGTCGAACTGGAGCGACTCGACTGACTCGCCCTATTCGCCGGCGTTCGTCTCCACGAAGTCGACGACCTCGTCGGTCGGGACGAACCCGTCGGCGAGACTCGCGACCGGTTCGCCGTCGCGGAACAGGACGAGCGTCGGGACGCTCCGGATATCGAACTCGTCCATGAGCGAGAGGTCGTCGCCGGGGTTGACCATGGCGACGGTCGCGTCGGTGACGCGGGCGACGTTGCCGAGGATGGGCTCCATCGACTGGCACTTGCCACAGCCCTTCGTGTAGAACTCGACGAGGACGAGGGGTTCCGTCGAGACGAGGTCGTCGAGTTCGTCGCCGCCTGTCAGGCGAACCGGGCGCTGGTGTTGGCTCATGTCCCCCGGTATGCCGCCGACGCTTTTAGGAGCACGGCTGGTTGGCGCGGGCTGCGCCAGACTGGCGAGTGTTCTCAGCCGACAGTGTGTCGGTCCGCGGGCTCACTCACCCGGCGAGGAACCCGACGATCCAGTTGACCGCCCCGACGCCGACGAGCAACCCGCCCTCCCAGCGGGCGAGTTCCTCCTCGGTCGTGAGCAGCGCGACGACGACGAGACAGAGCACGAACAGTGCCAGGGTGCTCGGGTAGGCCTCGGGGCCGACGCTGAGGGGGGAGATGACGCTCGCGAGCCCGAGCACGCCGAGCAGGTTGAACACCGAACTCCCGATGAGGTTCCCGGCGGAGAGGCCGGCACTGCCCCGGCGCGCCGCGATGAGCGACGTGGCGAACTCGGGCGCGGAGGTCCCGGCGGCGACGACCGTCGCCCCGATGACCCAGTCCGAGATGCCCAGCCCTCTCGCGATACCGACGGCCCCGTCGACGAGCAGGTGGCCACCGATGACGACGGCGGCGAGGCCGACGAGGAGCTTTGGAACGTCGAGGAGTTCGAACCCGCTCACGTCGGCGAGGTCGTCGTCCTCGCTGACCGCCGCCGGCATCGACTCCCGCGAACTCAGCGTCACCAGCAGCGAGAGGTACGCCAGCAGGCCCAGAAAGAGGATGCTCCCCTCGATGCGGTCGAGCTGCCCGTCGACGAGGAACGCCGTCGTCGCGATGACCGCGACCAGCAGTGCCGAGCCGTCACGCTGGACGAGGTCGTACGACACCGGGAGCGCGCCCGCCAGGGCGACGCCGCCGAGGACGAACCCGAGGTTGAACACGTTCGAGCCGACGACGTTGGCGACGGAGACGTCCGCATTTCCAGTGAGCGCGGCGTCGATCGTCACCACGAACTCGGGCGCGGAGGTGCCGAAGGCGACGACCGTCAGGCCGATGACGAGCGTCGGGATACCGAGCCGCCAGGCGATTCGGACCGCCGACTCGACGAGGACGACCGCGCCGAACCAGAGGCCCGCAGCCCCGGCGATGATGAACACCAGGTCCGTGAGGGTGGCGGAGACCATTCTGTCTCTCTCCACTCACGTCCGCGGGTTAACGCTTCTCGTCGCGGAGGGTGCCGCCGGAGCGATGTTCCCGGATGGCAGCGCAGACGTCGTCCCACGCGCTGGCCGCGGCGGGGACCGACTCGGCCAGCGAGAGGAACCCGTGGCACATCCCGGGGTGGTGCTGGTCGGCGACCGGAACGCCAGCGGCTGCGAGCGCCCGGGCGTACGCCAGTCCCTCGTCGCGGAGCGGGTCGACGCCCCCTGTGACGACCACTGCGGGCGGGAGGTCGCCGAGGTCGGTCGCGTCGAATGGTGAGAGGTCGGAAGGGAGGTCCGACCTGTCGAGCACGTCGGGCGTGCGCTCGCCGACCTGCTCGGCTGCTGTCGCTGCCGTCTCC
Organism: Haloarchaeobius sp. HME9146; assembly: GCF_025399835.1. Classification (NCBI taxonomy): domain Archaea; kingdom Methanobacteriati; phylum Methanobacteriota; class Halobacteria; order Halobacteriales; family Halorubellaceae; genus Haloarchaeobius; species Haloarchaeobius sp. HME9146. The sequence continues at coordinate 1,126,411 of NZ_JAODVR010000001.1, forward strand.
TCGTCCGCCCCCAGGTACAGCGCCCAGAACCAGGCGAGGTCGCGCCGGGTCAACAGGGGGCCGTCCGCGTGCTCGACGTGCGAGTCCCGGTCACAGGCCGGGTCGAGCATCGGGTAGAACAGCGCCTGGAAGGCGAGCTCGGCGGTGGACTCCCCAGGTGTGGCGTTCTCCTGGCGGCGGCGGGCCGCCCCGACGACGAGGCTCGCGCCCGCGCTCGACCCGGCCACGCCGAGCCGGGTCGGGTCGACACCGAGGTCGGACGCGTTCGCGAACACCCAGTCCAGTACCGCGTCCACGTCGTCGAGCGCGGCCGGGAACCGGTGTTCGGGTGCGAGTCGGTAGTCGACGCTCACCACGACGCTGCCGGTCTCCGTGGCGAGTCGCCTGGCGAGGTCGTCGGCCGAGTCCAGGGTCCCGAGCACGAAGCCGCCGCCGTGGGCGAACACGATGCCCGGAGCGGGTGTCGAAACCGGGGCAGGGCGGTACACCCTGACGGGGACTTCGTGGTCGTCGACCGGGACCAGCAGGTCCTCAGAGTCGGTCTGGGGCCCCGCGTCGCTCCCGAACAGCTCGTCTTCGACACGCCTCGCCTCGTCGACGCCGAGTTCGTGCCACTCGGGGAGGGCACCCATGTCCTCGATGACGGCCGCGAGTGTCGGGTCGAGTGCGTCCACTGTCTGGCCGCAGAGACGTTCGACCCCGGCTTGAAAGCTATTGTTCCGCTGTTCTCATCGGCTGGGAACCAGCAGGTGGGTAGTCGGTCACGGCGTGCGTCTCTCCACACGATGTACGACGATATCCTCATCCCGACCGACGGCAAGGACGGTTCCACGGTCGCCATCGAACACGGTGTCGACCTCGCAGCACGCCACGACGCCCGGGTGCATGGGCTCTACGTCGTCGACGAAGACGTCTTCGAGCACTACGCCGCGATGGACGCCATCGAGAACGCGGAGGCGGCACTGGCCGACCTCGGCGAGGACGCCCTCTACCAGCTCGCCGCGGCGGCCGACCGCGAGAACCTCGACGTGGAGACGGTCGAGGTCCGGGGCAAACCCCACGAGGCGATCCTCGACTACGCCACCGACCACGACATCGACTGCATCGTCATGGGCGAAGGCCAACACACCGAGGAGTACCGTCGCCTGCTCGGCTCCTGTACGGAGCGCGTGGTGCGACTCAGCGACGTGCCGGTGCTCGTCGTGAAAGCCTGATCCTCGAACCGACCGCCGTCAGAACTCGCTGACGACGGGAATCCCGACCGTGTCGTAGCTGTCCATCTTCTGGAGTGTCTCGGGCACCTCGTCCAGCGAGAGCTCCTCGCTGACGATGCGCCCGGGCTCTAACTTCCCTGCGGCCACCATCCGGAATATCTCGCCGTAGTCTGTCGGCGGCATGCCGAAGGAGGCGAGGAAGTCGACCTCCTGCATCACCATCGCGTCCGAGGGAATCGACAGCTGGCCCTGCTCGTTGCCGGTGGTCAGGCCGATCTGGACGTGCTGGCCGCGCCGCCCCAGCGAGCCGATGGCGTTCTGGCACGTCTCGGGGATGCCGAGCGCGTCGATGGAGACGTCACAGCCACCCCCGGCGAGCGCCTTCACGTCGCCCGCCACCCGGTCGGAGTCGGCCGCGTTCAGCGTCTCCGCCGCGCCCAACTCACGGGCCGCCTCGAGCTTGTCCTCGCGGATGTCGACCGCGACGACGTTCGCGCCCAGCGCGTCCGCGATGTGGACCGCAGAGAGGCCGACCCCGCCACAGCCGTGGACTGCCACCCAGTCGCCGGGCGCGAGGTCGGCGCGGTGGGCCAGGCCGTGGAACGCGGTCATGAACCGGCAGCCGAGACCAGCCATATCGACGAAGTCCACGTCGTCGGGCAGCCGGGCGAGGTTCACGTCCGCTTTCCGGACCGGGAACGCTTCGGCGAACGCGCCGGGGGCGACGCCGGTGAACCCGAGGGGGAGGACGGTCTCGCAGACGTTGGCGTGGCCGGTCCGGCACTGGTGGCAGGTGCCGTCGGCGAGGTGGAACGGGACCGCGACGCGGTCGCCCTCGCGGAAGTTCTCCACTTCCGCGCCGACCTCGGCGACGACGCCCGCGGGCTCGTGGCCGAGGACCTGTCCGGTGGGGGCCTGCGCACCGACCCAGCCCCAGTCGCCCTGCCAGGCGTGCCAGTCGCTCCGGCAGACGCCACAGGCCTCCGTCTCGACGACCACCTGCTCGGGCGTCGGTTCGGGGTAGTCGACCTCCTGTATCTCCAGGGGTTCGCCGTACTCGGTGAGGACTGCTGCTCGCATGAGAAAGAGTGTCACATGGTGGTGGCAAGAATCCACGCCCTGACGACCGCGACCGTCACTGCTTACTCGTCGATGCGGACCAGTTCGGAGACGTCCGGAATCTCCGCCGACTCACTCGTTATCTGGCTCATCCGTTCCGAATGCTTCTCGGCGGCGTAGGCTGCCAGCCCGGTGGGACCAACGCCGGGCCCGTCCTCGCGGGCAGCGCCCGAGACCACCTGCTGGGTGAGCATCGCGAGTTCGGTCGTCAGGTCGTAGAGGTCCTGTGGGTCCACCTCGTCGGCCTCGACGAGTTCTTTGAGTTTCGCCATCCCGAAGCCGACGTGGCGGCCCTCGTCGGAGCGTATCTTCGAGAACCCCTCGACCAGCCCGGGGAGTTCGGGGACGCCCGGAGTTGTCCCGTCGAAAGAGTTCTGGACGCCGTAGTAGCCGGTCTGGGCGAGGATGCCCTCGATGGTCAGGTGGTAGTGGCAGTACGCCTCGGCACGGGTCCGGGGTGTGTCCTCCTCCAGCAACCGGTGCATCGCCCGGTCGTTGCGCTCGAACAGTTCGACGTAGGCGTCGTTGTACCAGTCGAGGTCGCGCGGGTCCGAGCGAGCCTGCCCACGGCGGTCCTCCTCGGGATGGATGACTTCGGTCCAGTACCGGTGGAAGAAGTCGGCGTGTTTGGCCTCCTCGTAGAGCTGTGTCGTCACGAACAGCTGGTCGTTCACGTCCCCCAGCACCACTCCGAGCGGTGAGAGGTCTTCAGTCACGGCCTCTTCGCCCGCCCCGAACAGCGCCAGCGTCCCGCGAAGCTGGGTGAACGTCGCGTCGTCGAGTTGCTGGATGTTCTCGGTGTCGGGGGCGAGGTCGATGTCGCCGGGGTCCCAGTGTCGCTCGACCGCGTTGCGGTAGTACCGGTACGAGCGACTCTCGGGGTCGATGTGGCCGTCCGGATCGAACGCCGTGGTCATGGTTGCAGCTTCGCGGCCCACAGAAAAAATCTTACCGCCGTTTGGAGTGGTTCAGGTGCAGGGAACATCCGCGCCCTTCATTGCGGACCGGTCCGTGGCGGCGCACATGCGACTGGACGACTACTGGGGTGTTGGGCCGAAGACCCGGGAGCTGCTCGCCGACGAACTCGGCGAGGAGCGGGCGATCCGGGCCATCGAATCGGCCGACGTGCGGACGCTCACGCAGGCGGGGCTCTCGCGCGGGCGGGCCACCCGAATCCTTCGGCGGGCGACCGGTGGGGCCGGGATGGACGTGCTCGCGACGAGCGACGCGCGCTCGGTCTACAAGGACCTCATCGACCTGGCGAGCAAGCACGCCGTCACCGAGGGCGCGGCCGACAGCATCCGCGTGCTGACGCCGCTGGCCTCGCAGGAGGCGATGGAGTCCCGACTCGAAGACGTGACGACCGCGCAGGCGTCGTGGGAGCGCATCGCCGAGGCCGACCGGGAAGCCGTCCTCGCGGCGTTCGAGCGCTACGACGAGGCCGGCGGCGGGGAGAAGCCCGCGGTCGAGGCCGCGATGGCGCTGCTCGACGCGGGCGTCACCGACGGGGTGTTCGAACCGCTTGCCGAACTGGACCGCGAGGCGCTCGCGGACGCGAAGGAGGCACTCGGCGCGCTCACGGACGGGCGAGTCGCCGCGGGGGCTGACGACCGGCTCGACCGGATCCGCGACGCGCAGGCCGCGGTCGACACGATGGAGGCCAACGCGGAATCGGTCATCCAGCGGGTCCGCGACGGCGGCGCGCGCACGACCGACGAGTTCAGCGAGGCGTTCGTCGACCACGTTCGCGAGGAGGCCCAGGTCGACCCCGAGCGCGTTCGCGACGCGGTGCCCGAGGACGCCAGGGACGTGACCGACTTCGTGAGCAGCACTCTCCGAAACCTCTCCTCGTCGCTGCGCGAGGCTGCCGACGAGCGCGAGCGCGAGGTTCGGGTGGACCTCCAGCACGCCATCAGCGACGCCCGCGACGACGTGGACCGGGCGGTCGCGGCGGTCGACGACATCGCGCTCGACCTCTCGCTGGCGCGGTTCGCGACCGAGTTCGACCTCGTGGAGCCGACGTTCGTCGAGGGCGAGGCCGCGGTCGCCATCGAGGGCGCGCGCAACCTCGACCTCGTGGGGCGTGGTGAGGACGTCCAGCCCATCCGGTACGCGCTCGGGCCACACTCGCTCGGGTCGCCGCCGGCCGACCAGCGCGTCGCGGTCGTCACCGGGGCGAACTCGGGTGGGAAGACGACGCTGCTCGAGACGGTCTGCCAGGTCGTCCTGCTGGCGCACATGGGCCTGCCCGTCCCGGCCGAGCGCGCCGAGGTCGCGCTGTTCGACGACGTGGTGTTCCACCGCCGCCACGCCAGCTTCAACGCGGGCGTGCTCGAATCGACCCTGAAGTCGGTGGTGCCGCCGCTGACCGGCGACGGCCGGACGCTGATGCTCGTCGACGAGTTCGAGGCAATCACCGAACCGGGCAGTGCCGCCGACTTGCTCCACGGACTGGTCACGCTGACGGTCGACCGCGACGCGCTGGGCGCGTTCGTCACCCATCTCGCGGACGACCTCGAACCGCTGCCGCCGGAGGCGCGGGTCGACGGTATCTTCGCGGAAGGGCTCACCGCCGACCTGGAACTCGAGGTCGACTACCAGCCACGCTTCGGCGAACTGGGCAAGTCCACGCCGGAGTTCATCGTCTCGCGACTGGTCGCCAACGCGAAGGACCGGGTCGAACGCACCGGGTTCGAGACGCTGGCCGCCGCTGTGGGGGACGAGTTAGTGCAGAAAACGCTGGCCGACGCCGAGTGGGCGCAGGATTAGACCTTCCGGTTGCTCGGAACCACGCGCTCGTCCTGTCCGGCCGCCGCGATGCGCCCGCTGAGACCCCAGCCGAACAGCAGGATGCCGGCGATGAACACGCCGGTCGCGACCAGGATGTACTGCAACGACGGTGTCGCGTAGCCGAAGAACGGTCCTTTCGCGACGTACCAGCCGGAGCTAACTGTCACGAGCAGTCCCACCAATTCGAGGATAGTCCCCAGTATCCTTCCCATACAACAGTGTTCAAACGGCCATAAGGTTAAAGTTACTTGAAAAACTCGTCGCGGGGGATAATGAAAATTAAACTGAATAGTTACGAAAACGAACGGTTATTTCAACGGCGCATGCACGTGGACACGTCGTCAGACGCGTCGGTCGCGGCGACTCGACTTACTGGATGTCGATGCTGCGGCCCGATTCCTCGTCCATCTGCGCGAAGGGCATGTGGACCTCGAGGACACCGTTGCGGTACGATGCGGTGATCTCGTCGGCGAGGATCTCACGGGGGATGCGGACGGACTCGCTCACGCGGCGCGAGCGGCGCATCCAGACGTTCTCGGCGGACTCGTCCTCTTCGCGCTCGGCGGTGATGCGGAGCATGCCGTCGTCGTAGGTGCACGAGATGTCGGACTTCTCGAAGCCGGGGATGTCCATGACGAAGACGTACATCGTGTCCTCCTCGGTGAGCATCATGCCGGACTGCTCGAAGCTGCGACCGCCGAAGCTGGGTCGGCTCATGAAGTCACCGCGTCGGGACTCGAGTTCGGGTGTCATGCCGGTCCAGTTGCGGCGCATCTGGTCGAACATGCGGTCCATCTGCTCGAACATCGAGTTCATGTCGTCGAATCTCTTGAAGCTCATAGTACTCACCCATTGTACCACGCATAAGGATATAAACATATGTGGATAGTTGTTAGCACGCTTCTTTCCCGTACAAACTCAGAGAACGCAGAATTCGTGACCGGAAACGCACGTATCTCCGTGGTGGGTGGTTCTCACCGTACCCGGGTTCCATCGCTCGGGGACCGTGACGAACACTCAGAAAAATGGCATCGGTCGGGAGTGGTCGCGGCCGCCTCCTCAGTCGCGGATGGTGATGGACTGGCCGTCACGACCCTCGCTCCCGGCGACGGGCATGCGGACCTCGAGGATGCCCCGACGGTAGGAGGCCGTGATATCGTCGACCGTGACCGGGCGCGGCAGCGGGACGCGCTCGTTCACGCGGCGCGGGCGGCGCATCCAGACGTTCTCGGCGTCCTCGCTCGCCTCGCGGTAGGCGTCGATGTAGAAGACGCCGTCCTCGTAGGTGCACTCGATGTCCGAGCGCTCGAAGCCGGGCAGCTCGCAGATGCAGACGAACTCGCCGTCGACCTCGCGGAGCTCGTAGCGACGACCCGCGTCGACGGGGTAGCCCGCGTACTCGCCGCGCTCACCGCGACCGCGGCCGCGGCCGTCGTAACGGTCGTCGTATCGGCTGTCGTCCCGCCCCTCGGGACGGTAGTCCGGGGCGTCGCGGCCGTAGTCGAACCCGCCGAAGCCCGGTCGGAACCGGAACGCCGGTGCCGGACCGAACGGGGAGAACCCGCCTCGAGCGCCACTCGGGTACTCGCCGTCGTAGCCCTCACGACCGCGATAGTCGCCGCCTCGGCGATACTCCTCACCACCCCGTCGTGGATACGACGCGTCGCGTCGGCGGTCGTCCCACTCCTCGAAGAATCGCGGCAGCTCACCTCGTCGTCCCCCGGTCGGGTCGGCCTCGCCCAGCATCCAGGGCGCGTTGGCCCGCATCACGTCGTACGTCCGTCCCATCTGGTCGTAGAACCGGTTCAGCTGGTCGTACATGTACTCCATGTCGGTGGGATTGTAGGTCGCCATAGCCATGCCAAACTTCGAAACCTAAGCGCATAGTTACAACCGTTGACTACACAAACCGTTGCAAACGGGCTAAAAAAGGCACGAAGAGGGTTGCATGTTTTATACTATAGAATTATTGTCCAATCTGTTCTGCTCCATAGCTGACGAACATGTTGCTGTTCGAAAACGCGATAGTGACCGCTCGCCGGCGGTGTCTCTCACAAAAATATCGTGTCCGGTCGGACGGGACTCAGTCGCGGATGGTGATGACCTGGCCCTTGCGGCGGTCGCGGCCGGCGACGGGCATGCGGACCTCAAGGATGCCCTTGCGGTACGACGCGGTGAAGCCCTCGACGTCGACGGGGCGCGGGACCGGAATGCGCTCGCTGACGCGGCGGGACCGGCGCATCCAGACGTTGTCGGCATCGCGGCGACCCTCGCGGGCGGCGTCGATGTAGAAGACGCCATCCTCGTAGGTGCACTCGATGTCTGATCGCTCGAAGCCGGGCAGCTCGCAGATGCAGACGAACTCGCCGTCGACCTCGCGGAGCTCGTAGCGGCGGCCCATCTCGACGGCCGAGTCGCTGTAGTCCATCATCTCACGGCCACGCATGTACTCGCCCTCGGGGCGGTAGTCGGCCTCGGCACGGCGGTAGTCGCCGCGGAACTCGTTGCGGCGGCCGCGGTAGTCACTGCGGTAGTCGCCACGGGGGTAGTACTCGCTGTACGGGTAGCTCATGCCCCGGAACCCGTCGCGCGGGTAGGTGTAGTCGCCGCGGGGGTAGTACTCACCGCGGTAGTCGCTGCGGTAGTCACCACTGTAGTCGTCGCCGCGGGAGTAGTCCATGCCACGGTAGTCGGCGCGCGGGTAGTACTCACCGCGGTAGTCGCCTCGGTACTCGCTGCGGCGGCCTCGCGGGTAGTACTCACCGCGGTAGTCGCCGCGCGGGTAGTCCATGCCGCGGTACTCGCCACGGTAGTCGTCGCCGCGGAACTCGCTGCGGCGGCCTCGCGGGTAGTACTCGCTGCGGTAGTCGCCGCGCGGGTAGTCCATGCCACGGGAGTCGGCGCGGTAGTCGCTGCGGTAGTCGGCGCGGTAGTCGCTGCGGTAGTCGGCGCCACGGTACTCGCTGCGGTAGTCGCCGCGCGGGTAGTAGTCCATACCACGGGAGTCGGCGCGGTAGTCGCCGCGCGGGTAGTAGTCCATGCCGCGGTATTCGCTGCGGTAGTCGCCGCGCGGGTAGTAGTCCATGCCACGGTAGTCGGCGCGTGGGTAGTACTCGCTACGTGCTCCGTACCGGTAGTCACCGCGTTCGGACTCGTATCCTGGGCGCGAGCCCTCGTAGGATCGTCGCGGATAGGACTCGCCCGTCCGTCGGCTGTCCCATTCCTCGAAGAAGCGGGGCATGTCGTCGGCCCGTCGGCGGTCACCGGCGGGGGCGTAGTCGCGGCCGTAGTCGGGACGCATCGCGTCGTATGTGCGGCCCATTCGGTCGCTGAAGCGGTTCATCTGATCGTACATGAAGTCCATGTCGGACGGAGTGTAGGTCGCCATGGGTACCCCAACGTACGAACCATAAGAAGATAAATACATCTGTGAACTGTGTAAACCGCAGACACAGTGCTCGAAAATGGCTGTTCTTGGGATATCAGGTAGTTGTTTTATAACTTATTTGTAGCATCTCGGAACAGGCCGTCGAGTATCTCCGGCGTGGTCGGGTGGTACGCGCGGTCGGGAAGCTCTCGCACGTCGAGTTCCATCTCGACCGCGAGCTGGAGCGTCTTCGCCATCACGTCCGCGTGGTAGTGCAGCCCCTGGTAGCCGAGGACGGTCCCGTCGTTCGCGTCGACCACGAGGGAGGCCAGCCCCTCGGGCACGTCCTTCGTCTTGAACACGCCGTCGTCGCTGGCCTCGCGCGAGACGTGGATGTAGTCCAGTCCCGCCTCCTCGGCGGAGAACTTCGAGTGGCCGACACGGGCGAACGGGTAGACGCCGAGGCCGGAGAAGATGACGTGGTGGTGGACGTTCTCGTACTCGGTGAGGTCGTCCCCGCGGGCGTGTGCGAGGATGTTGTCCGCGGCGGTGAACCCCTGCTCCTTGGCGACGTGGAGGATGGGCTCTTTCCCGTTCACGTCACCGACGACGAAGACGTGGTCGTCCTCGCGCGCCTGCATGGTGTCGCGGACCCAGCCCGCCTCGGGGTCGAGGCTCGTCGCGTCCAGGCCGAGGCGGTCGAGGTTCGGTCGGCGGCCGGTGAACAGGAACAGTTCGTCGGCCTCGACGACGGTCTCCTCGCCGTCCTCCTCGAGGTACAGTCGGACGCCGCCGTCGTCGGTCTGTTCGATGCGCTTCTCGTAGGCGTGGCGGCGCACGTCGATGTCCCAGTGCTCCTCGTAGATGTCGAGCGCGGCGTCGCCGAAGGGGGCGTCCGCCTCGTCGATGGGGCGCGCGTCGTGCTCGACCACGGTCAGGGAGGTGCCACCGGCCTCGGCGATGTAGGGGACGAGTTCCATCCCGATGTAGCCGAAGCCCATGACGATGCCCGAGTCCGGGAACTCGGTCGCATCGAGTATCTCCGAGCTGGTCATGAAGTCGACCGACTCCATGCCCGGCAGCTCGGGGACGTTCATGACCGAGCCGGTCGCGACCACCACGTAGTCCGGCTCGATGGTCTCGCCGCCGACCGCGAGCACCCGGTCGTCGACGAACTGGGCGGTGTCGTGGACGAACTCGACGTTCTCGCGCTCGGCCAGGTCGTGGATGGAGTCGCGGCGGTGACCGGCCCACGAGAGGGTGTGCTCGTTCTTCTGCTCGACGACGGCCTCGAGGTCGATCTCGGGCAGGTCACCCGCCAGTCGGTGGTCGTGTCGCGCCTGGAAGCGGTGTGCGCCCGCGGAGAGGACCTCTTTCGAGGGCATACAGCCACGGAGGATACAGAGGCCGCCGCCCGGCTCGCCGTCGTCGATGAGGGTCAACTCGATGCCGGGCTCGTCGGCCAGCTCGCCGGCGACCGCAGCGCCGGCACTCCCGTACGCGCCGATGATAGCGACGTGTGTCATCGGTCCGGAGTCCGATACCCACGGCAAAAGCAGTTGTCCCCGATTGCGTGCGGGATGCCTAATCGAACAGTCGGGACCGTGCCGCGACAGCGTCGATGGCACTCGGCTGTGCCTTCCGGACGATATACACGTCGTAGCGGTCGTCGGCCGCGATGGTGCTCCCGACGCTCCGGAGCGAGGACACGAGCCGGCCCGCATCGTCGCTCCCGACGAACACCAGCGAGGCGTCCAGCTCGCGGGCGAATCTACGGACCTTCGAAGCGATGGTGCCCGCTGTCGCGTACCGGTCCGTCAGGACGTACTCGAACCGTGCATCGGGAGCTAGCTCGCGGATATCGGCGCGAACCCGCCCGACGACCGCATCGATGTCGAACGACTCGTCAGCCCCGAGCCAGCCGTGCTCTCGAGCGTATCGCTGGTCCTTCGGGACCACCGTCACCACGATTACGTCCTCGTCTGTTACCTCCGCGAAGCCCTCGGCGCGGTCGAGTGCCGTCCGCGCCAGCTCCCCACCATCGTACGGTACGACGAACGTCATGACTCATGCTCTGTGGTACGGTACGATAAATCGAATTGCCGCCAGAACGGTGGCAGCGAGACGGCACTCGGAGACGACGGCCGAAGACGTCAGCGACGGAGCCGCGCGACGCCGAGCACACCCGCGAGGGCGAGGCTGGCGACCCCGACACCGAAGCCGGGCGAGCCGCTGGCTTCCGAGGAGCCACCATCGTCCGCGTCGTCGCCGGACGTGGCAGTGTCCTCGGCGGTCGTCGAGCTGTCGGCGGTGGTGTCACCGTCGGTCGCGGTCGTGCTGGTCGTGTCGGTGGTGCTGTCGCCCGCGCCGGACATCGTCACGGTCCGCGTCGAGAAGTGGTTGACCGCGACGTACACCTTCGCGTCGGCCTCCGCGCTGGCGCTGCTCGTCTGCTGGACCATGTACTTCGAGGTCGAGCCGTTGTCGGTGGCCGCGCGGAGTTCGCTGAACGCACTGGCCTTCGCGGCGGCCTCGCCGTCGACGGTGACGGAGAGGTTCTCGACGCTACCGACGGCCTCCTCGCGCACGTGAGTCACCACGACCTTGCCGTCGTGGGCCGTGCGCTCGACGGTCAGTTCGACCTCGTTCTCGGCGGTCTGTTTCGTCTCGACCGTCGTGTTCGAACCGTAGGTGACGGTGTCGACGACGGCCTCACCGCCCTGCTGGACGACGTAGACCTCGGCAGCCGCCTCACCGTCCGCGATGAGCTGGGCGGTCTGCTCTTCCTCCTCGCTCCGCTCCTCACCGGCCGAACGGAAGACCAGGCGGGCGTCCTCGTCGAGTCGGGCGGTCACGTTGCCCTCCTCGTCGACGGTGACGCGGCCGTCACCAGCGACGATGAACGAGCCCTTCGTCCCGTTCTCGGTCGTCACGGTGACGCGGCTGTCGCTCTGCTGTTCGGCGCTCGCGTCGCCCGCGAGGTCCGCGTCGACGACCTGGGCGCTGTCGTTCGCGGTCACGACGAGCGTCCCGTCGGCGTTGTCGTGCGCGGTCATACCGGCCCCGCTCTCGGTCTCGATGTTCGCCTGCGTGGTGGTCTCGGCACCGACGGAGAGACCGGCCGCCTCGATGTCGGTGACGGTCTTCAGGTCGAGGTCACCATCGAGGCCGATGCCGAGTCCCTCCTTCACCGTCGACTCGGACTGGACCGCGACGGACGAGACCATCGGCTCGCCGTCGACGGTGTAGTTCGCGACTGCGTTCGATTCCGCCTGGAACGCGACGTGTGTCCCAGTGTAGCTACTCGACTCCGGTGTCACGGGTGCGGTGGCGGCAGACGCCGGCACCGACGCGACAATCATCAGCATCGCGAACAGTACTGGTATCCGTTTCATCGCATCTGCCGGTCTTTCCCGTTGGGTAGAAAACATGAGGCCAAATCGACTAGGGTTGTCGTGTGAAGACCACACACGACTACTGGGGGGAGAACCGAAAGAGGGCGGCGGGTCGGTGGGGCGTTATCGTGATATCGCGCCGGTGTTCTCGTTGATGACGGCCTCGACCTCGCGCTTGGTGACCGTGGCCACGTCGCCCGGGATGGTCCGCTTCAGGGCGGCGGTCGCGGTCGCGTACTCGAGCGCGCGCGGCACGCTGTCCCCGGAGAGCCGACGGGCGAGGAACGCCCCGGTGAAGGAGTCACCCGAGCCGATGGCGTCGTGGGTGTCCGTCTCGAACGCCTTCTGCTCGTGGATGACGTTGTCGTTCCACGCCAGCGCGCCGTTCGCGCCGCGGGTGACGACGACGGACCTGAAGTCGAACTCGCTGGCGAGGTGGTGTGCGAGCTGGGCCGGCTGGCCGTCGTAGTCGAGCACCGTCTCGGCGTCTTTCATCCCGATGATGAGGACGTCGATGAGCTGGAACAGCTTCGTCAGCGTCTTGCGGGCCTCATCGGGCGACCAGAGCTTCGCGCGGTAGTTCACGTCGAACGCGGTCATGGTCCCCGCCTTCTTGGCGGCCTGGAGCAGGTTCGCGGTCGTCTCACGCGACGTGCTCGACAGTGCGGGCGTGATACCCGTGGTGAAGAACGCGCTCGCGTTCTGGATGCGGTCGACGTTGAACTCCTGGGCCTCGGCCTGCGAGATGACGGAGTTCGCGCGGTCGTAGACGACGTTCGTCCCGCGGGGCTTGCCCGCCTGTTCGAGGTAGTACGTGCCGACGCGGCCCTCGTCCGCCCAGACCACGTCCACGTCGATGTCGTGCTTTCGGACGCCGCTCGCGACACGTCGACCCGGCGGTGTGTCCGGGAGCTTCGACATCCAGGACGTGACCGCGCCCAGTCGCTCGGCCGCAATGGCCGTGTTCGACTCGGCACCGGCCGCGTGGACCTCCAGCGACTCGGCCATCTCGACGCGCTCTTGCCCCGGCGGCGAGAGCCGCAGCATCGTCTCTCCGAAGGTTACGAGATCGTCACTCATAGCTGGCCGCAGGGCACCCCCACAGTTTCGCTCACGTGAATCATACTCGCGTGAACGAACGGGTCGGGTATAAGTGTCCCCTCCTCAGCCGGAAAGAATTGCGCCGTCGTCGTCCAGTTCGACAGACACCTCCCGGTCGAAGGCGGCCATCACCCCGCAGTTGGTCTCGACGTGCTCCGTGACCGCGGGGATGCGGACCTCACCGCCGGCCAGTGCGAGGGGCAGGACCAGCTGGTCCGCGAGGAACTCGTCGACGGCCGCACTGCTGGCGTGGAAGTCGGTGACGGCCTCGGCGGCGGCTTTGCCGACCTCTTCGGCGGGCTTGCCCGGTTCCCCGAGCGCGTCGAAGCCCACCATCGTCTGCTCGTAGTCGAGGCGCACGCAGACTGCGGTCCCGGTGCTGGGCGAGTCGGCGGTCCGGACGACGCGCTCTCTGAGGGGCACGTCTGATTCCTCACCGAAGTCGGGCACCGCGGCCGTCGCCTGTCGGGCCGCCACGTCCGCGTTCGAGAGGTCCGCAGACTCCGTCGAATAGACACGAACACCCTGGAGGTCGCCCCGCTCGCGCAGGTGAATCGGGTCGAGCGACGAGGGCGCGAGGTGCAGGGTCGCCTCGCCGCCACCGCGGGGATAGAACCCTGGTCGGGCCTCCTCGACCGCCGCGAGCAGGCCGAACCGACGCATCGTGGGCAGTTTGACGTGCTGGTAGTACGCCATCGAGGGCGACCACTTCACGTCGGTCCCGCCGGAGACGGTCACAGAGAGGTGGCCGTCGATGGCCGTCGCGAGGGGCAGCAGCGTCTCGAACACCAGTGTGATGCTGCCGGCCGTCCCGACCGACACCTCGTAGTGGCCGGGGCGGGGTCGTTTCGGCTCGAACACCAGTTTCTCGCTGCCCTCGCCCGCGCCCTCGACGGTCGCATCACAGACCGACGCGATGGCCTCGACCCCGGCGAGGTGCTGCGGTTTCAGTCCGGGTGTCGGCCGCGAGCCCCTGATGTTCTCGATGGTGACCGGGTCCCCGGTGAGCGCCGAGAGGGTCAGCGCCGACCGGAGTATCTGGCCGCCGCCGTCCTGGCCGTCGACCTCTCTCACGGTCGTCCCCCCGTGGCTCCGCTGCCGGCCGCCGCGACGTGCCTGAACATGTATCTCTCTGGTACATGTCGAGTGGCTGTAAATGGTACGCAGCCGTGCAGGGTCGTGACAGCCCTCGTCATCACCGGTCGCGCCGGCCGCCGTGACCGGGGTAGTCCCGCTCGAACCGGTTCTCGATCTCCTCGCTCCCGAACTGCACGACGGTCGGCCGGCCGTGCGGGCACGCCCAGGGGTTCTCGCAGGCGTCGAGTTCGGTGAGCAGGTCGACGACCGACCCCTCGGTCAGGGACGTGTTCCCCGTGATGGAGGGATAACACGCGAGGTCGGCGATGAACGCGTCGGCCAGTTCCTCGACCGTCTCGGAGCCGTCGGCCTCCTCGGCGACGAACCCGGCGAGCACGTCCCGCACGTCCTCGGGGTCGAGGGTCTTGCGGAACACGGCCGGGACCGCCGTGACGGTCACGGACCGGTCGTCGCTCGCCTCGGCCTGGAAGCCGAGCCGGGCGAGTGCGTCCTTGTAGTCCGGGAACGCGGCTGCCTCGCCCGCGGTGAGTTCGAGTTCCACCGGCGCGGCCAGCGCCTGGGCCGTCACGCCGTCGGCGAAGGTCTCCTTCAGGCGCTCGTAGTTCACGCGCTCGTCGGCGGCGTGCTGGTCCACGAGGACCAGGCCATCCGGGCCTTCGGCGACGAGGTAGGTCTCGCGGTACTGGCCGAGCACGTCCAGGCTCGGCAGGGTCTCGTACTCGCCGCGGTCTCTGGCATCTTCGCCCGAGAGGGTGGTCTGGGTCTGCTCGCCGGAGAACTTGCGGGAGGAGTCGGGGGTCGCGGTCGGCTCGGTTGCCGCCTCGTTCTCGGACCCACCGAGGTCGTCGAGGTCGCCACCCGTCGGCCCGAAGTCGCCCAGTGCCTCGTGGTCCGGGCGGGAGACTTGCTCGCGGCGCTGTCCCGCGTTGGCGGTGCTTGGTGGTTCCTCGCCGTCGCTGGCGGCGGATTTCGAACCGGCCGGACCATCGGCATCGGAGGCAGACTCGCCAGCCTCGTCACTCCCTTCGGCCTCCCGCTCCTCGGGTGGGAGCCACCCCTCGTCGGCGTAGCGGTCCTCTGCAGTCTCGGTTGCGTCTGCGACCCCGGCGGTGGTTTCTGCACTGCCGTCGTCGTCGCTGGCCTGTTCGTCGTCAGTCGACGATTCAGATTCGTCAGCCGTCGCCGATTCCCCACCAGACATCGACTCGCCCCCCGCTTCAGGTCGAACGTCGGCTTCCGGGGCTTTCGACTTCCCGCGAGGTGCCGACGACCGGAGCAGTCCGGCGTCCAGCAGCGCGTCTTCGACCGCATCCCGGACCTGTCGCCTGACGCCCGCTTCCTCGGAGAACCTGACTTCCATCTTGCGCGGGTGAACGTTGACGTCCACCTCCACGGCTGGCATCTCCAGGAACAGCACGACGAAAGGGTATCTATCAGATGCGAGCTGTCCACCGTAGGCGTCCAGTACCGCGTCTCGAACCAGTTTCGAGGTGACGTACCGGCCGTTGATGAACGTCGAGACGTACTCGCGGGTGCTGCGGGTCGTCTCCGGATGGGAGACCAGCCCCGACACCGAGTCGAGGGGCGTGTCTCGCGGGTCGTCCTCGGCCGCGGAATCGACCGGCTGCATCGCCTTCGCGACCTCCTTCCCGTAGACGTTCATGACCGTCGAGCGCAGGTTGCCCTGGCCGGTCGTCGCGAACACCTCGCGGCCGTCGTGTTGCAGCGTCACCGCCACGTCCGGGTTCGCGAGGGCGTAGCGGGTCACCACGCGGTTGACGTGGCTGAACTCGGTTGCCCGGGTCTTCAGGTACTTCCGGCGCGCCGGCGTGTTGTAGAAGAGGTCCTCGACCTCGATGGTGGTTCCCTCGGGACAGCCGGCGGGCTGGACTGCCTCGACCTCACCGCCCTCGTAGACGAGTTCGGTCCCATCTGAGCCGCCTCGGGGTTTCGTCCGGATGGTCGTCTTCGAGACCGCCCCGATGGTGTGCAGTGCCTCGCCGCGGAAGCCGAGCGTTCCGACACCCGACTCCAAATCCTCGATGCTGCGAATCTTGCTCGTGGTGTGCTCCTGGACCGCCGTCCGAACGTCCGTCTCGGTCATGCCGATACCGTCGTCCGAGACGACGATGCCCTCGGTCCCGCCCTCCTGGACCGCGACCGTGATGCGCGTCGCGTCGGCGTCGAGGCTGTTCTCCACCAGTTCCTTCACGACGGATGCCGGGCGCTCGACCACCTCACCCGCGGCGATCCGGTCGATGGTCTTCGGGTCGAGTCGCTGGATGTCGGTGTCGTGCATGGGTCCCCGTGTTCGGTGTTCGTATCCGGCGATGAGACAAATAGCTGTTCGTGCGGGGACGGCTGACCGAGTTTCCCGCAATCCGGGTGGGGCAACACAACCTGTATGTCATTATCTAACATACGTGGCGTATGGCGCAAGCGAGCACAGGCGACAACGACGAGACGGTCGAACTGGAGTTCACCGTCCGCGACCAGGACTGCTTCTTCGTCGTCCTGTCGGCACGGGCGGACTGTCGGATGGAACTCGAACACCTCGCGCATCGGTCGGACGGCACCCTCCTCGAGTTCATCACGGTGGAGGGCGCGACGCCCGACGAGGTCCGCGACGTCGTGGCGGACCTGCCCGCGGTGAAGGAAGCAGAGTGTATCCTCGACTCCGGCGACGGGTGTCTCTTCCAGTTCGTGCTGGCGGGTCCCTGCGTCGCTGCCACTCTCGGTGACGTGCAGGCGTACACGCGGGAGGTCTGGGCGGAGGGGGGCGTCGGGCACGTGGTCGCCGACGTGCCCGCGCACGTTTCGGTCCGGACCGTGGTCGAGACCTTCGAACAGCGGCACTCGGACGTGACGCTCCGCTCGCGACACGACAGGCGGCATCGGCTCCCGGTCCAGAGCGAAAACGGTACCCGGGCGCTGTTCGCCCAGCGACTCACAGAGAAACAACAGGAGGTGCTCCGGGTCGCGTACGACCGCGGGTACTTCGACTGGCCGCGCGGAGCGTCGGCGGAGGAGTGCGCGGACGAACTCGGTATCTCACAGCCGACGTTCAGCCAGCACATCCGGGCCGCACAGGCCAACATGTTCGCCACGCTGTTCGAGGAGGACGAGGCCGCCCTCGGTCGGTAGCGCCCCTACGGGGTGATGACGGCCCGACCCTCTATCTCGCCGTGTTCGAGGCGTTCGGCCACGGTGTTGATGTCGTCGAGCGAGTACCGGGAGGTCCGGAGTTCGACGTCGCCGCGGTCGACCAGCGCGACCAGTTCCTGGAGTTCCGTGTAGCGCCCGACGAGGGTCCCCTTGTAGCTGAACTCGCCGTCGACCAGGGACTGCGCGGGCTCGTGGATGTGGCCGCCGTAGCCGACGACGTGGTGGTCGCCGCCGGGTGCGACGATGTCCGGCGCGTAGCCGGTCGTCACGTCGGCCCCGACGAAGTCGAGTACCTGCTCGGCCCCGGCGTCGTCGGTGAGGTCCGCGATTGCCCCGGCCACGTCCTCGTCCGTCGGGTTGACGCCGTGGTGGGCACCCAGGTCTGCTGCGAGGTCGAGTGCCCTCTCCTTGAGGTCGACGGCGGTGATGGTCGCCGCGCTCATCGCGTCGAGACACTGGAGGCCGATGTGGCCGAGCCCGCCGACCCCGATGACGACGGCGTGGTCGCCCGGGTTCAGCTCCCGGGCCGCCTTCTTGACCGCGTGGTAGGCCGTGATTCCCGCGTCCGCGTGCGGCGCGATGTCCGTCGTGTCGACGCCCTTCGGGAGCGGGATGACCGCTCGCTCGTTCGTGCGGAGGTACTCGGCGAACCCGCCGTCGGTCGTCAGTCCCGGGAACGCGACGTTCTCGCAGTACATGTCCTCGCCGAGTCGACACTGGCGACAGGTCCCACAGGTCATCACCGGGTGGCAGATGACCGAGTCGCCCTCCTCGACGACGGAGACCCCCGGCCCGGTCTCGACGACCGTCCCGGCGTTCTCGTGCCCCAGCGTCATCGGGAGTTCCTGCTCGACGTAGTCGGCCCACATCCCCTCGATGATGTGGTTGTCCGTCTGGCACCACCCCGCCCCTTCGACCTCGACGATGACCTCGTCGGACGCTTCCACGCTCGGTCGCTCGATGTCCTCGACAGTGAGGGCTTCTGTCATGTCGTCGGTGTACTCGTGTAGTCTCGCTGCTAACATGCTAACATTGCGCACAACGCCGGTATCGGGTCTAAACTGTCTACCTATGACGATTGGTACAACGGATATTGGTGTGTGTTACCACATTTCGTTCGATGTACACACACAACGGAGAGGAGATATTCGTCATCGACGGGCACATCCACCTCTGGGACGCGAGCGAGGAGAATATCGTCCACGAGGGGGGCGAACAGTTCATCCAGTGCTTCTACGACTACCACACCGCGTTCACCCCGGAGGAAGAGCAGTGGGACATGGAGACCTACCGGAAGTACGGGCAGGAGCGAATGGTCGAGGACCTGTTCCGCGACGGCGCGACGGACATGGGTATCTTCCAGCCGACGTACCTCACGGACTTCTACGACGAGGGATTCAACACGACCGACCAGAACGCGGAACTCGCCGAGCGCTACCCCGAGCGCTTCGTGCTGAACGGGAGCTTCGACCCGCGCGACGGCGAGGAGGGGATGGCCCACCTCGAACGACTCCACGACGACTACGACCTGCAGGGCGTGAAGGTGTACACGGCCGAGTGGCGCGGCGATTCGAAGGGGTGGCGGCTCGATAGCGACGACGCCTTCGAGTTCCTTGAGCGGTGCGCGGAACTCGGCATCGAGAACATCCACGCGCACAAGGGACCGACCATCCGACCGCTGAACCGGGACGCCTTCGACGTCGCCGACATCGACGACGCGGCCTCGTCGTTCCCCAACCTGAACTTCATCGTCGAGCACGTGGGGCTGCCACGCCTCGACGACTTCTGCTGGATCGCCGCCCAGGAACCGAACGTCTACGGTGGCCTCGCGGTGGCCGCCCCGATGGCCGGCACGCGACCGCGGAAGTTCGGCGAGATAATGGGTGAACTCCTGTTCTGGCTGGGCGAGGATCGCATCATCTACGGGAGCGACTACGCGCTCTGGGAGCCCGACTGGCTCATCCCGACGCTGTTGGACGCGGAACTCACGCCCGACCAGCGCGACGAGTACGGCGTCGAGCTGACCACGGACGTGATGAAGAAGGTCATGGGCGAGAACGTCGCGGAGCTGTACGACATCGACATCGAGGCGAAGAAGGAGGCGTTCAAGACCGACGAACTCAGCCAGCGGTTCGACCTCGCCGACCAGTACGACGCGGCGGCGGACTGACCCATGGTCGCACAGCCTGACTCGACGGACGGGTCGGTCGACCCGGCCGCCGTCGAGGCCCGACTGGACCGCGTCGACGACCCCGAACTCGACCGCTCCATCGTCGACCTGGAGTACGTCGAGCGCGTGACCATCGAGGACGGCCACGTCACCGTCGCGTTCGTCCTGCCGACGGCGTGGTGCTCGCCGGCGTTCGCCTGGATGATGGCGACCGGCATCCGCGACGAGGTCGGCGACCTCGACTCGGTCGCTGGCGTCACGGTGTCGCTGCTGGACCACATGCACGACGAGGAGATAACCACGGGCGTCAACGAGCGGCGGTCGTTCGAAGAGACGTTCCCGGACGCCGAATCCGGCGTCGCGGCGGTTCGGCGGAAGCTCGACGAGAAGGCGCGTCTCGCCCGCCAGCATCGCGCCGTCGAGGCCTTCCGCGACGCGGGGCTCCAGCCGGCACAGATAGTCGACCTGACTCTCGGTGACCTTGACTTCTCGGTGGCCGACGAGCACGTCGCCGTCACGGTTCAGGACGGTGCCCTCACCGTGACGGCTCCACGCGAACCGGTCGAGGACTATCTGGAGAAGGCCGGGACCATCGGTCTCGTGACCGACCCGGACGACCGCTGCTTCCGGGACCCCGACGGCGACCCCATCGCGGTCGACGAGTTCGACCTCGTCCAGCACCGGATGCGCGCCGCGGCGGTGAACGTCCGGGGGCAGGGGACCGTCTGCGAGGGACTGCACGAGTCCCGGAACAGGGCCCGGGCCGACGACTGACCGCGGTCCGGTGGCGGCAGCGGGTGGCCGTCCACCCAGACCCCTCGAAACGATGATATACTTTCCACGAGACAGAAGGCACGTATGGACGTTCTCGAACGATTCAACGAGCGGTACCCGTTCGGCGAGCACCTCGGCGTCGAGATAACCCACGTCGAGGAGGGCTACGTCGAGGGCAAGATCGAACTCGAAGACCACCACTCGCTCTCGGACACGACACGCCTCGCTCACGGCGGCGTCGCGTTCGGGCTGGCGGACTCGCTGTCGGCGGCTGCGTTGGCGTCGGTCGAGGGCAACCCCGGCCCGACGCTCGACGTGCGCATCGACTACATGCGGCCCGCGACCGGCGACATCTACGGGCAGGCCGAGGTCGTCCGGTACGGCAGCGACACCGGCGTCGTCGAGGTGGAACTGCTCGACGAGGACGACCGGCGACTCGGGACGACCCGCGGGGTCTACAAGACGAATCTGGTCGAAGAACAGAACCCCTTCGTGGGGTAGGCGGCTTCTCTCGGTTTCGTTTCGACTGAGCCTACTCCCGGTTCAGCTGCTGCTGCCACTGCTCGACACGCCCCATCAACTCGATTGGGGAGGTCTGGGCGATGTCGAGGTCGGCCAACTCGGACAGCACCGCCTCCGTCTCCGGGTCGAGCTCGGGTTCGTCCTCGGCCGAGTCCTGCGCGGTCCCACCGTCGGCAGTGGTCATGCTGCCGCTCCCGAGGTCGAAGACGACCTGCTGGCTGCCGGAAGCGCCGGAGGACCCGCCTTTCGCCTCGATGGCCTTCTCCTGTCGCAGCCGGTCCAGCACGTCGCGTGCCCGGTCGACGACCGGCCCCGGAACCCCCGCCAGGTCCGCGACGTGGATCCCGTACGAGCGGTCGGTCGGCCCCTCACGGACCGTCCGGAGGAACGTCACGTCGCCGTCTCGCTCGTCGGCCGCGATGTGGACGTTGACGACCCTGTCAAGGTGGTCCGCCAGCGCGGTCAACTCGTGGTAGTGGGTCGCGAATAGCGTCTTGGCCCGGACCTCGTTGTGCAGGTACTCGGTGGCGGCCCAGGCGATGGAGATGCCATCGTAGGTCGCGGTCCCTCTTCCAACTTCGTCGAGGATGACCAGCGAGTCCGCGGTCGCGGAGTGGAGGATGTTCGAAAGTTCCTGCATCTCGACCATGAACGTCGAACGCCCCTGTGCGAGCTCGTCGAGCGCGCCGACCCGCGTGAAGATGCCGTCCACCAGTCCCACGGTCGCCTCCTTCGCCGGGACGAAGCTCCCGACCTGCGCGAGCAGGACGATGAGCGCGTTCTGGCGCATGAACGTCGACTTCCCGCTCATGTTCGGGCCCGTCACGATGGTGAACGTGCTGTCGTCGTCCATCCGGCAGTCGTTCGGGACGAACTGGACGGTCTGTTCGACCACCGGGTGTCGCCCCTGCGAGATGTCGAGCGTCCGGTCCTCGACCAGCTCTGGCTGGGTCCAGTCGTTGGTGACGGCGTGGGTCGCGAGGCTCTGGAGCGCGTCGATTCTGGCGACCGTTCTCCCGACGTCCTGCAGGAGTTCTGCCTCTCGAGCGACGCGCTCGCGCAGTTCCTCGAACAGCTCGTACTCGAGGTCGCCGCGCTGTTCCTCCAGCCGCAGGAGCTCGCGCTCTTTCTCCGCCAGCTCGTCGGTCGAGAACCGCTTCGAGTTCTTCAGCGTCTTCACGTGCTCGAAGTGCTCGGGCACCTGGTCGGCGACCGACTTGCCGACCTGCACGTAGTAGCCGTCGGTCTTGTTCCGGTCGACCGTGACGTGGCTCAGGCCGTACTGGCGCTTGACGCGGTCGGCGAGCGTGTCGAAGTACTCCTGGACGGCCTCGTGGCGCTCGATGAGCTGGTCCAGCTCGTCGTCGTAGCCCTGTTTGAACAGCCCACCCTGGGTGACCGTCTTCGGCGGGTCTTCGGCGAGTGCCTCGCCGAGTTCTTCCCGGAGTCCGGCCGCGGCCTCGCGGTCCGGACGGTCGACGATGTCGGCCAGTGGCGAGGCGTCGAGGGCTGGCGACGCCTGGATGGCCTCGACGAGGGCGGGCAAGACGCCGAGCGTCTCCTCGATTCGGAGCAGGTCCCCCGCGTCGGCGCTGCCACTCACGGTCTTCGACGCGAGCCGTTCGAGGTCGTAGGCGTCGTCGAGCACGTCGCGTAACTCCTCGCGGCCGAGTGCGCCCGACGCGAGGGCGGCGACGGCTGCCTGTCGCTCGTCGAGGACCGAGAGGTCCTGTCGGGGGCGCTGGATCCACTCCTTGAGGAGCCGACCGCCGGGGCTCGTCACCGTGTGGTCGATGGTGTCGAACAGGCTCCCACTTCGGTCGCCGTGCATCGTCTCGGTGAGTTCGAGGTTGCGCTGGGTCGTCGCGTCGAGTTCGGCGTGGTCGCCGCCGTGGTAGGGCTGGACGCGCGTCATCGAGGCCAGGACGCCGGTGCCGGTCTCGGCGACGTAGTCGAGGACGGCACCGCCGGCTCTGACGGCGAGGTCGGTCACGCCGAGGCTCTCGAACGTCTCCGTGCCGAAGTGCTCGCGGGCGGTGTGGGTCGCCTTCCCCGGCGCGAACGCGTCGGCGTCGTGCAGGGAGATTCGGGCGTCGGTCCGGTCGCGCACGCGGTCACAGAACGCCTCGTCGTCCCGGAGGCCCGGCCCGGGCAGGACCTCCGCGGGCGAGAACCTGTACAGCTCTGTGAGCGCCGCTTCGACCGTGTCCGCGTTCGTCACGAGGAATCGCCCCGTCGTCACGTCGGCGAACGCGAGGCCGTACTCGTCGCCGTCGCGGACGACCGCGGCGAGGTACTGGGCGTCGTCTCGGGTCGTCTCCAGCAGCGTGCCGGGCGTCACGACGCGCTCTATCTCGCGGTAGATGTCGCCGTTCTCCTCGTGCTGGTCGGCGACGGCGACCCGGTAGCCGCGCTCGACGAGCGCCTTGAGGTACGGTGTGAGGTCCTTCAGCGGGACGCCGGCCATCGGGTACGAGGAGCCGTGGCTCGACTTCTGGCTCACCTTCAGGTCGAGTTCGGCCGCGACGAGCTCGGCGTCGTCGGCGAAGAACTCGTAGAAGTCACCGCACTGCATCGCCAGCACGTCGGCGTCGGTCTCCTCCTTGAGGGAGAGGAACTCGCCGACGATACCCGTCGCCTCTGTCATGGGTTGTACTGGTCGGTAGGCGCGGTAAAACCCTGCGGGTTCGGCCCGCCGGGCCGCGGTTGCCGAAGGAACTTTCACACCGTGGGGCGCGGGTGTCTGTATGGCTGCTGACCCGAACCGACTCGTCCGGGCGCTCGTCTACGCCGTCTTCGGGTTCCTCGTCACTCTCGGCATGGGTGTCGTGTTCCGGGTCGACCTGGGTATCGCCCTCCTGCAGAGCGCTGCGGTCGCGCTCTCGATGGTCCTCGTGACGTTCCTGCTCGCGACGGCGAAGCTCTGAGCCGCTCTCGGGCGGTGGTCCCCGGGAGAACTATCCGCTATCAGGTCGTACGGGCAGGTAGTATGGGAGCCGATGGAGCACGCGTCCTCGTGGTCGACGACGAGGAGGCGGTGGCAGACGCGTACGCGTTGCGACTGGCAGAGTGGTACGAGACGGACGTGGCGTACAACGGCGCCGATGCCCTGGAGGTCGCGGAGGACTTCGACGTCATCGTTCTCGACCGCCGAATGCCCGACATGTCCGGCGACGAGGTCCTCGCCGAACTCCGGGAACGCGACGCCCCGTGTCGTGTCATCCTGGTGACCGCGGTGGACCCGGTCGTCGACATCGTGGACCTCGACTTCGACGACTACCTCTGCAAACCCGTCGATAGCGAGACGCTGCACGCTGCCATCGACCTGCAGCTTCGTCTCGCCGAGTACGACGACGACGTGCGAGCCCTGCTCTCGCTGGTCGCGACGCTCGACCTGCTGGAATCGAAACTCTCCCAGCTCGAACTGGACCGCGAGGAGACGTACGTCGCCGCCTGTGAGCGCCGTGACGACCTTGCCGGAACGCTCACCGACGCGGTCGACGACCTGGACGACCTGGTCGACGCCGTCGAATCTGTCGACCGGGCCTGAGCTACTACTCGCCCAGCGTGTCGTCCAGCGCGTCGTGCAGTCCGAGCACCCGGTCGACGAGTGTCTCCGGCGTCGGCGCGACGACCTTGCACATCGGCTCCTTCCCGAGTGCGCCGTGGTCGAGGACCGCCACCGGGCGGTCGTCTTCGGCGGCGGCACCGAACACCTGTCTGGCCCCCCACTGCATCGTGTTCCCTTCTTCGTCTGGCTCCGGCTGCGCGTCGCGGTCGTACGCCGCGACCCGCCAGTCCAGCCCCTCGAGCGCAGCCTCCACGTCGTCGTCAAGCCGGCAATTGGCCGCGAATCGCAGGTCGGTCGCCTCCTCACGGGCGGCGAGCAGGAAGCGCGCGACGTGGCTGGAGGCACCGAACCGGACGCCGCCGTTCGGTCGCACACCTCCGTGGAGCCGGGTGATTCGGCCGTCGACGGCGGCGACCTCGTCGGTGGTCTCTGCGAAGGGGAGCGCGCCGACGACGTTCATCCCGACCTCCGGGACGAGCGCGGAGACGTCGGCCGCGACCAGTTCGTCGACCACCGACTCGACCGCCTGGAGGGTTGCGCTGGCCGCCGCATCGTTGCGGACTCCGACCATGTGATGGACTGCGCCCGGTCCCTCGCCGACGTTCTGGTAGTAGCGGAGGGCGCGTTCGACGAACGCGATGGCCTCGCGGACGGCGGTTTCCATCTCGAAGCCACGGGCCAGATTCGCCGTGACCGCCGCAGAGAGGGTGCAGCCGGAACCGTGGGTCGCCGCGCCGGAGATGCGGCTGTGGCGGATGGTCTCGACGCCCTCGCGCGTCACGAGCACGTCCACGATATCGTCGCCCGGGAGATGGCCGCCGGTGACGAGCGCGGCGTCCGCGCCCAGCTCGACCAGTGCTTCGCCTGCTTGCTGGGCGCTCGCCTCGTCGGTCGGTTCGATACCCGTCAGGACGGCTGCCTCGTCAGTGTTCGGCGTCACGAGTGCTGCCTCCGAGATGAGCGCTTCGTACGCCGCTTCAGCGCCGTCGCTGAGCAGTCGGTCGCCCGAGGTCGCGACCATGACGGGGTCGACCACGACCGGCAGGTCCGCCTCCGCGAGCCGGTCCGCGACGGCCCGGACGACCGGTTCGGTGCCGAGCATCCCGGTCTTCGCCGCCCCGACGGCGAAGTCGTCGAACACGGCGTCGAGCTGTGCGGTCACGTCCTCCGGGTCGAGGACGGTGCTGGCGGTCACGCCACGGGTGTGCTGGGCCGTCACGCTCGTGACCGCGCTGGTGGCGAACACGTCGTGGGCCGCCATGGTCTGGATGTCTGCCTGGATGCCGGCACCCCCGCCCGAGTCGCTGCCGGCGATGGTGAGCCCGACCGGGCGCTCGGTCGGGGCTGGCTCTCGCTGGTTCATACACGAGTGATACAACCGAGTGATAAAAGTCGTTGGTGTTCCGGCTCAGTCGTCGAAGGAGAACTCGTACCCGAGCTGGGTCAGCAGGTCGAACAGGTCGAACCAGCCGAAGCTCTCGACGAT
The DNA here is from genome assembly GCF_025399835.1 of Haloarchaeobius sp. HME9146. Classification (NCBI taxonomy): domain Archaea; kingdom Methanobacteriati; phylum Methanobacteriota; class Halobacteria; order Halobacteriales; family Halorubellaceae; genus Haloarchaeobius; species Haloarchaeobius sp. HME9146. Next base: position 1,152,183 of record NZ_JAODVR010000001.1, read on the forward strand.
GGTCTCGTCCTCGAAGCGGTTGATCCAGAAGCCGCTGGTCGCGAAGGACTTCTCGGTGGGTTCGAACCCCCAGAAGCTCCCCTCGTGGGTGCCCGCGAACGAGAGCCAGGTGAACGTCCAGTCGCCACTGGCGGTGAAGGACTCGGCTTCGATGGTGAAGTCCGGGAACGCCATGAAGTAGTCCTCGAGCATCGCTTCGAACTCGTCGTAGCCCGATGCGTAGTCGCCGCTCCAGCCGTACGGAATCTCGGTCTCCAGGTCGTCCGCGAAGTAGTCCTCGAAGCCTGTGAGGTCCTGGTCGTTGATGCCGTCGACGACGTCGCGGATGATCTCGCTGTACCGGTCGATGAGTTGGGAGTCGTTGGTTGCCATGGAAAATCCCCAGTTGTACGATACGGCGAGTGAGAATATATGGTTTCTCTAGGGGTTATTGTCGAAAGCACGTTTCTCGACGGTTAGGGGGTTACTGGTGGGTGATTGGATGTGACAGCATATAGAATATCTCTGGGTCAGGCCGACGCGATTGGCGCTTCCCACAGCCACACGACGACCGACCCGACCGCCAGTACCCCGCCGGCGACCGCCAGTGCGAACAGCGGGGAGACGGCGTCCGAGAGCACGCCGCTGCCGAGCTGGAAGGGGACGACGGTCACCGCGCTCACCATCGCCATCGCGCTGAGGACCGTCGCGCGCCCGGTCGATTCGATGCGGTCGTTGACGTACTGGCTGGCGAGCGTCGCCGTCGTGTCCGCGACACCGCGAACCAGCAGGAGCACGGGGAGCGCGAGAACCGGGACGGCCCACATCGCTCCCAGCGCGGCACCCACCCCCAGCGGGAGGACGAGGAACCACGTCCGGAGACCGACGTGCTCCTCGATGGCCCCGGCGTTGTAGCTCAGGGCCGCGCCGACGAGGCTGATGCCGGCGTAGTACCAGCCAAGCGCCTGTTCGACCTGCGCCTGCGCGAGGCCGAGGTCGAGCGTGACCGTCTCGAAGATGGGCTGGACGAAGATGAACACGAGGTAGAGCACGGCCGCGAACAGGACGTAGTAGTACAGGACGAACGCCCGGAGCCGTCGGCGCGTGAGTGCCCCGCGGATGATGCCCAGCGCGCGCCGAACGGACAGCACGTCACCGCCAGCACCCTCGACCGACTCGGGTTCGGGCATCGAGAGGAGTACCGGGATACCGACCGCCGTGAGGCCGGCCGCGACCCAGAAGGGGTACCGCAGGTCGACGCTGCCGAGGTAGCCCCCGACCACGGCACCGACCACGCCGACCAGCAGTGCCATCGACTCGCCCCGACCGCGAACCCGGGCGAAGGCGTCCTCGGAGAGTTCGACCGTCAGGGTGTCGTACAGCCACGCGTCCTCGCTCCCCGACCGGAACGTGTACCCCAGCGACCACAGGGCGTACAGGCCGAGGAACGCGGGGAACGTCTCGGCGAAGCCGAGGCCGACGAGCGTCGCCGCGATGACGCTGGTCCCGAGGAGGAGGCTGTTCCGGCGGCCGACCCGGTCACCGACGTAGCCAGTGGGAACCTCGCCGACCACGGTCGTGAGGTTGTAGACCGCCTCGAGTGCGGCGATCTGCGTGAAGGTCAGCCCCTGCGAGAGGAAGTAGAGGTACATCACCGGGCGGTAGAACTCGACCGCCTTGGTGGCCTTGTACAGGTAGTACCGGACCACGCTCGATGCAGGGAGCGACGGGGCCATCGATAGGACCGTCTCGCGTCGGCGGGTGATGGTTTACGGTTCGCCGGTGGCGGCTCGACGTGACCTGCCGGCCGGCCCACGCGTTGAAGCCATCCCGGACCGAGTGACGCTCGTGGACACGAAGACCAAACTGCTGCTCGCCGGCAGCGCGCTCGGCCTCGTGGCGTTCGTCCAGGTCGTCCGGCACGTCTGGGCGCTCTCCCAGCGCGTCCCCCAGGCCGCGATGACCGCGAACCAGGCCGTCCTCGTCGAGTGGGCGGTCTGGGTCGCTGCGCTCGGGAGTACCTTCCTCGTGCTGGCGTGGGTGCTGACACAGTTGCGGGCCGTCGCTGCCGACCAGTGACCGAGGGTTCAAACCGGAAGCCGGGGCCAGTCCCGGTATCACCTGAGAACTGCCCCTCGGCGTCTCGCGGTTGTGCGGCGACCCGCCGGGGAATCCCCTGCTGCCATCTCGCCGCCTGTTCGCCACGATTCCAGAGCCTGTCAGTCCGACTGCGTCTGGGGACACCTTCATTAGGCCCGAAAGCCAGAGAACGCTCGTGATTGGTGGCAGCACCGAGTGGGGTGACTACCTGACGGACCGACTTCTCGAACGCATCGAAGACCTCCCGCCGGACCCGGAGCCGGGGCACTACGTCGTCATCGACGTGATGCACTTCTCGACCACGGTGGTGGAACTCCTGGCCAATGGGGCCGAGTACGTCCACATCACCGAAGAGCGCGGCGACGAGTTCGCCTTCCGCGAGGCGAACCCGGACGCGTGTATCGGTGGTGGGACCACACCGACCTACGAGCCGGCCGACGGCTACGACTTCTTCAATTCGCCGAGCTACGTCCAGTCCCTCGACGTGGCTGGCCGACCCGTGGCGATGACCTCTTCGAACGGCGGCCGCGCCATCGACCGGCTGCTCGGGACCGACGGCGCGAGCGTCTACGTCGGGTCGACGACGAACGCGGCCGCGCTGGGGCAGCACCTCCGATCGGTCGACGGTCCGGTACACCTGCTCGCCGCCGGCAAGGACGGCCAGCCGGCGACCGAGGACACCATCGGGGCATTGCTCGTGGGGCGACACCTCGCCGGCGTCCCGCTCGAGCCGGTCGAAGCCGAGCTCTTCCGGGACCAGCTGGAGTACGCGAAGGGGCCGAACTACCCGGACAAGAACGAGGTTCGAAGCAGTGACGTCCGCGAGTACGCGATGTCGCTGTCGAGTCGGGACGTGATTCCGCGGCTCGACGGTCGTCGTTTGGTCGACGTGGCGAGCTAGTCGTCACTACCGTCTGCAGCCGCTGCCAACTCGGCGTACGCCCGCCACGCTGGGTCCTCTTCTGGGTGGCTGAGGTGCTCACCGTCGACGGAGACACCCGTTCCGGCACGAATCCGACCAGCGTCGGCGACGGGTGTTCCGCGCTCCCGGAGCGCCGCGAGCACGTCGTCGACGCCCTCGGGACGGACCGCGATGAGGAGCGTGCCGGAGGTGGTCGACGCCCGGGGGTCCATGTCGAGAGCATCACAGACCGCTCGCACGTCGTCGGCAACCGGCACCGCCTCGGGGTCGAACTCGATGGCGACGCCGGCGGTCTCGGCGAGTTCGACCAGCGCGCCGTGGAGGCCGCACTCGGTCGCGTCGTGCATCGCCGTCACTGGCCCTGACGCAGCCGCGAGCAGCGCATCTCTGACGTGGCCGGTTTCGGGGAGGCGGTCGGCGAGGGTGTCGAGGTCGACATCTGCGCCGGCGTCCTGGAGCTGGTCGGGGTACAGATTCGCGAACAGCGCCGCGGCCTCGACCGCAGGACCGTGGGTTATCAGCAGATGGTCACCCGGTCGAGCACCGTCCGGCCGGATCACCTCGTCGTGGTCGCCCACGCCCATGACCGTCGCCCCGCCGACCCACGGGAACGAGCAGCCGTGATAGCGGGCGGTGTGGCCGGTCAGCACCGAGGTCCCGAGTGCGTCGAGTTCCTCGTCCATCGTCGTCCACACCGCCGCGAACGCCTCATCGGTCATCTCCGGCGGCAGCGAGAACTCGATGGCGAGGTGACTCGGTGGAATCCCCGAGACGGCCACGTCCGCGAGGACGACGCCGAGCGCGAATCTGGCGGCGCGCTCCCACCCGAGGTCGGGGAGGATGGAGATGGGGTCCGTGGCGGTCACGACCGCGGTCCCACCGGCGTCCAGCACGCCGAAGTCGACACCGTGGCGCGGGCCGACCGCCACGTCGTCTCGTTCGGCACCCAGGTTCGGGTAGATGTACTGGTCGAAAAAGTCGCGGTCGATCTTCCCACGGTCGCTCATTGCCCGGTGTTACCGCCCGGTCGTCAAAAGGGGTAGCGGTCTCAGTTCAGCCACGACGGGTCCGGGAGGACGTTCGGGTCGCCGAGGATCGGCGTCATGGCGAGGAGGCTGACCACGAGGGTCGTCACGACGATGCTCGCCGCGGGCGGGTCGAGGTGGGTGTCGGCGTGAGCGTACAGCACGCGCTGGCTGACCTCGCCGGCGAGCGCGCCGAACAGCCCGGTACCGGCACCGAGCACGACGGCCTGCCAGAGCGGGAGCGCCGCCGCGAGTGCCGTCGGCGTGGCGACCCCGCCGCCAGCGGCCGCCACGACCGCGAACCCGGCGGGGAGCGTCATGTGGTGGGTGACCGGTATCTGCGCCACGTCACTGTTCACGTAGACGAGCAGCAGGACGCTCACGCCGAAGCCGAGGAAGACGCTCGCGGTCATGTACGTGAGGTACGCGCCGAGCGCACCGAAGGCCAGCCCGAGGAGGGAGACGCCGGCCCACTTGTACTGGTAGGGGAGCCACGGCTCGACGGCGTGGCGTTCCTCTCCGCCGTCCGCGATGAAGCGTGTCTCGCCGCGCTCGAAGGGCGACATGTCGAGGAACCCGCTCCTGGTGCCGAACAGTGAGTAGCCGAAGACGGCCCGGTGCAACAGCGCCGAGGCGACCACGCCGAAGGCGACCGGGTCCCACGGCATGGCGAGCGCGGAGATCGTCTTCAGCAGGTGGCCCGCCACGCCGAAAACGCCGCCGACGAGCAGCACGTCGACCTTCGTCCCGAGCCCGCGGGTGACGTTCTTCGCCTCGTGGTAGTCGAACCCCGTGTCGATGTAGCCCTTCTTGGCGGCGTAGGCGACCGCAGCCGCACCGCCGCCGAAGCTGACGTGCGGGCCGAACACCGGCCCGAAGGCGACGCTCCCGGTCAGCGCCAGCTCCGGTGCGCCGGTCGCGAGGGTCTCGCGGCCGAGGTCGTACAGCTCGCCGACCACCACGAGGACGCCGGTGACGGTGAACGCGGGGAGCGCGCCGACCGACGCGCCGAAGACGCCGCCGGCGAACGCCGCCAGCAGGAGTTCGAGCGCCCAGAGGTCACTGACCGCCATGCTGGACCTCGTCGAACAGGGCTGTCACGCGTCCCTCTATCTCGTCGCGAATCTCGGCGACCTCCTCGGGTGACTTCCCGTCGGGGTCGGTGAGGTCCCAGTCGCGGACGTCGACGTCGGTGTCCAGCGACAGGGTCGAACAGCCCATCGTCGCCACCACGTCGCATGATTCGAGTTCCTCGTCGGAGACCTCGCGCGGCGTCCGGTCCGAGAGGTCGATGCCGAGTTCGCGCATCGAGTCGACGACCTCCTCGTGGACGTGGTCGGCCGGGAGGGTCCCGCCGGTGACGATGTCCCAGTCGAGGCCGCGCTCGTCGCGTTCGCGCTCGGCGAAGGCGGTCGCCATCTGGCTGCGCCCGGCGTTCTGCACGCAGACGAACCCGAGCGTCGTCATCGCTCACCCTCCGTGTCGTCGAGCACGTCGAGCAATGCCTCGGCTCGCTCGGTACTGCGGTAGTAGCGCCACTTCCCGTCCTTGCGGCGGTCGACCAGCCCGGCGCTGGTGAGGTCCGAGAGGGCGTGGCTGATGGCGCTCTCGCTCACGTCGAGCAGCGGGTCGAACTCGCAGACACAGAGCTCGCCGTCGGCCGCGGCCAGCAGGCGCACGATGCGGTAGCGCGTCTCGTTCGAGAGCGCCCCGAACACGGCGACGTGCTCGTCGGTCCGGTCGAGGACCGCTGCGGTTCGAAGCTCGTCCAGTTCGGCGACGCGGGCGTCCACGTCCTCGGCACAACACTCGCCCACCTGGTCGGCGATGAGTCGTTCCAGCCGCTCGGTCTCGGTCATATCTGAACGCTTTCTCAATCGTTCGGATAACTGTTCTGGTCGGTCTGCGAGCCCTGTGAGGGACGTTCACGTACTGAGGTCTACTGGTCACTCCTCACCGACGTCGCCGGTCCGACGGCCCGTTATCTCGTCGGGGTGCAGCGCCCAGAAGGTCGGTTCGAGTTCGGCGACGTCCTCGCCGAAGACGCGAATCGGCTGGTACAGTTCGTTGATCTCGGCATCGGTCAGGTCGTCTGCCGGCGTCAGGCCCCCTCTGACGACGATGCTCCAGGACTCGTCGCTCTCGGGCGAGCCGTAGAGCACCAGCGTCGCGGTGGTGGTCGTCTCGGCGTAGTGCATCTTGTCGCTGCCCTCGTGCTCGGCGAGCCGGACGAGGATGCGCTCGTCCTCGGCGTCGTAGTGATAGGAGATGGGAATCGCGTAGGCGTCGCCCTCGTCGGCAAGGGCGAGGGTCCCGTGGCCCTGCTCGGTGAGGCGGCGCTCGACCTCGTCGGGCTCCATGCCGAACGTGTAGACGTACTCGACGTGTTCCATAGGTGACTCTACGCCGGGAGGGGGCAAGTCGGTTCCCCCGGCGGCTATTTGGGGCTGGCTCTCGCAGTCGGGGGCATGACCGGGACACGGGCCGGCCTCGTCCTCGCCGGCGGCTTCTCGACGCGCTTCGGCGAGGGTGACAAGGCCGTCGCCGACTACGACGGGGAGCCGATGGTCCGCCGGGTGGTTCGTCGGGTGGGCGAGGTGACCGACGGGGTGGTCGTGAACTGCCGGGCCGAACAGGTGCCGGCGCTCCGGGCCGCACTCTCGGGCTACCCGCGGGTCGCGCTCGCGGTCGACCCGGTGCCGGACCGGGGGCCGATGGCTGGTATCTGGGCGGGCCTGCGAGCGATTCGCGCGCCCTACACCGCGGTCGTCGCCTGCGACATGCCACTGGTCGATTCTGGATTTCTCGACCTGCTGTTCGAGCGGGCAGCCGGAGCTGATGGCGCGCTGGTCCGGACCGACGACGGCTGGTTCCAGACGACGCAGGCGGTGTACCGCACCGATGCGATGCAGGCCGCCTGCGAGCGGGTTCTCGGTGGGGACGACGCACGGATTCTCGCGGCGCTCGACGGGCTGGACATCGAAGAGATAGCGGAGGACGCGGTGCCCGACATGGCCACCTTCACCGACGTGAACGAAGCGTCCGAACTTCGCTAGATGACGTCGATGACAGGGTTGTCCTCGTCCGCGAGACACGTCAGGACCACGCGGTCGATTCGGTCGCTCCGGTCGTGGATCTCCGCGGCGATCTGCCGGGCGGTCGCTTCGAGGTCGTCGTCGTCGACCATGTTCAACACGGGAACCACGGTGGCGTCCTCGGGCACGTTCTTCAGGCCGCCCTCGGGGTCTGTCAGCACCTCTGCGACGTGCCGGGTCTTGATGACGCCCCCGATACGCATGTTGGTGATGTCGACGACGGACTCGGGCCGGTGGACGACGAGGTCCGAGAGCGCCTGCCCGACGATCTGGACGCTCACGACGGGGCAGACCGCGTCCGCGTTCTCGGGAATGGCCGGCTCCAGGTCACCGGGTGCCTTGAACAACTTCCCGCGAGCACCGTCGGCCTTCACGAGGACCGGCACGTCGGCCGCCTCGGAGAGTTCGGCGACCGTCGCCGTGTCGTAGCCGCGGTAGCGGTCCTCGCGTTCCTGTTCGAGGACGAGACCGAGCGGCCAGTCCTCGTCGCCGGCGTCGGCGAGCGCGGCCACCGGGTCCTCGGTCGCCACGACGCGGCCGACGTGCCCGTCGAAGATGGGGATTCGGACCGTGGCGGTGACGACCGCCTCGTGCAGGTCGCGTGCGAGGGTGTAGAGGAGCGACTTCTTCCCGCCCGCGCCGACCACGCAGACCGTGCCCTCGCTCGGGACCGCCTCCGTCAGTTGCACGGTTCGACCTCCACGCGGACCGCGCTGTGCTTGTATTCGGGAATCTTCGCCTCGGGGTCCAGGGTGTCGCCGGTGAGCACGTTCACGAGTGGGTCATCGTCGTGGAACGTCATGAATACCGTCCCACGGCGGATGGCCGGCGTCACCTCGGCGGCCACGGTGAGCGAGCCCCGGTCGTTCTCGACGTGGACGGGTTCGCCGTCCTCGATACCCCTCGATTCGGCGTCCTCGGGGTGTATCTGGAGCGTGCCGGCGGCCCGGAGGCGCGTGAGGGTGTCGGACCGGCGGGTGACCGCGCCGCTGTTGAAGTGTTCGATGACGCGGCCCGTGGTGAGCACGAGGTCGTCCTCCGTGACGGGGTCCGCCGGGGCGACGTGTTCGACCACCCGGAAGTCGGCGGTTCTGGACCCGTTCTCGAACCGGTCGACGTGGAGCACGTCGGTCCCAGCATCCGCGCCTGCGGGGAACGGCCAGCGCAGGCTCCCGTCGCCGATGTCGTCGTACCGCATCCCGCCGTAGATTGGTGCGACGCGGGTGAGTTCCGTGAAGACCTGCGCTGGACTGTCGTACTCGAAGGGGTCGTCGGTGAGCCTGCGGCCGAGCTCCTGGATGATGGCGAGGTCGGTGCGGGCCTCGCCGGGCGTGGTCGTGTTCGGGCGCATCCGCATGACCTGCCGGTCGGTGTTCGTGACGGTTCCGTCCTTCTCGGCCCACGAACTCCCGGGGAGGACCACGTCGGCGAACTCGGTCGTCTCGCTCGGGAAGATGTCGTGGACGACGAGGAAGCACTCTTGGAGCTTCTCGCGGACGCGAGCCTGGTTCGGTTCTGTCACGGCTGGATTCTCCCCGAAGACGTAGCAGGCGTGGACCGACTCGCCCATCTCGTGGGTCGCCTCGACCTCGGTCAGTCCGGGTGCCGCTGGAATCGCAGCCGGTTCGACACCCCACTCCTCCGCGATGGCGGCGCGGGCGTCGGCGTCGGTGACGGGGCGATAGCCGGGCAGGACCGACGGGAGCGCACCCACGTCACCCGCGCCCTGCACGTTGTTCTGACCCCGGAGCGGGTTCACGCCGGCCCCTCGCTTACCGACGTTCCCGGTCAGGAGCGCGAGGTTGAGCAGGGCGTGGACGTTGGCGGTCCCGCAGTGGTGCTGGCTCATCCCCATCCCGGTGAAGATGGCGGCCGCGTCGGCCTCGCCGTAGGCCCGCGCCGCAGTTCTGAGGTCCTCGGGGTCGACGCCTGCCTGTTCGGCCGCCGAATCCACGTCGACCTCGGCGAGGAACTGTTTGAGCGGGCCGAACTCGGTGGTCCGCTCGGTGACGAAGGCGGCGTCGACCAGCCCCTCCTCGACGATGACGGCAGCCATCGCGTTCAGCAGCGGGATGTCGTACCCCGGTTTCACCGGCAGGTGGTGCTCGGCGGCCTGCGTGGTCTCGGTCGCCCGCGGGTCGACGTGTATCATCGTCGTGCCCTGCTTGATGGCTGGCAGGAGGTACGACCGGAAGATGACCGGGTGGTTCACCGCCGGGTTCGCGCCCACGACGAGGAAGCAATCTGCTTCCATGAGATCGTCCAGGGTGTTCGTCATCGCGCCCGCGCCGAAGCGCGAACTCATCGCGGCGACCGTCGAGGAGTGACAGAGCCGGGCGCAGTTGTCGACGTTGTTGGTACCGAACACCCGGGCGACCTTCTGGAGCAGGTAGTTCTCCTCGTTCGTGCAGTTCGAGGAGGCGATGAAGTAGCACGAATCTGGTCCGTGCTGGTCGCGGGCCTCGGTGAACTCCCGCTCGATACGGTCGAACGCCTCGTCCCAGCTCGCCGGGTGGAGGTTGCTGTCGTCCCCGCGAATGAGGGGTTCCGTCAGGCGCTCGTCGCTCGTGACCGCGTCGTAGGCGGCGACCCCCTTCGGACACACCTCGCCCTTCCGGTTGACCGGGCCGCGCCAGCCGGTCGCCTTCCCCGAGGCGGGGGCGTACTCGATGCCGCAGCCGACCCCGCAGAACGGACAGATGCTGTGGGCGGGCTCGTGGGTACGGTCGTCCATACAACTATGTGACACGCTGCAGGCGTAAATGTTCGCGACAGTCCTTATCTGCCTGCTCGCGCTACTCTCTGGTATGGTCTCGACTGGTCATCGCCTGGAGGAATCGGCACCGAGCACCGCGACCACGACGGTCGACGTGAAGTGCACCGGCCACGTCCGCGAGGCCGTCGGCCAGCCCCGCATGGAGTACACCTTCGAGGGCGACACGCTCCGCGAGTTCCTCGACGCGTTCCTGGCCGAGTACGACGTGGCCGACCTGCTCATCGCAGAGAGCGAGACGGAGTCGACCCACCGGGGCTGGGTCCCCCGCGCCGAGGACCTCCCCGGAACCTGGCGGAAGAACCCGGAAGGCGAGCAGAGCCGGCGCTACGCAAGAATCTGTGTGAACGGCCGGTTCAACGAGCACCTCGACGGGCTCGATACGGAACTAGAAGTAGGCGACCGGGTTGCGCTGATGTACCCGTTCATCTACTGCTGCTGAGAAATCGTTATTCCTTATTACCTCCGCCCGTAGACCCGCTCCGCGGCTTTCACCGAACCGGCCAGCGGCAGCACGATCCACGCCAGCAGCCCGAGCGCGGCCAGTGCCGGCGAGAGCGACGAACTCGCCAGTGCGGCCCCGACGCCGCCCCCGGTCGTCTGGACGCCCGAGAGGACGAGCACCCGGAAGCAGTCCGCCGGGTTCGCCAGCACGAGTGCGGTGACGACCAGCTCGGGCGGGTCCGCGAACACGACCGCCGAGAGCGCGAGCAAGTCGTGCGCGAAGACGAACCAGACCCACGCCAGCAGGACGCCGCCCAGCGCATGGGTCTTCTCGCGGGCCAGCGTCGAGACCAGCACCGCGATGGCCAGGAACGCGAGCCCCGCACCGACCGCCGCGAGCAGGAACCTCGCGTAGGGGCCGGTTCCAGAGACGCCGACGAACCGGAACAGTAGCGCGCCGCCGAAGCCGAACCCGACGGCGAGCGCGGCGACCAACCCGAGCGCCCGTCCGAGGTACGTCCCGAGCAGCACCCGCGACCGGCGGACCGGGAGCGCGAACAGCATGTCGAGCGTGCCGCGCTCGGCCAGCCCGACGACCGCGGCGTAGCCGAACGCCAGCGCCGCGAGCGGGACGAGGTACACCGAGAACTCGGCCAGCGAGACGACGACCGCACTGGCTCTCCCGGTCCCCGCACCGGAGCCGCTGGCGGCCGCGACCGCGAGGGAGACCACCGCGAACAGGGCTGCGAGCCCGACCGGCCAGCGCGACCGAGACAGGGTGCGATACTCGCGGTCGGCCAGCGTCAGGACGTGGCCGAGGCCATCGAGCGCGGGGAGCGACGGGGAGCGCCCGCCGAGTTTCGCCGCGGTCGAGGCGGCCGTCGTCGTGCCGCCATCGGGGCGGGGGTCGCTTTCGTCGTCGGGGCGATGGTCGCCCTCGTCGTCCAGATGCTCGCGGTCCGCCGTCATGCCGCCTCACCCCCGTTCTCCGCGAAGACCTCGTTCGCGGGCCGGTCGTCCGCGACGTGCTGGCGGAAGACGTCGGCGAACGCGGGACCGCTGACCTCGAACGCGGCCACGTCGACCGCGTCGCGGATGGCGTCGAGGACTGCACCCTCGTCGCCCCGCGGGCAGGTGACGACCAGTCGGTCGGTGGCGTTCTCGAGGGTCGGCTCGACGCCGTCGAGATTCGTGACAGCCTCGACCGCCGGCGCGGGGTCGGCGTCGGACGCGAGCCGGCAGGTCACGGTCGTCTTGGCTGCGACCGCGTTGCGAAGCTCCGCGACGGGCCCGGTGGCGACCTCGTGGCCGTCGCGGAGGATGGTCGCGCGGTCGCACAGTGCCTCGACCTCGCGCAGGTCGTGACTCGTCAGGACGACGGTCATGTCCGTCTCGGCGATGGACCGGACCACGTCGTGGAAGTCCGCGACGCCCTCGGGGTCGAGGCCGGCGGTCGGCTCGTCCAGCAGGAGCACGTCGGGCCGGGTGAGCAGGGTCGTCCCGAGGCCGAGGCGGCGGGTCATCCCGTTGGAGTACCCCGCCACCTCGCGGTCGGCGGCGTCGGCCAGCCCGACCGTCGCGAGCACCCGCTGGACCTGGTGGTCGCGCTCGTCGGCCGGCACGTCCCGGAGGCGGGCGTAGTAGGTCAGCACCTCGCGCCCGGTCAGGCGCGGCTCGAAGCCGGCGTCCTCGGGCAGGAACCCGACGTGCCGGCGGCGCTCGACGCCCGCGTCGGCCCCGTAACCGGCGACCTGTACCTCGCCGTCGTCGGGCGTCTCGTGCCCGACCAGCAGGCGGAACAGGGTGGTCTTGCCGGCCCCGTTGGTGCCGACGAGCCCGAACGTCTCGCCGCGGTCGACCGACAGCGAGACGCCGTCGAGTGCGGTCACCGAACCGTACGTCTGCCGGACGTTGGTCACGTCAATCATCGTCGTCATAGTATCGCCTCCAGTTGTCGTGGGGTGGCCGGACGAGCGGGTGCTGGTCCACGACGCCCGGGGCCTCGATGACGGGCACCGAGCGCTCGGCCGTGCGGACCACCGCGAACGCGGGCGAGTCGGTGAAGACTGCGGCTTCGGGGTGCTGTGCGACGAGGTGTTCGACCAGCCCGGCCGGCTGGTAGCGCGTCTCGCTCACCCCGTCCTGGTCGGTGTCGGCGGTGGTCGCGGCCGACCAGTAGTTGCCCTCGCGCGAGCTGTTCCAGGCGACCTGCTCGCCGACGACCGCCTTCACCGGCCGGTCGTTCTCGACGAAGCTGTTGTGGTGGACGCGCTCGCGGACGCTTCCAGCCGAGAGGTGGACGCCGACCCGGTTCTCCATCACCAGGTTGTGCGTGATGGTGTTGTTCAGCGAGTTGTACACGAACAGGCCCTGCCCGTTCCCGACCACCTCGTTCCCCCGGAGCACGCTGTGGTCGATGGACTTGACCATGATGCCGTGGCCGCTCTGGCCGGTGTTGTTCACCGCGGTGTTGTTCTCGATTCGCAGGTACTCCGAGATCATCAGCGCGTAGCCAGCGTCGTTGTCGAACGCGGTGTTGTTCCGCAGCACGCAGTGGTCGGAGTACATGTAGTGGACCCCGTACCGGAGGTCCCACATGGTGTTCCCGGTGGCGACGACCGCCGACGCCCACGAGTAGTAGACGCCGTCACGGACGTCGGTGATTCGGTTGTCCTTGACGACCGCACCGGTCGCGCGCCAGAGCTGGATGCCGTTCCCCCGGTCGGTGAGCGACTCGATGGATTCGCGCCCGACGATGGTGTTGTCGAGGACCCGCACGTCTTCGGTTCCGTTGACCCAGACGCCGAAGGTCGTGTTCGTCACCCGGCTGTCCCGGACGGTGACGCTCCGGCCGTCGACCCAGATGGCCGCGTCGTTCTCGCTGGTCTTCCAGCCCGAGTTGCGGACCCAGACGCCCGACACCGTGACGTTCGGCGCGTCGATGGTGAGCACGTCGCCCTCGCCGTCACCGTGGAGCAGGGCGCGGTCCGGTCCGGCCCCGCGGATGGTGACGTTCGGCGTCGTGACCGTGACGGTCTCGTCGAACCGGCCCTCGACGCGGACCACGTCGCCAGGGTCGGCCGCATCGAGTGCCGCCCGGAGCGTGTCAAACTCCTGGCCGCCGACGCGAGCGACGCCGTCCTCGGTGGGTGCCTCGAACGAGAGTTCGCGCGGGACTGCCGGGTCGAAGGCGACCTGTCGGCCGTCGTCGCTACTCGCGCTTCCAGCGCTGGTGTCGACAGTGCTCGCGGCGCTGGCTGCCGGCCCGGCGACCGCGATGCCGGCGGCCGCCAGCACGACCACGAGCGCGACCGCGACGATACCGTACTCCCGGACCTCGCGCATGGTCAGTCACCTCCGACGTGGCCGGGTGGCTGGTTCCGGTCGTCGCGGTCGGCTGGCTCGTCCCGGTCCTCCGACTCCAGCAGCTCGTCCTCGTCGCTGCTGCCGGAGAGTCGCTCCCGGATGGCACCGGGCAGGTTCCGGAGTCGGCCCGGCAGGTCGCCGAACGTCACCGGCGTGTCGCGGTAGTAGAACGCCACGACCAGCAGGCCGACCGAGCACGTCGCCAGGTAGGCACCGAGGCCGAGCCGGGAGTAGCTCGTGATGTTCGCGACCTCGTACTTCCCCCACAGCGGCGGGGTGAACCCGGAGACGCCCATGACGGGCGCGTCCGGGTCGAGGCTGTGCCCGGTCTGGTAGAGCCGGTACTTGATGTCGGCGAGCATCACGCCGAACACCGCGACGGTGCCGACGAGCTGCCAGCGCAGGCCGCGGCGCAAGCGCTCCTCGTCGGGGGCGAGTGCGACGAACGCGCCGGCCGCCGCGACGCCGACGAACGCCAGCGGCCCGAGCGACCACTCGGGGACGTTCACCGCGTCCGGCTTCGGCTGGTAGTTCGGGCTCCAGTACACCGGGTCCGGGTAGTAGAACCCGATGTACTTGTTGAGCCGGGCCATCTCGACGTAGTCGCCGCTGATGTGGGGGTACGCGTACAGCTGCAGGTGCAACACGGTGTCGGGGTACTGCACGGCCTGGACGCTGATGGTCCACATCGGGAACGCCAGCGCGGCGACCAGGAGCACCGCGGCTATCGCCGGCAGCGTGCGCCTGAGTTCACGAAAATCGTCGGGCGTGGGCAGTTGCATGGTCTCTCACTTCCGGGTTGGCGTCTGGAAACGGGGGATAGTGTGCTGCTCGTCCGTGTGTGGTCAGTCGCGCGGTTCGACGATCATCCGCGAGCGCATCTCCAGGTGGAGCGCGCTGCAGAAGTACGTACAGTAGACCCAGTAGACGCCGGGCTCGTCGGCGGTGAAGGTGACCTCGCGGGTGTCCTGGGGCGCGATGGCGAGGTTCACGTCGTGCTCGGGGATGGCGACCCCGTGGATGACGTCCCGGACGTCCTCGATGTTGGTGAGGGTGAGCCGGACCTCGTCGCCCTCCTTCACGGTGAACTCCTGCAGGCCGTACTCGGAGCGCTTCACCGAGGACTTCACGTGGACGCGCTGCTCGCCGGTGCGCTCGACGCCGGACTGCTTCTCGCTGATGTACGGTTTCTCGCCGGCGTAGTCCTCCCTGTCCCAGGTGGTCGCGGGGTCGAGCTTGTCCCGGTGTGCGAACACGCAGTCGTGCGGTTCGGGGTAGGCCGGGTGGTCAGCGACCAGTTCCATCTCCTTCTCACCCTGGCCGATGTGGATGAGCTGGTCGTTGTCGGGGTGGATGGGCCCGACCGGGAGGAACCGGTCCTTCGAGAGCTTGTTCAGGCTGACGAGCCACTCGCCGTCCGGGTCGGTCGTCATCGCCTCCAGCGCCTGGATGTGCCCGGGGTTGTAGTGGACGTCTATCTTCTCGAGGACGGGGTCTTCCGAGCCCTTCTCGGCCTCGATGGCTTTCTGGATGTCCCACTTCGCGACCTGCGAGTCGATGAACAGGCTGGTGTAGGCGTGGCCGTTGCCGTCGAAGGTGGTGTGCAGCGGTCCGAGGCCGACCTTCGGCCGGCCGACGACGGCCTTCGCCGGGTCCGAGACCTCGCCGAGTTTCTGGAGGTCGAGGATGGTGACCGTCGGCGAGAGCTTGCCGGCGATCATCGCGTACTTGCCGTTCGGCTCGACCTCGACGCAGTGCGGGCTCTTCGGCGTCGGGATGTACTTCACGATGGGGCGGTCGCCCGAGTTCAGCGAGCTGCTCTTCGTCCCGTCCACGACGGGGACGCCGTTGACCTCCTCGTACGTGCCCTGTTCGACCGCTTTCTCGATGGCCGGGATGTCGAACGCCTTCACGAAGTCGCGGTCGTCGTGGGTCATGCCCTTGATACCGACCGCCTCCTCGGAGTTGTACGCCGAGGAGATGACCCAGCGGCCCTCCTTGCCGGAGTCACAGATGTCGAGGTTGCCGTCGACTTTGACCTGCCACTTCGTCTCCATCGAGTCGGGGTCGACGGCGCTGAACAGGCTGGTGTACTTCTCCGGGTTGTGGACGTCCCGGCCGTCGTTGGGCAACGGAGTCCGGAACTCGCCGTTCCCGAAGACGTACTTCGTGTCCGGGCTGAGGACGGTCGTCCCGTGGACGGACTGGACGTTCGGTACGTCCGTGATGGCGTCCGTCTCGAAGTACTTCAGGTTCACTCGCGCGATGCGGCCGTTCGCCTTGTCGTTGACGAACAGGTACTCGCCGTCGTAGTCGCCGCCGGTCTCCGAGAGGTTCGGGTGGTGGTTGTCACCCCAGGTGTAGTCGCCGGCCTCCTCCAGCATCTCGCTCGTCTGGTCGTCGTAGCCGTAGCCCCGGGCACCTTCCGTGTTGAACACGGGGATACGCGTCAGCTCCCGCATCGACGGGATACCCAGGACGCGGATCTCGCCGGAGTGACCGCCGGACCAGAACCCGTAGTACTCGTCGTGTTCGCCCGGGGGCACGAGGTGGTCCGGCTTGGAGCTTGCCGCCTTCGGGCTGCTGGTCCCTGACCCGCCGTTGTCGAGGATGCCACCCGCACAGCCGGCCGTCGCGGACATCGCCCCGGCGACCGCTCCCGCCTTGATGAAGTCCCGGCGGTCGAGTTCGAGGCCGGCGAGTTCGACGGCGAGGCCGTCCTCGTCGTCGCGTGGCGTCTCCGTCTCGACCTCCGCGAGCACGTCCTCGAGTTGCTGTTCGTACTGTTCGACCACGCTTTCTGGGTCGCTACTGTCGGCACTGGGGGTATGCTCTGACATGGTTGTGTCCCTCGATTACGACCGCGTTATTCGACCGTCACCTTCGCTTCCATCCCGACGCTCTTGTGCGGCGAGCAGTAGTACTCGTAGGTCCCTGCCGTCTCGAACGTGTGGGTGTACCGGTAGCCTTCGTCGAAGAGCTTCGACTCGCCGCCCTCCGTGCCCTCCCAGCCGGCACCGTCGGGCTGGCTGGAGACGACGATGTTGTGCTGGTTCGACTTCCAGACCCACTCGACCGTCTCGCCCTTCTTCACCGTCGGGTTCTCCGGCTTGTACTTGAACTGGCCGCCGGGGCCGACCTCGATGGTGACGTCGGCGTCCGAACTCCCACTGCTCCCGCCGGACTCCTTCGAGTCGTCGCCAGCGGTCGTGTCCGCGCCACCGCCGCCTGCGCCACCCGAGTCGTCGTCGGCCGCCGTCTTCGTCCCCGAACTGTTGCCACCCAGGCAGCCTGCCAGGGCGAGGCCGATTCCGCCGACTGCAGCCGTCCGCAGCACGTGTCGTCTGGTGTGGTCGTCGGTCATTGGTCCTCTCCTCATTCGGTCGTTGTGGGTGGACCCATATCAACCGAAAAGCCGGTTCTCGGCCGCTGCAAGCCCAGTGAACATGTTCGCCATCGTCGGCCACCACGAGAAACTGGCTCCGCCAGTTTTCGAGAACTGGGAACCCCGGCCGTGTTTTACCCCGTGGGAGGGCGTACCATCCGGATGGGGATTCGGATGACCCCACTCGATACAGCACTCGTGGCCGCGCAAGCGACCACGATACTCGTCGGTACGTATCTCACCACCCTCGCCCGGCGCGCGGGACGGCGGACCGGGGCGAGCAGTCTCCGGTCGCTGGCCGTCGGCTTCGCCTGCATCACGCTCGGGGCCGCCATCGCCGGTGTGGTCCTGGGCCTCGCACCGACCGCGGCGGCACTCGGATTCAGTGCCCAGGCGGCCGCGACCGCGGCTGGCCTCGTCGTCATCGCGGTCGCGTTGCGAAAGACCGCCGACCCGGCCTGAGCGAGGGGTCCTATCCTGTCTGAATCCGCACGCCGATAGCTCGCTGTGCCCCCCGTCGGCTTGCCGAGTGCGGAGTCGTTATGGGTCTGGGAGTACTTGGTGCGAGTACGCAGTGCAGTCCCTCGGTTTTGTCGGAAAACGGAGGGGCATACAAAAGGTACTTAAAAAGCGGATACTTACCTCAGGTAAGGGCTCACTATGCAAGGTCAAAGTCAGCAGCAGGCGTACGACCGGGGTATCACCATCTTCTCCCCGGACGGTCGTCTGTACCAAGTCGAGTACGCCCGCGAAGCGGTAAAACGCGGGAGTGCAAGTGTCGGCGTCCGAACACCGGACGGTGTCGTCCTGGCAGCCGAGCGTCGCAGCCGCTCGCCCCTCATGGAGCGCGACTCCGTCGAGAAGCTCCACAAGGTCGACGACCACATCGGCCTCGCGTCGGCCGGCCACGTCGCCGACGCTCGCCAGCTCATCGACGTCGCACGCCGTGAAGCACAGGTCAACCAGCTCCGGTACAACGAGAGCATCGGTGTCGAGACGCTCACCAAGGCGGTCACCGACCACATCCAGCAGTACACCCAGACCGGTGGCGCACGCCCGTTCGGCGTCGCGCTGCTCGTCGGCGGTGTCGAGAACGGCACGCCGCGCCTGTTCGAGACCGACCCCTCGGGGACCCCCTACGAGTGGAAGGCCATCGCCATCGGTGGCAACCGCGAAGAGATCCAGAGCCACCTCGAGGACAACTACTCCGAGGAACTCGGCCTGGAGGGTGGCATCGACCTCGCCATCGAGGCGCTCGCCACCCCCGGCGACGAGGAGGGCTTCCCGCCGGAAGGGCTCGCCATCTCGACCATCGACGCCGAGACCGGCACCTACCGGACCCTGGAGACGGACGAGATCGCCGACCGACTGACCGAACTCGACCTCCTCGCGGAGGGTGAGGACGAATGAAACTCGAGAACACCAACCCCTACGAACCCGAACTCGGCAACGCTGAGTGGAAAGACGAGAAGCGAGACGAGGACACTGTCAACAAGACCGGAACGACCACCGTCGGCATCGCGACCGACGATGGCGTCCTCATCGCGACCGACCGCCGTGCCAGCCTCGGCGGCCGCTTCGTCTCGAACAAGAACGTCGTGAAGGTCGAGCAGATCCACCCGACGGCCGCGATGACGCTGGTCGGCAGCGTCGGTGGGGCCCAGTCGTTCATCCGCTCGCTCCGCGCGGAGGTCAACCTCTACGAGACCCGTCGCGGCGAGGACATCAGCATCCCCGCCCTCGCGACGCTCGCCGGGAACTTCGCCCGCGGCGGCCCGTTCTTCGCCATCAACCCCATCATCGGTGGGGTCGACGAAGAGGGCAGCCACGTCTACTCCATCGACCCGGCCGGCGGCGTCATGGAGGACGACTACACCGTCACCGGCTCCGGTATGATGGTCGCCTACGGCCTGCTCGAAGGCGAGTGGCACGAGGACATCACCATGCCCGAGGCCAAGCGCGCCGCCGCGCGTGCGGTCCGCTCCGCCGCCGAGCGTGACACCGGCTCCGGTAACGGGCTCGTCCTCTGTGAGGTCACCGCCGACGGCGTCGACATCACGGAGTACGACGGCTTCCCGGACGAAGACGAACTGTAACCCGGGTTTCGTTACTCCCAGCCCCGGCTCGCCCGGACGGGATTGCGGTCCCGTCCCGTTTCTAACCGCCCTTTCTCGACGGTCGCTACCGCGTGCCCAGCGCCGGCTGTCGTCTCCGACAGGACCGTCCCCGTCGGGTCCGCGATCAGGCTCCCGCCGGCGTGGTCGCGGCCGCGCTGGTCGCCGACGTGGTTCGAGCCGACGGCGTAGTATGGTCCATCGAGCGCACGCGCACGCAAGAGCAATCGCCAGTCCGCCCGGTAGCTCGTGCGCCACGCGGCCGAGACGGCGAGTACGTCACAGCCCTCGCGGGCGTAGTCGAGCCCCAACTCGGGGAAGTTGAGGTCGTAACACAGCGCGAGGCCGAGGGTCCCGACCCGCGTCTCGACCGTGGTCGGGCCGTCGCCGGTCGCGAACACGTCGGCTTCGTCGCCCCAGGGGCGTTGCTTCCGGTAGGTTCCCTGAACACCGTCCCCGTCGACCACGACGAGGCTATTGTAGAGCGCGTCGCCATCACGCTCGGGGACGCCCGCGACGAGCGTCACGTCGTGCTCGCTCGCGATGGGGACGAGCCGGTCGGTCAGCGGCCCTGGCACGGGCGCGCCCAGTTCCTCGGCCACGTCGAGCGCGTAGCCGGTCACGCAGAGCTCGGGGAGGACGGCGACCGCGACAGACTCGGGGAGTGATTCGACGGCGCGCTCGATGGCCGCGACGTTGGCGTCCACGTCGCCGACGGTCGGTTCGAACTGACAGGCCGCGACGGAGGGTGAACCGCGCATGGCTAGCACACCGCGGGCGATGCCCTTGAGCGTGGCTGAGAACATGTCCCGCTTTTACGTTCAAAAAGCCAGCCCTATGTTCGACTGAACGCCCATCCCGGTCCCCTCCCGAGGGTGGGGTATGAACGCGGAGTGTGAGCCATGAGTGTAGATGGAGAGACGGTGACGGGGACCGTCCCCGACCCGCTGACCCGACTGGACGGTGAGGCCGACTTCGGCCGGACCGCACGGACGCTGTACGCGACCGACGCGAGCATCTACCGGGTCGAACCCGCCGGCGTGGTGTGGCCCGCCTCCCGCGAGGACGTGCGCCGAACCCTGGCGTACGCCCGCGAGGTGGGCACCAGTGTGGTCGCCCGGGGTGCCGGCTCCAGCCTGACCGGGAACGCCGTCGGCGAGGGCATCGTGCTCGACTGCTCGCGCCACCTCGACGAGGTGGTGTCGGTCGACGCCGAGGCCCAGACCGTCACGGTCCAGCCCGGCGTCGTCCTCGACGAGTTGAACGACGAACTGGCCGACCACGGCCTGTACTTCCCGCCGGACCCGAGCACGTCGAGTACCTGCACCATCGGCGGCATGGTCGCCAACGACGCCGCCGGGGCGCACTCGGTTCGCCACGGGACGACCCGGGACAACGTCCGTCGGGTCGAGTGCGTGCTCCCCGATGGTTCGGTCGCGGACTTCGAGCAGGTCTCGGGAGAGGCCCTCGAAACGGAACTGGCACGCGACGGCCGCGTCGGCGAGTGCTACCGGACCGTGGTCGACCTCGCGACGCTCCATGCCGAGGAGATCGACCACCGCTACCCCGACGTGGACCGCAACTCCAGCGGCTACGACCTCGAATCGAGCGTCGCCAGCGACGGCTCCTGGGCCGACCTCTCGAATCTCATCGTCGGGAGCGAGGGCACCCTCGGTGTCGTGACCGAGGTGACGCTTTCACTCACCGAGGTCCCCGAGACCAGGGCCGCCGCGATGGTGTTCTACGACGACGTGCGAACCGCGGCCGACGCGGTGACCGGTTCGCTGGCGGCCGACCCGAGTGCGGTCGAACTCATCGACGACGCGGTCCTCGGCCACGCCAGGGAGGCCTGGGGCATCGACCTCGTGCCCGACGAGGCCGGGGCGGCCCTGCTGGTCGAGATCGAGTGCGATGCGGGCGAGGGGGAGCGCCGGCTGGACGAGGCCGTCGCCGCCAGCCGGACCGAGCACACCGTCTCGGTCGAGCGGGCGGTCGAAGACCACGAGCAGGACCGGCTCTGGAAGGTCCGCAAGGCGTCGAACCCACTCCTGAACCGCCGACCTGGCGACGAGCAGGCCCCGTCGTTCATCGAGGACGCGGCGATTCCACCCGCCGAACTCCCGGACTATCTGGACAGGGTAGGCGACATTCTCGCGGCCCACGACCTCGATGCGAGTGTCTTCGGCCACGCCGGTCAGGGTGTCCTCCACATCAAACCGTTCCTGAACCTCAAGGACGAGCGCGACCGCGAGGTTATGCGGTCGGTGAGCGAGCAGGTCCACGAGGTAGTCCTCGACGTGGGTGGGGCCATCTCGGGCGAACACGGCGACGGCAGACTCCGGTCCGCGTACCTCGGCGAGATGTACGGCGAGACGCTGTATGGGGCGTTCGAACAGGTCAAGCAGACGTTCGACCCGGACGACGTCTGCAACCCGGCGAACGTCGTGCCTGACCGGGACGGCAATCTCGCGGGGGTGGACGAGCAACTGCGCTTCGGCGACTACGACCCCGAGCCGGTCGAGACGGCGCTGGACTTCTCCGACGAGCACGGCTTCGGCTCGCTGGTCGAGCAGTGCAACGGCTGCTCGAAGTGCCGGACGATGGACGGTGGAGTGATGTGTCCCTCCTACCGCGCCACCGAGGAGGAGGTGACGAGCACCCGGGGGCGAGCCAACGCGCTCCGGGACGCCATCGACGGGGAACTCGGCGAGGACGCCCTGACCAGCGACTGGTTCCAGGAAGACGTACTGGACCGGTGTCTCGCCTGCAAGGCCTGCGAGACCGAGTGCCCGACCGGGGTCGACATGGCGAAGCTGAAGACCGAGGCCAAACACCAGAAGCATCAGGAATCGGGTATCCCACTGCGCGCCCGGCTATTCGGGAACGTCCGCACCCTGAACAAAGTCGGGAGCGCCCTCGCGCCGGTCGCGAACCGGCTCGCGGAGTTCGGTCCGGGCCGGGTCGTCGCCGAGAAGACGCTGGGAATCGACCGGCGGCGGACACTCCCCGAGTTCGCGAGGGAGTCCCTGCTCGACTGGTTCGCCGACCACGAGCCAGCCCCGGACGCGGGCGAGCACGGCGCGGTCGTGCTCTACCCCGACTGCTACACGACCTACAACCATCCCGAGGTGGGGAAGGCGACGGTCGACCTGCTGGAAGGGCTCGGCTACTCGGTCGAGATTCCCGACGTGAACTGCTGTGGCCGCCCCGCGCTCTCGCAGGGGCTGGTCGAGGACGCGAGCGCCGACGCCGCCGAAAACGTGGAGACGCTCCGGGACGATGCCGGGGACGTGCCGGTCCTCAGTCTCGAACCGTCGTGTACCAGCGCGCTGGAGGAGTACGACGACCTCGTCGACGACCCTGGCGAGGTTCCCGATGCCGCCGACACCGTCGCCGGGTTCCTGTACGAGCAGGTGCTGGCGGGTGCGGTTTCCCTGCCGGAGGCGGGTGGTGAGACAGCAGATTCCGTCGCCTACCACGGCCACTGCCACGCGACCGCCCGCGGGCGCGACCACGCCCCGGTCGCCCTGCTCCGGCAGGCCGGCTACGACGTGACGCCGGTCGATGCGACCTGCTGCGGGATGGCCGGCGCGTTCGGCTACGAGACCGAGCACTACGACCTCTCGATGGAGCTGGGGACCGACCTCGCCGAGAAACTCGACTCGGTCGATGCGGACGTGGTCGCCGCCGGCGGCGCGTCCTGCAGCCAGCAGCTCGCGGACTGCGACGTGGACACCCGCCATCCCATGGCGCTGCTCGCGGAGGTGGTCCGATGACCGACCCCGACCTGCTCGACGGTGCCATCGACATGCACGTCCACACCGCACCGGACCTCATCGAGCGCTTCGAGAGCGACGTGGACCTGGCCCGCGACGCCCGCGAGGCCGGGATGCGCGCCATCCTCGTCAAGAGCCACGTCGTCCCGACCGCGGGACGTGTCGACCTCGTGAACGAGGCGGTCGGCGACGAGTTGCTGTTCGGCGGCGTCGCCTGCAACGGCGGCGTCGGCGGGCTCAACCGCGACGCCGTCGAGGCCGCACTGGAACTCGGTGCGAAGGTTGTGTGGCTCCCGACCGCCTGGAGTGCGAACCACGCCTCGCAGGCGCGCGAGTCGGGGGTCGAGCGATTCGTCGGCCATCGCGTCCCCGACGAGGACGAGGAGATTCCGGTCGCCCGAGACGGCGAGGTCACGCCCGCGACCCGTCAGGTGATGGACCTCGTCGACGAGTACGACGCGGTGCTCGGGACGGGTCACGCCGCCCCCGACGAGATAGAGACCGTGGCCGAGGCCTGCGCGGACGCGGGCGTGGACTGCCTCGTGAACCACCCCTGCTTCCGCGTGGTCGACGTCTCCCTGGAGCGCCAGGAGCGCCTCGCCGAACTTGGGGCGGTCATGGAGTACTGCGCCTACGCGGTCCAGACGACCGAGGGCCACACCATCGAGCGCGTCGCCGAGGCGGTCGAACGTGTCGGCCCCGAGAACGCGGTGCTGGCGACCGACTTCGGGCAGGCCGAGAACCCGCCCGTCCCCGGATTACGCGAGTTCGCCGAGGCCGTCGTCGACGCGGGGGTCCCCCGCGAGACGGTCCGACAGTGTCTCACCGAGACCCCGGTCCGGCTGCTCCGGCTGGACTGATTCTTCCACCCCCACTTCAATCGTTTACACGTTGTCGTCAAGCCTCATGGGTGGTATCCGCACAAGAACCGAGTGCAATGGCAGACTACCCCGTCGTCAACGGACACCACCACCTCGGCAACGAAGACGCAGAGACCGACCGGACCTTCGAGTGGTCCGAGAGCGTCGAACAGGTCATCGACGCCATGGACGAGAACAAGGTCGACGCGACCATCCTCCAGCCGCTCGGCGGCGAGACGGACGAGTCCGTCTCGGAGGTCCACGACCAGATCTACCAGGCGAGCCAGGACTACCCCGGGCGCATCTTCGGCACCGCCGCGGTCAACCCACACCTCGGCACCGAGTTCGTCCACGAAGAGATCACGCGCTGTGTGCAGGAACTCGACTTCAAGTTCGTCAAGCTCCACACGCTCGCGTGGGGCGTCGACCCGACCTCCGACATCGCCTACGACGTCTACGACGCCTGTGTCGAGAACGACGTGCCCGTGATGGTCCACACCGGCCCGCACGGCATGCCGTTCTCGGTCCCCGGCATGTACATGGACGTCGCCGACGACTACCCGGACCTGCCCATCATCTTCGCCCACATGGGCGGGGCATACACCCTCACGCAGGAGGCCATCCAGATGGCCGCCCGCTGGGACAACATCTACCTCGACACCACGCTCGCGATGAACATGTACATCCGCCGGGCGATGGAGCGCGTCGGCGCGGAGAAGCTCCTCATGGCCGCCGAGCACTCCTCGAACATCCCGGTCGCCCTCGAGAAGATCAACTGCATCGGGGCCGACGAGGAGCAGAAGGCGAAGATCCTCGGCCAGAACGCCATCGACCTCTACGGCCTCGACGTGGCCAAGCAGGACTGGGACGAGGTCGAGGCCGCCCCGGCCGACGACTGACGCTCTCTCCCTGTCACGCCCCACCACTGTCGTCCCTGTCGATTCGCCCGCTCCCATCGACTCACTCCTCCGTGTCTGTTCCAGCTCGTTTCGACCATGACTACCGATACAGCGATCTCCTTCGTCCACGACGCACAGCTCTCGGCGTTCCCGCCCGCGGTGTGCGAGCACCTCGACGCCCGAACGCTCGACACCCTCGCCGCAATCACGGCCGGCTATCGCTTCCCGACCGCGGACGTGGTTCGGTCCTACGCGGAGACACACCACGCCGGGGCGGCCGACGGTGCCGACGCCACCCTGCTCGACGAGTCGGGAGAAAGGCTCTCGCCCGCGGGTGCGACCCTGGTCAACGCGACGGCCGCGAACGCGCTCGACGTGGATGACGGTCACCGCGCCGTGAAGGGGCATCCGGCGGCGGTGGTCGTGCCGCCGGCCCTGGCGACGGCGGAGGCGGTCGATGGCTCCGTCTCGGAATTCCGCACGGCCGTCGCGGTCGGCTACGAACTCGCAGTCCGGGCTGGCCTCGCCATCCACGCGACCGACGAGGTGTACACCGGGACCGGCTCGTGGGGCGCGGTCGGGGCGGCCGCCGCGGTCGCCAGACTCCGGAACTTCGACCGCGAGACGACCGCACACGCGCTCGGGACCGCGGAGTACCACGCCCCGCGAACACCCATCATGCGCGGCGTGGAGCAGCCGGGGATGACCAAGGACGGCATCGGCTGGGGGGCCTTCGCGGGGCTGGCGGCAGCCGACCTCGCGGCCCGCGGGTTCACCGCCTCGGGGACCGTCTTCGACGAGTCCTCGGTTGCGGTCACCGACGACCTCGGCGACCGCTGGTATCTCACGTCGGGCTACCTCAAACCGTACCCCTGCTGTCGGTGGGCACAACCCGGCGTCGACGCGATTCGTACGCTCCGACAGGAGCACGGTATCGACCCGGGCTCGGTTGAGCGCATCCGGGTACACACCTTCGAGGCGGCGACGCACCTCCATACCAGCCGCCCCGAGAGTGCCGAGGAGGCCGAATACTCCTACCCGTTCCCGGTCGCGGCCGCGCTGGTGACCGGCGACTTCACGCCCGCCGAACTGGCGGCCGAGCGCCGGGAGGACGAGACGATTCTGGCCCTCGCGGACCGGGTCGATCTCGTGGTCGACGACGACCTCGAACGTCGGTTCCCGGCCGAGTGCCTGGCCCGGGTCGACCTCGTGACCGCATCCGGGACCTACAGCTCGGACGTGCTGCGACCACGCGGTGCCCGGGAGCAGCCACTCACCGACGCGGAGCGACGCGAGAAGGCCGCCGAACTGTTCGAACCGACCGTGCCGGCCGAGACCGTCTCGCGGGTCGAACGGGTCCTCGGCGACCCGGACGCCCGGGTCGATTGCCTCCTCGAACCTTGGCAGGGCGACACGACAGGAAGGAGGGTTTAATACCCATGCGCAGAGGGTTTCGATAATGCTCACCGCGAAGGTCTGTGTCCGATACGAGGGAGACTGGACTGCAGAGCTCGCCCGGTACAACGTCTTCGGCGAGTTCCTCGCGTCGACCTTCCGGAACCGGCGCTACATCGGTATCATGGCCCTGGAGACGGACGACTTCGAGGAGACGGTCGCCGTCATCAAGGAGTACTGGGACGCCGCGGACGAGGTCGAGGTGCTCGAACGCTACGAGCGCCGCGACACCGACCGGGAGTCAGCCACGCTGTTCCTGCGGGGCCAACTCACCGAGTTCACGCCGCTGCAGACGCTGCTGTACGAGGGCTTTCTCCCCATCGGCCCGACCAAGTTAGAAGACGGACGGGAGTGCTTCGACCTGCTGTTGAACGACCGCAAAGAGCTGTCGCAGGCGACGGAGCTCCTCTCGGAGTTCGGGCCCGTCTCGGTCGAGCGCATCTCCCAAGATTTCAGCCGGGAGGTGACCCCGAGTGCGGCGGAGTGGCAGGAATTGCTCGGCTCCATCCCGTCCCGCCAGCGCGAACTGCTCACCCTCGCGCTCGAACGCGGCTACTTCGACATCCCGCGGGAGGTCACGCTGGAGGAGCTCGCCGAGGAGATGGGTATCACGAAGACGACCGCCTCGAACCACCTTCGCAAGGCCGAGCGCTCGTTCATGGAGTTCCTCGTCTCCTACGTCAGCCTCGCCGCGGAGGACGACTGAGGCCGGATACACTTATACAGGAACACATGTGCGACAGTCGAATAATGGCCGTCTCGCTGGAGTATCGGATATGAGCGAGACGGCACTGGTGCCGGTGAAGAACCACGCGCCCTGGGCCGAGACCGTCGCGGACGCCGCGGCGGCCGTCGAGGACGAGGACACCGACGTGGTCGTCCTCCACGTCTTCGACGAGGCCGAGGCCGAATCGACACGACAGAACCTCGACGACGACGACACACTCACCCTCGATGACCTCGCCTCGCGCAAGCGCGGCGTGAACGCGGCCATCGACGTGCTGGCCGACGAGGGACTGTCGTCGCGACCGCGGGGTGCGCACGAGGACGAGCGGACCGCGGACGCGATACTCCGGGTCGCAGAGAGCGAGGACGCCGACCGGCTCTACGTCTACGGACGCAAGCGAAGCCCGGCCGGCAAGGCCGTCTTCGGCAGCACCGTGCAGCGACTCATCCTCAACGCAGGGGTGCCCGTGACGGTCGTCCCGCCGGAGGGCTGAGGACGGGTGTACTTAAAGGGTGAGAATAGTTTGTGCCAATGATTAATCGGGTAATTCAGGATACGTACTGATACGCATGACACAGAAGACCACACGACGTGACGCACTCAAGACGGCCGGTGCAGTGACCAGCGCAGCAGGCTTGACTGCTCT
Organism: Haloarchaeobius sp. HME9146; assembly: GCF_025399835.1. NCBI lineage: Archaea > Methanobacteriati > Methanobacteriota > Halobacteria > Halobacteriales > Halorubellaceae > Haloarchaeobius > Haloarchaeobius sp. HME9146. Next base: position 1,179,749 of record NZ_JAODVR010000001.1, read on the forward strand.
CGCAGGCTGTTCCGCCATCCTGGGTGGGGGTGGGGGAGGCGGCAGCGGGTCCATCACCGTCGGTTCGAAGCAGTTCACCGAACAGGAGGTGCTCGGCTACCTCGCCGTCGAGGCGCTCAAGGCGAACACCGACGTCGACGTGAACGACAAGGTCGGGCTGGGTGGCAGCGTCACCAACTTCGAGGCGCTCAAGAGCGGCCAGACTGACATGTACTGGGAGTACACCGGTACCGCGTGGGCGACGCTCCCGCCGAAGCACAGCAAGGTCATCACCGACCCGGAGAAGATCCAGCAGAAGGTCGAGAGCGAGTTCGAGTCCGAACACGACATCACGCTGCTCGACCGCGCCCCGTTCAACAACACGTACGTCCTCTGCGTCCGCAAGCAGTGGGCCGAGGACACGGGCGTCACCTCCATCAGCGACTACGCAACGTACCTCCAGGACGGCAACACCGACCATACCCTCGTGATGGACGCCGAGTTCCAGGAGCGCGAGGACGGCTGGCCAGGGCTCATCGAGCACTACGACTTCGCGGACGCCGCGAAGCAGCTCAACGTGAAGAACGTCAGCCCGGCACTGGGCTACCAGATCGTCGGCGAGAAGGAGGCGGCAGTCACGATGGGGTTCAACACGAACCCGAAGATTCTCAAGTTCGACCTCCAGTCGCTCGAAGACGACAAGGGCTTCTTCCCGGTGTACAACCCGGCCCCGATGGTCAGGCAGCCGGCTCTCGAGGAGAACCCGTCCATCGAGGAGCCACTGAACGAGGTCGCGAACGCGCTGTCGACGGACACCATCCGGAGCCTCAACCGCAAGGTCTCCATCGACAAGAAGGACGCTCGCACTGTGGCGAAGAACTTCCTCGAGTCCGAAGGCCTCGTCTGAGCCAATGTCCGCCACTTACGCAGTCGCACCGGACGGCGAGTTCGCCACGCTCACGGTGGCGTTCCTGGGAGACTACCTCCAGTTCTTCCTGGACAACCAGGCACAGCTCTGGGAGCTCCTTATGGAACACCTCGCCATCGTCGGTCGGGCGATGCTCATCGCCGTGCCCCTCGGTGTGCTCCTCGGGACGGTCATCACCTACGACGACCGCCTCGCGACGGTGGTGCTCTGGCTGGCCGGCGTGATGATGACTGTCCCCTCCATCGCGCTCTTCGGGCTCCTCATCCCGTACCTCGGCATCGGGAAGCCACCCGTCGTGTTCGCGCTCATCCTGTACACACAACTGCCCGTCGTCCGGAACACCTACGTCGGACTCTCGCGGGTCGACGAGGCCGCTGTCGAGGCCGGGACGGGACTGGGGATGACGCGCGTCCAGCGGCTCCGTCGCGTCCAGGTTCCGATGGCACTGCCGGTCATCATGGCGGGCGTTCGAAACGCCGTCGTGTTGCTCATCGGCATCGCCGCAATCGGGGCGTTCGTCGGGGCGGGTGGCCTCGGCGACCTCATCTTCGACGGCATCGATAGCGCGAACACCGCGAAGATCGTGGTCACGACGGCCGTGTTGTCCGGGTTCACGCTCGCGGTCGACTACGTGCTGGCCTCGATCGAACAGGTGCTCCGCCTCCGAAACGGCGAGGAGGTCGAACCGAAACTGGGGACGCGTGTCCTCAGCGGCGTGCTCGGGCGCGTCTCGGCCACCGGCGGCGCGAGCCGACCGGGCGCGTCCACGACAACCGAAGATAGCGTGCAATCATGATAGAATTCGATAACGTCACGAAGCAGTACGGCGACGGCACCGTCGCCATCGAGAACATCAGTTTCGAGGTGGAGGAAGGGACGACGACCGTGCTGGTCGGTCCCTCGGGCTGTGGCAAGACGACGACGATGAAGCTCGTCAACCGCCTCATCGACCCGACCGAGGGGACCGTCTACTTCGATGGAACCGACATCACCGAACTCGACGAGATCGAACTGCGGCGAGAGGTGGGCTACGTCATCCAGGAGATCGGCCTCTTCGACCACATGAGCGTCGCGGAGAACGTCGGGACCGTCCCAGACCTCAAGGGGTGGGACCAGGACCGCATCCGTGAGCGCGTCGTGGAACTGCTGGACCTGATGGACCTGCCGGCCGCGGAGTACGCGGACCAGTACCCGACCGAGCTCTCGGGCGGCCAGCGCCAGCGCGTCGGCGTCGCCCGGGCGCTCGCGGCCGACCCCGACGTGATGCTGATGGACGAGCCCTTCGGGGCGCTCGACCCCATCACGCGCGACGAACTCCAGGACGAGTTCCTGGAGATACAGGACGAACTCGACGTGACCATCCTGTTCGTCACCCACAGCATCGAGGAGGCGCTGAAGATGGGCGACCGCATCGCCATCTTCGACGTGGGCGAACTCGTCCAGTACGACACCCCCCAGAACATCCTGGAGAACCCGAAGAACGACTTCGTCCGGGACTTCATCGGCGAGGACCGCGAGCTGAAGAAGCTCCAGGTCACGCAGGTCCGGGACGTGATGACCGAGACGGAGCGCCGGCCGGTCCGCGACGGCGAGCCCGAACCCCTCTCGCCGACCGACAGCGCCCACGTCGCGCTCTCGCGACTCCTCGAACGGGACGACTCGTCGGTGCCGGTCGTCAGGGACGGGTCGGTCGTGGGCACCGTGTCCGAGTCCGACCTCCGGAACGTGGACGCGAAGGTGTCGCGGGGGGCACCCTGACCATGCTGTCGCCGGCACTCATCGGGAAGCTCCCCGAAGCGTACCGGTTCCTGATGGAGCGTCAGGACGAGTTCATCACGCTGCTCACCCAGCACGTCAAGCTCGTGTTGTTCTCGGAACTGCTCGCCATCTGTGTCGCCATCCCGCTCGGCATCGCGGCGACCCGGAACCCGCGGGCGAAGACGCTCATCCAGGGTGTCGGGAACACCGCCCAGACCATCCCGACGCTGGCGATCATCGCCCTGGTGTTCCCGCTCGTCGGCATCGGCTTCTGGCCGTCGGTCATCGGCCTGTTCACCTACGCGTTGTTGCCCATCCTCACCAACACCATCGCGGGCATCGAAGAGGTCGACGACAGCATCGTCGAGGCCGCCCGCGGGATGGGGATGACCGACTGGGAGATACTCCGGAAGATACAGCTCCCGAAGGCCGTCCCGGTCATCTTCGCAGGCATCCGGACCAGCTCGGTCATCAACGTCGGGACCGCCTACCTCGCGTTCTTCATCGCGGGCGGTGGCCTCGGCGTGTGGGTCGTCGGCGGCATCCGGCTGTACAACATGAACCAGGCGCTGGCCGGGGCGATTCCGGGCGCGCTGTTGGCCATCACGCTGGACTCGATGTTCGCACTCATCGAGCGAAAGCTCGGTGGTGAAGCTGCCCAGTCGCAGAACCTCGCGACCGGGTAGTCAGAGGTTCTCGAGACAGACGTCGCGCAGCTCTTCTTTCGAGAACGAGACCGGACTCGTCTCGGTGTTCACGTTCCCCGCAGCACGCTCGACGACCGCGTCCCACTCCCATCGCTCGGGCGCGTTCGGCAGCGGGTCGTCGAGCCCGACCTGTGACCGGAGTGCTTCGAGGTGACTCGCCAGTGCCGCGCCGGGCTCGCGGGCTTCGGGCGCGAGGGTCGCGAAGGCGCTTCTGGCCGCCGGGTCCCGAGCCGACCGTCGGACCACCGCTGGCAGCAACTTCGCGTTCGTGTGGCCGTGGGGCGTGTCGTAGACGCCGCCGATGGCGTGGCTGAGCCCGTGGACTGCGCCGAGGCCGGCGTTGTTCATCGCGAGCCCGGCCAGATAGCTGGCGTGCAGCATGTCGTCACGGGCTGCCGGGTCGTCGCCGCGGACCGCCCGGGGGAGCGCCCGCTCGGCCAGCGCGAAGGCACGCCGGGAGTACGGCGTCGTCAGCGGCGAGGCACCCGTCGCGACGAGCGACTCGACGGCGTGGGTGAGCACGTCGAACCCACTCGACGCGGTGACGTACGACGGACAGTCGTCGGTGAGTGCCGGGTCGAGGACGGTGGCGTCGGCCCGCAGCACCGGGTGCCCGACACTCACCTTCTCGTCCGCCTCGTGGTCGGAGAGGACCGCCCAGTGCCCGGTCTCGGTGCCGGTGCCCGCGGTGGTCGGGACGAGGACCAGCGGTCGGCCCTCGCGGGACCGTGGCTGTGTCGGGTCGGCTGCGCGCAGTTCGGTCAGGTCGTCGCCGAACGCCGGGAGTGCGCAGGCGGCCTTCGCGGCGTCCATGACGCTCCCGCCGCCGACACCCACGACCAGGTCGGCCTCGTACTCGGCGAGCGCCTCGGCGATGTGTTCGACCGTCTCGAACGCCGGATTCGGCGTCACCGCGTCGACGACCGGGGGGTCGCCCGGCAGGGTGTCCGCAACGGTCGCTGCGATACCAGCCGCCGCGACTCCTTCGTCCGTCACGACGACCGGGCGTTCGACACTCCGGCGGTCACCGACCGCTGACAGTGTGTCTACGCTCCCGCGACCGCTGTACGTCTTCGGGGGTGGACTGAACTCGTGCATGGTCGGGGACGTCCAGCGCAGCGCGCATCAGGGTTCACCCCAACCTCGAGGAGGTTTTATCAGGCCGGCAGCAGACGCAGGCGAGGGTTCCAGCAGGTGCGCGCGGCGGTGAACGGCCGCCACCCCCAGACGTGACGCTGGCGACGACCGTCTCGTCCGACTGACTGTCCAGTCACCTGGGTAACTCCAGCGTGCTTCTAAAGCCGTAGTAACGCCTCTGTTAGTGCATGAGTGATGCTGCCGCGAAACACGATTCCTTCGAGTTCGTCACCGCGATCAGTGCCGAGGTGAGCACGTGGCCGGCCGTGACGGACAGTGACCACCGCGACGGCGGGCGCGAGTTCCACGTCGGTACCACCGAAATCGGCCACGTCCACCGGTCCGGGCTCGTCGACGTCCAGTACCGGCTCCAGCTGCGCGACGCGGTCATCGCCGACGGGTTGACCGCGCCACACACGCTCGCGCCGCGCTCGGGCTGGACGTCGTTCCGCATCACCGATGCTGGCGACGTGGACCAGGCGCTCACGCTGCTCCGGGTCTCCTACATCGATACACTTCTCGTGCGCTCGCACACTCACATCTGCCGGGCCGCCCTCGACGAACTCGACGTCGACGACGAGCTCGACGCCCTCCCCGAACTGACCCGGAACGAGCTCGAAGGGCTGTACTCCGAGCTGCTGGCCTGACTCAGCCGAGCGTGATGAGGGCGACGCCCGCGATGGCGACGCTGGCGGCGACCAGTCTGATTCTGAACTGCGGTTCGTCGAGCAGGACACCGCCGAGGAGCACCGCGACCACGGCCTGTGCGTTCACGATGGGCGAGGCGACGCTGGCGGGGAGCGTGGTGAAGGAGATGGCGATGACGTGCTGGCCGCCGGCGATGACCGCGCCGACGGCGACGAACTTCCACCAGTCGTCGGCGGCCGCCGCGAGGTCGAGTTTCCGACCTGCGAGGGGGACGACCGAGACGAGGATGGTGACCAACATCACGACGACGAACTCGGTCGGCGTGACCGCGAGTTCCTGCAGCAGGACCCGCTTGCCGACGTCGACGACGCCGAAGGTGGCCGCACTCACGAGCGCGAGCTGGGCGGGGCGGGCGGTCACCGCGCGCCGAAGCGGCGTCAGTAACTCGCCGGGTTCGTAGTTGACGAGGTACAGGCCGACGGTGACGACGACCACGCCGGCGACCTGCATGGGTGTGAGGCGTTCCTGGAGGAGGAGGACCTCGATGGGCAGGACGAACGCGGGGACGACCTTGCTGATTGGGGCGACGTAGCTCACCTCACCGATGGCTAGCGCCCGGAAGAATACAACCAACGCGACGACAACCCCGAGGGAGACGGCGACGGTCGCTCCGAACGCGACCGGGTCTGTCGGGACCGGCACCCCGTCGGTGGTCGCGAACGCGATCGGCAGATACCAGACGACGGCCGCGACGTACACCCACGAGAGGTACACCGAGACCGGGTACGCGCTGAAGTACCGTTTCACGACGAACAGGTAGACCCCGAAGAGGACGGCGGCGAACAGCGCGTACGCGATTCCACTCACGTCTCACTGTCGACGACCTGCCCCGAAGAACGGTTCGATTCGCACGGAGTGTCGGGAACGTTCGTTCGGATTCGAAGACGATGCTGTCGCTCGGGGTCGATTTGAAAGATGAGAGAAGCGGTTCGTTTAGTTACCGCGCTTGCGGCCGGCGTTCGTGGACGGGCGGGTGTGCTCGGTACCCTTGCCCTTGAACGTCAGGCCACGGTTCTGGACACCGGCGCTCGTGAGGCCACGGAACGCGCGGTTCTTGTGGCTGTCGTCGCAGATCCAGTTGAGGTCGTCGTCGTTCTGGATGGCGGGGTGCTCGGGGTCCACGAGAATCACTTCGTGCCACTTCTGCGAGCCGTCCTCACCGACCCAGTAGGAGTTGAGCACGCGGAGGTTGACGTACTTGCGCGACGCTCGCTCCTCGGCGATGCGCTGGATGTTCTTGTTCCGACCGAGTCGGTTGACACCCTGGCGCTTCGAACGGCGACCGGCCTTGTGTCGGGTCTTGCGTGCGCCACCCTTGCGGACGGAGACACGCGCGACGACGACGCCCTGCTTGGCCTTGTAGCCGAGCTCGCGGGCCTTGTCGAGGCGGGTCGGGCGCTCGACGCGCTCGATTGCGCCTTCCTTGCGCCACTGCTGCTTTCGCTGCCACTGGAGTTCGGCGAGTTTGCCGTCGTCCGGGTCCTGCCACGCTTCCTTGATGTGGGAATAGAAGCTCTTTGTCATGGTGTATCACCACGGGCGTTGGCCGGTTCAGTTCGCGAGGGCGAACCACATTCCGATGACCTGCACGGGGGCAGGTGCCCACTGGTGCCCGTCGTCCAGCGAGTTGTCGATACTTCCCCGTCTCGGCCTTTAAGGGTGTCGAACTGTCCCGAACCGTGTCCTGTCGTCACACATCACCGACCCGCCGCGGCGGGCCGCTCCCGTCGGGTTCGCAGCCGGATGAAGACCGGGACGGTCACCGCGGCGATGAGTATCTCGACCCCGCCGGCGGTGAGGAACGCGGCCTCGTAGCCGAAGCGGCTGGCGACCGTGCCGCCGACGAGGATGCCGGCGAGGAACCCGGTGCTGCCGAACGCGTTGAAGCCGGCCATCGCCACGCCGCGCTCGGTGTCGCGCGCGAAGTCGGTGACGAGCGCCATCGTCGCCGGCGACATGAGCGCCCCGACCACACCGACGGCGACCATGGCGGCACCCGCCAGCTGGACCGTCGGGGCGAGGCCGACCGCGACGATGGCGACGCCGTAGAGCACCGACCCGGCGACGACCGGAATCACCCGGCCGTACCTGTCCGAGGCGATGCCGAAGGGGTACTGGAGGAGCGCGAAGGGGGCGAAGAAGAGCGCGAGCATCAGCCCGGTCGCCCCGGGACTGAGTTCGAACACGTCCCGGAAGTAGAGGGTGCCGACGAGCGCGAAGAAGCCGGCGGTCAGGCGGTCGATGAAGCCGAAGACGTAGGGCACGAGCAGTATCGGCGTCTCGCGCACGCCCGCGACGGCCCGCCAGATGGTCGAGGCCGACTCGTTCGCCAGGGGGCCGACCCGACGGTCGGTGAGGGCGACGGTCGCCAGCACCGCGACACCGAACATGAGGACACTGGCGGCGGCGACCGGGGCTAGCGGTGAGAGCTCGTACAGTTGCCCGCCGAGGGGGGCGCCGAGGGCGGTCCCGGAGCCGATGGCGATGCCGGCCGCGCCCATGTTCCGGCCGTGCCCGCCATCTAGGTCCATCAGCATCGTCATCGCGAGCGAGAACGCGCCGATGGTGGCCGCGCCCTGGAGGACGCGAAGCACGAGGACCGCCCAGAACGGGACGGTCGTCACGGCAGGGACGACTGCGAGCAGGGCGTAGCCGAGGCCGCCGCCGATGGTCCCGGCGACGACGAAGGGGACGCGCCTGCCGGCCGCATCACTGGCGGCCCCCCAGACGCCGGCGAACGCCACGAACGCCGCGAACTCGGCGGCGAGGAACCACATCCCGGCCTGGAGCGCCGTGCCGCCGTCGAAGACGGCGACCAGCGTGTCGATGCCGGGGTACAGCAGGACCTGCGCGAGCAGCACGACGAAGACGACGCTCGCGAGGACGATTCGGTCGCGGCGGGTGGTCACGCTCGCCTCTACGGCAGCACCCTACGAATGTTCGTTGGTTCTCGACCTGTGCCGGGATGACACGGATATCGACGTGCCACCAGTAGGGTTGTTGCATACCACAGATTTATTGACACCACTCGAATTCATGACGGTATGAAAACATCTCAAACGACTGTATCGATAGTGGCCGTCGTCGACGGCCTCGTCGCGGTCGTCGGTGCCGTCGGCGTGCTCCTGAACATCGGGAGCGTCGCCTCGGTCATCCTCGTTGGCCTCTTCGGTGCCCAGGGCGTGCTGGCCTACGGTCTGTTCCGTGGCCGCCGATGGGCGTTCGGGGGTTCGATGGTCCTCCACGGGTTCTACGCGCTGCTGGGCGTCGGTGGCGTACTCGCCGGAAGTGCGCTCGTCGGCGCTGTCGTGGTGGCTGTCAACCTCGCGATACTGCTCGCGCTGCGTGGTGCCCGCCCGGCGCGGGAGTCCCAGTCCGTCGCTCGTGCGCTGAACTGAGTCGCGTCGCCACCCCGTGGCTACCGCGGCCTCCACCGTTTTGTACCCCACCCCCGTAGCCAGCGCCATGACAACCGAACTCGTCGAGGGCGTCTGGCAGATACCCTGTCGCGGCGTGAGTGCCTACCTCCTCGAAGACGGTGCCGACCTCGTGCTCGTCGACGCCGGGACGCCCTGGGACGCGGGGCGCATCCGGGCGGGCGTGCTCGATTCGGGCCACGTCCTCGGCGACGTGGACCGCGTCGTCATCACGCACTACGACCTCGACCACGTCGGCGCGCTCGCGAAGCTGGCACCCGACCTCGACGCGGTGGTCGTCGCGGGCGAACACACCGCCAGCGTCCTCCGGGGCGACCGCCAGCCCGACGCGCCCGGGTTCAAGGGGTTCCTGACGCGCCACCTGATGCGCCGCCTCATCACGCTCCCGGACCTGCCGGTCGAAGCGGTCCCCGACGGCGAGCAGAGGGGCAGTTTCACCGCGTTCGCGACGCCGGGGCACACGCCGGGCCACACCTGCTACGTCAGTTCGAAGCTCGGTGTCGGCCTCCTCGGCGACCTCGCGCAGGGAACCGACGACGGCACCCTCGACCGGATGACCAGTTTCGTCGACGCCGACCGCGAGCAGGCGGGCGAGAGCATCCGGTCCTTCGCCGAGCGAGCACCTGCCTTTGAGGTGGCGTGTATGGGCCACGGCGAGCCGCTTCGCGACCAGGGCGACGAGCAGCTCCGCCGACTCGCGGCCCGGCTCTGAGTCCCGCCGCAATCTGTCGTCATCTTTATCGCGGAATCGGCCCTCGTTCGAACCAGTTCCATGTCTCAACTCGTCTCGGACCAACCCGACGACCTGCATCGCGTCATCGACCGCGACGGTTCGGTCGTCGATGGGGCGTCGGTGTCGCTCTCCGACGACACGCTCCTGGCACTGTACGAGGACCTGAAGCTGGCCCGGCGCTTCGACCGGAAGGCCGTCGCGCTCCAGCGACAGGGCCGGATGGGCACCTACCCGCCCATCTACGGGCAGGAGGGTGCACAGGTCGCGAGCGTCCACGCCCTCGACGACGAGGACTGGCTGTTCCCGAGCTACCGGGAGAACGGGGCGATGCTCGCCCGCGGCGTCTCGATGTCGAAGAACCTCGAGTACTGGATGGGGTCGGAGGCGGGCAACGCCGCCCTCCGCGAGCGGAACGTGTTCACGGTCACGAACCCCATCGCGACGCAGATACCCCTCGCGACCGGCCTCGCCTGGGGCGCGAAGCTCAAGGGAGACAATCGGGCTGCGCTCGTCCACTTCGGCGATGGCGCGACCTCCGAGGGAGACTTCCACGAGGGGCTGAACTTCGCGGGCGTGTTCGACGCCCCGGTCGTCTTCTTCTGTAACAACAACCAGTGGGCCATCTCGGTGCCACGCGAGAAACAGACCAAGAGCGCGACTATCGCCCAGAAGGCCGTCGCCTACGGCTTCGAGGGCGTCCGCGTCGACGGGATGGACCCCATCGCCGTCTACGAGGTCACCCGCGACGCGGTCCAGAAGGCGAAGAACCCCGGCGACGAGCCCGCACCGACGCTCATCGAGGCGTTCCAGTACCGCCTCGGCGCACACTCGACCTCCGACGACCCCGGGGTCTACCGCGACGAGGAACGCACCGAGAAGTGGCGGCAGATGGACCCGGTCCCGCGGTTCGAGCGGTTCATGCTCGAGACCGGGCGGCTCGACCAGGAGGACGTCGACGCCATCGAACAGGACATCGAGGACCGGCTGAACGAGGCGGTCGAGCAGGCCGAGGCGGCGACGACCGACCCGCGCCATATCTTCGAACACGTCTACGCACAACAGCCGAAGAAGCTCCGCGAGCAGCAGGCGTACCTCGAATCGCTCAGAGAAGAGTTCGGTGACGACGCGTTGCTGGAGGACTGAAGCGGACTCAGTCGTCGTCCGCGACCGCTTCGGCTTCTTCTTCGACCTTGGGCTCGTACCGCTGGAAGGCTTCCGCGACGAGCAGCGGCGTCACCAGCGTCGCCTCGGCCTTGACCTCCACGTGGTTCGTGACCTCCTCCTTGATCTTCCCCCACGAGACGGCCTCGTCCGGCGGCGCACCCGAGAGCGAGCCGTCGCCTTCGACACCGGTCGAGACGTACACCGCGTAGTCCGCGCCGCCGCGGAACAGGTTCGTCATGATGGCGTGGTGCTTCGGGATGCCCCCACCAAGGACGATGAGGCCGGTCTTGTTCGCGAGCAGGCCCTCCTCGATGAGGTCGTCGTAGTCCTGGAGGATCTCGATGCCGATGTCCGAGTCGTAGCCCTGCTTGTAGTAGTAGAGGAAGTTGCCGACCTCGGCGTCGGTGAGCGCCGGACAGAAGATGGGGATGTCGTTGTCGGCGGCGTTCTTCAGGATGGAGTCCTCGTCGTCCAGTGTCTTCCCGAGTTCGCGCGAGAACTCGACCGGCGTGCGGACCTTCTTCTCGGCGAAGAAGTCCTCGAAGAAGTCGTTGAGGTACTCCTCCAGCCAGACGTAGCGGTCCGACGGGACGAAGATGTTCCCGAGCCGGTTGATGCCGCGTTCGCGCATCGCGGCCTCGTCGACGTCCCACTCGCCCATCTTGAACGGCTTCTCGGTCTTGATGACGTCCTCGGTGATGGAGCCGGAGGTCGTGATCATCACGTCGATGAGGTCCTCGCGGCAGAGGTAGGCGACGGTCTCGCGAAGCCCCGAGGAGACGATGTTCGAGGTGTAGGTGAGGTAGATGGTCGCGCCCTCGTCCCGCATCCGTTTCACGATATCGACGGCCTCGGCGAGGTGGGTCGCCTGGAAGCCGGTGGTCGCGTAGGCTTCGAGGAGTTCGCCGAGGTCGAACTCGCCCGAGTAGTCGTAGCCGCGAACGTCGGGTGTGTCGAGCTCCTCCTCGGAGCCCGGGATGACGTTGTTCTTGGTGTCGTCGTCGCTCATGTGGGCATACTCGAACCGGACCGATAAGAGGCTTACACTCTTAGGCGGAGGTATGCGAGTCGCTATCTTGCTGTACGACGGCTTCGACGAACTCGACGCCATCGGCCCGTTCGAAGTGTTCCAGACCGCCGGCGCGCTCGGCGGGGAGATGGAAGCCTCCCTGCGGACGGTCGACCCGGTGTCGACGGTCACCGCCAGTCACGGGCTGACGGTCGCACCCGACGGCAAACTCGACGAGTACGAGGCCGACCTCGTGCTGGTTCCCGGTGGCGGTTGGAACACCGACCCGGACGAACCCGGCGCGCGACGGGAGTTCGAGGCCGGGACGATTCCTGACGCGCTCGCCGAACGACACGAGGAGACGACCATCGCCAGCGTCTGCACCGGCGCGATGTTGCTCGCCGCGGCAGGCCTCCTCAACAACCGCCCGGCGACGACCCACCACAGCGCGAAGGAGGACCTCGGCGTGTTCGCGAACGTCAAAGACGACCGTATCGTCGACGACGGCGACGTGCTGACCGCGGGCGGCGTGACGTCGGGACTGGACCTCGCGTTCTACCTCGTCAGAATGCACTGCGAGGACGGCATCGGCGAAGCGGTCGCGGACGAGATGGAGTACCAGCCGCGGGTGTAGAGCGGCGGTCGGGGCTGGGCCGGCGTGTCGGCGGTCAGGTCACCCCTGCCCGACCATGTCCTCCTCGTCGTCCCACTCTCGCTCACGGAGCTCGTACTTCTGGACCTTCCCGGTCGCCGTGGTCGGGAGCTGTTTCACGAACTCGAACCGGCGGACGATCTTGTAGCTCGCGAGTCGTTCGCGGGTGAACGCAGTGAGCTCCTCGGGTTCGACGCCCGGGTCCTGCACGTCGCCGTTCTCGGGGACGACGAACGCCTTCGGCGTCTCGCCCCACTGCTCGCTGGGGGAGGGAATGACCGCCACGTCGGCGACGGCCGGGTGGTCGAACAGCGTGTCCTCCAGTTCGATGCTGGAGATGTTCTCACCGCCGGAGATGATGATGTCCTTCTTGCGGTCGCGGATGGCGATTATCCCGTTCTCGTCGACGGTCGCGAGGTCGCCCATGTGGTAGTAGCCCTCCAGACGCTCCGAGAACGCCTCCTCGGTCGCCTCGGGCTTGTTCCAGTAGCCCTCCATCACCTGGTTCCCGCGGACGACGACCTCGCCGACGGTCGTGTCGTCGTGGGGCACGTCCTCGCCGTCCTCGTTCACGACGCGAATCTCGGTCCCGAGGAAGCCCAGTCCCTGGCGCTTCTTCACCGCGAACCGCGCGTCGTCATCGTCGTCGAAGAACCGGCGCGAGTCCGAGGTGGTGATGAGCGGCCCGGTCTCGGTCGCGCCGTAGACGTGTTTGAGGTACCAGCCGAACTCGTTCTCGACGAGCCGGAGGGTCGCCTCCGGCGGGGCCGCACCGGCCGTGGCGACGCGGACCTCGTTGTCGCCGGTGACGGCTGGCTGGTGTTCGTCGTAGTAGTTCGAGAGGATGTTGAGCACCGTGGGTGCGCCACAGAAGTACGAGACGTCCTCGGTCTGGATGGCGTCGAAGACCGCCTCGGGCTCGACACCGCGGGTGCAGACGTGTTTCGCACCCATCCCGGTGATGGCGTAGATGTGCCCCCAGCCGTTGACGTGGAACATCGGGAGCGTCCAGAGGTAGACGTCGTCGTCGACGATGTCCTGATGGATGGCGATGAGGTAGGCGTGCAGCGTCTCGTTCCGGTGGGTCCGCATCACGCCCTTGGGGTCGCCGGTCGTCCCGGACGTGTAGTTGATGGTGACGACTTCGTCCTCGTCCATCTCGGGGCGGTCGTACTCGCCGTCTGCCCCGTCGAGGACGGCATCGAAGTCCTCCCACTCGCCGGCGGACGAGTCCGCCGAATCGCCGCCCGCGCCGCCCGCCGAGACGCCTTCCACCGCGTCCGCGTCGTTGCAGATGAATATCTCGGTGGGGACCTCATCGCGGACAGCCTCGATCTTCTCGGCGTACTCGTAGTCCGCGACGACCGCTTTCACACCAGCGTCTTCGAGGATGTACGCGAAGTCGTCCGGTGTGAGCCGGTAGTTCAGCGGGGTGTGGACGCCGCCGAGTTGCATCGTCGCGTAGGCCGCTTCGAGGTGGTAGTGGGTGTTCGGGTCGAGGACGGCGACGCGGTCGCCTTTCTCGATGCCCCGCGCCTGGAGCGCCGCGGCGAGCCGGTCGACACGGTCGCCGAGTTCGTCGTAGGTGAAGCGTCGGCCGTCTGTCCCGACGACGGCCTCCTTGTCGCCGTACTGTCGCCGGGCGCGGTCGAGGAAGTCGGTAACGAGTAACGGTTTTCGCATGGCTGGCGCTACGGGCGACTTCCAATTATGTATGATTGATGGTTACAATGTCCGCCGGTATTGTGCCTCTTCGACGCGGTGCCTCCCTGTCCCGAACCCACCGTGACTGAACAGGCGGGCCGGTCGCTCCCTAGCGACTGACGGCGATTCGATATGTGGCGAGTGAGACCTCGGACGTCATCCACCCGACGAGCAAGAACGCGCCGAGGATGCAGAAGAACATCTCCCAGCCGGTCATCCAGATGGGGCTGATCCACGGCGCGTAGTGGCCCCACATCGTGGCGAACTCGGTCGCGTACCCCGACAGCGGCGTGCCCGCGAAGGCGGCCTGCACCGAGGTCCGGAAGGGGACACTGTCGCCGCCACCCGCGACGAGGTTCGCGCTGCCCGTGATGGGGTAGGTGCCGCTCGCGTTCATATCGCGGATGGTCGGCCCCTCCTGGACGGATTCGTCGCCGGTCCCGAGTCGCTCGGCGTCGTACGGTCCCCACGTCGCGTAGTACTCCCAGACGACCTCTCCCTTGGGCGTGACCTCCAGGATGCGGTGGTTGAGCGTGTCCGTGATGAGGGTGTTCCCGTTCGGGAGCCGGTCGGCGTCACGTGGCCAGTTGAGCGTGTTCTGGCCGACCATCCAGGTGCGGACCCACTCGCCGTCCTCGTAGGCGTACTCGACGACGCGGTTGTTGCCCGAGTCGGCCACCAGCATCGTCGGGGTCCCGTCGTCGCTGACCATGTAGTCGGGGTTGTGCTGTTCGTTCAGGATAGAGTGGTCGCCGTCCTCGCCGAGGCGATTCGTGATGTTCTTCGTCTCCATGTCGACGATGACCGCCTGGTCGAAGTTCCGCGGCGAGAGCAGCAGTCGCCCGTCACCGAGGGCGTCGACGTCGTTGCTGTGGGACCAGTCCGCGTTCATCCCGCCGTCGGTGTCCGCGGGGAAGTGGTCCCGGTACTGCCACCGCCAGGTCACCTCGTCGGTCGTCAGGTTGTAGACGACGATCTCGTCGGCGCTCGTCCCGTTCTCGCCGTCCCACGCGCGCATGTGCGAGATGACGAGTTCGTCCTCGCTCAGCATGTCGGCGTCGTGGGTGTCCTCGAACGGGAAGCGGCGCTCCCAGACGCGTTCGCGGGTCTCCGGGTTCAACTCGTAGATGAGCGTCTCACCGCCCCGGGGTGAGACGACGAGCAGGTTCCCGTTCGGGAGCGGGTCCACGTCGAAGAACCACGCGTCCTTGCCTGCGCTGCTGTTGTGTACCCACTCCGTGAGGCCGCGTTCACCGGCGGCCACGAGACGGGCGGGCTTCTTGTCGTTCGTCGAGCCGCGGAAGGTGAATCCCTGGACGCTCACGACGGTCGTGTCGCCGGCAGTGCTGGTCACCGTTCCGCGCTGGAGCGAGGGCTGGTCGGCGGGGTCGAACGTGACCGCACTGACCACCGCCGGGGCGAAGAGCGCGAGGACGAGGACGACCACGAGGGCACGGAGAATCCGGGAGTCTATGGCGGGGAGTTGTCGCACGAGCGCCATTCAGGGAAGCGGTTAAGTGTATCTTACGAAGCCCGCATCGTTCACCACTCCGTGATGGCCCCGGCACCCTGGGTGTACCAGAGGGAGCCGAAGAAGGTGAGCACGCCCGTGAACGCCGAGGCCCCGCCGACGAAGAACACCCACTGCATGCCGACCTGGGTCATGAGGAAGCCACCGAGCATCGGCGCGCCGACGCTGCCCGGCCGCCAGACGAGTTCGCGCACGCCGAAGCTCGACGCCACCCCCGCGCCGTCGGTGCCCTCGTCGGCGAACAGCGCCATGCTCGCCGGTTCGCGGAAGGAGTCGGCGATGCCCAGTAGCATGTTCAGCCCGACGAGGACCGGGAACGCCGCCGAGAGTTCGCCCACGATGGGATACACGGCGGGCAGATTCAGTGCCGCGCCCACCGCGGGTGAGAACGGAACCAGCACCGCGACGACCGCGTACATCGTCCCGCCGACGAGGACGAACAGCGACCGGCCGAACCGGTCCGAGAGCGTGCCGGTGTAGGGCTGGAGCAGCATGTTCGTCAGCTTCTCGGAGGTGAGGACGACGGCCACGGCGAGACCGGCTTCGGTGTAGCCGAGGCCACCCTGTGCCGCCGCGACCCCGGCGTAGATGGGGACCCACGTCCGGACGAGGGTCACCGCGACGGCGTACTGGGCTCGGAAGCCGGTCAGGGTGAGGATGCGGTCGTTGAGCGCGAGGTCGGAGAACGGGAACCCCTCGATACGGGTGTCGTCGGGCTCGAGACTGAACCAGACGCCGACGGTCGCGATGGCCATCAGCGCCACGATGAGGGCGTAGATTGGCGTGAACCCGAACTGTTCGTAGAGGAGGCCCGCCGAGATACCGCCGAGGATGGCGGCCGCGAAGCGCCAGGCGTTCGCCTTCCCGATGTAGTTCGCACGCTCGTCGTGGGCGGCGAGTTCACCGACCATCGAGAGCGACATGAGGCCCGACCCGGTGACGGCGATGCCCTGTATCCCCCGGACGAGGATGAACTCCAGGCTCGCGCCGTCGAAGATCGAGATGGCCGCGAACCCGAGGTAGGCCACGAGGCTGACCACCAGACTGAACAGCAACACGTCGCGCTTGTCGTAGCGGTCGCCGGCCCATGCGAGGGGGACGACCGCGACCGTCTGGGCGATGGTGAACCCCGAGATGAACAGTCCGACGACCAGCCCCGACGGGTCGAAGATGTTGATGTAGAACGGCAGCAGCGTCGACAGGGTGACGAGGCCGAACCCGGTCGCGAAACGGGTGAGATAGAGCGCGTAGAAGCGAGAGTCGTCGGTCACTGCCCGAGGCTCCGGCAGTCCGAAACAAGTCGGTTCCGGTTCCGGCTGTGGTTCGGCTCAGGCCGTCACGGCGACCCGGTCCGCGAGCACGTCGAAGCCGCGGTCGAGGTCGGCGATGAGGTCGTCGATGTGCTCGATACCGACGGAGACGCGGACCAGCGTGTCGGTGATGCCGAGGGCCTCACGCTCTTCCTTCGGGAGCGGTTCGTGGGTCATGCCTGCGGGAAGCTCGATGAGGGACTCGACGCCCCCGAGTGAGACCGCGAGCGTGAACTCCTCCAGGGACTCGAGGAACGCCTTCGCGTCGGTGATGTCTCCCGCCAGTTCGAAGCTCAGGACGCCACCGTAGCCGTGCATCTGCTCGCTCGCGAGGTCGTGTTGCGGGTGGCTCTCGAGGCCGGGGTAGAACACGCTCTCGACGAGGTCGTGGTCCTCGAGGTACTCCGCGATGACCGTCGCGTTCGCCTCGTGCTGGCGCATGCGCAGGGGGAGCGTCTTGATGCCGCGCATGAGGAGGTAGCTGTCGAACGGGGAGAGCATGTCACCGAGGCCGATCTGCTGGATGAAGGTGAGCTGGTCGGCGAGTTCGTCGTCGTTCATGATGACCGCACCGCCCACGGAGTCCGAGTGGCCGTTGAGGTACTTCGTGGTGCTGTGGGCGACCACGTCGGCCCCGAGGTCGAGCGGGCTCTGGAAGTACGGGCTCATGAAGGTGTTGTCGACGCCGAACACCGCGTCCGCGTCGTCGGCCAGCTCCGCGATGGCCCCGATGTCGCACATCTTCATCCGCGGGTTGGTCGGCGTCTCCATCCAGACCATCGTGGTGTCGTCGGTGATGGCGTCGGCGACGTTCGCGGTCTCGGTGGCGTCGACGAAGGAGACGTCCACGTTCAGGCGCGAGGTGAAGAGGTCCTCGAACATCCGGCGGGTGCCCGCGTACAGGTCGTCGAAGGCGACGATGTGGTCGCCGGGGCGGACGACCGACATGACGACCGAGGCGATGGCGGCCGTCCCGGAGGAGAACGCGAAAGCGTGCTTCCCACCTTCGAGCGCCCCGAGACGCTTCTCGAGCGCGTGGCGCGTGGGGTTGGACAGCCGCGAGTAGACGAACTCGCCGTTGTCCGGGTCGATGTCTTCGAGGCTCATGCTCGTGTCGAGCCCCGGCAGCGCGAAGGTGGACGCGAGGTGGATGGGCGAGACCACGTCCCCGACCTGGGGTTCGCCGGGTGTGGGCTCCTCACCGTGGCTGACTGCAAGCGTCTCGAAACGGCCTGGGTGCTCCCCGTCGTTCATGGTTGACGATGACGGTCAGTTTTGCCTAATAACTTTTCATCTGTTAGTAATTTTCGCGATTTGGTTTATTATTCGGGCGTATCTGGCCTGTTATGTGGTGTCTATGCTCGCACCACGTGTGTTCATCGGCTGTCAGTTTTGGTGGTTCCCTCGTCGCTGGTGACGGGCTCGGCCCCGGGTTCGCGGGCCTTTACGCGCCGGTACACCGGTCGCTCCGGCCCAGAGCTTGCTGTGGCGTTGGTCTCCCACGAGACGGTGATTTGATATCGCATATACTGGTTTATACAGGCCGCAGCGCGGTCGCATCGCTTCCGGTGCTGGCGACACGAAACGGCAGAAGCGGGGCGCTCAGTCGCTGTGCTGGCGGACCGACTCGAACTCGCCGGCGGTGATGGCGTCGGCGACGGCGGGCACGTCGACGTCGGGCACCTCCTGGGGATACTTACGCCGGAAGTAGCCGACGATGTTGCGCAGGTCGCGCTCGAGGAACTCGTCGGCGTTGTCGTGGTCGGTCGGGACGGCCTGGGGCCAGTCGAACACCGTGACCCCCGACTCCGAGACGAAGACGTTGTACTCGCTCATGTCCGCATGGACGAACCCCTCTCGATAGGCGGTCGCCATCTCCCGGACCACGAGGTCGAGGACACCGACGACCTGTTCCGATTCTAGTTTCGCGCGCGAGAGCTCGACTCCGTCCATCTTCTCCATCACGATGGCGTGGCGGTTCTGGTCGATGGGACGGGGGACCGAGACATCGGGATAGAGCTCTTCGAGTCGTTCGTACTCGCGTTCGGCCGCCTTGCGCGCGGTGTAGAGCCAGGAGACGTGGTCGCGGTCGCTGGTGTAGTCCCGCTCTTTCATCACCTCGCGGAAGTTGGTGAAGCCCTCGCGGTGGTACTTCAGCGCCAGCGGTTTGTACGACTGCACCTCGAACACGTCGGACTCCTTGCCGACGCCGAGGGAGGAACCGAAGCCCTGGATGGTGTCGCGCTCGGCGAAGGTGTGCAACGCGAGCGCGTCGTACCCCTCGAAGGTGAGCTTGTACCCCTCGTACTGGATGGTCTTTCGCTCCAGCAGGCCGCGGTCGAGACAGCGGTCCAGCCGATAGTCGACGTTCTCGATGGTGAGCCGCGAGAACTTCGGGATCTTCTCGCGCTGGACCCACTCGGAGAATCGCATCCCCTGCTCGACGCCCGAGAGTAGATAGAAGTCCTCGGCTTCGAGGTCGGGCATCATGGGGGCGACGTTCTGTACCATATGCGGTTGTGTAGCCGGGCGGGCGGTAAAAGCCCCGCGCGTCGGCGTCGATATATAGGATAAATCGTATCTTGCGATACGAAATCCGCCTATCGGCCCTCGTCGAGTATCGAGTGTGGGTCTGTCATGGTCACCGTGTAGACGCGCTCACGAGGAACGTAGACGTAATTATCGTTCCCCTGGTGAATCTGCCAGTGGTCCTCACGGTAGTTCAGGTCCTCGTCATCCACGTGTTCCGTCACCATTTCGTCTGCCCCCTGATAGACGATTGTCGCCATACCGAGTGTTAGCGAGCAGCGAGCATAACGTGACGGCTGGATACCGCTCGGTTGCGAACAGGGAGTAGTGACCTGGCGACCGTGTTTACAGACCGTCTGGCGAGTCGCCTATCGTGACGTGCGAACCTCCCTTCCTCCCCGTTCTGCGTCGGGTGGTGTTCAGGGCACCAGCCGAACTCTTCGGAATCCATCGGCTGGGCGGCTGGTACGAACGCTGATTCGTGTAGACGACCTACTAGCGATATGGTCGAATTCCCGGACGAGCGCCAGCTCGTCATCGAAGCCCGTGCGCAGCTTGTCGACTGGACGAATAGTGCCCGGACACAGGCGTACGCCGAACTGTTCGAGGGCGACGACCCACTTCTCGCTCCCGAGGACCAGCAGCTGCTCGACGCCATCGACTCCGCACTGGAACGACAGGGAGGCGACGGTGTCTGGGGCACCGACCAGTACGGGATACACACGGCTGGCACGTCGAGTTCGAGCGCCTCTCTCGGCGTCGTCTGTGTGTATCATCCACAGATTACGAAAGACTCCGTTCTCCGAGGCCCAGACGGTATCGACGACGACGCCGAAGAGCGGCTCAACGCAGCGCTCTGGACGTACAGCGAGCGCGTCTCGACGCTCATCGAAGAGCAACTCGACGAGTACGTGAGGGAGAAACAGCGATAGTACGACA
This sequence comes from Haloarchaeobius sp. HME9146, assembly GCF_025399835.1. Lineage (NCBI taxonomy): Archaea > Methanobacteriati > Methanobacteriota > Halobacteria > Halobacteriales > Halorubellaceae > Haloarchaeobius > Haloarchaeobius sp. HME9146. The sequence continues at coordinate 1,199,974 of NZ_JAODVR010000001.1, forward strand.
TCCCGATTCGGATTCGTGTGGCCGGTCAGCGCTCGGGGACACACGCCTGGGCTATCTCATCGTTGCCTGGTTCGCTCGTGTTCCGGCGCGAGGTCGAGAAATACGTCTTCTTCGGTACCACAGACTGGACAGGTGTGCACGAAGTGAAGACCGTCCTCGTCGCGCCGTTCGACTCGCCATTCCGACCGGGAACGGGCCTGGTTGTCACACGTCGGACAGCGTTTGGGGTGGTCCTGAAGATAGTCACTCATGAAGTCGATAAACGACTTCGTTCCGTGGCGGTACGTTGGCATCGTCGGTAACTACGCTAGGCCCACGTATCAGCGCATACCTGTTCTGGAAGGTACTGTCCACGTCTCTCACGTTCCTGACAGCAGGGAATCCCACCGGATACCGCTGTGCTGGACGAGACCGTTACGCTCCGAGCCACCAACCGTACAGTTTCTCCCGCTCGTCGTCGTCGCGGCGCTTCCGCCCGTCGTGGTAGGTCTTCCCCTTCAACAGCTGTCGCTCGACGGCGTTCGCGGCGATGCGGAGCGCGTGTGCAGCGCCGTACCCCTCTCCGTCGGCGGTGAAGTACCCCCGGTCGGTGACCAGTCGAATCCGTGCCAGCACCAGCGGAACCCCTCGGCTCTGCTCTTTGTGCTCGTCGAGTTCGATGCTGGCCTTGATGACGGTCATCTTACCGTACTTCGCCGTCATGTCCTCGATGAGCGCGGCCACGTCGTCGTAGTCCATCTCATCGAGCAGGTCGAGACCGAACACCTGAACGGCTTGCCGGTCGTCGCGTTCCCAGGTGAGTGCCTCGATGACGTCGGTCTTCGTGATGATTCCGACCGGTTCGTTGCTCTCGTCGTCGATGACGACCAGCGAGGAGATCTCCTGGTCGAACATCGTCTCGACCACATCGTCGAGCGGTGCGTTTCGTCGGACCGTTGCGACCGTGTCGGACATCACGTTTCGCACGGGAAGGTCGAGCATCCGTTCGGTATCCCCCCCGCGTGCGCCGCCACCACCGGTTCGACCGCGCCGGCTCCCGCGACCGCCGGCCCCCGTCGTTCCGCCGTGGGCCTTCCGGCCGCCGCGGGTGGTGAAGTCGATGACGTCGTACAGACTCACCATCCCGACGAGGTCGCCCTCGTCGACGACTGGAAGGTGTGCGATACGTGCTTCGCGAAGGGTGTTGAGTGCCTGCCCGAGCGTGGTCTCGGGAGTCGCACTGATGAGCTTCGTCGTGTAGGCGTCCTCGACCGTTACGGCGTCGAGGAACGGGCGGACCGCCTGCAGGACGGCGTCGGCAGTCACGACGCCGACGATCTGTTCGTCACGCAGGACCGGGAGCGTTTTCGCGTCGCTCCCGATCATGAGCCGAGCGACCTCGCGGACGTCCTCGGTGCGGTCGACGGTCGGGACGTGCTGGACCTGTGAGCCGACCTTCGCCGAGGGCTGGTTCGACGACGAGGCCAGTTGTCGCCGGCTGACGACGCCCTGATACTCCTCACCGTCTGTGACGATGACCGAATCGAGCTCTTGATTCTCGAACGCTCCGGCGACCTTCGACAGCGGTGTCCCAATGTCGAATTCAGTGAACTTCGTTGAAAGGATATCTGAGATATTCATCTTAGAACTAGTTATCCCGACGGGTGCGAGACGGTTATAGCTACCTTACTTGTTTTGTCCTCCTGCAGAGATAATTACTATCGAAGAGACAACAGAAATAGCTGAAGGGCGACCAGTCTCTGCCCGAGGCGGTTCCAGAACGCCGTGTCCCATATGGACGACGTGGTCGACGCGGGTCGGTCCGGGCTGGCGGCCATCGGTCGAGACAGGTTGGGAATGTGCAACTGTCGCGATACCACCGTGCAGGTGCAGCGTAGTGACCGACGACTCTGGTGGAGACCAACGACCCGGATACACCGGGAGTCGGGTGGCGCGTCGGGGCCGAGGGACTCGACTCCTCGGAGAACACGTTCCTCGTGGTGGGGAACCAGCGAGGCGCGGAGTTCTCGGGGTTCTGCTGCCCGGAGAACGCAATGCTCGACCGGATATATGTGCGAAATGTGACATCGTGGCTTTCGTCGCGAATGCGGGTTTGTGTTCACCAATCGTGAACCGAGTAGCTTTCTGGCCGGAATCCTAGTCAAGTCCGGCTCCCCAGAAGTGTCCTACAACGCCTCTAAATCCTCTAAAACAGCTTATTCACTAATAGCAAACGGACTGCTCAACTCGACACGAATTCGACGGTCACGCTGTTCGCACAGCTGATGACCAGGCCCGGCATGTCCTCGTCGAGGCGTTTCCCGCTCATCCGTTCGGTCGGACCGGAGACGCTCACCGCACCGACTACCACGTCCGCGTCGGTGAGTATCGGCGCGGCCACGGCCCGGCGGTCCGGGCGGAGTTCACCCCGGTCGAACGCCAGCCGCTGGTCCCGTGCAGTCCGGAGCTGGCTGGCGAGTTCGTCCCGGTCAGTGGTGGTGCGTTCCGTCCGCGGCGCGAGTTCGTCGCCGAGGAGTTCGTCGCGCTCTCGCTCCGGCTTGTTGGCCAGTAGCGCCTTCCCCCCGGCGCAGGCGTGCAGGGGGGCCCGGCCGCCGTCTCGGATCGGGTCGTCCACGTCGGAGCCGGCACTGAACACGTAGACGGCTTCGCCCTGCTCCTCGACGACGAGGCTCGCCGTCTCCCCGCTGGACTCGGCCAACCGTTCGACGTGGGGGCGGGCGACCTGATATAGTCTCTCACGTGCGCGTATCTGAGAACCGAGGTCGAGGAATCGGAACCCGAGACGGTACTCGCCGTCCTCTCGGACGACGTATCCTAGCTGCTCAAGCGTCCGGAGATGGTTGTGGACACCGCCTTTCGACAGGTCGAGCCTGTCGGCGAGTTCGGTGACGCCTGCCCGTTCGACCTTCGTGAGTTCGTCGACGACGCGGAACGTCGTGGCGGTTGCACCCACCGGATACTCTCCCATGGGTCTCATGAAACACCCTCCCTACATAAAACCGTTCACGGTTGGTGAACGAAACTCGGTGATAAATGATGTTGAATGAGTTCCACGGACTGGCGGATATCGTGGTATCAGGTGCTGTATAGCCCGTATTCGTGGATATCGGGGTTCTCCCGGATGACTGATTCGTTCACTGTTGGTGAACCCACACAACAATAAAATATCTGGTACTTGTGGGTGTATTCACGGTACATATTGGTAGATAATCGCAATACGGCGAGGACTTAGTTTAGCTCTCGACATTTTACCAAAAGTATTAAGTTTCCATTTTTCATGCTGTATGACAGTGGTCAGCATGAGTGGTCAGGAACGCACCATCGACAGGCGGACGGTCTTGAAAGGAACCGGCGCAGCCAGCCTCTTCGCACTCGCGGGCTGTGTCAGCACAGGCGGTGGCGGTGGCGACACCACCAACGGCGGCGGTGGCGGCGGCGGTGGCGGTGGCGACACCACCAACGGCGGCGGTGGCGGCGGTGAGACCGCCATGGCAGACAGCATCGAAGCGTGGGGCTGGGACGTTGCAGCCAAGTCGCTCGACCTCACCGACGAGCCCTACGAGGAGGCCAACGGTGGCGACGTCTCCATCACGCAGATCGGCCGCTCGGACATGAAAGACAAGTTCAAGTCGAAGCTGCTCGCGGGCTCCGGTGCGCCCGCCGCGGCGATGATGGAGAGCGTCGACGCCGCCGCCTGGATCGATACGGGCGGACTGCGCGACGTCTCCGGGTGGCTCGACGACGACGTCAAGAGCAAGTTCGTCTCCGGCAAGTGGGGCCCGCTCACGAAGGACGGCGGCGTGTACGCGATGCCGTGGGACATCGGCCCGGTCGGAACGTTCTACCGCGAGGACGTGCTCGCCGAGCACGACGTCGACCTCTCGACGGTCGAGACCTGGGACCAGTTCATCGAGGAGGGCAAGAAGCTGCCCGACGGTCAGTACATGATCAACCTCCCGTCGAACGACTACGACGGCCTCTGGCGCATGCAGTACCGCCAGCTCGGCGGCCAGCCGTTCACGAAGGACGGGAAGGTCGCGTTCAACAACGACACCAGCGTCCGCGTGGCCCAGAACCTCAAGGCCATCAAGGACGCCGGCATCGCAGACAGCAAGGCCTCGTGGTCGAGCGCCTGGTTCTCGGCGTTCGGTGACGGGACCATCGCCTCCCTCAACGGCGGCGCGTGGATGGAGGGCACCCTCAAGGCCGAACTCCCGAGCACGTCCGGCAACTGGCGCGTGATGAAGCCCCCGGCGTACGAGTCCGGTGGCGGTCGCGCGACGAACTGGGGTGGCTCGAACCTCGTCATCGCCGACCAGGTCAGCGACGCGAAGGCCCGGCGCGCGTGGGACTACATGCAGTACACGCTCGCCTCGAAGGAGATGCAGATCAAGATGTACAAGAACTTCGGCATCTTCCCGGCCTACAAGCCGGCCTACGAGTCGGACGAGTTCGACACGAAGAACGAGTTCCTCGGCGGTCAGCGCGCTGGGCGCATGTTCGCAGAGGTCGCACCGAACATCCCGTCGTACCGCTACACCGTCGACACGCCCGAGGTCACCAAGGCCATCAACACGCACTTCAGCGACATGATGGACGGCAAGGTGAGCCCGACGAAGGCAGTCGAGAAGGCCGCACAGCAGGTCGCAGACCGCACCGGTCGCGACCTCGCCTAACGCCGCACCGCCTTTCATGTCATTCGAAACAAACGTTGACGAGCGGCAGGCATCTCGCCGGGAAAGCGTCGTAGACGCGTTCCGGAAGCGCCGCCAGCAGCTCACGCGGACGCTGCCGGAGCTCCCGGGAGTGCCCTACTTCTTCCTGCTGCCCTTCTTCGTGCTGTTCGGCGTGTTCCTCGCGTTCCCCATCGTCTACACGCTCTACCTCTCGTTCTTCGAGTTCCAGAGCGTGGGTGGGGACGCGTTGCTCACGTTCGACTTCGGGTTCTACCAGTTCACGCTCACCGCCATCGCCGACCTGAAGTTCGTCGGTCTGTCGAACTACGAGCGACTGCTTTCGGACGGGCAGTTCCACCAGGCGATGTACAACACGGTGTTCATCCTGGTGGTCCAGGTCCCGCTGATGATCGTCATCGCGCTCGCACTCGCGGTGGCACTCGACGCCGCCTTCGTCAGGGCGCGCGGGCTGTTCCGCACGCTGCTGGCGCTGCCGGTGTCGGCGAACCTGGTCGCGTACGCGACCGTGTTCGTCCTGCTGATGCAGGAGACCGGGCTGGTGAACTTCATGCTGGGAACGGTCGGCATCGACCCTATCCCGTGGTTCCAGAACGACTTCTGGTCCCGCATGACCATCGTCGGGGCGGTCACCTGGCGCTGGACCGGCTACAACATGATCATCCTGCTCGCGGGCCTGCAGAACGTCCCGCGACAGCTGTACGAAGCCGCCGAGATAGACGGCGCGAACCGCATCGAGAAGTTCAGATACGTGACCCTGCCACAGCTGAAGCCGGTGCTGTTGTTCGTGGTCGTCACCTCGACCATCGGCACGTTCAAGCTGTTCTCCGAGCCGCTCATCGTGAGCCAGGCCGGGGCCTCGGCGGAGGCCACGCGGACTATCGTCCAGTACATCTACCAGATGGCGTTCAAACAGTTCCAGCTGGGCTACGCGAGTGCGTTGACGTGGGTGCTCATCGCCGTCGTCAGCATACTTTCGGTCGTCCAGATCAAGGCAGGTGGTGATGGCGATGAGTGAGAAGGAAGCCCAGCGCGATTTCGCCTGGAAGGTCGTCACGTACCTGTTCCTGCTCGTGTCGGTCGTCGTGACCATCGTCCCGCTGTACTGGATCGTGGTCGCCTCGACCCTGAAGGAGGAGGCGTTCCTCGCGGCGGGCAGTGCACCGAGCCTGCTCCCCGGGGGCGAGTTCTTCGCTAACCTCGCCGCGCTGCAAGAACGGACGAGCCAGATATACTTCCTGAAACTCAAGGAGTTCGTCCTGACGTTCACCCTCGGCGGGACGCCGGTCAGAGTGACGCTCATCCCCGGCTTCGACGGGTTCCAGCTCGGCTTCCTCGGTGCCATCGGGAACAGCGTCTTCATCGGCGTGGTGTACACGCTGCTGTCGCTGGTCATCTGCTCGATGGGTGGCTTCGCCTTCGCGAAGTACGAGTTCAAGTACAAAGAACCGATCTTCTACACCATTCTGGCGACGCTCATCCTGCCCATCCAGTTGCTGGTCATCCCGCTGTTCCTGCTGATGTCGCGCATCGGCATGACCAACACCTACTGGGCCATCATCCTGCCGTGGGCGGCGAACCCCCTCGGCATCTTCCTGATGCGCCAGAACATGCGCTCCATCCCGGACGCGCTGCTCGAGTCCGCGCGGATGGACGGCGCGACGGAGTTCCAGCTGTTCTACCGCATCGCACTCCCGACGATGAAATCCTCGCTGGCGGCACTCTCTATCATCCTGTTCCTGTTCCAGTGGAACCTGTTCCTGTTCCCGCTGGTCATCCTCGGACAGGAGAAGTACACCATCCCGGTGGCCATCAGCGGACTCGTCGGCGCACAGCGCGTGTACTACGACCAGATCATGGTGGCAGCAGGGCTCTCTATCATCCCGATATTCCTGCTGTTCCTGTTCCTGCAGAAGTACTTCGTGAGCGGCATCCTGGCCGGTTCGGTGAAAGAGTAATCATGGCAACGATAGATATCGATACGGTACGCAAGGAGTTCGAGAACGACGAAGAGGGCACCATCGTCGCCGTCGACGACGTGGACCTCACCATCCAGGACGGTGAGTTCCTCGTGCTGGTCGGACCGTCCGGCTGTGGCAAGACGACGACGCTGCGAACCATCGCCGGCCTGGAGGACGTGACCAGCGGCGAGATCTACTTCGACGAGACGGAGGTGAGTGGGAAGCGCGCCCGCGACCGCGACGTCGCGATGGTGTTCCAGAACTACGCGCTCTACCCGCACATGAACGTCCGTCAGAACATCGGCTTCGGCCTGAAGCTCTCGAGTGAGATGTCCTCGGCCGAGATCCGGCAGAAGGTCGACCAGGTCGCGGAGATGCTCGGTATCTCCGACCTGTTACACAAGAAGCCGAAGGAGCTGTCGGGCGGCCAGCAACAGCGGGTCGCCCTGGGGCGCGCCATCATCCGCGAGCCCGAGGTGTTCCTGATGGACGAGCCGCTGTCGAACCTGGACGCGAAGCTCCGCGCGCAGATGCGGACCGAACTGCAGGAGCTCCAGCACGACCTCGACGTGACGACGGTGTACGTCACCCACGACCAGACGGAGGCGATGGCGATGGGCGACCGTATCGCCATCATGAACGACGGCGTCCTCCAGCAGGTCGGGAGCGCCGAGGAGGTGTATCGCTCGCCCACGAACGAGTTCGTCGCGGACTTCATCGGGTCGCCGAGCATCAACCTGCTCACCGCCGAGGTGGACGGGTCGACACTGCGCGGTCCCGGTGGGTTCAGACACACGCTCGAGGACGACTCGTGGGTCGACGGCTACGACGAGGTCCGCGTGGGAATCCGCCCGGAGGACCTCCGACTCACCGACGGGGAGGGGACCGACGCCGAGGTGTCGGTCGTGGAGCCGATGGGGAACGAGAACTTCCTGTACATGACCCTGGCAGACATCGAGTTGACGGCACGTATCGCGAGCGCGCTCCGGCCCAGTCCGGGCCAGACGGTGACGCTCGAGTTCGACGAGGACGCGCTGTACCTGTTCGACCCGCGCACGGGCGACGCGCTGAAGACGAAGACCGACGAGACAGACGTCGAAGTGGGGCAGTACGCCCCGGAGGGTGGTCGGTAGATGCGCATCGTCGACTACGAGCTGTACGAGGTACCGCCGCGCTGGCTGTTCCTGCGACTGGAGACCAGCGACGGGACCGTCGGCTGGGGTGAGCCGGTCGTCGAAGGCCGGGCGCACACCGTCCGGGCCGCGGTCGAGGAACTCCTCGACACGTACCTGCTCGGCAAGGACCCCTCGCCCATCGAGGACCACTGGCAGACGATGTACCGCGGCGGCTTCTACCGCGGCGGGCCGGTCCTCATGTCCGCCATCGCGGGTATCGACCAGGCGCTCTGGGACATCAAGGGCAAGCAGTTCGGCGCGCCCGTGTACGAACTGCTGGGCGGCGCGGCGCGCAATCGCGTCCGTGTCTACCAGTGGGTCGGCGGCGACCGGCCCGAAGGTGTCGCCGAGGCGGCCGCCGAGAAGGTCGACGAGGGCTTCACCGCGCTGAAGATGAACGCGACGGCGGAGATGCGCCGGGTGGACAACCCGGCCGCAGTCGACGACGCGGTGGCCAGAATCGCGGCGGTTCGCGAGGCTGTCGGTCCGGAGGTCGACATCGGCGTCGACTTCCACGGCCGCGTCTCGAAGTCGATGGCGAAGCGGCTGGCGAAGGCGCTCGAACCGCACGACCCGTTCTTCATCGAGGAGCCGGTCCTGCCCGAGCACAACGACGCCCTGCCCGAGATCGCCTGTCACACCACGACGCCCATCGCGACGGGAGAGCGCATGTTCTCCCGGTGGGACTTCAAGGAGGTGTTCGAGTCGGGTGCCGTCGACGTAATCCAGCCCGACGTGAGCCACGCGGGTGGCATCACCGAGGTCAAGAAGATCGCCGACATGGCCGAGGCGTACGACGTGGCGATGGCCCCGCACTGCCCACTGGGGCCCATCGCGCTCGCCTCCTGTATCCAGGTCGACGCCTGCTCGCCGAACACGCTCATCCAGGAGCAGAGCCTCGACATCCACTACAACGAGGGCAGCGACGTGCTCGACTACCTCGCGGACCCGTCGGTCTTCGAGTACAACGAGGGTTACGTCGACCTGCCCGACGGTCCCGGCCTCGGCATCGAGATAGACGAACAACACGTGCGCGCCAAGTCCGGCGACGTCGACTGGCACAACCCGGTCTGGCGTCACGAGGACGGCAGCGTCGCGGAGTGGTAAGATGCCGTTCGACGTACCCCTGCCCGATGGCGGTGCCAGGTTCGCCGGAGAGACCGTCCTCGTCACCGGTTCGACCCGGGGTATCGGCGAGGGCATTGCGAAGCGCTTCGCCGAAGAAGGCGCGAACGTCGTCGTCACCGGCCGCACGGTCGAGGCCGGCGAGGCGACCGTCGAAGCGATCCGGGACGAGGGCGGCGAGGCCGTCTTCGTCCGGGCGGATATGCGCGACCCCGACGACATCGCGGCCCTCGTCGAGGCCACCGCCGAGGAGTACGACGGCCTCGACGTGCTCGTGAACAACGCGGGCGTCGAGACCAACACGGCGGCCGACGAGGCGAGCATGGACGACTGGGAGTTCGTCCTGGAGACAGACTTCCGGTCGTACTGGCTCTGTGCCAAGCACGCCCGCGAGTACATGGACGAGGGGGCTGTCGTGAACGTCTCCTCGAACCACGCGTTCCTCACCATGCCCGAGATGTTCCCCTACAACGCGGTGAAGGCGGGAATCAACGGTATGACGCGGGCGATGGCGCTCGACTTCGGCCCGCACGTCCGGGTCAACACGGTGAACCCGGGCTGGGTCGCCATCGACCGGACGACCGGCGAGATGGACCCCGAGTACCGCGAGCACCTCGACTCCATCCACCCGGTCGGCCGGGTGGGGAAACCCGAGGACATCGCGGGTGTGGTCGCCTTCCTCGCCAGCGACGACGCCGCCTTCATGACCGGCGAGTCGGTGCTGGTCGACGGCGGGCGCTCACAGGTGATGCAGGACGACATGCTCCCGGACTACGGCGAGCGCCGCGAGCGAGGGCCGGAATGAGCCCGGGTGTGGATGTGACCGGTGGCGAGACGACCGTCACCTACGACCCGGCGGTCCGGCGGCTCGTCGTGGAACGGGACGGTTCCGACGGGACGACGATACTGCTCTCCGGCACGCTGTCACTGGCACTCGGCGATTCAGTCGCCCCAGCAGTCGGTTCACGGGCCGCGGTCGACCCGGTCCCCGGCTCCGAGGACGGTGCCCGCATCGTCCACGGCGACGACTGGGAGACGACGGTCGACCTGGTTCCTGGTGACGGCTTCGTCGACGTGCGGATTTCAGTACGACTGGAAGGCGACACCGAACTCGGCGACCTCCGGATTCTGGCCGACGCCGACGTGCCGGCGTACGGCCCCGAATCGTCCGTCTACCGCCACGGCTACCAGTCGTGGACGCCCACTGGGACGCTCCCGGTCGACGAGTCGTTCCCCGAGGAACCGGCCGAGAACGTCCCGATGATGCTCGACCCGGGCGCACCCGAGGACACCTCGAACTACCTCACCGCCCTGCTCGGCGGCGAGGGGTCGCCCGACTGCACGCTCGGCTTCCTCGACCACTCGCGGTTCGTCACCCGGTTCGACGTGGACCGCGACGCAGAGGGAATCCACGGAATCGACGCGGTGTGCCCCGGCGACGGGGCCGTCGTTCGAGGTCACGACGGCGACCACGAACCCCGGCGACTCGAACTCCCGACGCTCCGAATCGACGCGACGACCGACGTGGCCGACGCCATCGAGTCCATCGCGGACGCGACCGCAGAGCAGATGGAGTCGCGTGTCCCCGACCGGGTCCCCACCGGCTGGTGCTCGTGGTACCACTACTTCACCGAGGTCACCGAGGCGGCAGTTCACGAGAACGTCGAGTCGCTCTCGGAGTGGGGCGTCCCCCTCGACCTCGTCCAGCTGGACGACGGCTACCAGACCGCCTTCGGCGACTGGCGGACCCTCGCCGAAGGATTCGACGACATGGCCGGCCTCGTGGAGGACGTGGAATCGGCTGGCTACGAACCGGGAATCTGGCTCGCTCCATTCTACGTGCAGGCGAACTCCGAGGTCGCTCAAGAGCATCCAGAGTGGCTGATTACCAAGGATGGCGAGCCGGTCGACGCCGGGGCTCGTCACGGCCCCATGTACGGGCTCGACACGACCCACCCCGAGGTGCAGTCGTGGCTCGAAGACACGTTCACGACCATCGTGGAGGACTGGGGCTTCGCGTACCTGAAACTCGACTTCCTCTACGCGGCCGCCCTCGCCGGCGACCGGTACGACGACGGTGCGACCCGCGCCGAAGCCTACCGGCAGGGCATGGCGACCATCCGCGAGGCCGTCGGTGGCGAGACGTTCATCCTCGGCTGTGGTGCCCCGCAGGGCCCGAGCGTCGGGCTGGTCGACGCGATGCGCGTCGGCCCGGACACCGCACCCCACTGGGCCAACACCCCGGCGAGCGAACCGGCCCACGAGAACGCGATTCGCAACGTCCTCAACCGGCAGTGGACCCACCGGCGCTGGTGGGTGAACGACCCCGACTGCCAGCTCGTCCGCGAGACGACCGATCTCTCGCTGGCGGAGCGTCGGAGCTTCGCCGCCATCGTCGGACTGCTCGGCGGCTCGAACTTCGTGAGCGACCGCGTCGCCGAGATAGAAGACGTGGGTCGCGAACTGGTCGAGCGCTCCCTCCCGCCGGTCGAAGACGGCCGGGTCGAGGGGCTCGGTGAGACCGAGGTTCCGAGCCGAATCGTCACGGAGCGGGACGCCGACGGTGGTCGCGCCGTGGCCGTCTTCAACTGGAGCGACGAACCGCAGACGCTGCGGGTCGACCCGGTCGAGTACGGCCTCCTCGACTCGCTGGCGTGGGACGCCTTCCGCGAGGAAGTTCACGCCGGGGCTGTCGAGCGCGAGGTCCCGGCACACGGCTGTCTGCTGGTGCACCTGACACCGGCCCACGACCGCCCACACCTGCTCGGTACCGACCACCTCGCGGGGCTCGCCTCGCAGGTCTCGGCCGTCGAGTGGGACGATGGGACGCTCTCGGTATTCCTCGATGCGGAGGAGTCACAGTCTGCCGTGGTCGCCACGCCCGAAAACTGGCGACTCGATGGCTGTGCACCCGACACAGAATCCGACGGCGGCACCGACGACGTGGCGCGAGTCACCCTCACGCCCGGCGAGAACGCACTGCGATTCACCTCTGATACCCAACCATGAGCATCGGCGTCTGTTACTTCCCCGAGCACTGGCCCAGCGAGAACTGGGAGCGAGACATCGAACAGATGGCCGACGCCGGCTTCGAGTACGTCCGCATGGCGGAGTTCTCGTGGGGCCGCGTCGAGCCAGAACGCGGCGAGTTCGACTTCGAGTGGCTCGACGAGGCGGTCGAACTCGTCGGCGAGCACGGCATGGAGGCCGTGCTCTGCACCCCGACCGCCACGCCCCCGAAGTGGCTGGTCGACGAACATCCCGAGATTCTGCAGGCGGACGAGGACGGCACGACCCGTGAGTGGGGTAGCCGGCGGTTCACCTGCTTCAACTCGGAGACCTATAGGGAGGAGACGCGGCGCATCGTCCGGGAATTCACGGAGAGATACGCCGACAACCCACACGTCGCGGGCTGGCAGACCGACAACGAGTTCGGCTGCCACGAGACGGTGCGGTGTTACTGTGATGACTGCGCCGCGGCCTTCCGAGACTGGCTCCGCGGGAAGTACGACGACATCGCGGACCTCAACGACTCCTGGGGCAACACCTTCTGGAGTCAGCAGTACGACTCCTTCGAGGCGGTTGACCCGCCCCGTCCCTCGCCCGCGGAACGCCACCCGTCGCGCCTGCTGGACTACTACCGGTTCGCGAACGACAGCGTGGTCGAGTACAACCGGATTCACGCGGATCTCATCCGCGAGGCCAACGACGACTGGTTCGTCACCCACAACTTCATGGGCGACTTCGCCAGCCTCGACGCCTACTCCCTCGCGCCGGACCTCGACTTCCTCGGGTGGGACTCCTACCCCACCGGCTTCGTCCAGGACCGTCGCCAGGGCGAGGCCACCGTGCCCGAACTCCGGGCGGGCGACCCCGACGAGGTGAGCATGAACCACGACATCTACCGGGGTGCCAAACAGAAACCCTTCTGGGTGCTCGAACAGCAACCCGGCGACGTGAACTGGCCGCCCTACGCCCCGCAGCCGGGCGAGGGCGCGATGCGGCTCTGGGCGCACCACGCGGTGGCTCACGGTGCCGACGCGGTCTGTTACTTCCGCTGGCGGCGCTGCCGCCAGGGACAGGAGCAGTACCACGCCGGGCTTCGCAAGGCCGACGGCTCGGCCGACCGGGGCTACCACGATGCCGCCCAGACCGCCGAGGAGCTGTTCGAACTCGACCCCGTGGACGCGCCTGTCGCCATCCTCCACGACTACGAGAACCTCTGGGCGACCGAGATTCAACCGCACAGCCCCGACTGGGACTACTGGTCGTTCATCAGGACCTACTACGCCGCGGCACGCCGCCACGGCGTGCAGGCCGACGTGGTCCACCCGGAGACCGACCTCTCTGGCTACGAGGCGGTGGTTGCGCCGGCACTGCACCTCGTCGACGAGGACCTCGCTGGGAACCTGACGGAGTACGTCGAGTCCGGCGGGCACCTGCTGCTCGGCGCGCGAACCGGCCTGAAGGACCCCTACAACAAGCTGCACAACGCGCCCGCACCCGGGCCGCTGGCCGACCTCGCGGGCGCGACGGTCGACCAGCACGAGAGCCTTCCATCGCAGGTTCCGACCGAACTCCAGTACCGGGGCGAGTCCTTCGAGTACCGGACGTGGGCCGAGTGGCTCGTCCCCGAGGACGCCGAGTCCCTGGGTGAGTTCACCAGCGGGACTGCCGCTGGCAATTCGGCAGTGACGACCACCGACCGCGGCGACGGCCAGGTAACCCTCTGCGGCGTCTGGCCCGAGGCGGACCTCGCCGACGCACTCGTCTCGGACGTGCTCGACGCGGCTGGCGTCGCCCGCACCCACCGCCTGCCCGACTCGGTCCGGGTCGCCGAGCGCGACGGCTACTCCTGGGTCACGAACTTCGGGCCCGACGCGGTCGCCATCGACGCACCCGAGGACGCCTCGTTCCTCGTCGGGAGCGACGAAATCGGCGGCTACGACGTGGCCGTGGTCGAGGCTGCAGCCAGCGACCTCACGGTCGAAACGCAGTAAGCGAACCCCTTTTCGGTCAGAACGAGTCGGTCAGCGTCGTCTGTCGCCCCGGAATCGCGCCCTCGTGTTCCAGCAGCCGGCGCTTCAGGTCGACGCGGTCGCCCTCGGTCTCGCCGGAGAAGCCGCCGAGCCAGTCCGTCCCGACGACGCGGTGGCAGGGCACGATGACTGGAACGGGATTCCGCCCGCAGGCCTGCCCGACCGCGACCGCGCTGGAATCGAGGGCAGCCGCGAGGTCGCCGTAGGTCCGCGTCTCGCCGCGGGGAATCGCGGCCATCTCGCGCATCACGTCGCCGGTGAAGGTGCCGGGGAATCGCACGTCGAAATCGAACGTCTCGCGCTCGCCGCGGCCGTACTCGCCGACCTGCTGGCGGACGGTCTCCGGCGGGGCGTCCAGCAGCGTCTCGTCGATGTCGAACGAGCCGCCGAGGACGGTCAACTGCATACGAGAGGGTGGGCGCGCCAGCGACCTAACTCTGCTGTCCTCGCGTCGCCGCCGTCCCGCAACCGCCTTGCCCCTCGGGGCCGAACCCCGTCGCATGGCAGACGTCGCGGCACGGGACTGGCGACTCATCCGAGAGGAATCGCGGGACGGCCCGACCAACATGGCACTGGACGAGATCGCCGCGAAGTCGGCGACCGAGGACGGGGTACGGACCATCCGGGTGTACCAGTGGGAGCCGAGCTGTCTCTCGCTCGGGTACGGACAGGCCCCCGAGAGCGTCGACTGGGACTTCTGCGAGCAGGAGGGAATCGACGTGACGCGTCGCCAGACCGGCGGAGGTGGCATCTACCACGACTACCATGCCGACATCTCCTACTCCATCGTCGCGCCCGCCGACGAGTTGCCGGGCGACCTGATGGAGAGTTACGAGCTGCTGTGTGACCCCATCCTCGACGCCTTCGCGAACATGGGCGTCGACGCGGCCTTCGCCGACCAGAAATACGAGAGCATCCACCGGCCGGCGTGCTACCTGCGGGACATCCACCCGGCCCACGACGTGCTCGCGGGCGGCCAGAAGATCTCGGGGAATGCCCAGTACCGCCAGCGCGAGGCGGTCATCCAGCACGGGTCGCTCTCGTTCGACCTCGCGACCGCGAAGCACTGCGGCGTCTTCTCGGGCGAACCGGACCACGACACCTTCGAGGAGCGGGTGACGAGCATCCACGCGCAGTCCGGTATCGGCCGCGAGGAGGCCGTTTCGACGCTCGAAGACACCCTGCAGGACTGGGCCGGGGCGGCCGAGGGCGGGTGGACCGAGGACGAACTCGCCGCGGCCGCGGACCTCGCCAACGCGAAGTACCGGAGCGACACGTGGAACCGGGAACGGGCCGACCCTACCTGAGTAGGGAGTGTGCTCAACACCGTGGCATCGATACTCACGGGTATGTCGAAATCAGGTTCCCCCGACGCGGCAGCACTGTTCCAGAAGGTCACCGGCGAGACGGAACTCGTCGACGAACAGGAAGACAGCGTGAGCCACGACGCGGCCACCGAAGAGGACGAGGCGTACTTCGACGAGGCCAGAGAGGACGGCCTCGACGACGCGGTGGCCGCGCCCGAGATGGGTTCGGAGTGACGTCGTCGTCGCCGACGTGACCGTCGCGGTTCGATACGCCTTTCCTCCCGCCCTCCTTGCCGTCTGGTATGCTACGAGTCGGTGCCCACGAGTCCATCGCGGGCGGTGTGTACAACGCGGTCGACAGTCAGGTCGAAGACGGCGGTAACTGCGGACAGATATTCACCCACTCCCCGCAGGTGTGGCAGGACCCCAACATCGGCGAGGAGGAGGCCGAGCAGTTCCGCCAGCTCTCCGACGAGAACGACGTGGGTCCCTGGGTCATCCACTCCTCGTACCTCGTGAACCTCTGTACGCCCAAGGACGACCTGCGCGAGAAGTCCATCGACTCCATGCAGAAGGAGGTCGACGCGGCCGACAAGCTCGACATCCCGTACGTGAACGTCCACCTCGGTGCCCACACCGGCGCGGGCGTCGAGGGCGGCCTCGACAACGCGGCGAGCGCGCTCGACGAACTCGACGTCCCCGAGAGCGTGACCGTCCTCATCGAGTCCGACGCGGGCTCGGGGACCAAGCTTGGCGGCGACTTCGAGCACCTCGCGGAGGTCCTCGACCGGTCCGAGCAGGACCTCGACGTGTGTCTCGACACGGCCCACATGTTCGCTGCGGGCTACGACCTCTCCTCACCCGAGGCGGTCGAGGAGACCATGCAGGCGTTCGACGAGGTCGTCGGTATCGAGCACCTCCAGTGCGTCCACCTCAACGACTCCAAGCACGAGTGCGGCACCAACAAGGACGAACACGCCCTCATCGGCGAGGGATACATCGGCGAGGACGGCATGCGCGCGTTCATCAACCACGAGATGATCCGCGACGTCCCGCTCGTCCTCGAGACTCCGACGGAGGACGGCAAGGGCTTCGCCTGGAACATCGAGCGCGTCAAGGAGCTTCGCGAGGTCGCCAACTGACCCGTCGGAGCGACGACTGAAATCGTTCTTTCAGTCAGCAGAGCCGCTTTAGTACTGGCTGTGGAATCCCTGTGTATGGTCTCGTTCAGAACAACCCTGTTGCTAATCGCCTCAATGCTCGCCATCGCAGCGGTCGGCCTCTCGTTCCTGCCGGTCGCGTGAACCCGGTGGTGTCCGATTCCCGGACATCGACCTGTTTTTGCCGTCGCCTCTCCAAGCGGTCGCGTGCGCAGATTCGACGCCGACTACCTCGATGCGACCCGCGAAGGGATGTGGGCGGACTCCCGCGACGCCCTCGCCCCCCTCGAACTCGACACTCGCGAGCGGGTGCTGGACGTGGGCTGTGGCACGGGGAAGCTGACGGCGGTCCTCGCCGAGGAGACCGACGGCGAGGTCGTCGGGCTCGACGCCGACCCCGGATTGCTCGCCCACGCCCGAGAGGTCGGGCCTGTGGTGGCGGGCGACGCGACGCGACTCCCGTTCCCGGACGATAGCTTCGACCTCGTGGTCTGCCAGGCGCTGCTCATCAACCTCCCCGACCCGGCCGCCGCGGTCCGCGAGTTCGCCCGGGTCTCTCGTGGGGCGGTCGCGGCCGTCGAACCGGACAACGGGCTCGTGACGGTCGAGTCGACGGTCGACGCTGAATCCCGGCTGGCGGCGAAAGCCCGCGAGGCGTACCTGGCGGGCGTGGACACAAACGTCGCGCTGGGGGCCGACGCCCGGGACCTGTTCACCTCGGCGGGGCTCACCGACGTTCGGACGCGGCGGTACGACCACGCCCGGCGCGTCGCCCCGCCCTACGACCAGGCGGCGCTGGAGGCCGCGACCAGGAAGGCCAGCGGTGCCGGACTCGAGAGCGACGCGGGGGAGATTCGAAAGACACTGTCGGACGACGAGTACGACGAGCTCCGGGCGGCCTGGCGGGAGATGGGTCGGGCCGTCATCGAGCAGATGCAGGACGAGGCGTACCACCGCACCGAGACCGTCCCCTTCTTCGTCACCGTCGGTCGGACGTAGTGGATGTGTGCGCGACACGCCAACCCGAACCGGTTAGGAGGGCCACTGAGGATGATTCCAGCCCTACCCGCAGGTATGTCACGGGATGTCACCGCCGACCCTCCAGGCGGAGCGGTGTACAGCGCATTCGAGATCTCCCGGGAGGAGACGATCATCTACGACACGCGAAACACAGCGGCCTGGATACAGTCCAACGTGCAGCACGCTCTCGACGAGATGCGCTGAGTGACGGACTGACGGTACCCTTTTGTCGGCTCCGGAGGAAGATTCGGTGTGTACGAGGAACGTGATCGCTCGAAGGCGTTCGACGCGCTGAGCGACCCGATCCGGGTCGCCATCGTGGAAGCACTCGTCGCGGCCCGGCGCGAGACCCCCGACGACCCGGAACGCTCGTTCTCGGAACTGCGCGACCGTGTCGGCGTCGAAGACTCCGGGCGCTTCAACTATCACCTCGGGAAGCTCCGCGGTCGCTTCGTCGAGCAGACCGACGACGGCTACGAGCTGAACTACGCGGGCGAGCAGGTCGCCTCGGCCATCCTCGCCGGCACCCTCGACGAGAGCGAGACGCGTGACCCGGTCGCACTCGACCACGACTGCCCCATCTGTGACGCGCCGATGGCTGCTCGCTTCGACGCGGGCCGGGTCACTGCGTCCTGTGACGAGGGACACGAACTCTATCGGACGAACGTCCCGCCAGCCGCGGCGACTGGGCGGACCGTCGAGGAGTTGCTCGCGTTCTCGGTCGACCTCACCCACAGCCGGGTCCTGTTGAACACCCGTGGCATCTGTCCCGAGTGTTACGGCCACGTCGAGAGCGAGGTTCGGTATCAGGAGGCCAACGGCGTGTCGTTCCACGCCATGTACTGGACCTGTCGCCTGTGTGGTCGGCAGTCGCAGGCATCACTCGGCATCTGTCTTCTCCAGCATCCGGACCTCGCCACGTTCTACCGGGACCACGGCATCGACGTGGATGAAACCTATCCGTGGCTGCTGCCGGTGATACAGACGCCTGCCGAGCAGGTCGGCGAAGACCCGGCACGCTACCGACTGGAGATTCAGGAGGACGGTGAGACGTTCCGGGCGACCCTCGACGGCGACGGGGCTGTCGTGGAGACCGAGCGCTTCGACACCTCGGACTGAATACAGAACGCTGCTTCTGGGAACGCTTTTTTACACACCGTGAGACGTGGGTGTATGGATCCCCGAATCGAGCGCCACGCCGATATCATCGTCAACCACTCCACCAGCGTCGAACCCGACGACAACGTCCTCGTGATGGCCCCGCCGGTCGCGGAGGACCTCGTCGTCGCCGTCTACGAACGACTCGGCGAGATCGGTGCGAGCCCGTCGCTGTCGATGCGGTCCGGGCGCGCTCTCCGTGCCTACCTGCGTGCCTCGGACCCGGACGACTTCGACATCTCCAAGCACGACCTCGCCCAGATGGAGGAGACGGACGTGGTCATCATCATCCGTGGTGACGAGAACACGAACGAGCGAAGCGACGTTCCGCCGGAGACGATGAGCGCGTTCGGGAAGGCCCACCAGCCCATCGGCAAGGAGCGCATGGGCAAGCGCTGGGTCGGCACACAGTACCCGGCGTCCGGGAACGCCCAGGAGGCGGAGATGTCTACCCCGGCGTACGAGGACTTCGTCTACGAGGCCATCGACAAGGACTGGGACGAACAGCGCGAGTTCCAGGCGAACATGGTCGAGATCCTCGACCCGGCCGACGAGGTCCGCATCGTCTCCGGCGAGACGACGGACATCCGCATGAGCGTCGACGGGATGGTCACGGCCAACGACTACGGCGAACTCAACCTCCCCGGTGGGGAGGTGTACACGGCACCGGTTCCCGATTCGGTCGAGGGTGAGGTGCTGTTCGACAAGCCGCTGATGGCCCAGGGTCGCGAGATGACCGACGTGTGGCTCAAGTTCGAGGGCGGCGAGGTCGTCGACCACAGCGCCGAGAAGAACGAGGACGTGCTGACCGCAGTGCTGAACACCGACGAGGGTGCCCGTCGCCTGGGCGAACTCGGCATCGGGATGAACCGCGACATCGACGAGTTCACGTACAACATGCTGTTCGACGAGAAGATGGGCGACACCATCCACCTCGCCATCGGGAAGGCTATCGCCCACACCGTCCCCGACGGCCAGCCGCTCAACGAGAGCGCGATGCACATGGACATGATCGTCGACATGAGCGAGGACTCCTACATCGAGGTCGACGGGGAAATCGTGCAGCGTGATGGGACGTTTAGATTCGAAGACGGGTTCGAGGAGTAGGGAGATTCGGAGCGACCGCAGGGAGCGAGAATCTCCGAATTGCGAGCGGCGTAGCCGCGAGCAGTAGCGGGGGAACCTTCCGAAGCGACAGAACAGACAGAAAGCAAACAGAAACGGGCTTCGCGGAACGGTTTTCCAGTCCATGGGCGTTGACTGCCCACATGGACCCTCGTGTCAGAAAACACGCCAAAATCGTTGTCGACCACTGTCTCGACGTGCAGGCAGGCGAGAACGTACTGGTAGAGGCCAAGCCTGCAGTCGAGGAGTTCGTCGTGGCACTGTACGAACTGCTCGGCGAGCGGAACGCGCTTCCGATGCGAGTCGGGGACAGTCCGCGCGCCTCGCAGGCATACCTCGAAGAACTCGACATCGGTACAGCGTCGCTGAAGGAACACAGGTTGGCCGCCTACGAGGCCGCGGACAAGGTCGTTCTGGTGTGGGGGATGGAGAACACGCGCGCGTCGAGCGAGATGGACCCCGAGATCTCGAACGCGATGGGTGAGGCGAACCGCGCCGTCTTCGAGGAGCGAATGGACACGCCCTGGGTTGGGACGATGCACCCGCTTTCGGGGACTGCCCAGGAGGCAGAGATGAGCACGCCCGCCTACGAGGAGTTCGTCTACGACGCCGTGACCAAGGACTGGGAAGAACAGCGAGCGTTCCAGGAACAACTGGTCGAACTTCTCGACCCTGCCGAGGAGGTCCGCATCGTTTCCGGTGATGAGACCGACATCACGATGCGGGTAGATGGGATGGATGCTGGGAACGACTACGCGAAGCGAAACCTTCCTGGTGGGGAGGTCTACACCGTTCCCATCCCTGACTCCGTCGAGGGTGAGGTACGCTTCGACGTTCCGGTCGTCCAGCGCGGAAAGCAACTAGCGGGGGTGTGGCTCCGGTTCGAGGAGGGCGAGGTGGTCGAGTTTGAGGCTGAGAAGAACGAGGAGACGCTGGCGAGTATCCTCGACGCCGACGAGGGTGCAAAGCGTCTCGGTGAGCTGGGCATCGGGATGAACCGCGACATAGACCAGGTGACGAACCACATGCTGTTCGACGAGAAGATGGGAGACACGGTCCACCTCGCGCTCGGAACGGCGATAGAGGATGTGGTTCCCGAGGGCCAACCGTCCAACGAGAGCATGGTTCACGTCGACATGCTGGTCGACATGAACGAGGACTCCTACATCGAGTTCGACGGTGAAGTCGTGCAGCGGAACGGGACGTTCAGATTCGAAGACGGGTTCGAGGAGTAGGGAGACGCGACCGCAGGGAGCGTCTCCGAGCCCGAACGGGGAGCAGAGCGACCCGTGAGGAGTAGGGAGATTCGGAGCGACCGCAGGGAGCGAGAACCTCCGAATTGCGAGCGGCGTAGCCGCGAGCAGTAGGCTCGTCTCGGCCATCGACACGACCAGTCTCTGACCCCCTGTTCGCTCGTCGCAATATCAACTATCGGACAGAACTGTCGTTCTGCGAACCATTAATCCCGGTCGAGTCGTCGGACTGGTATGGATTCACGAATCGAACAACACGCTGATATCCTCGTCAACCACTCCACGAACATCCAGCCCGGTGACAAGGTCATCGTCGCCGCGCCCCCGGAGGCGAGCGACCTCGTCGCTGCCGTTTTCAAGAAACTGGGGGAGGTTGGTGCCCGTCCCGTCCAGCTCACACAGGACTCGCGGGCGATGCGAGAGTTCGTCCTCGCGGTCGACCCGGAGACGCTCGACCTGCCGGAACACCTCCAGGCGCTCATGGACGAGACCGACGTACTCATCGGCATCAGTGGAAGCTCGAACAAGAACGAGACGAGCGATGTCCCTCCCGAGAAGATCATGGCACTCGCGAAGCTGAACAAGCCGATTCAGGACGCGATGATGGAGAAGCGCTGGGTGGGAACGCAGTTCCCCGCCACGGGCGACGCCCAGAAAGCGGAGATGTCCACCCCCGCCTACGAGGACTTCGTCTGGGGCGCCATCAACCGGGACTGGGGCGCACAGCGCGAACTCCAGCAGCAGGTCGTCGACCGCCTCGACGACGCCGACGAGGTTCGCATCGTCTCGGGTGACACGACGGACCTGACGATGTCCATCCGTGGGAACCTGACGAAGAACGACTTCGGCGAGAACAACCTCCCCGGCGGTGAGGTGTTCACCGCACCCGTCCCCGACAGCGTCGAGGGTGAGGTGTTGTTCGACAAGCCGCTGATGGCCCAGGGCCGCGAGGTCACGGGTGTCCGACTCGTCTTCGAGCAGGGCGAGGTCGTCGAGTACGAGGCCGAGAAGAACGAGGAGCTGCTCGCGGCTGTCCTCAACACGGACGACGGTGCCCGTCGCATCGGCGAACTCGGCATCGGTATGAACCGCGATATCGACCGGTTCACGTACAACATGCTGTTCGACGAGAAGATGGGCGACACCATCCACCTCGCTATCGGGCGCGCCATCGAGGGGACCGTCGGTGAGGGCGTCGAG
This sequence comes from Haloarchaeobius sp. HME9146, assembly GCF_025399835.1. NCBI lineage: Archaea > Methanobacteriati > Methanobacteriota > Halobacteria > Halobacteriales > Halorubellaceae > Haloarchaeobius > Haloarchaeobius sp. HME9146. The sequence continues at coordinate 1,222,191 of NZ_JAODVR010000001.1, forward strand.
TTCAACGACTCGGCAGTCCACATGGACATGATCGTCGACATGAGCCAGGATTCGTACATCGAGGTCGACGGCGAGGTCATCCAGCGCGACGGCAAGTTCTGGTTCGAGGAGTAGGGAGATTCGGAGCGACCGCAGGGAGCGAGAATCTCCGAATTGCGAGCGGCGGAGCCGCGAGCAGTAGCGAGAATCACCAATATGCAACCGTCGGGAGCCGCGAAGACGGCTTCCAGGCCTGAGGCTCCCCGGTATCCTACACCGTTTCGACGAGTCAGCTATTGACAGACTCGAGACAGAATTCCTGTTCTGGAAACTATTAACGACCTGGCACGAGTCGGCTCCAGTATGGATTCCCGAATCGAGAAACACGCCGAGATCATCGTCGAACACTCCACCGACGTCCAGCCGGGCGAGACGGTCATCGTCTCCGGGCCGCCCGAAGCACGCGACCTCGTCGCCGCGGTGTACGGCAAACTCGGGGAGGTGGGTGCGTTGCCTGTCCAGCTCACACAGGACCCCCGCGCGATGCGCGAGTACATGCTCGCGGTCGACCCTGAAGAGCTCGACGTGCCCGAACACCTCCAGGCACTCATCGAGAAGACGGACGTGCTCATCGGCATCCGCGCGAACTCGAACAAGAACGAGACGAGCGACGTGCCGCCGGAGAAGAACGTGGCGATGGCGAAGCTACACAAGCCCATCCAGGAGGCCATGATGGAGAAGCGCTGGGTCGGCACGCAGTTCCCCGCGACCGGCGACGCCCAGAAGGCGGAGCTGTCGACGCCCGCCTACGAGGAGTTCGTCTACGGTGCCATCAACAGGGACTGGGACGCCCAGCGCGAACTGCAACAGCAGGTCGTCGACCGGCTGGAGGGTGCCGACGAGGTTCGCATCGTCTCCGGCGAGACGACCGACATCACCATGTCCGTCCTCGGCAACCCGACCAAGAACGACTACGCCGAGCACAACCTGCCGGGCGGCGAGGTGTTCACCGCGCCGGTACCCGACAGCGTGGAGGGCGAGGTGCTGTTCGACAAGCCGCTGATGTCCCAGGGTCGCGAGGTCACGGGCGTCCGGCTCGTCTTCGAGGAGGGGGAGGTCGTCGAGTACGAGGCCGAGAAGAACGAGGAGGTGCTGGCGGCCGCCCTCCAGACCGACGAGGGCGCGAAGCGAATCGGCGAACTCGGTATCGGGATGAACCGCGATATCGACCGGTTCACGTACAACATGCTGTTCGACGAGAAGATGGGCGACACCATCCACCTTGCACTCGGGCGGGCCTACGAGGATACCGTGGGCGAGGGCAACGAGCGCAACGATTCAGCCGTGCACATGGACATGATCGTCGACATGAGCGAGGATTCGTACATCGAGGTGGATGGCGAGGTCATCCAGCGCGATGGACAGTTCTGGTTCGAAGAGTAGGGAGACGCGACCGCAGGGAGCGTCTCCGATTGCGAGCGGCGGAGCCGCGAGCAGTAGCGAGGTTCGGAGCGACCGCAGGGAGCGAGAACCTCGTATCTGAACGGCGACCGAAGGGAGCCGTGAAGACAGGTTCGAGAACTGACTGGACCCGCCAACTAGCACTGCTCTTCGACCCACTCGCGAACGTATTCTTTCTTCCGCCTATCGAGCGCGTACGCCCGGTCGATGCCGGTCGTCTGGGCGACCAGTTCGTCGGCCGTTCGGGGTGGGGAGAAACGACACTCACGACCGCAGTGACACGACGAGCAAGACCGCGACTGTCAGCAGGACGGTCGTCAGCCAGACGGCCGTGATGTCGGACCCGACGAGGTGGGTGCCGAACAGCCACCCGGACAGGTAGCCCCAGGGGGCGACGATGATGGGGAGCGTCACGGCGTAGACGGGGGGGATAGCCGAGAACCGGTCGGTGATGGAGGCGGGGATCATGGTCGCCGGTTCTCCCGCCCCGCAGGTATACTTTACCGACAGGACTGGGAGCGGGGATTCTCCCGCGTGTACCGGCTCAGACCACGTCGCCGCGGACCGTCGCGCCTTCCTGCTGGTCGCGCCAGGCGTGGAGTTCCTTCGCGGCTTCCTGCGCCTGTTCTTCCTCCAGCCCGAGCATCCCGAGCGCTCGCGAGAGCGTCGGCAGGGCGAGTTCGGACTCGCGGAGCTTGCGCATCGCCTCCTCGCTCCGTTGTCCCTCGGCCCACAGGCAGACCCCGCGGGGGTCGAGCAGCGTCGTCCAGTCCTCGCGGCGTTTCGCGCCGGCCAGTCGCTGGGTGACGTTGTCCTCGAAGCTGGCGTTACACACCTCCAGATGGACCGGCTCGTCGTCCTCGAGCAGGTGCGCCGCGAGACACTTCTCCGGGGCGGCGTGGCCGTTCGCGTTCGCCCGGAGGTATTCCGGGTACTCGTCGGCCCACTCGGTTCGGACGGTCTGGCCGACGCCTTTGACGCCGTACTCGGCTTCGAACTCGTCGGCGCGAGAGGCGTCGCCGCCCAGCAGGATGTCCTTGGTGAGGTAGACGTCGAGGCGGTCGACGGGGTCGAGGCCGAGTGCCACGTCGCCGTACACCCACACCTCGCGGACGGGAACCGGCAGCGGGCCGGACTCGACCGCGTCCAGGATGGCTTCGACTCGGTCGAGCGCCGCGTCGCGTTCGAGACTCATCGTACTGTCGTACCCACCGGAAGGGAAAAACGTCCTCGCTTCGGGGCGCGACCCGGGACGGCCGGCTCAGGCGAGTTTGCTCTCGTCGGTCGAGACGTGGACCGTCTTCTCGACGGTGGCGTGGACCGTGCCGTCTTCGGCGACCACGTCGGCGGTGTACTCCCGGTCGATGGAGTCCTGGTCTTCGAGGGCTGACTGGATGGCGTCGAGTTCCTCGTCCGGCATCCGGAACCGGGCGTAGAGGTCCTCGGTGCCGGGTTTCTTGAACTGGACCTCGGTGGACCTGTCCCAGACCACGTACTTGCCGGGCAGCGCCTTGATGAGCATCATCGCGAACATCGGGTCACAGGCACCGTAGATGCTCCCGCCGAAGATGGTGCCCATGTAGTTGCGGGTGCGCCAGCTCTGGGGAATCTTGATGCGTATCTCCTGCCAGTCGTCGGCGATGTACTGGACCCGGCCACCGGTCCCACGGTAGGAGGGCCAGACGTTGAACCCGAGGCGGAACAGTCGCGTGCGCCAGGACTCGCTCATTGACAGGTATGGCGTCCGCCGGCTACCTTACTGCTGTGGAACGCGAGTCGCGTGGTCCCGGGTGGAACGACGACCGCGTGGTTCGGGGTTGTCGCCCGTCAGCGACCGGTCTCGGTGGCCTGGGCACAATCAACCCGCGTGACGACCATCCCCTGCGGGCCGTGGAGCGTGACCGCTCCGTCCGGACAGAGTGGCTCGTCGAAGTTCGCGCCGCGGAGGAACTGTCGCGGGCTCCCGCCTTTCACGCCGTCGACGTCGCCGGTCGTCTTCACCTCGACGACGCCGCCGGGTTCGAGCGGGATGGTGTCCAGCTGGTAGGTGCCGCGTCCGTCGTAGTCGAGGGTGTAGCTCCGTAACTGGACGATTTCGTCGCCGTCGTTGTGGACGAGGACTCGCTCTTCGGCGTCGCCGGGTCGCTCGAGCGTGAGCCGGAGGTCGGCGGTCGGCCGGTGGGTTCGCGTCCGCGACGGGTCGACGACGCCCCTGATGTCGTCCAGACAGCCCGCGCTCCCGACGGCGAGGCCCCCCGAACACACGGCAAGCAGGTCCCGACGGGACGGAGACGGCGGCATACCCGCCCGTATCCCCGCCACCCCCGAATAGCTTCGGACTCGCTGGAGAATCAACTCGGTGGTCTATGCTAGCGGTTCTCGGAGATTTATGCGCCCGGCACCCATCCAGACGGGATATGGAACACCGCGTCACGAACGAGGATGGGGACGAGGACCTGGTCTGGATACTCGGCTGGGGGAACCGACTCCGGCACGAGAACGTGCAGTGGCTCGAAGGGTGCTTCGCCGATGCTGGCTATCGCGTCCACACGCTCCAGATTCCGGACTTCCCCGCGGATTTCTACGGGGAGTGGGTCCGGCCCGCGAAGGAGTACGTTGCCGACCTCGACGACTATCGGCTGGTCGGCCACAGCACGGGTGGACTCATCGGGGCCTACCTCGACGGGGCCGAGACGACGACCTATCTCAGCCCGTGGTGGGGCTACACCGAGGACATGTCCGAGGGAATCCTCGACCTCGTCGGGAAGCTCGGCATCCGACACAAACTCATCCCGTCCGGGGTCAGCACCCGCGAGGCCATCGGGTCGCTGGCGACCGACTCGCAACTGGCAGACGGCCCGGGGAACGTCTCGCCGCGGTTCATCCGCGAGACGCGCCGCGGCCACCGGGAGCGCCCCCCGATCGACGAGGATGCGGTCGTCTTCTGCACGCTGCAGGACCAGGTCGTCAGCACCCGCGCCATCGGGGACGCGGTCACGGAATCGCAGGTCGTGCTGTACGACGGCGGCCACGAACTGTTCTCCTCCGAGCGCCGCGAGGCGTACGTCGACGACGTGCTCGCGGCGGTCGACGGCGGGCTGGCCGCGGTCGAAACGGTGTAAGACGACACCCGAGACTGGACAACGAAACCCGTATCCCGGCGTGGCGGCAACTACGGGCGATGACCGAGTGCACCAAGTGCGACCGCGAGGCGGTGATGCACGCCGCGTACTCCGGCGCACACCTCTGCGAGACGCACTTCTGTGCATCCGTCGAGAAACGGGTGCGCCGACGGATTCGCGAGGACGGACTCGTGCCACAGGACGCCACGCCCGAGGACCCCGAGACGTGGGTCATCGGCCTCTCCGGCGGGAAGGACAGCGTGGTGCTCACCCACATCCTCGACGACATCTTCGCGCCCGACCCCCGCATCGAGATGGTCGCACTGACCATCCACGAGGGCATCGAGGGCTACCGCGACGAGAGCGTCGACGCCTGCGTCGAACTCGCCGAAGACCTCGAGATGCGCCACGAACTCGTCACCTACGAGGAGGAGTTCGGCGTCCGCATGGACGACGTGGTCGAGCAAGACCCCGAGAACATGGCCGCCTGCGCCTACTGCGGCGTGTTCCGGCGAGACCTGCTGGAGACGTACGCCGACGAGTTCGGCGCGGACAAACTGCTGACGGGGCACAACCTCGACGACGAGGCCCAGACCGCCCTGATGAACTTCCTCGAGGGCGACGTCTCCCAGATCGCCAAGCACTTCGACGCGAGTATCGGGACCTTCGACGAGCGCGAGGAACAGGACGAGTTCGTCCCTCGCGCCAAGCCGCTTCGCGACGTGCCCGAGAAGGAGGTCGCGCTCTACTGCCATCTCACCGACCTCCCGGCGCACATCACCGAGTGCCCGCATTCCAGCGAAGCCTACCGCGGCGAGATACAGCGCCTGCTGTTCGACCTGGAGGAGAACCATCCCGGTACCCGTCACTCCATCATGGCCGGCTACGAGGAGCTGGCGGGAATCGTCGCCGAGCGCTACCGCGACGACGGAGACGGCTCGAAGGCCGACCTGCAGGAGTGCGAGGAGTGTGGCTCGACGACCACCCGCGACCGCTGTCGCAAGTGCTCGCTGCTCGACGCGCTCGGCGCGGTCTGACCGGATCTCTCCTGTTCTGAATCCAGAACGCTTCGACGCCGACTCCGAAGCCAGAGCAAGACGGTTCGTGAAGGCGGTGGTGACGATACGACCGCGTAAGACACCCGTGCTCGTGCCCCGAAACCGCTTTCCGACGGCGGTCGTACCTCCCCGCATGGGACTCCTCGATAGCCTGCGCGAACTGTTCGGGTCGCCGCCGTCGGACCGGCAGCCGGAGCCGGAGGAACGGGCGACCCCCGCCTCGGACCCGGACCGGATGTACGCGACGGCACCCGACCCTGACGACGCCGACGACTTCGGCCTGCCCGACGCACCCGGGGACGAGTCCGAACAACCGCCCCGGGAGCCGCCCGAGGCGTTCGCGTACGAGGCCCAGGAGTTCGTCGACTTCTGGCACGAGTACCCGCTCGATTACAGTGTCGACTCGCTCGACCACCTCGACAGTCTCGTCGCCGAGAACTGGGAGCCGGGCGCGTTCGCCGGTGTCGACCCCGACCCGGATGGCGGCCCGGAGGCGCGCACGCTCTACGGTATCGTCCAGTCGCTCGGGAGCTATCTCGGCGAGTCGCTCGTCCGGGACGTCGACGGCGAGTGGACAGAAGCCGGGAGCGGAAGCTGGGTCGTCGTGGTCGAGGGGCCGGACGGCCAGGCGACCATCGACGTGTTCCGAATCGCGACCGAGGCGTTCACCGAGTCGCCGAACTTCCGCCCGCTCGTCGAGACCATCGAACGCGAGACCGGTATCTGACCGGGAGATAGCGTCACGAGAGAAATCGACCGCGAAACCGGCGTTTACACGGTGTGAAAACGGTGGAGAGAAGGACCCCGAGTGGGGTTAGTTGGTGGATCGTGTCCCCGGTCAGGGGGACGACTGGTACGACTGTGTCTGCGTCAGCGGATGACGTCGAGGCCGTTGTTCTGCTCGACCTCGTCGCGTCCGCCGTCGCCACGCGTGCTCCCGAAGCTCTGGTTGCTCGAGGAGTTCGAACTGGCCGAGCTGGCGTTGCCGAAGTCCGCCTCGCTGGCGTCGAAGCCACCGCCGTCGATGGCTTCCCGGGACCGGTCGGCCTGCTTCTGCGTGCTCGGTCCGAGCACCTGGGCGCTCTGGACGCCCGTCATGATTGCCATGACGCGCACCTTGCCCTTGTAGTTCTCCTGGATCCGGGCACCCCAGATGACGTTCGCACTCGCCTCGAGGCGCTCGGTGATGTTGTTCGCGATACCCTCGGCCTCCTTGAGTGTGAGGTCGGGGCCGCCAGTGATGTGGACGAGCCCGCCCGAAGCACCGCGGTAGTCCACGTCAAGCAGCGGGTGGTTCATCGCGTCGTTGACGACCTCCCGCGTCTTGTTCTTGTCCTGTGTCTCGCCGACCAACATCACCGCGACGCCGCCCTGGTTCATGATGGATGTCATGTCGGCGTAGTCGAGGTTGATGAGGCTCGGCTGCGTGATGGTCTCGGAGATGCCCTTGACCGTCTCGGCGATGATCTGGTCCATCACCGAGAACGCCTTGCCGATGGGCAGGTTCGGGACGTAGTCGAGCAGGCGGTTGTTGTCGAGGACGATGATGGAGTCCGCGGCTTCGCGGAGCTTCTCCAGTCCTTCCTCGGCCTTGACCGTCCGTGCACGCTCGACGTTGAACGGCGTCGACACCATGCCGACGACGATAGCACCCTGTTCCTTGGCGATCTTGGAGACGACCGGTGCCGCACCGGTCCCCGTCCCGCCGCCCATGCCCGCCGTGACGAACACGAGGTCGGCGTCGCCGAGGACCTCCTTGACCGTGCCCTGTGCCATCTCGGTCGCGCGCTCGCCCATCGAGGGGTCGCCACCCGCACCGAGCCCGTTGGTCAGGGACTTGCCGACGAGTATCTTCGTGTCGGCCTCGATCATCTTGAGGTGTTGCTTGTCGGTGTTGATGGCGACCGTGTCGGCCCCATCGACGCCGATGTTGTACAGGCGGTTGACGGTGTTGTTACCCGCGCCACCGCACCCGACGATGACGATTCGGGGGTCACCGAACTCGTCGCCGTCGAAGTCCTGTTTCTGCTGTTTCTCGCGTTCCTCGTGTTCGAGGGCGTCTTGAACGATATCCTGCATCGTTACACCTTGGCCCAGGTACGCTGTTTCTCGCCCGCACCCGAGCGTTCGGTCTGTTGTTCGTTAAGCATCTCACGAACGGCCGACCGAATGGCCTCGCTTCGATTCGGGAACTCTCCCGTCTCGACCATCTGTTCTACCTCCTCTATCTGCTGTTTCGGTATTCGCAGTGTCACACGCTCCATGGTTGTATTCCCCTGGTAAGACGTCGCGCATGTGCGTCGTTCGCACGCGCATCGTCTTACACGGTGATTACGGCCACGGGAGCCCCGTAAACTCCCGTTCCGCCCCGTGTAAGACAACTTGTCTTACGCGACTGTATGCACTGTGTCTTACGTAATAAAGGTACCGCCGATAACAGGTTTCGATTCGTGACCGTGTCCTACGTCGAGTCGAGCACGTCCGCCGCCGGCGTCCGGCGACCGCAGCTCGGACAGAACGCCCAGTCCGACCGAACCTCGTCGCCACACTCGCAGTACGCCCGGTGTGCGGCCTTCTCGCCGCAGTTCGGGCAGTACACGTGATCGCCGTCGACCGACTCGCCGCACTGCCCGCAGGCCGTTTCGGTCACGTCACCCGCGGTGTCGGACACACCACCGACCGCCGTCGTCGGACTCGTGTCCGATATCTGCTCCGACGCCTCGACGCTGGCACCGTCGGCAGCCTGCACGCCATCGAGCGCGATGGTGAGGTTCAGGTCCTGCCGGCGCTGCGTCATGGCCGCGTCGAGTTTCTGCTCGAATACCTCGTCCACGCGTGCGTCCACCAGCGCGTCCACACGCGAGGCAACGAGGTCGTCCAGACTCCCGTGGTGCTCGGCCGACGGCTCCTCCTGACCGGCCGCGTCGCTCGCGTCGGCCTCGGAGGTGTCGCCGTCGAGATAAGCCCGCAGCGCGTCGCGAACGAGTTGGCTCTTGGACTCGTCCCTGGCCTCCAGCCGCTCGACCAGGTCGTCGTCCGCACGCACGGTAATCTTACTCATACCTGCAATCCGACTAACTCATTATACGGCAAGCACTTGAATGTAACCCCTCATCGTCTGACGAACGTCTGACGCTGTGTTCTGCTGCTCGTGGACTGCTACAATGTGTCGCGGCCGGACCAGATAATAACCCTTATGTCGCATCCGGCGTCTATCTGGAAGTACGCCCGCCCTTAGCTCAGACTGGTAGAGCAGTCGACTGTAGATCGACTTGTCCCCCGTTCAAATCGGGGAGGGCGGACTTTTCCTGCGAACAACGTGAGCAGTGAAACGTCTATCCTGAGCCGATTTGAGCAGACGAGTCGCAGCCCGGAACGGTCGAACGGACGTGAGACCGCATGCCCGGACCGTCTCGGCGAGTTCAAATCGGGGACGCTGGACTTCTCCCGACGACTCGGTGCTGTCTTGAGGCACGACCGCGATATTCAAGTACAGTTGCACTAGTCCTACGGTAGTGGCAGTTTCGTTCGACCTCTTCGGGACGCTCGTGGACGTGGACCGCCCGGCAGACCCAGCAGAAGCGGTCGCCGAGGCACTCAGAGACCGCGATGTCGCAGTCCCCGAGGACTGGACAGCGGCGTACCGGGAGGTCCACATCGACGCGCCCGCGGGCGCGGAAGTACCATTGCCAGCACACGTCTCGGCGGCCCTGCAGAGCCGCGGCGTCGACGCGCCGGGGAACGCGCCGCGGCGGGCGGTCGTCTCGGCGTTCGACCCCGAAGTCAGGACCCGAGAGGGTGCCGTAGCAGCGGTCGAGGCAGCCAGCGAGCAGGGGCCGGTCGCGCTCTGTTCGAACTGCGCGGTGCCGGAACTCGTCGGGCGGACGCTCGTCCGGTCGGACCTCGGGCGTGGTGACTTCGACACCATCGTCACCAGCGTCGCCTGTGGCTGGCGCAAGCCCGACCGGCACATCTTCGAGACGGTGGCGCGCCAGCTCGACTGCGATGTCGAAGCCCTGGTCCACGTCGGGGACGATCCGGAGACCGACGGGGGCATCACGGATGCAGGCGGCCGGTTCGTCGACATCGCGGAGACGCCCCTGGCCTCGCTCCCGGCAGAACTGGGGTGGTCCGGGTGACGGTCACGGCGGCGGCCGCGGTCGGGGCCGGCTTCGCACTCGACGTGCTGACGGGTGAGCCGCCGACCGAGGCGCATCCGGTGGCGTGGTTCGGCAAACTCGTTGCGCCGGTCGACCGGGAGTGGTCGCACCCGCGGCTCGTGGGGGCGCTGGCAACCCTGGTGTTGCCGGTGGTGGCCGCAGGTGTGGTGGGCGGGCTGGTCTTCCTGCTGGGCCGGTACGACACCTGGGTCGGCGTCGGCGCGGCGGCGGTCGCGCTGTACCTGACGACCAGCCTGCGGATGCTGTTGCGGGAAGGGCTTCGGGTGATTCGGCTGTCCGAGACCGACGAGGGGGCTGCCCGCGAGGCCCTGCTCTCGCTCGCGGGGCGGGACGCGAGCGACCTCTCCGCAGGCCAACTCCGGAGTGCCGCGGTCGAGTCCGTCGCGGAGAACCTGGCCGACGGGTTCGTCGCGCCGCTGTTCGCGTTTACGCTGTTTACGACCGTCTCACTCCCGTTCGCGGCCGCGGCGGCCGTGTGGGTGAAGGCGGTGAACACGCTCGATTCGATGCTGGGCTATCGCTCGAAGCCGGTCGGCTGGGCACCGGCCAGACTCGACGACGTGGTGATGTGGTTGCCGGCGCGGCTCTCGGCGCTGCTCATCGCGCAGGCGGCCCGACAGCCACGAGCGCTCCTCCGGGCGCGGTACTGGCTCTCGGAGGTTCCGTCGCCCAACTCTGGCTGGCCGATGGGGGCCATCGCGGCGGTCCTTGACGTCCGACTGGAGAAACCGGGGGTGTACGTTCTGAACGCGGGTGCGGACCTGCCGTCGCCACAGAAAGCCCGGCGGGGAATCCAGGTTGTCGGGTCGGCGGCGCTCGTCGCCGTGCTCTACGCGGGGGTGGTCGCGTGGCTCTGAGTCTGACCGCGTTCCGGGGGGCGCTCGGGTTCCTGACGCGGGTTCCCGCCGGCCACGACGAGGCCGCGTGGGACGCCTACCGGCAGGCTCCCGTCGCCATGGTCCCCGTGGGCTACCTCGTCGGCGTGCTCTGTGCGCTCCCGGTCGTCCTGGGCAGTCTGCTCGCGCTCCCGGCTCCAGTCGTCGGGTTCGGCTACCTGCTCGCGGTGTACCTCGTGACGGGTATCAACCACCTCGACGGGGTGGCCGACTGCGGTGATGCGGCGGTGGTTCACGGCTCGTCGGCCGACCGCCGCGAGGTGCTGAAGGACACCACGACCGGGGTTGGTGCACTCGCCGCGGTCGGGCTGGTGTTCGTCGGGCTCTCACTGGGCGGGGTCGCGCTCGCGGGCCTGCCACTGGCGATTGCGGTCGCCGTCGTCGTCGCCAGCGAGGTCGGTGCCAAGGCGGGCATGGTCCTGCTGGCCGGGCTCGGGGACGCGGCCCACGAAGGGTTCGGGAGCGCACTGATGGCCGACGCGGGCCGCGGCACGACCGCGTCCGGCATCGCTCTCGCGACGCCGGTCGTCCTCCTCGGCGTGCCGACGCCCGACTGGCAGCCGGTCGCCGCCGTCGCGCTCGCCGCGCTCGGGGCCGGAATCCTCGTCGCGCTCGCCGCGCTGGCGTGGGCCGACGACCGTCTCGGCGGGGTCACCGGGGACGTCTTCGGCGCGACCAACGAGATCGCCCGGGTGGCCGGACTCCATGTGGGGGTGATCGCGTGGACGCTCTCGTGATGTGCGGCGGCCGGGGAACTCGCCTCGGTTCCGAGACCGAGAAACCGCTCTACCCCATCGCCGGTACCCCGATGGTCGACCGGGTGGTGGCGGCACTCGCCGGGAGCCGGGTAGAGACCGTGTACGCGGCCGTCTCCCCACACGCTCCCGAGACGCGGGAGCACCTCTCGAATGCTGCAATCGAGGGGAAACCACTCTCGCTCGTCCAGACCCCGGGCGACGGGTACGTCGCCGACCTGCAGGCTGCCCTCGCCACCGTCGACACGCCGGTGCTGACGGTGGCCGCCGACCTCCCCCTGCTCGCGCCGGTGCTCGTCGACCGCGTGCTCGACCGGTTCGCGGCGGGCGAGGGCCACTCCCTGACCGTCGTCGTCCCGGCCGAACTGAAGCGCGCCCTCGGCGCGAGCTGTGACACCGAATTCGACGGCTACGCCCCCACGGGTGTGAACGTCGTCGCCGATTCAGACTCTGAGACCATGTACACCAGTTACGACGCCCGACTCGCCGTGAACGTGAACCGCCAGTCAGACGCCGACCTCGCGGAGGAACTATGCGACTGATCCTGTGTGCGGGCTCGACCGAGACCGCCAGCATCGAGGGCATCAGCGCCGCCGGGGCGGACCCCGACCTGATGCGTCACACGCCGAGTGCCGACGCCGAGATTCTGACCTATGGCCAGCCGGTCCGTGCGCCGGTCGTCCCGGTGAGTCCGTCGGGCTGTCCGACACCTGCGATTCTGACCCGGGCGGTCCGCGAGGAACTCGGGTTCGACGTGACCGTGGTCGACGCGGGGCTCGCAGAACCCACGGGCGCACCGACCGTTTCCGTCGGGGCCAGAACGGGCACGGACATCCGTGAGGCGAACCCCGTCCCGACCGCACCCGGCGCGTTCACCGCAGCCCGCCAGTTCGGCCGGGCGCTCCCCGACGAGCACGTGGTGGTGGGCGAAACCGTCCCCGGCGGGACGACCACCGCCCTCGGTGTCTTGCGGGCCCTCGGCGAGGTGGCGACCGTCTCCTCGTCGTTCCCGGACAATCCGCTCGAACAGAAACGCGAGGTCGTCCGCGAGGGACTCGCCGCATCCGGTCTCGAACCGGGCGACTGCGCCGGTGACCCGCGCGAGGCGGTCCGGCGGATGGGTGACCCCGTCCTCGCGACCGTCGCCGGGCTCGCCCTCGGCGCGCTCGAATCCGGGACCCGCGTCACCCTCGGCGGCGGGACCCAGTTGCTGACCGCCGGCGCGCTCGTCAGACACGCCGGGTGCGAGCACTCGATGGAACTCGCCACGACCAGTTTCGTGGCCGACGACGTGGACGACCTGGCCGACGCCGCCCGGCGGCTCGACCTCGACCTGACCGTGACGGACCCCGGCTTCGAGTCCGGAGAGCACGTCGCCATGGCCCGCTACGTCGCCGGGGAGGCCAAAGAGGGCGTCGGCCTCGGCGGCGCACTCGCCCTGGCGGACCGGGCCGACGCACTGCCCACGGTCCGCGAGGCGATTCCCCGAGTGTACGCGTCGGTCGTCGACGAGGTCGGTGGCGACGAGCCGGCGGGAGGCGAGGATGCACCCTGACTCGGTCCGCGAGGCCGAGCGCGTCCCCCACGGCGGGACCACTGATAGAAGCGTCCTCGACCTGAGCGCGAACACGAACCCCGAGACCCCGCCGGGCACCGAGGCCGTCTACACCGCGGCGCTCGCCGAGGCGGACCGCTACCCCGACGACCGGTACGACGAGTTCCGCGCCGCGGCGGCCGGCTTCGTCGGCTGCCGTCCCGAGCAGGTGGTGCCGACGCCGGGCGGGCTCGCCGCGATTCGGCTCGCCATCCAGACGACGGTCCGCCCCGGGGATTCGGTCGTCGTCCCCTACCCCAGCTTCGGGGAGTACGCCCGCGAGGTCCGTCTCCAGGGGGCCGACCCGGTGTTCGTTCCGCACGACGAGGTTCTGGCGACCGACCCGGCCGACCACGCCATGGTCGTCGCCTGCACCCCGAACAACCCGACCGGGGAGTGCCCACCCCGCGACGACCTGGTCGCCCTCGCGGACCGCTGTGCCGATTCGGGAGCCCGGCTGCTCGCCGACGAGGCGTTCCTTGGCTACACCGACCAGTCGTCGCTGGTCGGCCACGACGGCGTCATCGTCGCCCGTTCCCTGACCAAACTGTTCGGGCTTCCCGGGCTGCGCGCCGGCTACGCCGTCGCGACCGGCGCTGACCGTGATGCGCTGGACACGGCCCGGCGCGCCTGGAACCTCGGGACGCCCGCGGCCGCGGTGGGTGCGCACTGCCTTCGCCAGACCCAGTTCGTCGCCTCGACCCGCGAGACGGTCGGCCGGGAGCGAGCGAGACTGCGAGACGCGCTCGAGCCACACTTCGAGGTGGCCCCGTCCGACGCCCCGTTCCTGCTGCTCGACTGTCGCGACCGCGACGTGGACGCACTGCTCGACCGGGCACGGGATGCTGGCGTGGTCCTGCGGGACGCCCGGACATTTCGAGGCCTCGAATCGCACGTCAGAATCGCCGTCAAAGACCGCGACGCGACCGACCAGGCACTGGCAGCGCTCGGTGTGGAGGCGTGACGGTGTTCGAGACGACGAGCGCCGACGACGTTCTCCGGCTCGCCCGGTCCGACACCACCTGGCTCTCGACGGGCTGGCGGGGCGGGCGCTCGCGGGCCGACGCCGCCTACACGATCTCGGTGCCCGAGGGCTGGCACTGCGACGACCTCGACGAGTACGTGACCGAGCGACTGGCGGCTGCCGGGTTCGACCCGGGGACCGTCCCGGACTCGCCGGTCCTCCTCACCGGCGTCGACCTCGCACACCTCCGGGGCGCACGCTGCGGCCCGGTCGAAGCCTACGTGACGGCGGGCGTCTCGAACCCGGCCGAGCTGCCGATGGACCCCGCAGGTGGGAGCCTTCCGACCGGTGAACTCGTTGCCGGGACCGTCAACGTCGTCGTGGGCACGACCCGCGAGCTGGCTCCGGGTGCGCTGGCGAATCTCGTGGCCGTGGCCGCCGAGGCGAAGGCCGCGACGCTGCTGGACGCGGTCGGCGTCCCCGGCACGACCTCGGACGCGGTGGTGGTCGCCACGGACCCCGATGGCGACCCGGCCGAGTTCTCGGGAAGCGCCACCCCGGTCGGGGCGGCCGCCCGCGCCTGTGTCCGGGACGCCATCGCCGCGTCGCTGGCTGCGCGATACGCGGAGACCGACCCACCGTCGGGCGTCGAGGACGCTCCCTACGGCGTCTCGACCGACGTTCGGGCCGAGGTGTTCCAGCCGTGACCCACACCGTGCTCGTCGCCGGGACCGCCAGCCACGTCGGGAAGTCGACCGTGGTCGCCGGTCTCTGCCGGCTGCTCGCGGACCGGGGCGTGTCGGTCGCGCCGTTCAAGGCCCAGAACATGAGCAACAACGCCCACGTCGCCCCGACGCCCGACGGCGAGTGGGGCGAGATCGGCGTCTCGCAGTACGTGCAGGCCCGGGCAGCGAGAATCCAGCCGACGACCGACGTGAACCCGGTGTTGCTCAAGCCCCGGGGCGACGGCGAGTCCCAGCTGGTCATCGACGGGCAGGCGGTCGGGAACTTCGAAGCCGGCTCGTACTACGCCGAGCACTGGGAGGAGGCCCGGGGCGCGGCCGAGGAGGCGTATCGCCGGCTGGCCGCGAACTACGACGTGATTCTCGCGGAGGGTGCCGGCAGCATCGCCGAGATAAACCTCCACGACCGCGACCTCGCGAACGTCGAGACCGCACGGTTCGCCGACGCCGACGTCTTGCTCGTCGCCGACATCGAGCGCGGCGGCGTGTTCGCCTCGCTGGTGGGGACGCTCGAACTCGTCCCCGACGATATCCGCGAGCAGGTCGCGGGCGTGGTCATCACCAAGTTCCGGGGCGACCTCGACATCCTCCAGCCTGGGATCGACGCGTTCGAGGACCGGACCGGCGTGCCGGTGCTCGGCGTGGTTCCGTACGACGACCCCGGGCTCCCCGAGGAGGACAGCGTCGCACTCCCGCCGGTCGGCGAGCGCCGGGTCGACGGGGCGGACGACCATCCGGACCCGGTCCGCATCGGGGTGCCACGGCTCCCGCGCGTCTCGAACGCGACCGACCTGCAGCCACTCGCCCGTGAACACGGTGTCCGGGTGGTCTACCTCCCGCTCGACGACGGGCTGTCGGACGTGGACGCCGTGGTCATCCCGGGGACGAAGAA
The DNA here is from genome assembly GCF_025399835.1 of Haloarchaeobius sp. HME9146. Lineage (NCBI taxonomy): Archaea > Methanobacteriati > Methanobacteriota > Halobacteria > Halobacteriales > Halorubellaceae > Haloarchaeobius > Haloarchaeobius sp. HME9146. The sequence continues at coordinate 1,237,836 of NZ_JAODVR010000001.1, forward strand.
CACGGTCAACGACCTGCGGGCGCTCCGCGAGGCCGGCTTCGACGAGGCATTGCGGGCCTTCGAGGGTCCCATCGTCGGCCTCTGTGGCGGCTACCAGCTGCTGGGTGAGTGTATCGAGAACGCTCACGTCGAGGGAACCGGAACCGAGCGAACCATCGACGGGGTCGGCCGCTTGCCCGTCGTCACCCGCTTCGACCACGAGAAGCAGGTCCGTCCCGCGACGTACGACCTCGCGGGCGTCGGCCCACTGGCGGGTGCCGAGGGACCAGTCTCGGGCTACGAGATTCACGCCGGCGAGACGGTCGCGACGGGGGACGTGATGACGCCATTCGCGGTCGACGGCGACGCGAGTGCCGCACTCGGGGCCGCCACCGACGACGTGTGCGGGACGTACCTCCACGGCCTGTTCGAGAACCGGAGCGCCCGGCGGGCGTTCCTCGAACGTCTGGGTGTGGACCCCGGCGACCCCGGCGAGGGGACCGTCACGGATTCCGCTGACCGGGCCGCCGCGCTGGTGACCGACAGCGTCGACCTCTCGGGGGTTTTCCCCACGTCGGAAGCCACTGGTAACAGGTCATCTGACGGCCGAAACTTATAGGAGCTACCCTACCCGTTCTTCGGATGGTTACGGGCACTCGCCCTGACCAGTCGACGCCAGTCACACGCTGTCTCTTTCCCCCTTTCGGTGGTCAGGAAACAGAGACGATGGGTTGGGACCCTGGGGGTGGTGAGGCGTCGGACGTATTGTTCGTTTCTGTGCATCGGTGGAACGATTGGGAGTGAAACAGTCCCGGTTCCGTGACGAAACAATCTATTAACTGACACCTATTGATGGGTGACTGGTGAGACGCTTCCCGCATGGGTGATGCAGGCCCCCCAACTAGTAGTCGACGAACGGTACTGAAATCGACAGCCCTCCTCGGCGCGAGTGCGCTGGGGGTCAACGGCCTCTCCACCGGCACGGCCTCGGGTGACGCGTCTGGCACGCTGCCGGACAGCGGCTGGCCGGTGTTCGGGAGCGACCTCGGGAACTCGGGCGTCGGCCCCGCCGGTATCTCGGCGACGTACATGGACCGGTCGTGGCTGAAGCGCGTCGACGGCGGCGGCTTCCTGGCGTCGCCCGTCGTCGCCAACGGCGTCGTCTACGCGGTCAGGGGCGGTGGCTCGCTCCTGGCCATCGAGGTGGAGACCGGCGAGACCATCTGGGAGAACGACCGCTACTCCCTGTGCTTCTCGTCGCCGGCGGTCGCGGACGGGACGGTCTACCTGACCACGGTCGACCAGACCGTCGCGCTGGACGCCGCGACCGGCGAGCCGAAGTGGAGCGCCGACATCGGCGGTCTCGGCTCGCCGACGGTGGTCGAGGACACGCTCTACGTGACCGGCGAGCCCGGCGGCTGGGACGGCGAGAACGACTACGCGGACAACTGGGGACCGAAGACCGTCGCCGCGCTCTCCATCGCCGACGGGAGCGAGCAGTGGCGCGCCACTGCGGACCGCATGGTCGATACCTCGCCGGCGGTCGCCGACGGCAGGCTCGTCGTCGGTGGCGAGGGCCTGGTCACCGCCTTCGACGCCGAGACCGGCGACAGGCAGTGGACCGTCGACCGCAGCGGTGGGGACACCGAGTCCGACGATGGCTACACGACGACCGTCTCACTGGTCGACGGGACGGTGTACGGCCAGACCACCGGTGGCGTGTTCGCGCTCGATGCGGCGACGGGTGAGGCGGTCTGGACCCGCGACGACACGAGAGAGCCCGGGACGGCCGGCACGACCATCTCGGCCGGACTCGGCTGGGATGGTGCCGGGCTGGAGCGCGTGGCGGTCACCGAAGACAGCGTCTTCGCGACGGTCCGGGACCCCGAGGACCGCTACACCGCGAGCCTGTACGCGCTCGACCGTGAGACCGGGGAGACGCGCTGGACGTTCGGCGGGAGCACGCTGGGCGCGGCGTACTCCTCGGTCCAGAACTGCCCGACGGTCGCCGACGGGCTGGTCTACGTCGTCGGCAAGAGCGGCTCCGACGACGATAGCTACCCGAACCCGGAGACCGTCTACGCGCTCGACCCGGCCGACGGGAGCATCGCGAAGGCCTACCACGGCCTCAACGGTGTCGGCACGGCGGGTGACGGCGGCGCGGAGGTCGAGGCCCCGGTGACGGTGGTCGACGGGACCGTCTTCGTCGCCAGCTACCTCGCCAACGGCCTCGCCAGTTTCTTCCTCGCCGCGCTGGAGGGGACCGACGACCTGGAGCTGCCCGCGCCCGACGTGACCGTCGAGACCACGGATGACGAGTACACGAGGTGCTCGTCGGTCGAGTTCCACGCGAACCTCGAGGACTTCGACCGCGACAACTACGACAAGACGCTCGTGCGCTGGTTCGTCGACGACGAGTACGTCCTGACCTCGTTCGCCACCTACGAGGCGGCCGGGTCCGGGATGCCGCGGTTCGACCTCGAGGCGGGCGAGCACACCGTGAAGGCCGTCGCCTACGACTGGTGGGACCGCCGGGACACCGACTCGATGACCATCACCGTCTCCGAGGACTGCGAGGACGACGAGACGGTCGGCGTCGGTATCGAGGTCGCCACCGAGGACCCGACCGTCGGCGAGGCGGTCCGGTTCGAGGCGACCGTCGACGGTGACGACGACGACCTGGCGTACGACTGGGAGTCCGCGTGTGCCGAGCAGATCGGCGACGACGGCGAGGTCGTCCGGTTCGAGTGGAGCGACCCCGGGGAGTACGACGTGTCCCTGATTGCGACCGATACCGAGACCGACGAGGAGTACACTGCCAGCACGACGGTCGACGTGGACGGGTAACCTGCACGTCGACAGCCCTGTTACGGGGCGTCGAAAGTATCCGTCCCTGTACAGAACTGTCGTGCGGTGTCTCCGTTGGATGACTCGATGGCTGGTCCGGGGAGGACCGGTCGTCTGAGCCGGTCTTCGACCGCCACTAGCCCGTTCCCCCCAGTCTTAGTCGCGGGATAATACCGATTACCCACAATATAACGTTAGAACCCACTGGCGAGTGACTAGTCGTATGGGTGACCATTACCCGAGTACGATAACACGACGACGAGTCCTCTCCGCGACCGCAGCCGTCGGGGGGAGTGCATTGCTCGGAAGCACGCTCGCCGAGACGGCAGCCGGTGGTGGCGACGGGACACGGACGCTCGACACGTCCCGGGCCGAGGCTGACGGGAGCGCACTGGTACGCGACTGGAAACGACCAATCGGCGGCGACTGGGGGTCGCGCATCTCCCCGACCGTCGCCGAACTCCCGGAGTCCGAGGTCGACGGCCCCATCGTCTACGACGCCCCCGCCCGGGTCGGCATCCGTGCGTTCTCGATGGCCGACGGTACTCGACTCTGGGAGACGGAACTCGCCGGGCTCGTCGGCGCGGAACCGACCATCGCCGACGGCGTCTGCTACGTCGCCTCAGACGGCGGAACCTACGCGCTCGACGCGGCGACGGGCGAGAAGCTGTGGTCGTACGAGAAGGGCGGGAGCCTCGGCGTCGTGGTCGGTGACGACGCCATCTACGTCCCGACCGGCGACGCGTCTCCACGGGGCAGCAACTCCTGGACGCCCGATGGCGTCGAGCGGACGATGACCGCGTTCGACCGCGAGGACGGCTCGGTGCTGTGGCAGCAGTCCTACGGTGGCGAATACGGTACCGAAGCCGACCAGTTCTACGCCCGCCCGCAGCTCGTCGACGGGACCCTCCTCGCCGGCGGGTCGATGGGGCTGGTCGCGATGGACCCGGCGACCGGCGAGACGCTGTGGCAGGCGTTCGACCTGGCCGGCTCGATGACCGTCGCGGACGGCGTCGCCTACGTGACGGTGAAGGACGACGGCGGGCTGGTCGCGTTCGACCTCGAGTCGAGAGAGCAGCTGTGGCGGGCCGACGTACTGGGGTCCGACCCACTGGTTCACGACGGCAGTGTCTACGTCACCCAGCAGGAGCACCGCCACCCCGACCTCGTGGAAGATGGTGTCACCGCGCTCGACGCCGAGACCGGCGAACTGCAGTGGTCCCGGAACACGTGGGCCGATGCGGTCGACGCGGACCAGACCGCTCTCGTCCCGACGACCCCACCGGTGCTGGCGAACGACCAGGTCGTCTTCGGCGGTGTTCGGCCGGACGACGGATACCCCCCGAAGGGCGCGGTGTTCGGACTCGACCCCGACACCGGCGAGGTGACGACCCTCTGGTGGCCAGCGATTCCCGACGACCTCGACGCCGACGGCGGGTGGATAACCAGACTGATCCGGGGCGAACCGACGGCGTACCGTGACCACCTCCTCGTGTCGAGCTACGACTGGGGACGGAACGCACCGCGCGCACAGGGACTCTACGCGCTGTCGTGGAGCGACTCCCCGCCGGGCGAGGGGCCGGCCGAGCCCGACGTGGTCCAGTCCGGCGGGTGCGAGGTGTCCGACGGCCGGAGTCGAATCGGGATGGAGGCGTACGACGACCAGCCCGACGAGTACGGCGACCAGTTCCTCTACCGCTGGGACGTCCTCGACGACGGTGTTCTGGACGGGGTCACCGGCCGGTCCGAGTACCTGGTCCCGCTCCCCGAGGACGCGAACGGGACGGTGACCACCACCGTCACCGTGCTCGACCGGTACGGGCGCTCGGCGACGGGGACGGTCGAGTTCACCCCCGAGGCCGTCTGTGCGTCGTTCTCGCTGTCGGTCGAGCCGAAGCGACCGGAGACCGGCGAGGAGTTCACGATGAGCGTCGACGTCCAGAACGCCGACCCGAGCGAATTCGAGTACTACTGGGAGGTACCCGGTGACTACGAGACGACCGCGGAGCCGTCCTACACGGCGAGCTTCGACGATGCCGGGGACTACACCGTCGGCGTCGAGGTCCGCTCCGACGCCGGCCTCCGCGCCCAGCTCGAGACGGACCTGACGGTCGTCTGTCCGGACGACGCCTGACGCCCATCTCAATTTCTTTCACCGGGAAGAATACGAATACTTATTGCGATGCTCGCGGCTACATCCAGCAAATGGTCGAAGCCATCGCCGTCGCCAGCGGGAAGGGTGGGACTGGCAAGACGACGGCGACCCTCGCGCTGGGGATGGCTCTCGCCGAGGCGCAGGACGTGACCGTCGTGGACACCGACACCGGCCTCGCGAACCTCCTCTTTCACACCGGGCTCGAGGCGGCCGACGTGACCCTCCACGACCTCCTGCTCGGCGACGCCGACGTCTCGGTCGCCGACGCGACCTACGACCGGTTCGGGCTGCGGGTCGTCCCCTGTGGCACCTCGCTCGGGGACTTCCGGCAGGCCGACCCCACCCGACTCCGGGAGGTGGTCGCCGACCTCGCCGCGGACACCGACGTGCTCTTGCTCGACTCGCCGGCCGCCATCGGGAGCGTCAGCGCCGTCCTCCCCGTGGTGCTCGCGGACCGGATGGTCGTCGTCCTCCAGCCGACCATCCCGGCGCTCTCTGACGGGTTGAAGGTCCAGGAGTACGCTCGCTCGTACGGGACCGGCGGCGCGGGCGTGCTGTTCAACCGCGTCCACGACCCCGAGGCGGTCGACCGGATCACCGACCAGACGGAGCGCTACTTCGACGGACCTGTCCTCGCGAGCGTTCCCGACTCGGACGCCGCCAGGGCTGCACGGAGCGCGGGCGAACCACTGCTCGCACACGCCCCCGACTGTCCCGCCGCCACGGCGTTCCGCGACGCCGCCGCCGGTATCGAGATACGGGACCAGGAACCGGAAGCCGTGGCCGACCGCTTCCGCAGCGCCGTCATCCCGCAGCAACCGTGAGACTGCCGCGTGGGACCATCGTCCGGTCGCGCGTCGTCCAGTCACCAGCGACCGCGCTCGCGGCCGCGCTCGACGACGCCGTCACTGGCTACCTCGTCCTCGAGCCGCAGGACGCGCTGTTGCTCGGCGACGACGGGAGCGGCGTCATCACCCTCGCGTCGGGGGTCCCGGTGCTGGCGTACCACGTCGGGACCGACCGCGGCGGGGCCGAAGCGCTCGCCGACCTCGCCGCGCCCGGACCCTACAGCGTCGAACTGTACGCCGTCGACGACGGTGCCCTCGATGCGGCCCACGAGGCCACCAGCCTGCGGGTGCCACCGGGATTGCCCGCGGACCGCCTCGCGGCCGACCCGGACCTCGCGACCCGAACGCGCGAGGCAGCGCCTGCTGACCGTCGCGAGGAACGGGTCGAGGAGGACGAGGACCCGCTGGCGGCGTTCCTCGCCGACGAGGAGCGCATCGCCGCGATTCAGGAAGAAGCGGAGAAGGAGGCGGCCCGGCGGGCCGAGGAGTGGGGACTGGCGGACGCACTCGAGTAGGGGGAGGAGTGGCGCTGTTGCCGCGACGGTGGGCAGCGCCCGGTCAGGCGGGCGTGAGTCGAAGCAACCGGTCGTCGTTGCCGGTCGGGAACGGCCCGCTCGCCCGACCGTCGCGGTTCGACGTGACGAGGTACAGTGCGCCGTCCGGGCCCTGTTCGACGTGGCGGATTCTGCCGACCTCGTCGACGAGCAGGTCGTGGGTGGTCGCGACCCAGGAGCCGTCGGTCCAGTCGCCGTCGTGGCGCACGCCGGTCTCGCCGAGTGGTGGCAGGTCGGTCGTGGGGTCGCCGTCGTCGGCCGGGGTCAACGTCGCGACCTTCAGCCGCTGGCTGCCGAGGCCCCCGAACACCAGCCGGTTGCGAAACGCCGGGACGACATCGGCGGTGTAGAAGACGCCGCCAGCCGGTGCCCAGGTGTTCCCGAGGCTGCTGGCGACGGGCGGCGTTACCCCGTCGGTGGTCCGGTAGGCGGGCGGGTCCCGGGCGTCTGCCCACCCGTAGTCGCTGCCGGGGGCGAGGACGCTCACCTCGTCCGGGCCAGGGCCGTGTTCGGTGATGACCGGTGTCCCATCGGGCTGCCACGTGATGCACTGCGGGTTCCGGTGTCCGACGGTGAACACTCGCGGGTCGCCGCCGTGGTCGGGGTTCCCCGGGGCGGGTTCGCCTTCCGGCGTCAGGCGAAGGACCTTTCCACCGAGGAACGACGGGTCGCGAGCTCGTGCTTTCTGGCCGGCGTCGCCGACCGTCACCCAGAGGTAGTTCTCCGGTCCGAAGGCGATGCGACCCCCGTTGTGGAACCGGTTCGCGGGAATCTCGTCGACGAGCGTCTTCACGTGGCTGGCAGGGTCGTCCGCCGAGACGTCGACGTAGACGAGTTTGTTGTACCACTCCCGGTCGTGCCTGTACGTGTAGTAGACGTACACCAGCGGGACATCCGGGTACGAGGGGTGGACGGTCGTGCCCATGGTCCCACCCTCGCCACCGTCGAGGAACCAGCTCCGCTCGCGGCTGCCCTGGTCGACCGCTTCGGCGTCGATCGCGTCCTCGGGGCTGGCGACCGATTCCAGCTCGCCAGCGGCGAACCGGTTCACTCGCCCGACGCGCTCGGTGATGAACAGGTCACCGTTCGGGGCGAACGAGAGGTCCCAGGGGATCTCGAGGCCGGTGACGAGGGTCTCCAGTTCGACCTCGATCTCCGGTGACTCGGTCGGGGCGCGCCAGGCTGGGTCGTACCGCGACCACGATTCGACGTCGTGGCCGAGACTGGTGTCGTAGTCGGGCTCGACCATCGGGGGCTCGGTCGTCTTCGTTGGCGGCTCGGTCGACGTGCTCGGGTCGCCCGTGGTTTCGCCACCGAGACACCCCGAGACCATCGTGGCGGCAGCAAGCGACAGGAGGGTTCGGCGACGATACCGGTCGGTCATGGGTGTTCACCCGGGTCCGTGGACGAGAGGAGGTCGTGCGTCGACAGCATGTGTGGAGAGGGTCCGACGGACGGCTCGGTCCGAGCGACGCCGTCGGAGCGTACCGACGCCTTAGAAAATTGAAGCCAAGTATCTTGTGATGCGTTCTCTCCCAGGGGCGTCAGCGGGCCGCTACGGCCGGATGTCGTCGAGGTCGTCGACCGTCGGCCCGTTGACGATGGTGACGGTCGTCCCCGTCTGGTGGATGCGGAAGGCGTCCGCGAACCCGCCGTCGGGGATGACCCAGATGCCGGGTGACTGCTCGCTGCCGCCGTGGCCAGCGAGGATGGTCTGGTAGGCTTGCCGGAACTCGGTCGCGTCGGCGGGCGTGGCCCATTCGGTCACGAAGACGTGGCCGTACTCGCCGTCGCTGTTCTGGTAGGGCAAGACGGCGTCGCCGACCCAGCCAGCAGAGGGCGGGCTCCGGTAGTCGAACCGGTCGTAGATGCCCGACGGGGTCGAGAACGTCGAGGTGTTGATGGTCGAGATGTTGTACTGGCGGGACTGGTACCAGAACATCGAGTAGATGGACGCTTCACCGACGGTGTCCGTGCCGTGCTCGAACGTCTGCCAGCCGTTGCGTGCCTGGTCCTCGATGGTCACCTCCACGGGGGTGAACTCGCGGTCCGGGTGGATGAGCGCGCTGGAGGTCTGGGGCGGGTTCACCCACAGGTTGTTCACGCGCTCCCAGCCACCGTCCTGCACCAGCTGGTGGACGTACCACGGGCCATCGGAGTACGGCTGGAAGATGGTGACGAGGATGCCGAGGTTCATGTCGCTGCTGCCGCCGCTGGACTCGGTGCCCGGGGTCTTCACGCAGGACCACTCACCGCTCGTACAGCGTTCGAGGTACAGCGCCTCGATGTAGTCGGCTTCGCCCTCGATGAGGCCGTTGGCGGCGAGTTGCTGGTCCTGGGTCTTCGCCTGGTTCTGGACGCGCTTGATGTCGAAGTGCTGGTCCTGCAGCGCGTGGGTGAGCTCGTGGACGAACGTCGCGTTGTTGATGACCAGCCGGTCGGGGTCGTCGCTGACCATGACGACCTTGTTCGTGCCGGCGGCGTAGTAGCCGAGGACGGCCGAGCCGGTCACCGAGCCGAACTCGTCCTCGATGTTCTTCTGCTCGTCGGAGATGAACAGTGCCTCCCACACCTGGTCGTTCCAGCGGTTCTTGCTCTCACTGTCGGTGCTCCCGTTGGCCGAGTTCGCGCGCTGTTGCTCCCGGGTGATGACCGAGACGGTCACCGGTTCTTTGAACTCCAGGTTGCGCAAGACCTCGACGCGGGCCATCGAGCGGGCGAGGAACGCCTCCTGTTCCGCCTCGCTGATGCCGTCGCTCTGGTCGACGTCTATCGATTCGTTGTACCAGTAGCCGTTCTCCCAGCCGATGCGGTCGGTCGCGGGGTCGGCGAACGGCCCGGTGTCGTCGCCCACGCCGGTCCCGTCGTCGGACCCGAAGAATCCGAAACAGCCGGCGAGGAGGACGAGGGTAACGACCGTGACTGTCTGTATCGCCTTCGCCTTCACGCGGAGTGTAGGGGGGCGAGCGCTAAAACGGTTATCTGCGCGATAGGTAACCGGTTATCCACGAGAGAGGTACCCGCGGGCCCGACCACGTCTCGAGGGCTCGGGAGCCCTCCAGTAGTGAGCGACCGCGTGACAGCTTCGTCACCTGTTTTGGGAGTAGACTTATAGGGCTTTCAACGTTAAATCGCATGACCTTCGATTGCACGGGCTCGCCACGGCTCGTGCCTGCCCTACCAATGAGCGATACCAACACGACAGACGGGAACACCACCATCGGCCCCACGCCGGGGGATGACGACCATGGTGGCTCCTTCGGTGCTGCCACGCTGGACGCGATTCCGACGCAGTTCGCGGTGCTGGCTACCGACGGTTCCATCGTCTACACCAACGACGCCTGGCGAGAGTTCGCGCGAGACAACGGCTTCGAGGACGACCCGAGCATGGTCGGCACCAACTACCTCACGGTGTGTGACCGCAGTTCGACGGACGATGCGACGGACGCGGCGGCCGGCATCGAGGCGGTGCTGCGGGACGAGCGGGACGTCTACTCGCTCGAGTATCCGTGTCACAGCCCGACGACGAAGCGGTGGTTCGTCATGCGAGCCAGTCGGTTCGACCACGCGGGCGAGACGTTCGTGCTGGTGTTACACCTCGACATCACCGGGCGCAAGCAGTCCGAGGCGGCGGTCGAACACCGGAACCGACAGCTCGAACAGGTCAATCGCGTCGGCCGGCTCGTCCGGGAGGTCATCGCGTCGCTCCTGGACGTCTCGCGTCGTGAAGACCTCGAGAGCATCGTCTGTCGGGAGCTCGCGAACGCGAGGTTCTGCCGCCTCGCGTGGGTCGTCGACCGCAGTGTCGACGGGAGCATCCGGCCCCGGGACGGCGCGGGCGACGACGACCTGCTCGACGAGATGGCGGCCCTCGGACCGTCGATGATCGAGCGCACGACGGTCGGCGAGGCGCTCGACGGGCAGGGCCCGCTGGTCGAGCGCGTCGCGTCCGACCCGGTACAGGAACTGGCGATGGGTGCGGGCTGTACGGCCTACACGGCGGTACCGCTCACGTACCGGGGTGCCCGGTACGGGGCTCTCGTCGTCCACACCGACCAGCCCGACGCCTTCGGCGGCCTCGAACGCGACGCGTTCGCGGTGCTCGGGAACACACTCGGCTACGCGATGAACGCCGTCGAGTCCCGGGAGCTCCTCCACGGCGAGTTCGCGACCGAGGTTCGCGTCCACGTCGACGCGAAGCACGCACCCCTCGCTGCGGTTTCGCGGGCGGCCGACGAGCCACTCGTCCTCACCGCGAGCACCGTCGCCGCCGACGGGCTCCGCCTGTACGCCGAAGGGAAAGACGTGTCGCCCGAGACGGTCGTCGCCACCCTGGAGACCCACCCGGACGTGACACACGCCTCGGTGCTGGGCGAACACGACGGACGCTGCCGGTTCTGCTGCGTGGTGACGGGCGGGTCGCCGCTGCTCAGGGTCGCCCAGCGCGGCGCGGGGAACCGGGCCGCGACGGTCACCGGCGACCGGTACGACCTGACCGTCGAGACCGCCTCGACCGCGGACATCGGCGACCTCGTCGCGCAGCTCCAGACCGAGTTCGACCGGGTCGACCTGCGCGCGAAGAAGCGGGTGGAGCGCGAGTCAGACAGCGCGCTCGCGTACTGGGAACGGCTGGAAGCCCGGCTCACCGACCGCCAGCTCGCCATCCTCGAGGCGTCGTTCAACGCGGGGTACTTCGAGTGGCCGCGGAACGCCGACGGCGGGGACATCGCCGCCACGTTCGACATCTCCCCGCCGACGTTCCACGAGCATCTGCGTGGGGGGCTCAGCAAGGTGATGAGCGAACTGTTCGAGGAACAGTCCTGACCGGCCGGTTCTGGCGCTGCGCCGTTCAGTCCGCCGTCGCCCCGGCCGTCTCGGTCACGTGCTCGCGGCGTCCCCGGCGCGCGAGGCTGAGCAGTCTGAGGCTGGCACGTTCGACACCGTCGTAGTCCGCGGCCTCGATGGCGCGCTCGGCGGCCGAGAGGGCGTTGCGAATCTCTTCGTCCGTCGGCGTCTCGTGCGTCTGTGACATACCTGGCTGGTCACACCCCCACGTAAAAGGGGTGAGCCAAGGGCGGAGTGAAAGTGAAAGTGAACGAGACAGTGCCGACGACGGGCGTCTCGGTCACCCCAGGGGTGGCGTCGCGAACTCGTCCCCACACGTCTCGCAGACCGCAATCGCCTCCTCGTCCGGGCCCAGCCGGGCGACCAGTTCGCCGTCCCCGCACGTGGGACACGGCTCCGGGACGTGCGCTGCGTCGCAGTCGGGACAGACCAGAGCAGGGGTATCGCGGGCGACCTCGAGGCGCAGGTCGCCGTGGCCACAGTCCGGGCACGCGATCGGTATCCGCGTGTCCTCGGTGTCCCGCGGGGCCCCCAGCGCGAGGGCGACGCAGTCGGTGTCGCCGCGGTTCCACCCGGTCTGGAACTCGCCGGGGCCGAACCGGATGGCCTCCCCCGCCGACACGGTGACCTCGCCGCCGGGCGCTTCGGGCGTCTCGAACGTCGCGACCCCGGCGAGGACGACGAACACCTCCGCCTGGTCGGTGTGGGCGTGGAGCCCCCCCGGGAACCCGTCGCCGGGGGCGAGACGGTAGTGGCTGAGCGCGAGGTCGGTCGTCCCGAGTGGTCCGGTGAGGCGACGTCGCTCGCTCCCGTCGCCGATGCGGTCGTCGGTCACAGCCTCGAGCGCGACGTGGTTCATGTGCGTTTCAGCTCCTCGACCGTCTTGAACTCGGTCCCGAGTACGGACGGTCCGACGCCCCGCGGCGACGCACCCACGCCGGTACACCTCTTGAACCGGACACTGGCATGTGCTGGATGGGTCCCCCATGTGGGTGTCTCCCGTCCGCACCATCTCGGCTCCTGTCCTGTCTCCTTTGTTGATAGTGCTCGCATTCCGAATACATTCTTGCTTGCTCGTGTCGAATATTCAATGTCCGGTGCCGACAATCACCATCGCCGTTCTCTGGTCAGAACGGCCCGTATCGTGTCTCGGACTGTGTTCAGAGAATTTGAACGAGTGGCGACGGCTCCTTGAAAATAAAAGGCCATCGAGACTAGATGTTGGGAAGATTTTACAACTCTCTGCATATATCTGTCTTACAATGAGTGTCTTTGTCGAATTCACCGTCAAATCACCGATGCTACGGGAAGCCCGAAGCCGTGCGCCGGGGATGACCTTCCAGATTCACGACCTCCGGCTCAAGGACGGCCTGACCGTCATCCTCGTCTTCTCGGCGTACGGCGACGAGTACGAGGCGTTCGAGGCGGGCATGGCGGACGACGAGACGCTCAGCGAGTTCAGCATCCTCTCGGACTCCGAGGACCGCCGCCTGTACCGTGCGACGATGGCCAAAGAGAGCGCGGAACAGGCACTCTACCCCTTCGTCGTCGACCACGACATCTTCTTCCAGGCACACACGGCGACGGCGGAGGAGTCCCAGATTCGAGCGACCGTCGCCAACGAGGAGACGTTCCAGGAGTTCATCGCGTACTGCGACCGCCACGACATCTCCCTGACCGTCCAGCGAATCCTCCGCGAGCATCAGGAGAACAGGAGCCGAGAGAAGGAGGCCGACCTCCCGGAACTCACCCCGGCACAGCGGGAGGCGCTCGAAGCGAGCGTCAAAGCGGGCTACTACGAGGTCCCGCGACAGAGCACGCTCGAAGACGTCGCCGACGAGCTCGGCGTCTCCAGCCAGGCGACCTCCGAGCGACTCCGGCGCGGGATGCGGACGGTGCTCCGGGAGACCCTCCTCTCCGACGAGTTCGAGGACGACCAGGACGAGCGTCCGGTCGAGATTCGGTGAAGGCTGACGGTGGAACGACCGAACCCACGTTCCACTCAAGATACTTATAGGTGTCATGAGTACTCCTACCAGAGTCGCGCACGTCGCGCCTCGGAGCATCTGACATGGATCTCGAACAATTCACCAGGGAGAACGCACCGAAGACGGGCGGAGACGGATTCCAGCTCGAGAACTCGAAACTGCTCGACGTGGCCCTCGACGGGACCGTCATGGCGAAAGCCGGCTCGATGGTCGCCTACGAGGGCGACATCTCGTTCGAGCGGAAGTCTGCTGGCGGGCTGACAGGGATGCTGAAGAAGGCTGCGACGGGGGAGGGCTCGGTCATGATGGAGGCGACGGGCCGGGGCAACCTCTACCTCGCCGACCAGGGCAAGAAGGTCCAGATACTCAGCCTCGACCCCGGCGAGGAGATCAGCGTGAACGGCAACGACGTGCTCGCGTTCGACAGCAGCGTCGAGTGGGACATCCGGACCATCGACAGCATCGCCGGCGTGACCACCGGCGGGCTGTTCAACGTCTACCTCGAGGGGCCGGGCAACGTCGCAATCACGACCCACGGCGAGCCGCTGGTGCTGGAGACGCCGGTCTCGACGGACCCGGACGCGACGGTCGCCTGGAGCAGCGCCGTCTCTCCGGGGGTCAAGACGGACCGCAACATCAAGGGCTTCCTCGGGAAGTCCTCGGGTGAGACGTACCAGCTCGACTTCAGCGAACCCGGCGGTTTCGTCATCGTCCAGCCGTACGAGGAAACCGGGCCGGCACAGTAAGCAAGCCGAGGATTCCAGACGACTACGATTCTTTTCGGACGGTTATCACGGGCACCGACACCGACCGGACGGCCTTCTCGGCGACGCTCCCCATGAGGACGCGGTCGACCCCGCGTCGTCCGGTCGTCCCCATCACGACGGCGTCCACGTCGTGGGCGTCGGCGACCAACTCGATGAGTTCGTCCGGGTTGCCGTGCTCGACGTGCCGGTGGAGGGCTGTGACGCCACGTTCCTCGGCCGCCGAGACGACGGCGTCGATGGCCTCGGTCGCCGCCTGCTCGGGGCCGCGTTCGTCCTCGACGACCGAGAGCACGTGAACCTGTGCGTCGACGGCGGCCGCGAGGTCGAGGCCGTGCTCGGCGGCGTAGAGTGCCGTATCGCTCCCGTCGGTCGGGAGCAGGATGGACTCGTACGGGAACTGGAGTTCGTCCCCTTCGAGCATCCGGGCGGTGAGGACCGGCACGGACGAGAGCCGGACGACCTTCTCGGTGACGCTCCCGAGCAGGTAGCGCGAGAGGCTTTGCCGGGCGTGCGTCGGCATCACGACGAGGTCGTACTCGTAGCGTTCGGCGTACTCGACGATGGTCGGAGCCGGGTCGCCCTGGACCACGTCGGTCGTGTACTCGACCCCGAGGGTATCGAGGGTCGACCCGACCTCGGCGACGACAGTGTCGCCTTCCCGGACCAGCGTGTCGACGACATCGGCCTCGACGACGGTGACGCTGTCGCGGCCGGTGTCGGCCACGTTCAACACCCGGACCGTCGCGTCGGCCCAGTGGGCGATCTCGGCCGCGTGGTGAACGACTGCGGTGGACTCGGTGCTCTCGTCGACGGGGAGGAGGATATCGTCGTACATGTGTGAATGCGTACACTACGTCGGGGGGCTACCTAAGGGCTTTCCACGAGCGTCCGGGCGATGTCCCCCGCTGGACTCCCCAGCACGACATAATGCCTCGTTATCACTTCTCCCCCGAACGGTTCTGGTGGAACCGTCCCACCCCCTTCCCCACGGGCGATTAGTCAAATATACTCTCGGTGATAGTATCACTATGTTCGTTCCACTGCAAGCGGATGGGTTCCCGACGACGCCGGGCGCGTTCGTCGACCAGTACGGTCCGGGAATCGTCGACGTCGCGACGACCGTCGCCATCTTCCTCGTGTCGTTCGCGGTGCTCTACGTCGTCGGCAAGTACGTCCTCGTCCGACTGACCGAGCGGTCGCTCGAATCACGCGGGTTCAAACCCGGCATCGTCGGTCTCGGGGTCAGTATCGCCGGTATCATCGCACTCGTCGGCGCGCTCGCCCTCGGCGCGACCGTCGCCGGGTTCGGGACCGTCCTCGTCGCCTTCGCGACCCTCACGGGTGCACTCGTGCTCGCCATCGGGTTCGCCACCCAGGACCTCGTCTCGAACTTCGTCGCCGGGGTGTTCATCCTGAAGGACGAACCCTTCAAGACCGGTGACTGGATCACCTGGGACGGCAACGAGGGCGTCGTCCGCGAGATCAGCCTCCGGGTGACCACGCTCGACACCTTCGCCAACGAGATGGTGACCGTCCCGAACGGCCAGCTCGCCAACGCGGTGCTGGTCAACCCCGTCGGCAACGACACGCTGCGGGTCTCCTACGACTTCGGCATCAGCTACGACGACGACATCGAACAGGCCCAGCGCATCATCACGGAGGTCGCCCGCACCATCGACGGTGTGCTCCTCGACCCCGAACCGTCGGCCCCGGTCGCCGACCTCGGCGATTCGGCCGTCGTCCTCTCCGGACGCGTCTGGGTGAACCCGCGCGAGACGAGCGCTGCGGGCGTCCGGTCCCAGCTCGTCCAGGCGGTGAAAGAGCGCTTCGATATGGACGGTATCAGCATGCCGTACCCGCACTCGGAGCTCACCGGTTCGGTCGGCATCACTTCGACCGCGCCCGACGTAGAGGCACTCTGAGCGGACAGAGACGGGGCGTCCCACCCCGCCCGACCATGGGCTGGTGTATCTATTAGCACCCCTCAACATACGGTACGTTCATGTCCAACACACAACTTTCGACGCAACCGTGTCCGCACTGCACCGCCCCGACGAAACTCGTAAACGGCATCGAGCACTGCCCCGAATGCGACTGGTGGCCGACGCAAGGCAGCGATTAAGCCGGGCGTAAACGCCGGACGCTCGGGAGATTGTCCGGGTCGTGGGTCACCGGGCGACGTTCGTGTCGACCACCCAATGACTTGGCTGATGGTTTTTGAGAATACATGATCTTCTGATGAACAATGTCTTCACAGAGCAGTGGCACAGCAGCGCTCGAAGCCACAGACGGTGATGGAGCGTCGACCGACCGGGCTGAACTCACGCCCGACGAGATATTCCAGCTGTTGACCAACACGAGACGTCGCAGAGCACTCCATGTGCTGTACGACCTCGAAGAGACGACCGACCTCGGGACGCTCTCGGACGAGGTCGCGGCGATGGAGATGGAGACGCCGGTCGCCGAGGTCTCGTCCGACGAACGGCAGCGAGTGTACATCTCGCTCTACCAGTCGCATCTGCCAGCGCTCGCCGAGGCCGACGTCGTGGACTACGACAGCGAGAGCGGGCGGATCGAGCTCGGTCCCAACTTCGACCAGCTGGTGTCGTACCTGCAACTCGGCGAGTCACCGGACTCGTCGTCGTCGCGGGGCTGGCTCGGATACTACCTCCTCGCGGGCTGTCTCGGCGTCGTGTTCTGGTCGGTCCACTTCTTCCAGCTGCTACGCATCTCGCCACTGTTCTTGCACGCGGGCTCTATCGTGTCGACCGTCACGGTCGCCGTCGGCCACCTCGTCTCCCGCGTCCGGGACCTCCTCTCCCAGCAGTCCCAGACCCACTGAGCCGGACCCGGCCCTAAGATGGTTGGGTTCACGTACTTTGCATTCGGCCAATAGAGTTATCATCAATGAGCCAGTCCCCGCCCCGCGAAGGTGCAACGCTCGTCGACTGTGCCATCCTCTGGACACACGCGATGCTGGTCGGCGTCAAAGACCGGTCGACGAACACCGTGGCCCGTCTCCGGTCGGTCGTCGGCACGAGTTCCGACCCCGAATCCGGAGCGACCCCGACGATGGAGCCGTCGTCGGACGACTGTCCCGATAGCGAGGTCGTCACGACCGACGCCGAACCGCCCATGTGTACGAGCGAGGAGATCCTCGTCGCCATCGACCGCGAGGGCGGACGGATGTGGCAGACCGACATCGTCGAGGCGGTGGGCTGTTCGTCCTCGACGGTCAGCCGGCACCTGTCGGCGCTGGAGTCCAAGGGCGAGATCCAGCGCGTCACGGTCGGCCGCGAGAAGATCGTCGCCCTGCCGGACTACGAGTTCGAGGCGACGAGGACCATGCAGGGCGAGTACGACACCCAGACGCAGGCGGTGTAGCGACGGTCGGGGGTCTGTTTCCGGTCCAGGTGCCTCCCGGGAGCGCGTTTCGGCTGTGCGATTCTGCCAGGCACCCGTTCTCTTTCCGCCGTATTCGGCGTGTCGCAGGTCCGATAGAGAGCGTTCTCCATCAGGACGAGCCGTGACACGGGGTGTCCCGGTCTGTAATAAAGACTGCATCTCTGAAGCTGTCAACGGTTCACTGCGGCACACCTATTTATTATGACACGAAATGCCAGCTCACCGACCGAACGTCAGTCGCAGAACCTATCTCAGAAACGCCGCAGCCGCCGGACTCGGCGGTGTGACATTCGCAGCCCCGGCCGCTGCCAGGCGAACGTCTGTCTCTCCGACCGTGACTGAACAGACCGTCTACAACGTCGTGGACGAAGGTGCGGACCCGACCGGAACCGAACCGGTCGACGACGTCCTGAACCGACTCAAGGGCAACAACGTCACGCTCGAGTTCCCCTCGGGTCGCTACGCCCTGTACCGGCTGAAGCTCAGCTACCTGGAGAACTTCACCATGCGCGGGCTGAGCGACGACGTCGTCCTCGTCCCGACCGACGATTACTACCGGGAGTGGTGGATCGCCGGCCACTCGATGCGCAACATCACCTTCGAGAACTTCGTCCTCGACCACACCGCCGAGAACGTCGGTCCCGAGCTCTCCTTCGGCTGCTACGACGGGCTCGTCGTCAGGAACGTCACGAAACTCGGCTACCACGACACCGACAGCACCGCGTTCGGCTGTCGCATCTACGACGCAGCAGGCTCCGGTCTCGTCGAGAACCTGGTGATGAACGACGGGAGCATCCCGGTCAAACCCGTGGGGTTCTACACGGACACGACCGGGAAGCTGACCGTCCGAAACTGCCAGATAGCGGGGTTCGGGAACAACGGGCTGTACGCCTCGACCGGGCCGGGACCCGTCTGCGTCGAAGGCGGCGTGTTCAAGAACAACGACCGGACGCAGGTCCGGCTCGGCGGGCCCGGGAGCTACGTCAAGGACGCCGAGATCATCGTCGACACCGACCCTAATAGTTCGGTCGACGGGTGGACACACAACTACCGGGGAATCCGCGTCTCCGACAACCCGGGGCCGGTCACCGTCGAGAACTGCGACATCAAGCTGTTCCGTGGCCGCGGTTTCGGTGCCATCGTCAACGCGTTCGACGGCGGCTCGCTCACCGTTCGGGACACCCGCGTCTACCTCTCCGACGAGTACCTGATGTACTGGAGCGACCACACCGCACCCGCCGTCTTCGTCGACTATCCCTCGGACTGGGAGCAGTCCGGCCAGGGCGGCGAGCGGTTGTTCGACAACCTCTCCATCACCGGGGACGGGCAGGCCGACGGCGAGTACCCAGTCGTCCTGCTGTTCCGGGGCAACAGCACCTTCCAGAACTGCTGTCTCCACCAGACGGGGACCGACCGCTCGGGCTTCGAGACGTGGGACCACGAGACCCTGGAGCTCGCCACCCTCCCGGACCCGACCGACGTCGTGGATTCGACGGTCGACGTGCCCGGCGAGGTCGCACGCGGGAGCGTCACGCTCTCGAACATCACGACCGAGGGCACCTGTCCGCTCCCCACCGGGCTCGGGGACAGCGCGGGGCCGACGTTCGATGCTGGACCGACCGCGACGGACACGGTCGACGACGACGGCACGACCGGGGATTCGGCGGTCGATGCTGGTGATACGGTCCGGGTCGAAGCGACAGTTTCGGACGCCAGTGGAGTGGCGTCGGTCGTGGCCGACGCGAGTTCCTTCGGCGGGCCGGGCTCTCTCGACATGGTCGATGACGGGAGCGGGACCTACGCCGGGGAGTTCGTCGTCGGCGCGACGACTTCGGTCACGGTCGCGGTCGGCGAGAGCGCGACCATCCCCGTGACGGCGACCGACGCGTCGACGGGTTCGAACACGATGACGGCACAGACCAACGCGTTGACCGTCGAGGACAACAGCGGTGGCACCGTCGACCCCACCGTCAGCATCGGTCGAGTCTGGAACGAGAACACGAAGAACCCCCACGCGCAACTGCGCGTCGAGTACTACTCGGAGAACGCGGCGTTCGTCGAACTGACCGTGACGCGGGATGATACGGGCGAGACGAAGAGTTGGACCGACACGACCCCCGGAAGCGGCCAGACCGAGACGAGTCCGTCCGGCGTCTTCGACTTCCACAAGGGCCAGGGCAGCGCGTACACGGTGACGGCCAGCACCGACGGCAGTGGCAGCGACACCGTCACCTTCCAGTCGTAGCCCTCGTCACGCAATGGCCACGGTGAACCCACCCCCGAAACCGGTCGCGGGCGGTGTGGGTGGCTGTGGCACGTATATATAAAGGGTGTCCGTTTGAAGCCATCGAGGTTTGCTCCCGGTGACCGTACTGTTCTTCGAGACGACATGACAGATTCTTCCCCCACTTCCGACCGACCGACTGCGATGAGCCGCCGCGACTATCTCCGTGCCGCGGCCGTCACCGGCATCGCTAGCGTTACCTTCACGGGTACAGGCGCAGGTGCAGAGTCCGGTACCAGCGCGACCGCGACGGAGCCGACCGTCTACAACGTGGTCGAGGAGGGTGCCGACCCGACCGGCCAGGAACCCATCGACCCGGTCCTCGGCCGCCTCGAACACGACGACGCCATCCTCGAGTTCCCCGATGGACGGTACCAGATCCAGGACTTCAACATGTACGGGCGCGAGAACTTCACACTGCGCGGCATCGGCGAGAACGTCGTGCTGGTGCCGAGTCCGGACTACAACCGCGACTACTGGCTCACCGGCTGGCACATGCGGAACTTCACCTTCGAGAACTTCACCATCGACAACTCCGCGACAGACTGCGGCCCCAGTATCTCCTTCGGCTGCTACGACGGGCTCCTCGTCCGGAACGTCACGAAGGTCGGCTACCACGACACCGACAGCACCGCGTTCGGCTTCTACATCCACGACGCCACCGGCTCCGGCCTCGTCGAGAACCTCGTCATGCGCGACGGTTCCATCCCGGTCGCCCCCGTCGGTGTCTACACCGCCTCCACCGGCAAGCTCGTCTTCCGGAACTGCGAGATAGAAGGCTTCGGGAACAACGGGCTGTACGCCTCGACCGGAACCGGCCCCATCGGCGTCGAAGGCGGCGTGTTCAAGAACAACGACCGGACCCAGGTCCGGCTCGGTGCACCCGGCAGCTACGTCAAGGACGCCGAGATCGTCGTCGACACCAGCCCGGACAGCCCCCGGACGGGCTGGACGCCCAACTACCGCGGTATCCGCATCTCGGACAACCCGGGACCGGTGACCGTCGAGAACTGTGACATCACGATGCGCCGGGGCCGGGGCTTCGGCGGCATCGTCACCGCGTTCGACGGCGGCTCCGTCACGGTCCGTGACACCCGCATCCACGTCGGCGAGGACTACTGGATGTACTGGAGCGACCACACGGCCCCCGCCGTGTTCGCCGACGAAGCGACCGACATAACGCAGTCGGGTGGCGGCGGTGAGCGCCTCTTCGAGAACGTCTCCATCACCGGTAGCGGCGAGGCCGACGGCGAGTATCCCGTCGTCCTCCTGAAGCGTGGCAACAACACCTTCCGGAACTGCTGTCTCCAGCAGACGGGGACCGACCGCTCGGGCTTCGAGACCTGGAACAGCGATCACCTCCCCGCCGACCTCGGCGACCCGACCACCGTCACGGACTCGACGGTCAACGTCCCCGGCGAGCTGTCCCGGGGGAACGTCACCCTCGACAACATCGCGACGGGCGGCACCTGCCCGGTCCCCGCCGGCGTCGAGCCGATTCCGGACTCCAGCATCGACGCGCACGTCCCCCTCGCCGAGGTGCCGCTCCCGTCGAACGCGAGCCGCCTGACGTACCCGACGATGGGCACCTCGTCCGAGAACCCGACCCTGCGAGTGTACGGGAACTTCGTCTACCCGAACACGCGGGAGTTCGTCTTCGGCAACCTCCGGCACGTCATCGACGAGTTCGTCGTCACCGGTCGCCTGAACGTCGAGTTCCGGTCCGTCGCCTACCCCGACGGCCACTACCTCAACAGCGTCGAGGGTGAGGAGCGACTCGCCAAGCTGGCGGTCGGCGTCTGGGACGTCAACAACTGGGAGAACTACTGGGGCGTCTTCGAGTACCTGTTCGCGAACCAGGGCCAGCTCTCCTGGCAGACCTGGGACGAGGCGTCCTCGATGCTCCAGGACGCGGGTGTCGAGCGCGTCTACGGCTGGATTCCCTCGCTCGTCACCGACGGCGAGTACGACGACGAGGTGTACGCGTCACGGGTACAGGCCGCCGAGGACGGCATCATGTACGTCCCACAGCTCGTCCTGAACGGCGAACTGGCCGGGGCGAACTGGGACACCGACAAGCTGCTGGGCTGGCTGGACCGGCGCGTCTGAGCGGGTGTCGAAACGGCACGTCTGAGCAGAGGGAGAAACGACGCGTCTGAGCCGAGGCAGAAACGGCGCGTCTGAACCGAGGCCGAAACGAGCCTCGCCGCCGTGAGCACGGTGACGGGGTTCGTCTCGGGTAGCGTGCAGTGGGCTGTGTTATCATCTTTCTTCCTCCCGTCTCCGGGACTACTTAAACGGTGTCCTGCTGAAGTATCGAATCGATGGGAGTCCCCGGCGTAGCTATAGTCGATGAAACAGACGAACTCCACCTCCCCCGGTCTCCTCTCGCGGCGGAACTTCCTGCGTGGCACAGCAGCGCTCGGCATCGGTGCGGCTCTTCTCGGTACCTCGGCGGCCTCGGCAAGCGCATCGGCTGGTCCCACCCGAACGTCCTACGAGATTCTCGAGGGCACGTACTACGAGACGACCGTCTACGTGTACGACTCCGGCGTCGCCGGCCCGACCACGATGGTCGTCGGTGGCATCCACGGCGACGAGAAGTCCGGCTACCTCGCGGCCGACCAGATCGCCGAGTGGTCCGTCACGACGGGCAAGCTCGTCGTCATGCCCCGCGCGAACGTCGACGCCATCGCCCGGGACGTCCGCCCGTACGACCCCGACCTTAACCGGCAGTTCCCGCCGACCGGCGGTACCTGCCTCTCGTCGCTCGCCCGTAACATCTGGAACGTCGTCGAGGCCGTCGACCCCGACTGGGTGTTCGACCTCCACAGCTCGCGTGGCATCTACAAGTCCGGCGACGGCGGCGTCGGCCAGGCGCTGTTCCCGACCTGGACCGACCCGGCGCGGTCGTACGGTGAGCAGACCGTCGCCGCCCTCAACGACCGATTCGGGCTCTCGGGCGACGTGGCCTACCGGATGGGCAACACGCTCGACGCCGACCGCCCGATGCTCATGCACCGGGTCGCGGGCATGCTCGACCGCCCCGGCTTCATCTGCGAGACGACCGAGAAGATGCCCCTCGACGAGCAGACCCAGTGGCACCTGTTCACCGTCGAGCACGTGATGGCCCAGTACGGCCACGTCCGCGGAACCCCGGAGACGACCACGCGCTCGACGGTCGACTTCCACGCTGGAACCCACACCTTCGACGACTACTGGCAGTCGTTCGAGTTCGACCATTCGCTGTCGTACCCCGCCATCGTCGCTCCGTCGCTCTCGTACGCCGGGCCGGACCCCGCACACCCGCGCATCACCGACGACGACAGCAACGGCGCGACGGCCCGCGTCGAGGAGTGGGCCTACCTGAACGACCGCCACTACCAGGAGTCCGCGGGCGTGCTGGCGTTCCCCGCGAACACCGTCACCCGGTCCGACGACGGGAAGCGCATCCAGGCGAGCCGCCAGAACGTCGGCACGTCCTGGGAATATATCGAGTTCGAAGAACCGTTCGAGGCGACGCCCGTCGTCCTGGCCGCACCCCAGAGTGACTGGCACGACACCCCGGTCATCGCTCGCGTCCGCAACGTCACCCGCTACGGCTTCGACGTGCGACTCCACACCGAGGAAGGTGGCCGTGACCTCTCGTGGTCCGAGCAAGAGCGCGTGGGCTGGGTGGCGCTCGAAGAGGGTCGTGGGACCCTGAACGGCCGCAACTACGAGGTCGGCACGAGACGCATGGACGAGGAATGGCGATGGATCGACTTCGCCGGCTCCTACGAGAACCCGGTGTTCCTCGCCGCGCCGACGACCTACGCGGGCTGGAACCCCGTCACCGTCCGATACGAGGACCTCTCGGGGTCGCGTGTGAAGGCGTTCCTGCAGGAGGAGACGAGCGCCGACGCCGAGACCGGCCACCCGGCCGAGACGGTCGGCTACTTCGTCATCGACGGGTGAGGCGGACCTACGCGGTCGACGACGGCACGTCGATGCTGTTCTGATTCTCGTCGCCACCGTCGTCGGCGTCGGGGTCCTCCCCGACGCACATCGTCACCTCGCCGTTCGCGTACAGCATGCTTCGCTCCGGGCCACAGACGTCGTGCTTCTGGACGGGTATCAGCCCGGACTGGTCGCCGACGCGGAAGATGGGCGCACCCTCGGTGTGGTAGTCGCGGTACACCACCACGTCGTTGACCGTCTCGCTCGTGTTCGGGTTCACGAACAGCATCGTCGCCCGGTCGTTCACCTCCGTTCTGCGGTACACCTCGGTGTAGGGCGAGTCGGTATACACCGGCTGGTCACCCGAGACCATGTTGCCGGTGCTCCGCATCCCCGTGAGTTCGGCCTGGTTGTACCCGAAGCGGGGCTGGTCGCTGTCGAACACCGGCGCGTCGAGCGTCGCGTCGGTCGAGACGAACATCGCGCCCGGGTAGCCCACCGCGAGCAACAGGAACACCATCGTGGCGACCTTCGGGTTCAGGTTCTTCGCGGCGTAGCCGAGCCCGAGTGCGCCGAGGATGGCCATCGGGAGGTACATGAACGCGAACCAGCGCCCGGGCAGGAACAGCCCGACACCCATGATGGGCAGGAACAGCGCGAACAGGATCATCACCGTCACGACGAAGATGAGCAACAGTCGCGCCAGCGAGGTCCGGTCGCTCTTGAGCGCGTACAGACAGCCGAGGACGGTGATGCCGAGCAGGAGCATGAACCCGAGCACGTCGATGTACGGGATGAACTGGTCGACGATGGAGGGCGTCTGCTCGCCGATGCCCCCACCACCCGACCCGGGCGTCGACTGCAGGTTGAACAGCCCGGCGGACTCCACCAGCGTCGAGCGGAGCTTCGCGATCATCACCTCGGTGAACGTCTCGCCGCGGTACGGCGTCAGGCTCCAGACGAGGGTGAGCAGCCCGGTCTGGAACACGAGGAGCCCCGAGAGGTCGCGGGTGCTCACGTCGGGATAGAGCAGGTCGCTGGTGACGAAGTACTGGACCACGGTCGCGGTGCCGATGGTCACCAGCATGATGAACGCCGACACCTGGTGGGACAGGCTCAGGCCGACGATGAAGAACACCAGCAGGCCGATGTCCCGCGGGTCGCGGTCGTTCAACACCCGGACGAAGTAGTAGAACCCGGCGACGAACAGGATGACCCCGAGACTCGTCGGGACGAGGTGGATGCTCCACTTGATGACGTGGTCGCTGAAGGCGAACAGTGCCGTGGCGGCGAGCGCCCAGCGGACGGGGACGAACGACCGTCCGGCCACGTAGACCAGTGGCAGCGTCAACACCATCGCCGCGCCCATCGAGAGGTAGAGCGCGGACTCGAGCGCCGTCCCGGCCATGAGCGAGGTCGCGACCACCAGCAGGTGGTACAGGGGTGACGCGTAGTACTTCGCGCCGCGGGACGCGTGCTCGCGCATGACCGAGAGGCTGCCCGTCTCTCGGAGGTCGACCGCGAGCTTGGTGATGTGCGTCCAGATGTCGATGCCGATGAACCCGGCACTCGTGAAGTGGGCGGTGAACCGGATCGCGGCCGCGAGCGCGAGAATCTGGACGAGCACCAGCCCCGGCACGAGGTCTTCGTCGGCCGCGAAGAAGACCTGGAGGAACACCGAGAGCGCGGTGAGTGCGGTGACGGCGTGGAACACCGGTGAGCGCTCGCCGGACAGCGTGGCGACGACGAGCGCCACGGCGATACCGAGGAAGGTCACGGCTGGTGTGAGTCTGGCGACCGGTGTCGGGAGCGTCGCCAGACTGTGGCCGAGCCCGCTCCTGCGGCCGTGGGTGTTCTTCGACGCTCGCCACGCGAAGAGGTAGAGGATGCAGGCCGTCGCCAGCACCAGCGGGAGCGTCTCGGCGAACAGGTGCGAGAGGACGAAGCGGAGCGGGAACAGCAAGACCGCGAGCAGCAACCCGATGATCGCGACGTCGCGGTCGAACGGGCGGTCGTGTATCCAATCGACGACTCGACTCCCCACAGACGGCGTACTCATTGTCTGGCCCAACAGGACGTGCCCTCATTGTTATCAGCCGGTTAAGCCCGGAGACCGGCTGAACCGGTGGTTTACGCCCTCCGAAACAGTGTCGAACGGTCGGCAAACGGTGCAAATGCCGCAACGAACGGCAACGGCCTCGCGGATTGAAGTGCGATACCCGAGGTGTGTTGGGGTGATGTCTAAGCGGATGACGAACCATGGGAGCGTGGATCGACGAACGGTTCTAACACTTCTCGGTGGGGTCGCTGGCGGGACCGCGATCTCTGGCACTGTCGCTGCCGACGATGGCGACTACGGGAACGTGGTCGACATCGTCGAGGCAGGGGCGGACCCGACGGGAGCGGAACCGATAGACGACGTGTTCGGGGCGGTCGAGGACGACGATACCCTCATCGAGTTCCCGGACGGTCGGTACAAGATAAACCAGCTCAACCTCTACGGTCGCGCCAACCTCGCGCTGCGTGGTGTCGGCGACGACGTGACGCTCGTGGCCGACGAGAACCACGGTGACGACTACTGGATCGCCGGGTCCAGTACGCGCGACCTCGTCTTCGAGAACTTCACCCTGGACCACACCGCAGACGGAATCGACCCGTCGGTCGAGTTCGGCAGCCACGACGGACTCGTCGTCAGGGACGTGGTGAAGAAGGGGTCACAGGACGGCGACAATACGGCCTTCGGCTTCCGGACGTACCACGACTGGAGCGAGACGGTCGTCGAGAACCTCCAGCTCCCGGACGGGAGCGACTCCGTCGGCCCCGTCGGTATCTGGGTGGATGGCGACGGGACGACCACGTTCCGTGACTGTCGCGTGGAGGACTACGGGAACAACGGGCTGTACGCGTCGTGGTCGAACGGCGCGGTACAGGTCGAAGGTGGCGTGTTCAAGAACAACGACCGGGCACAGGTCCGACTCGGGAGTGCGGGGAGCTACGTCAACGAGGCGGACGTCGTGGTCGACGACCCCTCGGGTGACGACCCCTGCACCGGCGTGCGTATCTCTGACGGGCTCGGCCCCGTCACCGTCTCGAACTGTGACATCTCGATGACCAGCGGTCGCGGAAGCGGTGGTGTGGTCTGTGCCGAAGACGGCGGCCACTTCGTGGTGAAGGACTCGCGAATCCACATCGGTTCGGACTACACGGCCAACAAGTCCGGCGGCACGCGAACGTCACCGGGCGTGTTCGTCGACGACGCGCCGGACGCCCCGGACCTCGACCACGACATCGTCGGGACCGCCATCACCGGCGGCGGCGACTACTACCCGGCCGTCCTCGGCAAGCGAGACGACGTCAACGTGAAACAGTGCTGTATCGACTGGGAGGGCCCGGACGGCATCTGGTTCCAGGACACGACGGCGAACGACATCCGGGACACGAACATCACGGTCAGCGGGGAGGAGTTCGTCGGCGACGCGGAGGTCTCCGGTCTCACGACCGGTGACTCGTGCCCGCTCCCCGACTTCGGTGACGGTGGTGGCAGCAGCGGTGACGACCGGCCCAGCGCCGTCGCGGACGCCCCGATTCCGCCGAACGCCAGCCGGCTGCCGTACCCGACGATGGGGACCGACGCCGACAACCCGACGCTGACCGTCTACGGGAACTTCGTCTACCCGAACACGCGAGAGTTCGCGCTCGACAACCTCCCCGCCATCCTCGAGGAGTTCGTCGAACCCGGCCACCTCAACGTGGAGTTCCGGTCCATCGCCTATCCCGACGACCACTACCTCAACTCCGTCGAGGGCGAGGAACACCTCGGACAGCTCGCCCTCGGTGCCTGGGACAAGGACTGGCAGAACTACTGGGAGGCGTTCGAGTACCTCTTCGAGCACCAGGGGGAGTTCGACTGGCAGTCCTGGTCCGCGGCCAGCAACCTCCTGCAGAACGCCGGGGTCGAGGACGTCTACGGCTGGATTCCGGTTCTCGCCGCCGACGACGAGTACGCCGACGAACTCGTCGAGTCGCGGGTCGACGCTGCCGACGCCGACCTCGAGTACGTCCCACAGATAGAGTTCGAGGGCGACCTCGCGGGTGCGAACTGGGACACCGGCCACCTGCTCCGCTGGATCAGCAACCGCATCTGAGGCCTCGTTTCGCGACTATCCCGCGATTAATTCACCTGTAAGGACCGTTTCGAACGGCGGGCTGGGCGTTCACCGAACCGGACGGTCCGGCCGATTTGACGGGTTTCGATACCGTCTCGCAACCGTTCACGTCTCGGGCTCGAACCGCCCCATGTGTCGTGTTGACGCTCCAGACGCCGAGAAACCGTCCCTCACCCCTTATCTTGACTATAATATTACGGGTGTCAGGTCTACACCGAATCGATGGTCGAAGACAGAACGAGACGCCGAACCCTGAAGGCCCTCGGTTTGAGTGCAGTGACCGGACTCGCAGGGTGTATGAACACTGGCGAACAGAACACGACAGGAACGACCACCACGACCCGGTCCACGTCGGGCACGCCGACCGGGACCGCCACCGCCCGCGAGCAGACGGACACGACCGATTCCGGCGAGCAACGTGAGAAACCCGAAGACGTCGTCGACGACTTCGAGGACCTCTCCACGTGGACCGTCAAGAACGGGAAGCTCACCGCGATGACGGAGGGCTCCTACAAGGGGAGCCAGTCGGCCGTCATCACGCGCCAGGACGGCGAGCCCGTCATCGAGCGCGAGATCGAGACCGGCGTCGGCGGGTCGAACCTCTCCGTGGCGATTAACCTCGACGCCAGCAAGCACGCCGTCTTGCAGGTGACCCTCCTCAACGGCAACAACCAGAACTCGGTGCAGTACGCCGAGTCCGTCCGCTCGTCCACGAGCGGGTTCTGGCAGCGGCTCGACCTCGGCGCGACCGGGGTCACGGGGCTGCCCAACCTGAAGAACATCACCAAGATCCGCATCCGCGTCAAGGGTGCCGGGAGCGGCGGGAAGGTCCGCATCGACGACCTCCGAAAGGTCCCCTCCCCCGACAAGGGCTACGTCGCGCTTGTGTTCGACGACGCACAGCGCTCTGACTACACGAAGGCCTTCCAGACGCTGAAGCAGTACGACATCCCGGCGACCTCCGCCCTCGTCACGAACCACGTCGGCGACGACGGGTTCCTCAACATGAAGCAGATCGAGGAGATGAAGGCGGCGGGCTGGGAGTTCGCCTCGCAGACGGCGAGCCACGCCAACATGCTCAACGCCTCGCGGCTGCAGGCCGAACGGGAGGTCGTCGGCTCGAAGGAGTGGCTCCTCGACCACGGGTTCGAGAAGGGTGCCAAGAGCTTCACCTACCCGTACGGTCTCTACAACGAGCAGATCACGAACTTCGTCAGCAAGCACTACGAGATGGGCTTCGGGTTCTTCAGCACCCGGAACGCGGCCTCCGGGTACATCACCGACCCGATGACCATCTCGCGGGGTGACGGCCGACACATCGAGCAGGCGAAGTCGATGGTCGACCTGGCGCACCTCTACAACGACCTCGAGGTCATCACCTTCCACGGTATCGACCGCAAGGGCGAACTGGACGTCACCGGCGACCAGTTCGAGGACTTCGTCTCCTACCTCGACAACAGCAACGTCGAACCGATCACCCTCTCACAGATCCCCAACAAGTTCAAGCCAGAAGACGGCTGGTAACCCGCAGGTCGGTTGTCGGTTCGTTTCGGCGCGGCTCTCTCACGCGTGTTTCAGTTGCGGTGTCGTCTCTTTTCGTGGTACTTCGTCGACAGCAACAGTCGCCCGCATCGACAGCGACGCACCGGGGGGCGGTCCCGGCACCGAGCGTGTCACCTGTGTGCCGTCAGTCGCGACGACGACCGGCCACGGCGCGGTAGAGCCCGGTCGCGACCGGGAAGCCATCGACGACCCACAGGAGGCCCACGGCGGCCACCAGGGTCAGCTCGAACAGCAGGATACCTGAGAGCCCGCCGGTGAGCAGCTCGTGGAGGAAGCGCAGGAAGTAGCGCGAGGCGTTGGCGACGATGCCGCTGGTGGGTGCCGCCTCGCGCTCGAGGACGGGCCAGAGCACGGCGTGGACCCAGAACCCGTCACCCCGGATGGCCGGGTAGACGATGTCGCCGAGGAGGTGCGAGCCGTAGCCGACGGCGAACGCCCCGAACAGGTGGGGTCGGTCGACCCGGCGGGAGAGGAGCGACGCAGCGGCGAGCAAGACGGGGGCGGCGAAGACGGAGTGGGCGACCGAGTAGCCGGTCGCGGTGATGTCGAACGTCCACGAGAGCGGCTTGTCGACGAGGTCGGGCAGGAGCGTCGCGAATCCGGCCACGGCGACCGCGTCACCACGTGGTGCAGCCCCCGTCGTGAAACGGACGGAGAGCGAGTACAGTACGTATCCGAACGCGAGGTGTTCCCATGGCCACATCGATAGATGGTCTCTTGGTCTGCTGTCGGCAGCCGGGTCGTCGATGACCGTCCCCGGGCGACGGTGCTGGTGTGTCGGTCGAACGCGACCGTCTCACGTGGTCCGGAGGGTGACCACCCGGTACGCGGTTTCCCGGGACGGGTCGTCGGGCGCGTCGCCCCTGTAGAGCATGACGACGACGCGAACGTCGTCACCGCTCGGCGGCGAGACGCTCACCGTCTCGCTGACCCGCTCGCCGTCCGCGGCGGTGAGGGTCGTGCGGCCGAGTTCACGCTGGGCCTCGACGACGGTGGCTCCGTCGGCGTTCTCGCTGACCCGCTGGACGGTGGTGACCATCGTGTACTCCTGCTCGCTCCCCTCGTGGTTCTCGACGAGGAGGGTCGGGTTCTCGCCACTCTGGAGCACCGCGGCCTCCTGGACGCTCTGGCCCTCCGTGTCCACGGCGAACTCGGTGAACCCGCTGTCGGTGGG
Source organism: Haloarchaeobius sp. HME9146 (assembly GCF_025399835.1). NCBI lineage: Archaea > Methanobacteriati > Methanobacteriota > Halobacteria > Halobacteriales > Halorubellaceae > Haloarchaeobius > Haloarchaeobius sp. HME9146. The sequence continues at coordinate 1,268,350 of NZ_JAODVR010000001.1, forward strand.
GCCGTAGGCGACCGCGAAGCCGACGCTGCCCAGCGCCAGGAGCACGCTCACCACGAGCGCCACGTTGTAGACCGTGGTCGGGGAGCCCCCGTCGCGGAACGCGCTCTCCGTCTTCGTGAACAGGACCGACCTGATGGGGACCGACGGCGCGTAGCGGTCGGCGGCTGGCACTCGCCAGCGTCGGAAGAGGCTGAGGACGGCGAAGAAGCCGGTGATTCCGGCCACTCCGACGAGGATGGGAAGGAGCGTGATTCCCCAGGGGGTGAAGTTCGCCACGAGGGCGACCAGTGCGACGATGGAGATGCTCAATGCGACCGTGAGCCCGAAGCGTTCCGCCCCGAGCAGCCCGCCACCGTCCGGCGGTCGGTCCGTCCGCCCCCGGGGGAACAGCACGACCGAGATGGTGTATCCGGGCAGGAAGAGGACGAACAGGGCGGTCGCGAGGAGCCGGGCGACCGGGACGTTCAGGAAGATCGAGAACGCCCCGAGCGCGGCCAGCGCGAGGACGACGAAGGCATCCAGGAACCACAGTTTCGTGCGACTCATCGTGTGTGCGTACCGGCTCGGGCGTGTTTATTACCGGTCGAGTAAGGGGAGCCGACGTGGGATGGTCGGGTGCGAGGCGGGGCATCCCGGGGCTTAATCGGGGTGTAAACCGTTTTCTGCGGGCAACGTTTGGAACGGAGTGACACACTTACAAGGCGGGAGCCGGGACAGCCAGACATGGCAGAGCACGATATCGTCTCGGCGGCGCTCGCCGGAACCACGACCAGGGACGACCTGCGCGTCTCGCTGGTCAGGATACTCGACGCTGCCGCCGAGAACGGTGTCGACCTCGACCAGGTGTTCGACGCGGTCGGTGCGGACGAGCTCGGGTCGATGGCCCCGTTCGAGCACGTCCCGGACGCGTCCGCGACAGAACTCGACGAGTAGGCGAGTCGGCGTCACGCACCATGTCGTCGGTCACTGTCCGAGTGCGACGCGCGAGACGCGACGCTCTGTCGTCTGTGAGAAAACCGGGTCGTTCGTCCAGTCGCCGGGGACCAGTCCGGCCCACCCATCGTCCTACTGCTCGTCAGCTTCGGGCACCGGGGCCCTCACGACGTCAGCTCGGGTTCGATGTGTTCGCGTTCCCATCGGTAGCGTTCGCGAATCGCCTCTGCACCCTCTTCGGATATCTCGTAGAAGTTGGTCCGACCGTCGATGCAGCCCTTCTCGACCAGTCCTTTCTCGACGAGCGTGTCCAGATTCCGGTAGAGACGGCCGTGTGGGAGCGACGTGTCGAGGGAGTCCTCGATCTCTTGTTTCAGGTCTCGACCACTCGGCTCGTCCATCTTGGTGAGCACGACGAGCAGGTTGTGTTGGAATCCGGTCAGGTCTGTCCTCATGTCTCTACCACACTGTTCCGACCACCTACACAAATACCCGCTCGGCCGTTGCCGAACCTACACCATCGATAATCCGCGCAACTGTCCACCATGTCGTGTTTTGACACTGTATAATTCTGGTATGCTGGGGCGCGAATCCGGTGTTCGAGCGGCGATTCGTACTGTCTCGTCGCTTATGGCTCCTATATTTATCACGGGCCCGTCCGTCCCCTCCGGCATGTTCGGTACCAGCGGGATTCGCGGTGAGTTCGGGACGGAAGTGACGTGTGACCTCGCGCTCTCTGTCGGGCGCGCAGTCGCCTCTGCTGGCTACGAACGTGTGGTCGTCGGCCGTGACGCCCGCGAGAGCGGTGAACCGCTCCAGCAGGCGGTCGTCGCGGGCCTCCGCGAGTGCGGGGCGAACGTCGTCGACGTCGGACTCGCGGCGACACCGACGGTCGCACGGTCCATCGCTCGTCACGACGCGGACGCGGGCGTGGTCATCACCGCGTCCCACAACCCACCGCAGGACAACGGCATCAAACTCTGGAACCCGTCGGGGCAGGCGTTCGACACCGACCAGCGCGAGGAGATAACCCGGCGGGTCCGCGAGGACGACGTCGACGTGGCCGACTGGGCGGGCGTGGGCGACAGCGAACGGGACGAGACGGCTGTCGCTGCACACGAGCGCGCCCTCCGCGACGCCGTCAGCATCGACCGCGAGCTCTCGGTCGTCGTCGACGCCGGGAACGGCCCCGGTGGGCTCACCGCGTCGGTCCTCCACGACCTCGGCTGTGACGTCCAGACGCTCAACGGGCAGCCCGACGGCCGGTTCCCCGGCCGACCCAGCGAGCCGACGGCGGAGAACTGCGAGAGCCTGACGCGACTCGTCGCGGAGACGGGAGCCGACCTCGGCATCGCCCACGACGGCGACGCCGACCGGATGATGGCCGTCACCGAGGACGGCGAGTTCCTCGCGGGCGACGTCCTCCTGGCGCTGTTTGCCCGGGAGGCCGTCGGCGAGGGCGACCGGATCGCCGCCCCACTCGACACCAGCCTCGCCGTCGACGATGCGCTCTCCCCCCTGGGTGCGACGGTCGAACACACGAAGGTCGGGGACGTGTTCGTCGCCGAAGCCGCCACCGACCCCGCCGTCACCTTCGGCGGCGAACCCAGCGGGGCGTGGATCTGGCCCGACGAGACCCTGTGTCCCGATGGCCCACTGGCCGCGTGCAAACTCGTCGAACTCGTCGCCCGGAACGACTCGCTCGGCGCGCTCGTCGACTCGGTGGACACCTACCCCATCCGCCGCGACAGCATCGAGACGCCAGAGAAGGAGGCCGCCATGCGTGAGGTCGAGTCGGCCATCCGCGCGGAGTACGAGACGGTGAACGACCTCGACGGGATCCGCGTCGACACCGACGACGGCTGGTTCCTCGTCCGCCCCAGCGGCACCCAGCCCCTCGTCCGCATCACGGCCGAGGCGCGGAGCGACGAGCGCGCCGACGACCTGTTCGAGTACGCCCGCCAGCTGGTCACGGACGCGACGAGCGCGACGGCCGCGACGACGAGCCAGGACTGATTCTTCGGCCTGACACCCGTCGGGTCACGTTTACCGTATCGCTAGTAAACTGGGGCCCCCGCGTAGGTCGGCGTATGACCGGCGACCAGCACAGACGACGCTTCCTCACCACGCTCGGGGCGGTCACCGCGACCAGCCTCGCGGGCTGCTCCAGCGGGAGTTCGACGGACGACCAGCCAGCCACGACCGACGCCACCGACACTGCGACCCCCGACGACACGACGGGGCAGAGCGGCACGGACACGCCAGGGACCGGCGAGCGACAGAAAGACGGGGGCGAGACGGCGACGACGACGGAACCCCACACTGTCGAGTTCGAGTCGCCGGCGGGAACGACGGTGACCGGGACGCTCGCGGGCCGCGGGGACTGCGGCGTCGTCTTCGTTCCACAGATCGACCTGGACCGCGAGAGCTGGCGGCCACAGCTAGAGCGATTCGCGGCTGCCGGCCACCACGTGCTCGCCATCGACGAGGGCGAGCGAAAGACGGCGGCGGTCAGGGGGGCGGTCCAGTACCTCCAGTCGGCCCACGGTATCCAGCAGCTCGTGCTCGTGGGCGCGAGCTCCGGCGGCGAAGCGGTCGTCGAGGCCGCTGCAGCCGAGCTGGCGGTCGATGCGGTCGCAGCGCTCTCGCCCGCTGGCGGCAGCGACGCGGCGGGGTCTCTCGACGCGCGCCTGCTCGTGGTCGTCAGCGACGGCGACGAGGACCGGTTCGTCCGGACCGCGACGGACATCTACGAGGGCGCGGCGGAACCGAAGGAACTCGTGACCTACGACGGGGCGACCCATGGACAGGGTCTCTTCGAGAGCGAGCACCGTGACCGGCTGCGCCAGACCCTCGACGAGTTCGTCACGACGGCCTGCGGCGACGCCTGATGCGCTACCCACCGTTCGGCGCTTACGGTGGAGTTAATCTCGACTGGGGCGCGGGACGGTCGCGTTATGCGGCTCGTAGTAATACGATACCAGGCCCTTCACACAACTGCCGGTGGCAGACACTGGCGAGGTGAAAGCCCTCACTAGTCGTCGCCCATCACACCACATCGCCCCTCGTGACCCGGGAGTTGCCCACCTCCCGACGTGCACGCGTCCATTCCCCCACCGGACGACCGATCCGTGATGTGGCGGGCACCCCAACCATCCATCTTCTCGTTACCGCATTTTTTGGCGTCTCGTCCCAGCAGGGCGTGGCCATCGCTTAACGCATCGATAACAAAAGGGTACTCTTGCGAATGCGTGAACGATGCAAGCAGTCATTCTCGCAGCTGGCAAAGGAACGCGGATTCGCCCGCTCTCTGACAACGTGCCCAAGCCGATGGTCCCCACGGCCGACGGGCCACTCGTCGAGCGAACCGTCGAGGCAGCGGTCGACGCCGGCGCGGACGAGCTCCTCATCGTCGTCGGGTACGAGGGCGAGGCGGTCCGGGAGTACTTCGGCGAGGCGTACGACGGGACACCGATTCGCTACGCGGTCCAGGAGGAACAGCGCGGGACTGCACACGCGGTCGCCGCCGCCGCAGAGCACATCGACGGGCCCTTCGCCGTCCTGAACGGCGACAACTGTTTCGACACGGAGAGCATCGCCGAGCTGTTCGAGCGACGGCCGAGCGTGCTCTCGTACCGGGCCGACGACCCGTCGGCCTACGGCGTCCTCGAGACCGAGGACGGGACCGTGACAGGGGTCGTCGAGAAACCGGACGACCCACCCGGCAACCTCGTCAACGCGGGCGCGTACGTCTTCCCCGAGGCCGCCCGCGACTGGCTCGACGTCGGCGAGAGCGAGCGCGGCGAACACGAGATCACCGACGTGCTCGAACGCGTCGTCGAGCAGTTCTCGGTCACGCCCGTCGAGGTCGACCGCTGGCTCGACGTGGGCCGGCCGTGGGAGTTGCTCGAAGCGAACGAGACGTACCTCGCAGAGCTGGACTCGCGCATCGAGGGAGAGGTCAGCGACGACGCCCACCTCGAGGGTACCGTCGTCGTCGAGGAGGGTGCGATCATCAAGCCCGGGGTCGTCATCGAGGGGCCGGTCCTCGTGCGCTCCGGGGCGACGGTCGGGCCCAACGCCTACGTCCGCGGTGCCACGCTCATCGACGAAGGTGCGAAGGTCGGCAACGCCGTCGAAGTGAAGAACAGCGTCGTCGGGAAGCGCTCCAGTGTTGCCCACCTCTCCTACGTCGGTGACAGCGTTCTCGGGCGCGACGTGAACTTCGGCGCGGGGACGACCGTCGCCAACCTGCGCCACGACGACGAACCCGTCCGGCACACGGTCAAGGGCGACCGCGTCTCGACCGGCCGGCGGAAGTTCGGTGTCGTGGTCGGCGACGGCGTGAAGACCGCCATCGACACGAGCCTGAACGCCGGCGTCACGCTCTCGACCGGGGCGACGACCGAACCAGGCGAGACCGTCACGCGCGACCGGTAAGTGATGTCCCGGCCCTCCATCACGAACCGGCCCCCCACCGGGAACCAGCCCAGCAGCCCGACCCCGGGCACCGACACCGGAACTCCAACACATGAGTCGTAACATCGTCACCGCGTTCCTGTCCACTATCGGGAGCCGACTCGTCGGCCTCCTCGTGACCGCCGCAGTGACACCGCTACTCATCCACTTCCTCGGCGTCGGCACCTACGGCGAGTACGCGACCATCATGTCCGTGTTCGCCCTGCTCACCATCTTCATGAGCTCGGGGACGAACAGCGGCGTGAAGAAGTACATCGCCGAGGAACGCTCGATGCATCGCTGGAAGGACCACGTCTTCGGCTACTACTTCCGACTCGCGACGCTGCTGGCGGTGCTCGCCGCCATCGGGTTCGCGGTCGCCTCCTACACCGGCATCGTCGCGATGGTCTGGGGCGAGACGTTCGAGCCGTACTTCTACCTCCTCGGCGCGATGGCGCTGGCGGTCCAGTACCGGGAGTACATCCGGCGGACGCTGATGGGGCTCAAGCTCGAACACGTCTCCGAGCCGTTGACGGTCCTCTACCGGGTCGTGTTCGGCATCGTCGGCGTGACGCTCGCCGCGCTGGAGTTCGGGGTCCCCGGCCTCATCGTCGCCCAGATACTCGCCAGCCTCGTGGCGGTCGGTGTCGGGCTGGCCGTGGTGCGGAGTCGGCTGTCGCTCGACACCATCGTGGACACGACGCCCTCGCAGTTCCCCAGCTCGGACCTGTTCAACTTCAACCACCTCACCATCGCGTACGTCTTCTTGCTCACCTCGCTGTACCACATCGACGTGCTGATGCTGGGGTCGTTCAAGAACAGCGAGCTGGTCGGCTACTACAAGGCGGCGCTCGTGCTGGTGCAGTTCCTCTGGATACTCCCCCGGTCGGTCCAGGGCGTGATGATACAGTCCACCTCCGACCTGTGGGAGCAGGGCAAGACCGACCGCATCACCGACCTCGCCTCGCGGACCACCCGGTACGTCCTGCTGTTGACCCTGTTGCTGGCCCTCGGGATGGCCGCACTGGCCTCCTCGTTCGTCCCGCTGTACCTCGGCGAGGAGATGACGCCCGCGGTCACCCCGCTCCTGTTGCTGTTGCCCGGGACCGTCGCGTTCGCGGTCGCCCGGCCGCTACTGGCGATCAGTCACGCGAAGGGCGACGTGAAGGCGCTCATCGCGGCGACCTGGGCGTCCGCGACGCTGAACTTCGCGCTGAACCTGAACCTCATCCCGGCGTACGGGATGGTCGGCGCGGCCGTCGCCACGACCATCGGCTACGGCTCGCTGCCGCTGTTCAACGCGGTCGCCGCCCGCGAACTCGGCTACGACCCGCTCGAGGACCTTCGACTGCTTCGGGTCGGCCTGACCGCGGGCATCGCAGCGGTACCCATCTACTTCCTCCCGGGGCTGATTCCCAACGACATTCTGGCTCTCGTGGTCGTCCCCGTCGTCGGGTTCGTCGTCTACGCCGTGGCCGCGGTGGTGACCGGGGCGGTCGATATCGACGAGGTGCTCGACTTCCTCTCGTCGCTGCCGGGGCCCATCGGTGAGGCGGCGGGCAACCTCGCGGGCCGGCTGAACGCGAACTCACCGATCAAGCAGAAGGCTCCGGACGTGAGCGACCGGATCGAGCAGATACTCGTCCTCGCGGGTATCGCACTCATCGCGTCCGCGGCGGCGGTGCTCTCCGGTGCTGCAGGGGTCTGAACGACGCGGGAAAACGGTCAGCTCGTCACGCGCTCGATGAGCGCAGAAAGGGTCTCCTGGACCGGCGACCGCCGGTCGTATATCGGCTCGTCCTCCGTCTCCTCGAGCAGTTGCGGGACGTGCTCGCGGACAGACTCGGTTCGGTGGTCTTCGCGCTTGTCCGTCTCGACCTCGATCGCCGTCTGCATCAGTGACCGGTGGGACCGGTTGCGCAGGAGGTTCAACAGCGCGAGCATCTGCGACTCGCGTTCGTCGGGCTCCCAGATGCCGTCGGCGCTGAAGTGCTGCTCCGGTCGACGGATCTGCGAGACGAGGTCGCCGGCCAGGGCCGTCCGCAGCCAGCGGGTGTAGCGCTGGCGGAAGACCGCCACGCAGACCTCCTGCCAGTGCGCACGAAGCGTCTCCCGGTCCGCGGTCAGGTCGGCGACGTGGTTCAGGTACGCGAGCCGGTCGTCCGGGTCGACGCGTGTCCCTGCCTGGTCGACCGTCTCGTCGACCGTCTCCGTGGGGATGAGGTCGATACCGACGGGTTCGTCGCCGGCGAACTCGACCTCGATGGCGAGCCCCCACTGGGTCTTCGGGCGCTCGGGCATCGGGAACAGGAAGTTACCGAGGCTGTAGAATATCGGCACGTCGTCGTACACCTCCCAGCCCTGGGGCACGTGTGGATGGTGACCGACGACCAGGTCCGCGCCGGCGTCGACGAACTCGCGGAGGCGCTCCTGCCGGTGCAGCGGCGGGAGTGGCACGTACTCCACGCCACCGTGGGCCGCGACGATGGTCACGTCGGCTTCGGCGGCAGCGACACGGTCGAGTGCCCCGTCGTCGCCGAGCCAGGCGGTGCCGGGCTCGTCGGCGTCGGCGATACCGAACTCGCGCTCGCAGAGACTGAACACGGCGACCGAGGTCCCGTCGACGTCGAACCGGGCAGGCATCATCGCCGCCGACTCGCTCTCGCCAGCGCCACAGGTCTCCAGCCCGACCCTGTCACACGTGTCCATCGTGGCCCGGAGCCCGTCCTCGCCGTAGTCCATCAGGTGGTTGTTCGCCAGCGTCGCCACGTCGAAGCCAGCCGCCCGGAGCACGTCCGGGACGTCCGGATCGACAGTCAGGGTCGGGCCCGACTTCGAGAGCGGTTCGCCGGCACCGGCGACCGGTGCTTCGAGGTTGACCATCGAGAGGTCGGCAGCACGGATCTGGGAACTGAGCGGCTGGGCGACGGGTGCGTCCCTCGCCGACCGGTCGCGGTACTTCACGTCGCCGGCGGCAAAGAGCGACCACGTCTCCGCCGCCGATGCCTCTGCGAGCTCGATACGGTCCCGCGGCGGCGACTCGTCGGTAGCGTCTCGCCAGTCCCGAGTCTTCATGCTAGAACGGTGTGTTTCGGGCGAAAAAACACCCGACGACCGTCCCGGTCCTTAGCGTGTCGATAACAATGTTCCGGGCGTACGGAGGCTGAGTCGAGACATCTGTGTGCCGACATAGTCCGCCCAGACGAGACGTACCGCCCACGACCACGCCACGGATCCACGGGCCGCGACCGCCCGGTTGCGGAGGTGTGTACGGATGACATCGTCCCAGCGCAGCCTCGCCCTCCTCGGTATCCTGTTCCTCTTCGTCGGCGTCGCCGTCGCGGCCGTCCCGTCCGGCCCGCTCGGGGTCATGGACGGCGATAGCGGCGCAGGGACCGACGCGCCGACCAGCCAGCCAGAGACGAGTTCGGAGTCGACTGCGACGAGCACGCAGACGGCGACGGCTGGCGAGACGGACTCTGAGACCGCGACGCAGTCCTCGACGCAGACGACCACCTCGGAGGGGACGACCACGACCACGTCGGAATCGACGGCGACACGGACGACCACGACTACGTCAGAGCCGACGACGACGCAGACGACTACGACCACGTCAGAGCCGACGACGACGCAGACGACTACGACCACGTCAGAGCCGACGACGACGCAGACGACCACGACCACGTCGGAGCCGACGGCGACGCAGACAACTACCACCACGTCGGAACCGACGACGACGACGCAGACGACCACGTCGGAACCGACGACGACGCAGACGACTACGTCGACCTCAACCTCCACGTCGACATCGACGTCGACCACCACGCCCACATCGACCACCACGCAGACGACTACGACCACCTCGACATCCACGTCGACGTCGACTTCAACGTCGACCACGACCGCCACCTCGACCACCACGACGGACGATTCGACGTCGCTCGTCTCGACGGTAATCGACGTCGGCTGGTTCTTCTGACACGCTGCTGCCTTTCTCCGTCGCCGTCGAATCCCCGTAGCGCGAACATGAGCCTGCGACACGTCTCGAGATGCGTGCAGTGCAACGCTTCTCGGTCTTCCGGACGGTAGTTTAGGCGATTCCACCGTGACGGTGAGGACCGAGAGCGGGCGGGTGGTCGTCGACGAATCGCGGCGCGTCAGCCTGGGGGAGCGCTGGGTGGCGACGACGCTCCCAGAATCGGCACACGGTGACCAGTAGGACGAACTCACGGGTACGCCGGCAGAAGATGGCCAACTGGGTACGACGCTCGACACGACTCCACAGCACGACGGTAGCTACAGCTCTGGAGCAACGGTGTCCCGGTTCGGGACTGGGGGAACCGACCTCTACGTCTGTGGTTGGACCGTGGCCTGTCACGAGCAGACGGAGGATTGCGGGACCGGTGAACGAGGGTGCGAGAACAGAACGCCGCCAGGATGGGTGCGGTAGCTTCGCGAGCGGACTCTCAGTGACGCCTGCCAGTCACTCCAGGTAGCCGAGGTCGCTCAGGCGGTTCTCGACCGCCGCCTCGGGCGAGTCCCGGTCGTCCTGCGTCTCTGCGGAGCGGTACGCACGCCCGCCGACGTCCTCGACGACCGGCAACACGTCGCCGTCCATGCGTTCGTTGTACGGGACGCCGAGCGCCGACAGGATGGTCGGCGCGACGTCGAACAGGTGGGCGGCAGAGAGGTCGGCATCGGCGTCGATGCCCTCGCCCCAGGCGGTGACGATGCCGTCGAGTTTGTGGTTGAACGTCTCCGTCGGGTCGGCGAAGTACTCGCCGCGGACCTGGTCCGAGAGGAAGTAGTCGAAGTTCCGCGGGATGGTGACGATGTCGACGGCGTCCTCGGTGTACTCGCCGTCGAAGTACTGCTCCCGTGGCGCGACCTCGTCGAAGACGGGGTTGCCGTCGGGGTCGGTCACCGACCGGAGCGACTCGATGACCTCGGCGCGCACGTCGTCGTATTCGTCTGGGGGCACGATGCCCTCCGGCTCGCGCCCCTCGACGTTGAGGCGGACGCCGAGTTCGGTTCGCGAGCGAAGGTACGCGACGGAGTTGGGGAAGTCGACCTGCTTGTTCCCCGTCCGGGCCACGTCCTCGGGAGCGTATCGCATCGCGACCTCGTCGAGGTTGACCGTCTCGAGCGCCTGCCGGATGCGGCTCGCGGTGAGACCCATCTTGGCCGCGCCGGAGGCCATCTTCTCGATGAGGCCGGGCTCCCAGGAGTCGACGTCCTTGCCCTCTCGGAGCTCGTTCCGGATGGGGTTCCACGACGGCATGCCCTTGCCACCGTTCGTGACCTCGACGAAGCCCTCGTCGTCGAGGTAGTCGTTGACGCGGAACTCGTAGCCCTCGTACTTGCCCATACCGTGGTCGCTCGCCACGAACACGGTGTCCGGGTCGTGTTCTTCGATGATCTTCCGGACCTGCCTGTCCGTCTCGTCGTACACCGTCCGGATCTTCTCCCAGTCGCCTCCGAACTCGTGGAACACGGTGTCGGTCTTCTGGAACTGGACGAAGCCGAAGTCGGGCTCGTGCTCGTCGGCGAGATAACGGAACGCCTCGCCGCGCATCCGGACCAGACTGCGGTACTCCTCCATCTTCTCGGCCTCCGTGTAGTCGGTGTCGCCGCGAGAGTAGTTGGGATACACGCGGTACTCACCGAGCTCGTCGCGGACCTCCTCGAGGGTCCCCCGGGGGTGGCAGGTCGGGTCCTCCGGCCCGATGAAGCCGGGCACGATGGCACCGTCGATATCGGCCGGCGGGTGCGTGACCGGCGCGTTCACCACGACGCTGCTCATGCCGTGCTCGTCGAGGATCTCCCAGAGGGTGAGCTCGTCGACGTGGTCGGCACTACTGACGTGCCAGTCGTAGCCGTCGTAGGAGACGAAGCCGAAGACCCCGTGCTTCCCGGGGTTGACGCCGGAGTACATCGAGGGCCAGGCGCTGGGGGTCCACGGCGGAATCTGGGACTCGAGGGGGCCCACCGCACCGTCCTCGTTCAATCGCTCCAGCGTCGGAATCGTGTCCGTCTCCGCGAGCCGGTCGAACACCGGGAGACAGCCCGCGTCGATACCGATCAGCAGAACGTCGAGGCCATCATCGCTCATCGCTGCCCTCCGCGGTTCCTGTCATCGGTTCGCCGACTACTCGTGCGCCGTCGTCTCTTCGTGTCGGTACTCGTCGTCGGTTCATGTGGGTGCCTTCGGGAGAAATCCATTTTATTATCGGATACGTAAGCGACCGTCCCGGTATCGATACAATCGGCCTAAGCGCCGAAATCGGCGGAACTGGTGGGGTCTTGCCGGAACGACCATCATCGACCATCGGTGGGTAGTCGCCCCGTGCCCTGGGGGGCGTCGAAACCGGCGACCGGCCGAGCCCGTCCGGGTCGATTACTCGACGGTGACGCTCTTCGCGAGGTTGCGCGGCTTGTCGATGGGGCGGCTCAGGTCCTCGGCCGCGTAGTACGAGAGGAGCTGGAGCTGGACGTTGGCGAGCAGCCCGATCCACTCCGGCTCCGAGGACGGCACCTGCAGGTGCGCGTCGGCGAACTCCAGGGACGGGTGGTCCGCCGGTGCGACCGAGACGATGGGTGCGCCGCGGGTCTGGGCCTCCTTCGCGTTGTTGAGCGTCTTGCGGTCCTGTTCCTCGTCGCCGGTGAACACCGCGAAGACGGGCGTCCGGTCGGTGATGAGTGCGAGTGGCCCGTGTTTCAGTTCGCCCGCCGCGAACCCCTCCGCGTGCTCGTAGGTGATCTCCTTGAACTTCAACGCGCCCTCCATCGCGACCGCGTTCGCGATACTGCGCCCGATGAAGAAGTACGCGTTGTGGTCGCTGTAGCGCTTGGCCAGCCGCTTGGCGGCCGAGAAGTCGAGCACCTGCTCGATGTGCTTGGGGAGGTCCTGCAGCGACGCGAGGAACTCGTCCATGTTGTCGCGGGGGGACGCCTCAGGAACGTCCTCGAGGATACGCTGACTCAGCAGGGCGAGCGAGACGACCTGCGAGGAGAAGGTCTTCGTCGCCGCGACGCCGATCTCGGGGCCGGCTCGAATGAACATCGTCTCGTCGGACTCGCGGGCCGCCGTCGAGCCGACGACGTTCGTCACGGTGAGGACGGACGCGCCCTTCTCCTGTGCCTGGCGGAGCGCGCTGAGGGTGTCGGCCGTCTCACCGCTCTGTGTGACCGCGATGACGAGCGTGTCCTCGTCGACGATGTCCGTCTGGAGCCCGTACTCGCTGGCGCGATAGGCGTTGGCCGTGATGCCACCGTTGCTCAGCATCGTGGCACCGTACATCGCCGCGTGGTAGGAGGTCCCGCAGGCGACGAAGTGGACGTCGCCGATGTCGGTGAACGTCCCCGGCGGGAAGTCCTCGAGGACGACCTCTTCGCTCTCGGGGTCGGCCCGGCCCTGGATGGTGTTCGACAGGGCCGTCGGCTGGTGGTTGATCTCCTTGAGCATGTAGTGGTCGTAGACGCCCTTTCCGGTCTCGCTGGGGTCCCAGTCGACGGTCTGGACCTCGCGGGTGACGGGCGAGCCGCCGACGTCCGTCAGCGACAGGTCGCCGTCCTCGACGACGACGACGTCGCCGTCTTCGAGGTACATCACGTCGTCCGTGTAGTCAAGGAACGCCGGGACGTCGCTCGCGAGGTAGTAGGCGTCGTCGTCGACGCCGACGACCAGCGGCGACCCCTGCCGGGCCGCGAAGATGGAATCGTGCCCGTCGAAGATGGCGGCGATGGCGTAGCTTCCCTCGAGCTGCTGGACGCTCTTCCGGAACGCGACCTCGGGGTCGTCGGTCTTCTCGAGGTGCTCGTCGACGAGGTGGGGGATGACCTCGGTGTCGGTGTCGCTCGTGAACTCGTGGCCCCTGGCTTCGAGGTCGGCGCGAAGTTCGCTGTAGTTCTCGATGATGCCGTTGTGGACCACCGCGACGTTCTCATCCGCGGGGGTATGCGGATGTGCGTTCTCGTCGGTCGGCGGCCCATGCGTGCTCCAGCGGGTGTGTCCGATACCCATGTCTGCGCGCTTCTGCAGCGGGACCTCCTCTTTCAGCTCGGAGACGCGACCCGAGCGCTTGTGGACCTCCACACCGGACCCGTTCTGGATGGCGACGCCGGCCGAGTCGTAGCCGCGGTATTCGAGGTTCTCGAGGCCGGTGATGAGTCGGTCCACGGACCGACTGGCACCGACACACGCGATGATGCCACACATCAGTGGCTCACCTCGGTCGGGTCGTCGACCAGTACGGGCTGGTACACCCGGCGGCTCCAGAGCGGTTCGGAACGGTTCGCGTCGGCCTCGCTGACGGTGCGAGTGGTCGGTTCGGTGTCTGTATTTTCGATCATGGTTCGAGTGGTTTCCCGCCAGAGCCACGATAGGGTCGCGGGGACGATTCCAGCCTACACAACCCCGGAGGTTTACTATAGACCGGTTAAGCGAGTTGTTAGTACGGCGGTAAGCGCCGGCCTGCCATTGCAGCGTCAGACGCCGGACTGACGCGGCGTCGTTCACATCGTTCACTCGATTCACGTGGCGGCTGACTTCGGCCGGGGTGGCGTCGGACCGAGAACCGACCGGCGTCCCGGCTCGCATGGTGCACAGCACGGATTCTACGTCACGGCAGGTCCGCCAGAGTGGTTGCCGCGGTCGTGAAACAGTACGGGAGATACGGGGAGGGCGTCGACCGGGACAGTCGAGACAGCGAGAGTGTCGTGGCTGTCGGCCCCGAATGACGGGGCGGCGCTCTGACTACCTGGCTGTCGTCGCCGAGTGACCGGACAGCTCTCTGGCGACCAGCTGCCGCCGCCGCTGTCAGTACGTAGAAGACGCGACACTGTGACCGCGGTCGAAGAGACTACCAGCGGTCTCGACCGGACTGCCACCCGGCGGGTGCCGGAGACGTCAGAAGAAGGGTTTGGAGCTCTCGGGCTGGTCTTCCGGGAGGGTGATGAGGTTCTCCCGGCCGACGCTTATCTTGCGGATCTCGTCCTCGCTCTCCATCTTGGAGAGGAGCCGACTCACCTTCGACTTGGACCAGTCGGTCTGTTCGATGATCTCCTTCTGTTGGAGCCGCCCGCCGTTCTCGCGGAGGATCTGGCAGACCTTCTCCTCGTCCGTGAGAACGGGGGCCGAGGTGGGGTTCGGGCCGATGGTGTCAGGGTCGGGCGGGCCGGGCGTCCCCTCCTCGACCGCCGGGGTCTCGATACCGGGGTCGGGCGAGTCGTCGTCACGACCGACGTATCGTTCCAGCTGCCCGGGGACGGCTGCGGGTTCGATGCGCCCGGTGTAGACGAGCCGGCCGATCACGACCACCAGCACCAGGAGGCCGATGTACGCGAGTGGTGAGATGATGCTGGTCGGGTTCGACCCGATGTCGGCTTCGGTCTCGTCGCTCAGGAGGTCGCCGTCGGTGTCGGCGGCCGTCGGATCGGTGCCGAGTTCGTATTCGCGGGCGTCGCCGAGGCCGTCGCCGTCGGTGTCGGCCTCGGTGGGGTCGCTCTCCCACTTGAGTTCGTCGTAGTCGGAGATGCCGTCACCGTCGGTGTCCTTCTTCCGGGGGTTGGTCCCGAGGTTCCGTTCGGCGGCGTCCGTGAGCCCGTCACCGTCGGTGTCGGCTGCGGTCGGGTCGAGTCCGTGCTCGAGTTCGAAGCCGTCGGAGAGGTTGTCGCCGTCGGTGTCGACCGTCGTGGGGTCGGTGCCGGCCGATATCTCCTGTGCGTCACGCGCGCCGTCGTCGTCGGAGTCGGCCTCAAGGGGGTCGGTCCCGTACTCGTTGACCTCGGGGCCGTCCTCCAGGGTGTCGCCGTCGGTGTCGACCGCCGTGAGGTTCGTCCCGTGTTCCAGTTCGGCGGTGTTCGACAGCCCATCACCGTCGACGTCGCCGCTTTTCGAGAGGACGAACACCTGTACCGAACTCTCGTCGAGCACGGTCGTCTCGTTCGCGACGGTGACCGTGACGCGCTGTTTCCCGGTGCCGTTGAAGGGCCACTGGTCGGCAGAGAGCGTCACCGTCGAGCCGTTCTCGGTGACCGTCGTCTCCACACACGGTCCCGTGATGGGCTCGCCAGCGGCGGTGTCATCGGCCGTCGAACCGGAGGTGTTCGACCGGGCCTGTCTGAGACACACCTCCAGTGGCTGGTCGGCATCGTCCGTGGTGTCGGACTGTAGCTTGACCGTGACGGTCTGTTCGGCGTCCGTCCAGAGGAAGACCCGGTCGCCGCTGCCGTTGTAATCGACGACGGCGGGGCCGGACAGACCGACGTTCTGGATGCTCGTGTCGGCCGCGGGTGCGGTGCCAGCCTGTGCGGGGGAGACGGCGACGGCCCCGACGACCAGCAAGCACGCTACCAGCCGACAGAGTGTCGTTCGTCTACTCATCGCTCCAGTCGTCGCGTGAATATGTCAGGGCCATGGTCGTATACGTCTCCGTCGACAGGGGGCGACTCAGTCACTTCCCGCGGTTGGCTTGCGTGCAGAGAACGCGTTCGCACCCGAGAGGGAGCCGAACAGCGCCAGCATCCCGACCGCCAGCAGCTCGCTCGACAGGCCGACGAGTTCGAGCTGGGTTCCGAGGAACAGCATCGCGGCGACCCCGGTCGCGGCCAGGTAGTAGGAGGTCCAGTCGCGGTCGGTGTCCGTCTCCGCCGTCTCCTCCTCCGTCCCGGTCGGGTCGTCGAGGTACGGCATCAGTTCCTCGGCGAGCGGCCGACGCTCGACGATGCCGCGGTCCTGGTTGTAGTCGATGACGCCTTCGTCGTCGAGCGCGGGGAGATGGGACTGATAGAGGGCGATGTAGACGCGCTGACGCTCTTTCGATGTGAGGCGCTGTACCGTCGTGTCGTGCTCCCACGCGGCGACCTGCTCTGCGATGTCACGCATGCGGACGGGGCCGTCGGTATCCTGCAGATAGCGGAGGACGCTCCGCCGCCGGCGGTTCTGGAGCAGATGGAACATATCGTCTTTGGTGAACTCGTCGGACTCGTCGCCGAGGAGCTCGTCGGGGACCTCGTCTTCGTGTTCGCTTTCGTTTACTGCTGCACTCATTGTCTCGACCGATACATTCGGCACACCGATAATAAACGTAGAATTCTGTCCCAACAGTTCTCTTATGCTTATACTGTTTCGGACTGTTGTCAAGGGCCAAAACTGACTGAAATTGTTCGATATCGGGGGATAGAGGCGCTAAGAGCGAGGTTGATTCGGAACCCGACTAATGATAATAGTTCTGAGTTAACGGCGGAACGATTCAGCTTAAGACGGTACCAATCTGGACTGTTCTACAGGTCTCGATATGTTACATCGACCGTAGTATCTTTGGCACGTGATAACACGCCAGGCACGTCGACCACGAAGCCATCGCCGGTGAGCGCCTCGGCCATCTCGTCGACGTCGATGTCCGCGAACTCGTCGTGGCCCGTCCCGACGAGGACGCCGTCGAACGCCTCGAACGACGGGTCGGTCGTGACGGGAACGTCGAAGTTCTCCCTGATCACGTCCGGGTCGGCGTGCGGGTCGTAGGCGACCATATCGACGCCGTACTCCTCGAGGTCGGCGATGATGGCGTCCACCTCGGAGGTCCGGATGTCGCCGACGTTCGGCTTGTAGGCCACGCCGAGGACCAGCACCCGGCTCTCGCGCGGGACCGTCCCGGTGTCGTTCATCGCCCGGCGGACCAGCTCCGCGACGTGTGCGGGGACGTACTCGTTGATCTCGCGGGCCTGCATGATGAGTTCCGGGACGAACCCCTCGCGTTCGGACTGGTAGGAGAACAGGTGGGGGTCCACCGGGATGCAGTGACCGCCGACGAGGCCGGGGCGGTACTCGTCGTGGAAGTTCCACTTCGTCCCCGCGGCGTCGAGCACCGCCTGCGTGTCGAGGTCGAGGTGGTCACACGCGATGGCGAGCTCGTTCACCAGGGCGATGTTGATGTCGCGCTGGACGTTCTCGATGGCCTTCGCGGCCTCTGCGGTCTCGATGTCCGGCGCGCGATAGACGCCGGCGTCCACGATGGACTCGTACACGTCCGCGACCTGCTCGCAGACGGCCTCTGTCCGGCCGCTCACGATCTTCGTGACGTCTCGCAGGCCGCGCTTGCTGTTGCCCGGCGAGACGCGCTCGGGAGAGTAGCCGACCTCGAACTCCTCGCCCACGGTGAACCCGGAGGTCGACTCGAGTGCGGGCACGAGGACGCTCTCGGTCGCACCGGGATACACCGTGGATTCGAGCACGACGGTCGTGTCTTCGGACATGTGCTCGCCGACGGTCTCGCCGGCGCTCTCGATGTACGAGAGGTCCGGCGTTCCGACCTCGTCGACCGGGGTCGGGACGGTCAGGACGACCACGTCCGCGCGGGCGATGGACCCGGGGTCGTCGGTGAACGTTGCCTCGCTGTCGGCGATACGCTCGTCGCCGAGTTCGCCGGTCGGGTCGGTCCCGCTCGCGAGCGACTCGACCTTCTCCGTCTGGACGTCGTAGCCCACGACGGGCCGGCCTTCCTCGGCGAACGCCAGGGCCAGTGGCAGCCCGACGTAGCCCAGGCCGACGATACAGACCGACTCGGTCCGTGCGTCCTGGGGCGCGACTGTCTGGCTCACCGCTGGTCACCCCGTGCTGGCTGTGCCCGTCTCGCTACGTCCGTCGACTCGCTGTGATCGTATGCGACTCGCATCTGTACGAAACCAACCGTACGGGGCCTCCTTCGTTATAGACCGCAATAGCTCGGCTTAGCCGCGCGGTAATCGAGTCGCGAACCGTCCCATCGGTCGGAATTCGGCGTGAAACGGCCTGATTCGGCCTTATCCAGGCTATAATAATGCGGGTAGTGCCCGGGTGTACGAACGAGACCAGTCCAGAACTGGTGACCCCACCACACCCTCGCGGAGGTACCCAAGCTATGATTCCAACTGTACGCGACGACTCCGTGTCGGAGGTCCCGAACGTCCCGACACGGTTCGACGAATCGGCGAGTGACCATATCGTGTCGATGCTCCTCGACGCACTGGAGGACCGTCGGCGGATGGACGACCCACACGTCCTGGCCGTCGGCATCCAGCGTGATTCCAGCGAGCATCCCCAGGACGACGTCGCCCAGGAGACCGTCGTGAAGCTCCAGTCCCAGGACGTGGCGGTCATGGGGCTCTCGGCAGACGCCGCCGTGGACTCGCTGGGCGAACAACCCGGGTCCCCGACCGACTGTTACGACGCAATCGTCGTGTTCACACCGTTGAACGACATCGACGGGCTCTCGGTGGAGGACCTGCTCTCCGAGGAGGTCTCGGACCAGCTCCTCGTCGACGTCACGGGCACCGTCGACCCGGCACTGGTCGTCGAACAGGGCGCGATCACCGTCACCTACCGGGGGCTCTGATGTACCGGAACGCAACCATCGCGGTCGTCGTTCCGGCGTACAACGAGGAGGACCACGTCGCCGACGTTCTCACGTCCATCCCGCGGTTCGTCGACCGGGTGTACGCCATCGACGACCAGTCGACCGACGACACCTGGGACGAGATCTGCCGCGTCGTTTCCGAGACCGTCGACGCGGCGTCCGGGAGCGAGGATACCCCGGACGACGCGGAGGACACCCCGGACGGCGCGAGCGACTCCCGCGTCGAAAACGCCGTGCAGTCTGTCACCGACGGCGGGACCGTGCCGCCCGACATCGTCCCCATCCGGCACGAGGAGAACCAGGGGGCCGGCGGCGCGCTCAAGACCGGCTTCAAGCGCGCACGCGAGGAGCAGATGGACGTGACCGTGACCCTGGACGCTGACGGCCAGATGGACCCCGACCAGATGGACGCCCTCGTCGAACCGGTCGCGACCGGCGAGGCGGCCTACGCGAAGGGGAACCGGCTGGCCGATAGCGAGTACCGCGAGTCGATGCCGACGTTCCGGCTGGTCGGCAACTGGCTGCTCTCGGTCCTCACGAAGATCGCGAGCGGCTACTGGGGCGTCATGGACTCACAGAACGGGTACACGGCGATTTCCCACGAGGCGCTGTGCGCGCTGGACATAGAGGCGCTCGGCGACGACCACCAGTACACCAACGACATCCTCGTCCACCTCAACGTCGAGGAACTCCGCGTCGTGGACGTGCCCATGGAAGCAGAGTACGGCGACGAGGAGAGCACCATCTCGCTGACGGGCTTCGTCCCACAGACCTCGTTCGCGCTCTTGCACGGGTTCCTGTGGCGACTGAAGGAACGCTACCTGGCCCGGAACTTCCACCCGCTGTCGCTGTTCTACGGCCTCGGCGTGGTGGCGGTGCTGGCCGGGATCGCCCGGCAGCTGTTCCGGCGCGACGACGACGGTTCGCTGCTGTTGACGATGCAGGGGGCCTTCCTCGTGCTGATGGGCATGGTGCTCGACCGTCGCGAGAACCAGCGCGAGGGGGGTGAGTGACGATGCGAGTCATCGTCACCATCCAGCACCCTGGACACGTCCACTTCTTCAAGCACGCCATCCAGGAGCTGGAGGCCCAGGGCCACGAGGTCCACGTCTTCGCCCGCCGGATGGGCGTGAACCTGGAACTGCTCGACGCCTACGGTATCGACTACGAGGTCCTCGCCGACGAATCGGAGGGACTCACGTCGCTCGCGTTCGTGCAGGCGACGTACGAGGCGAAGCTGCTCGCCCGCGCCCGGAAGATAGACCCGGACGTCATCACCGCCATCGGGGGCGTCGCGGCGTCGCACGTCGCGAAGCTCGTCGGCGCGCGCAGCGTCGTCTTCTACGACACCGAGCACGCAAAACTCATCACGTCGCTCGCGTACCCGTTCGCGGACCAGCTCTGTCTGCCGGACTGCTACGACGGCGACCCGGGCGGGACACAGCGACGCTACCCCGGGTACCACGAACTGGCGTACCTCCACCCGGACCGGTTCGAACCCGACCCGTCGGTCCTCGACGAGGTGGGGCTCGACCCGGACGACACGTTCGTCGTCGGCCGGTTCAACGGCTGGGGAGCCTCACACGACCTCGGCGAGGGCGGGTTCGACAACGTCACCGAGGTGTTCGACCGGCTGGAGGCGACCGGCGCGAAAGTGCTGTTCACCTCCGAGAAACCGCTCCCCGCTCACCTGGAGGACCGCCGGATGACGGTCCCGCCCGAGCGCATGCACGACCTGCTGTACTACGCCGACCTCTTCGTGGGCGAGGGTGCGACGACCGCGGCCGAGAGCGCGGTCCTCGGAACCCCTGCCGTGTACGTGAACACGCTCACCATGGGCTACACGCAGGAGCTCGAACGGGAGTACGGCCTGCTCTACAACTTCGACACCAAGAACCGCCACAGCGAGGCGCTTCGCAAGGCGGAGTACATCCTCGAAGAGTACCAGCCCGCGCGCTGGCAGCGTCGTCGCCAGAACCTGCTCGCGGACAAGGTGGACGCGACCGACGTGATCGTGAACCAGGTGACCTCGCGCGAACCTGCCCCGGTCACGGCATGAAGGTCCTCCAGCTCATCACCTCGACGCGGACGTTCTTCGAGACGCAGGTCGAGACGCTGGAAGACCGTGGTATCGAGTGTACGACCCTGGCGGTCCCGGGGACGTACTCGGCGGACGAGCCGCGGTCGGTCTCGGACTACCTCAAGTACGCCCCGAAGGTGGTCCGGGAGTCCATCGACGACTACGACGTGGTCCACGCGAACTACGGACTGGTCGGGCCGTACGCGCTCGCCCAGCCGCGGCGGCCGGTCGTGCTCACGCTCTGGGGCACGGACCTCATGAGCGACATGACGTGGCTGCGGGCCCTGAGCCAGTACAGCGCACGCCTCGCCGACGAGGTCGTGCTGCCGAGCCGGGCCATGGCACCCCAGCTTCCCACCGACTACACCCACGTCCCGTTCGGGGTCGACACCGACCAGTTCCGGCCCATCCCACGGGCCGAGGCGCGCAAGCACGTGGGCTGGGACCAGGACGAGACGGTCGCACTGTTCCCGTACGATACCAGCCGGGCGGAGAAGGACTTCGACCGGGCCCGCCGCGTGGTCGAGCGGGCGGACGCGGACGTGACCCTGCGGCCGCTCTCCGGCGTGGACTACGCCGAGATGCCGTACTACATGAACGCCAGCGACCTGCTGTTGCTCACGTCGACCCGCGAGAGCGGGCCGATGACGGTGAAGGAGGCCGCGGCGTGCAACCTGCCGGTCGTCTCGACCGACGTCGGCTTCGTCCGTGACGTGGTCGGCGACGTCGAGCACTGCACCGTCTCGGACGCCGACCCGGACCTGACGGCGGCCGTCGAGGAGGTCGCGGCCACTGGTGCGCGCTCGGACGGCCGGCAGTCCGAGGAACTCGTGAGTCACGAGGAGATGGCCGACCGACTCGTCTCGGTGTACGAGTCAGCGCTCGCCTGAGGACCTTTTCTGTCGCAGGTGTCTGTCGCTCGACCAGGGGACCCTTTCTGTCGCAGGTGTCTGTCGCTCGACCAGGGAACCATCCCATCTCGGTTAGCGTACAATTAAGCGGCGTAAACGACCAACAACCGATAGACACGGCCGGGAGCGTCACCGCGTTTCATCTGTCACGCACCGGTACGGCACGACCATGTCGTCCCCTCTCTCGCCGACCCGCGACCGGCCGTGGGTGACTGCGACCCGCCAGGAATCGACCACCAGCCGACACGCCGGCCGCTTGCGACGAACACGGAGCACCCCGTCCGGGGGTGAGCCGCGGTGAACGTCAGAGACGCCTACATCACGACGAACCAGATCACGTCGCTCGCCATGGACGAGCTGCGCGACGACGGCGACCACGGGCTCTCGCCCGGCGAGAAGCTCGACCTCTGGCGCGACGGGTTCCAGAGCCAGGCGGCGACCCTCTACGACTTCGAGACGCACGGTCGGGACGCCTACCTCGACGACTACAGCCGCTACGTCCAGACCAAGCGGATCAACGGGCGCTGGAGCCTCGCGCTCGACAACAAGCTCCTGTTCCACCGACTGCTGGAGCCGTTCGACGAGCATCGCCCGGAGCTGTACGGGCTGGTTCGTGACGGGGAGTTCCATCACGTCACGGAGACGGAACCCGAACCGGCGACTGCCCGGTTCGGCCGCAGCGACGGCGGCACCGATCAGGTGGAGACCCGCGGCGTCGACGGCCGGAACGCCGGGTCGGTCGTCCTCGAACGACTCCGGCGCGAGGGGAACCTCGTCCTGAAGTGGACCTCGGGTGGCGGGGGGAACAACGTCCTCCTCTGTCAGGCGATGGAAGAAGGGGTCCGCGTCGACGGCGACCCCGTCAGCCAACAGTCGTTCGAGCGACGCGTCGACTCGCTCTCGGAGTACCTCGTCACCGAACTCGTCGGGATGGACGACTACGCCTACACGCTCTATCCCGACTCGCCGAACACCATCCGGGCGCTGACGATGTACGACCGGCAGGCCGGCGAGCCGTTCCTCGCGACCGCCGTCCACCGCATCGGGACCGACGAGTCCGCCCCCGTCGACAACTGGTCGGCGGGCGGGCTCTCCGCGCAGATCGACCCCGACACCGGCCAGTTGAGTCCCGCAGCCCGGGCCCCGAAGTTCGGCTGGGATGGCCGTCGGGAGGTCCACCCCGACACCGAGACACAGATCGCCGGCGTCACCGTCCCCGGCTGGGACGACATCCACGACGAGTTGCTGACGATGGCGGACGAACTCTCCTACATCCCCTACATCGCGTGGGACATCGTCGTCAGCGCGCCGGGCGAGTTCGCCGTCATCGAGGCGAACAACTACTCTGACGTGGACCTGTTGCAGGTCCACGAGCCGCTGCTGACCGACGAACGGGTCAGGCGGTTCTACGAGGCACACGGCGTCTGCTGACCGCGACGGACGGGAGAACGGTGCTGCTCAGACGGTCTCTGGCCGGGCGAGCCAGTGCGGGCCGGCGTGGTCGGTCCCGGTCGCCATCGCGGTCCAGTCGACGACGTCGGAGACCCGGAGCTTGTGACGCACCGGCAGTTCGTGGAGGTGTGACGCGTTCGGGAACAGGTGCTGGTCCATGTCGTGTTTCTCGAAGATGTCGTGGCGGTCCGGCCACGCCGACTCGAAGGAGGTGACCAGCGGCAGCTGTCGCCGCAGGAACCCCTCGACCTCGTTGAACACGACGGAGTCGTGGGGCCGGTCCGGGGGGCGGGTGTCGAGGATGTTCGAATCGAGCTGGCGACACGCGTCGAGGAACGTCTGCGTGTTGCGGTGTTCCGGGGGAGCCGAGAGGTGCCAGTCGATGAGCTCGGTGTCGAGGACGAAGAAGGACTCGAGGTAGTTGTCGAACAGGTGGCGTCGGAACGGGATGGACGGCTGGTTGCTGATGCCGGCGACGTCGATGACGTTCTGGATGTCGTCGGCGCGGTCGGCGACCTTCTCGACCTCGCGCTGGACGGCGTCGCGGACGAAGCGATGCGGGTCGTCGACGATGCCGGCGTGTTCGGCCAGGTCGTCGGAGCCAGCCTCCACGTAGCCGAACTTGTCGAGCAGGGCCTCGACCGGGTCGGGGTCCGGGTCGAGACGCGGGAGCGGGAGCCGTTTCCCGAACCCGTGGACGTAGTCCTGTTTCAGGAAGTGGCCGGTGAGGAAGGTGTCACACAGCAGGCCGTGGTACATCGTATCCACCTCGATCTCGTCGTCGTAGCCCGCGTGATGGATGTGGAGCGACTCCTTGACCCCCTGGGTGTACTGGACCTTCTCGTCGGTCGGTTCGAGGTAGCGCCGGGACGGCTCGAAGGCGACGTGCTCCGTGTCGTACTGGGCCGCGAGGGCACGCGCCCCCTGGGTCTCCTGTGCCTGTGGGTGGCCGACGGTGTAGGCGACCTCGATGTCGGGAATCTGGGAGAGCAGGAGCCGGGAGTCGTACCCGGCAGAGAGCATCATCCCCTTGGTTCCGGGGTAGTGCGACCGGCGTTCCATCGCCCGTTCGAGCCGGTCGGCGAGTTCGTCGACGTAATCGAACTCCTCTGGGTCGTGGACGAACCGGTCGAGTGCTTCGACGTCCGTCGCGGTGACGTACGAGTCCACGGGGGCTCGCTGGAGGCCTTCGAGGGCGGTCTTCTCGCCGAGGGTCACCCCGAGGTGGAGGAACTCACCGATGGCCTGTCGGTTCCGGGTCGGGTCGACCATGGTCTGGGCGACCGCCGTCGCGTCGGTCCCGAACACCCGCGTCCCGGGGTCGTCGGTGTAGTAACAGGCCCACGACCGGACGGGGTCGGTCGCGACGATGGCCTCGTCGTCGTGCTCGACGACGGCGAGGTACGACCCGTTGAGGTCGCGGAGCGCGTCGACGCCGCGGTCGGCGTACGCTTCGAGGAGCCACGACGCGGCCGGCTGTGACCGCCCATCGGGGGTGAAGGCCTCGCCCCAGACGGCACAGATTCCGTCCGCCGTGTCGGCGACCGAGGTGCGGTTCGGGATGCCGAGGCCGGGGCTTCTGACCCCGACGGTCACGCCCTCGCCGTCGAGTATCGCGTCGAACCGCCGGTC
The DNA here is from genome assembly GCF_025399835.1 of Haloarchaeobius sp. HME9146. NCBI lineage: Archaea > Methanobacteriati > Methanobacteriota > Halobacteria > Halobacteriales > Halorubellaceae > Haloarchaeobius > Haloarchaeobius sp. HME9146. The sequence continues at coordinate 1,293,210 of NZ_JAODVR010000001.1, forward strand.
GCCGGTGTTCGCGTCGAACTCGTCGCGGTCACCGAAGACGCCGAACAGCTCCTTGTCGTTCGAGTACGAGACGGTGCGTTCCGTGGGCTGGTCCATCGAACGGACCGGTTCGCCGTGGCCGAACATGGTGGGATTGGGTTCACGCACTGTCGGTGCCTCGCGTCAGTGTGTAGCCGAGCGTCACGGCCAGCACCAGCGTCAGGGCGATGGCGACGCTCCGCTTGCGGCGGTTCAGGCCACGGGCCGCCGACGCGAGCACTCCGGGAACCTCGTGGCCGTCGACGGACGCCCGCCGGAGGTGGCGCAGGCTGCCGACCGGGCGGCCCTCCGCGAGGAAGTGCTTCGCGACGAAGAGGTTGCGCTGGCCGCGGATGTCGCGCCCGTCGGCCTCGATAGCGGCGACCTCCTCGTCGTACTTCGAGAGGAGCTCCTCGTTCGCGTCGCGGTAGGTTTCGGCGGAGGGACTCCCGGTGTCGTGGCGGATCATCAGGGGCTCGGCGACGTGTGCGAGCTTGCCCGCCTTCACGACCCGGAGGGCGAACTCGGTGTCCTGGAACCGGTCGAGGTCCTCGTCGAAGCCGCCGACGTCGCGGGCGACGGCCGTCTCGACGAGCAGCGTCGAGCCGGCCCCCGTGTGGAGGTTGTCCGCGAGGATCTCGCGGACCATGTCGTCGGCCCCGCCCTCGGTGGGGTAGTCCCGGTCGAACCGGTCGAGGAGGGCCGCGACCGTTCGCTTCCAGCTCTCGCCGGACTCGTCGAGGTCGTACTCCCAGTCGCAGTATGCGGCGACCCAGTCGTCGGACTCGGCGTCGAGCCTGTCGAGCTGGCGCTCGAGTTTCTCGGGTTTCCACTCGTCGTCCGAGTCGAGGAGGGCGACGTACTCCCCGTCGGCGTTCGCCAGCCCGGTGTTCCGGGCGGCGTTCCCACCCCGGTTCGTGTCGTGGCGGAACGTTCGGAGCCGGGAGTCGTCGTACTCGTCCAGCACAGCCTGTGTGTCGTCGGTCGACGCGTCGTCGACGACCAGACACTCCAGGTCGGACATCGTCTGTGCGAGGACGCTATCGATGGCCCGCCGGACGGTGTCGGCTCGGTTGTACGTGGGGATGATGACGCTGACTTTCGGCATTCACTCGCCCTTCGTAACGGGGGCTGTTTGTTATCGACCGGTTAAGCCAGCGGGACGTTCTCGCCGGTCCGTCCCGCCCCCGTGGCAGTTCAGTCGTCCTCCGCGACGGTGTGCTCGATGAGCTGGCTTAGGGCACTCCGAAGGCGCTGTGAGACGCCGGAGGTGGAGATACCGAGCAGGTCGGCGAGTTGCTGCTGGGAGATGCGCCGGGGCACGTCGAAGTACCCGGTGTCGAACGCGGTCCGGAGCGTGGTCAGCTGGGTCTCGGTCAGGCCGAGGAACGCGTCCTCGGCGAACGTATCGGTGTAGAGCCGGCGGATGGAGAAGTGGACGTCCTCGTCGTCACAGAAGTCCCGGAAGCGCAAGAGCGCCTCCCGGTTCGGAATCTCGAGCCGGACGAGCCAGCCGCCGTCGCTGCTCTTGGCGTCGACGACCCGGATGTCGAGCTTGGCCGTCGCGGGGGTTATCGGCTGGGTGTCGGGGAGGAGCCGCACCCGGTACACCCGGTAGGTGTCCTTCTCGGAGACGAGTGTCGGGTCCGCGACGGTGTGGTCCTCGACCAGCGCCGCCTCGAAGTCGTCGTACGCGTCGCCGGTCACGGTGAAGAAGAATATCTTGACCTCGCTGTCGAGGACCGTCTGGTACTCCGGCCTGATGGTCACCCCGGGGACCGTGGCGATGCAGTGGCTCAACAGGAGGTCCGGGTTGACCAGGTGCACCTCGGCGATGAGGGGCGAGGAGTCGGTCTCGACCAGTCGTGGGACCGCTTCGGCGTCCTCCTCGGCCAGGTCGACGATGAACGGGCTCTCGCGCCATTCCCACGCCGGCTCTTCGGCGGTGTCCTCAGAGCTCATGGGTCACTCCCGTGGCGCTCACGTCGGTTCGTCCCCGTCATCCGTCGAACAACTCGTCCATGACCGTCGCCTGTCCGGCGCGGATCTGTTTGCTGACCGTGGACTGGGAGCCACCCGCGAGGTCGGCGAGGTCGGCACTGCTGGTCTCGCGTGGCCAGTCGAAGTAGCCGGCCTCGTGGGCGAGCCGGAGGAGGTCGAGTTCGCGGTCCGAGAGCCGACGTTCGACGTCGGAGCGGGCCCCCTCGGCGGTTCGAACCGAGTCCGCGGTCCGGCGACGGGTCAGCAGTTCGACGTCGTCGCCACCCACGTCGAGCGAGGACAGGAGGTCGTCGACGTCGGTTTCGGCCGGCACCTCGACCGTGAACTGGACGGCATCGTCCCGGTCTTCCAGCCGGTGGACGCTCCCGTCCGCGGCAGCGACGGTCGCCAGTATCGGGTCCTCCACGACGAGGTGACACACTTCGGCCTCTCTGCCGATCCAGCTGAACGACGCCACGTCGGGGTCGTCAGCGAGGATGCGCTCGAAGGCGTCGACGTGCTCGTCGGGGACGTCGAAGAACGCGCGAGCCCTCTGCTGTGTGGCGAACAGGGACTCCAGCTCGAGGGCGGGCGGGAGCTCCCGGACCAGCCGCGGGAGGAGGGTCGTCGCGGACCTGGACAGGCAGTCGAGTCGCAGGCGGTGGTCGGTCAGCGGGCGCTCCCGGCCCACCATCGCGTCGATGGCGTACGCCGCGGTCGTCGCGAGTTCGCGGACGAGCGTGCCCACGACGCCGTCGAACGTGTCGGCGTCGGTCCCGAAGACGGTCACCACGCCGTACGCCATGCCGTCGAACGTCAGGGGAACGCTGAGGACGGAACCGTGGCCGCACTCCCGGGCGGCGGTCCGCCACGCGGCGTCCGCGTCGGCGGCAGCCTCGTCGAGGCCGGCGATCTCGGTGACGGTCCCGGAGGCGGCGGTCCGGGCGGCCGGTGTACCGGTCGCGGTCTCCTCGTCGAACCCGTCGATGGAGACCGTCTCGATGTACTCGCTGTCGCCGGCCCACGACCGGGGCGCGATGGTGTCGGTCCGCGTCTCGGTCTCGCCGACCCACGCGAGGGTCACGTCGTCGAACCCGTTCAGCCGTTCGCAGAGGGTCTGTTCGACGGCCTCCCGGGACTCGGTCCGGACGAGCTCGTGCTCGATGGACCGTACCCTGTCGGCGAGGTCTGTCAGGCCGTCGGCGTGACCGAGACGCCCCGCGGGTGGGCTCGACTCGGTCGACGGCGGGTCGGTGTGCCAGCCGAACGCGAGCTCCCCCAGCGAAGCCACCAGTCGCGCCGTCTCGATGGTCCGCACGTCGAACCCCTGCTCGGTCGCGACGAGGACACCGATACCGCAGGCCGGGACGACTACGCTCCGGCCGTCGCCGTCCTCGTCGGTGAACCCGTCGTCGGGGTCGCGGATGAGCGTCTCCTCCGTCAGGTAGGCCCTGGCGACGGCGGACCCCTCGCCGAGCGCGTACGAGGACGGCGGCTTCCCGGTCCGTGGTCCACTGGAGAAGGCGGTCAACTGGAGCGTCTCCGTCCGCTGGTCGTGGAGGTACAGTTCGACGGTCGCCTCTCCCAGCAGGTCGGTCGCGGTCTCGACGAGTCGGCGACTCACCTCGAGCGGCGTCCCGCCGTTCAACACGTCGCCGACGCTGCCCGCGGCGACGTGCTCGGGTGCCTGCCTGGTGGCGGAGCTGAAGCGGTGGGTCGCGTCCTCTTCGATGGCCCCGCGGAGCCGGGAGGCGAACACCTCGTACCCGGTCACGTCGTGCCAGGCCACGTCGGTCGCGCCGTGCGACAGCGCCTCCTCGACGGTCAACGGCCCTTCCTCGTCGAGGACGGCGTAGAGTAGCGTGTCGTCGAACTCCGAAGAGAGCGTCTCGATGGCCGCGCCCGGCCGCGTCCCGCCGCTCTCGGCGTCGACGACGATGCAGTCGACGTCGAAGGCCACGTCGGACCAGTCCGACCCCGGGTCGACCGACGGGTGGGTCAGCAGGGTCGGGTCGTCGAAGTTCTCGGTGAGCGTCTGCAGCGCTGGTTCGAGGCGACCCTCGCTCCCGACGAGCAGGAAACACGGCGTGCTCGACCGGGACCTGACGGCGGCGTCCCGGCTCACGGTCGGGTCACCCCGGTTACGGACCCGGTGTCGAGGTCGGCACAGGTGAAGCTTGTAGCGCCCATATCGGTCGGTGGTTGGAGAGAAACTGTCCTTATTATCCGCCGGATATGGCGGTTTACCCGTCCGATAAACGGTCGGTGTCGGCCGTCGCGGCGGCAGAACCGGGCGTCGAGTCGAGGGCGTCGGTGCGAGAACTCAGAGGTACCCCTTCGCGGTCTTGACCGCGTAGGAGAGCACCGGTTTGCCCTTCGGGAGCGTGTAGAGGTCACCGAGTTCGTCCGGTTCGCGGGGGTCGTCGCCCCAGAGGAGTTTGCGCGTCGCCCGCGCGAGCATCGGCTCGGAGGTGGTGTAGAGTCGGCGTCGCACGTCGCGCCAGGTGTCCGCGTCGTCGATGTCGACCTCCTCGTACGCGAATATCTCGCCCGCGTCCAGCTCGTCGGTGATGCGCTGGACGGTGATTCCCGCGGACGGCTCGTCGTGGACGAACTCCCAGAACCCGGCGGGCTGCCCGCGGTACTCGGTGAGGTCGCCGTGGTGGTAGCTGAGGACGCCCTTCGTGGGCGCGGTCAGCGCGTCGCCGACGAGGATGCCGAACCCGAACCGGATGGCGACGTCGAGCGGTTCGAGGTCGGCGACGGCACTTTCGGGGAGTTCCTGGCCGAACCCGGGGGTGTCCACCGGTTCGCAGTACGTCCGCTTCGCGTCGGTCAGCGCCGGAATCTCCTCGATGGGGATGGACTCCGCGAAGTACGGGTCCGACCGGAGCGAGATGGCGGCGGCGAACGGTGCCCACTCGCGGAGGTCGACGAGGCGCTGGACCGTGTCGACGGGACCGCGCTCGGTCGTGCTGTCGTCGATGACGAGTCGGCTGATGGTCGCGTTCGTCTCCACCTCCACGAGCTGGAGCGCGCGAGCCATCCAGCGCGGGACCGTCTCGCCGCTCAGCAAGACGCCGGCGCGGGGCTGCTCAGACGACGACATGGGCCCGTCGTTCCGCTCTGACGCGGTCGTTCAGTTCGGCCATCGTCAGGACCTCCAGGTCCGTCTGTGCCTCCAGTGCCGCGAGGTCGGTGAGGAAGTCCCGCAATGCGAGAAACTGCGCCTCGTTCGAGAGGTCGTACAGGTGCGCCCACAGGTGGACCGGCGTGTCCGTCTCCAGCGCCTGCTCGGCGGTCTGTCGGAGGTAGCGGCGGTGGAGCTGCTGGCGCTTGGCGGTGTCGAACGGGAGGTACTTGAACGCGGGGTGGGTGTCCCGGCGACCCGAGGGCAACAGCGCCGAGGTCAGCGATGGGTACTCCGTGCAGTAGGTGACGACGACGTCGTCCTCGATGGTGACGGGGGGCGAGAACTCCGGGTGCGGTCCCGTGACGAGCCGCTTGTACTTCCGTGGCTTCGAGACGCCATCGCTGCGGTGCATCCGGATGATCTCGATGCCGGCGTCGCGGAGCACGTGTGTCGGCGGCTGCTCGTGCTTCGGCGGGACGAACGAGACGGTCCGCTCGCCCAGGACGTGCTCGTGGACCTGCTGTGCCTCCTCCAGGTCCCAGCGGATTGCCTCGTCGCTCGCCTCGTCACAGGAGACGTGGGAGTAGGAGTGGGTGCAGATCTCGTGGTCGGTTTCGGCGTCGCGGATGTCCGCGACCAGGTCCGGGGCGTAGAACAGCGGGTCCGTCTGCCAGTCCGTCCCGGGGTCCTCGTCGAACCAGCCGTCCTCGTGGGGGCTGCGGTGTTCGCCACTGCAGGCGGCGTGGAACAGGTGTCCGACGACGTCGAAGCTGAAGGGGATGTCGACGTCGTCGCAGTGTGAGAGCAGGCGACGGAGGTAGCGTGACTCGCACTGGCGGTCCTCGCTGATGCGCTCGTACTCGTCGATGTCGTGGACGCCCCAGCCGAGTTCGACTTCGAGGCTCAGGGTGACGGTGCTCATCGCCAGCTCACCCGGCCGTGTCGATTCGTGTTGGTCATCACTCGCTCCTTGGCGTCCCCGTGGTTTCGTTATCAGCCGCGTAGCCTGGCTTACTCTGCCCATAATAATCCCCGCACGTGGCTTCGGATTGCAACGAACCACATGAACTGGGAGTCACTCCTGACCATCGCCGTCGCGCTGTGCTGTGTCTTCGCCATCAGCACGGCGGCGACGTCGCTGGAGTCGTCGGTGACGACGGACCCGGACGAGGTCATCGACCTCGACGAGACCGGGATTCCCATCGGCACCGACAGCGCAGTGAGCCTCAAGTCGCAGGTACAGTCTGAAGGGACACCGGACACGTCGTCGTCGTCCGCGGAGCCGGGTGACGGACAGGTCGAGGAGTCGTCCGCGGAACCCGGCGACGGGGACCAGACGACCGCCGGCAGTGGCGACGGCGAGAGCACCGGGGCGGACAGCGGGGCCGGCGACCGGTCCGGTGGGTCCTCCTCGGCCGACCAGGGCCAGGACACCGGTCTGGGAGCCGGTGAGGAGCAGGCGGGTGGCCCCGGGACGCCACCCCCGAGTCTGCTCGACAAGCTGCTCGCGTTGCTGGCGGCACTGCTCGACCTGCTCCGGGCGCTCGTCCCGGCGATAGTCGCGCTCGGACTGGTCGCCCTCGGGATTCGACACCGCGACCGGCTCGGTGCCGTGCTCCGCGAGCGGCTGGAACGCTGGGGCCTCATCGACCCGGTGGCCGACGAGGAGCCGAGCGAGCCACCGACCCGGCCCGACCCGACGAACCAGGTCTCCGAGGCCTGGTACGAGTTCGTCGAAGCGCTCGGGCTGGGTGACGCCCGGGCCTGTGCACCTCGAGAATGCGCCGACGCCGCCCGGGACGAGGGGGTCGACGAGGAGACCATCGCGGCGCTCACCGAACCGTTCGAGGAGGTCCGCTACGGCGAGGAGCCGGTGACGGAGGACCGCCGCCGCCGGGCCACGGACGGGCTGGAGCGCTTCCGTGCACGCCACGGCGGCCAGCACACCGGGGGCGACCGATGAACCGGCGTCGGCTGCTCGCCGGCGTGCTGGGCGTGCTGGCACTGGTCGCCGGAATCACCGCACTCGGGACCGACCTCGGCGCACCCGTCGCGGACGCCCTGCTCGAACTGCTCGGGAACGACTACCTCGTCGCGACCGCGGTCGCCGCGCTTGGGTTCCTCCTCGCCATCCCGGTGTTGCTCTCGGCACGGGCGAGCACGCTCGACCAGGCGTCGATGCCGACCCCGGAGCGGTCGCTCGCGATGCCAGCGCCGGGGACGCGGTTCGACGAGACGCTCGAGGACCGGTTCCTCGTGGTCCCCTACGTCCCAGCTGACCGGCGCGAAGCGGTTCGCGAGGAACTCCGCGGGACCGCCGTCGACGTGGTCGCACACACGTCGGGGGCGAGCCGCCACGAGGCGGCCGAACAGGTCGACGATGGGTCGTGGACCGACGACGAGACGGTCGCCGACTTCCTCGCGATGGAGCGCGACGGGTCGCCCGACAGCGCCCTCACGGCCCGGCTGCGAGCCCTCGCGCGCGGTGACTCCCTCTTCCAGTCCCGCGCCAGACGGACCGCCCGGACCATCGTCGACCACGCCGACACCGGGGGACGGTCGCGATGAGCCGGACCCGGACCACCCGTCGGTGGCGCGGCGTCGTCTCCATCTCGCTCGTGGCGATGACGATAGGCGTCGTCGCGAACCGCCCCGACGTGCTCCTGGTGTCGCTCCTCGGCGTCGTCTACGCGGCGTACCCGCGACTCACGTCCCCACCAGAGCCATCCCTCGCCATCGAGCGGGCCCTGAGCGACGAGGACCCGGACCACGGCGACCCGGTCGAGGTGACCGTCACGGTCACCAACACCGGGGACCGGCCACTGCCGGACCTCCGGCTGGTCGACGGCGTCCCGGAGATGCTGACCGTGACCGACGGGATGGCCCGGCACGGTGCGAGCCTGCGTGCGGGCGGGTCGACGACGTTCTCCTACACCGTCGAAGCCAAGCGCGGGACATACCCCTTCGACCCCGCGACGGTCGTCTCGCGCGACCTCAGCGGCGAACACGAGGTCGAGACGACGGTCGCCGCCTCGACCGAGATCGACTGTACGCAGGGAATCGAGGGCGTGACCGCCCGGTCGCAGACGCTCGCGCGGAGCGGGCAGGTCGTCTCCGACACCGGTGGCAGCGGCGTCGAGTTCCATCGCACCCGGGAGTACCAGCGCGGCGACCCCCTGAACCGCATCGACTGGAACCGGTACGCCCGGACGGGCGACCTCTCGACGACCGAGTTCCGGACCGAGCAGGCCGCGAGCGTCGTCTGTCTGGTCGACGCTCGCCCCGCCGCGTACCGGGCGCGTCCCGACCATCCCCACGCGGTCGCACTGTGTACGTCCGCGGCCGAACAGATCGTGGGGGCGTTCGCCGCCGACCGCAACCAGGTCGGCGTCGCCGCCTTCTACGACGACCTCGTCTGGCACCCGGTCGGGATGGGTCCGACCCACCGCGCCAGCATCCAGCGGCTGCTGACGACTCACGAGGCGTTCTCCTCGAAGGAACCCGACGAGACCCCAGATACGACCGAACTCCTTGCGGACCTGCGCCACCGGCTCACCGAGCGCACCCAGGTCGTGTTGCTCTCGCCGCTGTGTGACGACGACATCGTCGAGACGGCACGGCGACTCGAGGAGTACGGCCACGCGGTCACCGTCGTCACGCCCGACGTGACCGGTGACGAGACGGTCGGGCAACGACTCGCGAGCGTCCAGCGGGCGGCGCGGATCCGGACCCTCCGCGGTGCCGGCATCCCGACCAGCGAGTGGCGGAGCGACGAACCACTCGAGGCCGCGCTGGCGACACAGGGCGCACGCGCGCACTCCCGGGGTGTTCCAGCGTGAGCACGGACACGACGACCGCGCCGCCGACACCCGTCTCGGTGACCTACCGCCCGACGATGCTGAGTACGGTCGTCGCGGTGGTCGCCGCGCTCGCCAGCCTCTCGTTGCTCGGCGTGGCCCGCGACTCGACGATGCTCCTCGGCGCTGCGGGCGTTGGGCTGTTCACCCTCGGGCTCTGGGTCGCCTGGCGCTGGACGCGACTCCTCGGCTTCGTCGTCTCCAGCCTCGGTGTCCCTCTCGTCGGGGCTGCAATCGTGTTCGCGTGGACGGGCGTCGGCCGGGCGACCGTATTCGCCACCGTCGCCCCCGCACTCCTCGGGGCACTCCTCGTCGCCATCGGGCTGGCACCCGGCCGGGGCAAGCGCACCCGGACGCTCCTCAAGCTCGGGAGCGGGTTCGTCTTCCTCGCCGTGCTGGTCGCGGGCGTCACCAAGCAGGCGTCGTTCGATTCACTGCTGGTCGCCGGGGTCGCCGCGGTCGTCGCCTGGGACGCGGGCGAGACCGCAGTCAACGTCGGCGAGCAGCTCGGCCAGGAACCGACGACGTGGCCGGTCGAGTCCGTCCACCTGTTCGGGACGCTCGTCGTCGGGGCCATCACGGTCGGTCTCGGCCGCGTCGCACAGGGGCTCGGCACCCCCGGCCTGCCACTCACGCAGTTCGCGTTCCTGCTGGTCGCGGTCGTGGTGCTGACCGCGGCGCTGCACGAGTGAGGACCTGGGAGGACCCGGGGAGGACTCGGTGAGAACCCGGCGAAGACCGTTCGAAACGAGACGAAGAAGCAGACTCAGGGTCGCGCAGACGGTGCTGGCTCACGGTTCACCCGCGGCACCGGCACCTCGTCGAGCACATCTTCGACGACCGCGCGTTTCGTCACGTCGTTCACCCGCGCGTCCGGCGTGAGCACGAGCCGGTGGTCGAGCACCGGATGGGCGACGTCCTTCACGTCGTCCGGTATCACGTAGGACCGACCCGAGAGCGCCGCCCACGAGCGGGCCATCTCGTACAGCCGGACCGCCCCGCGCGGCGAGACGCCGACGGTCACCCGGCGGTCCTCCCGCGTCGCCTCGACGACCTCCGTGATGTAGCGGGCGAGGTCCTCGGTGACGTCGACGCGCTCCGGCACCGCCTGCATCGCCTGGAGGTCCTCGGTAGCGACGGCCTGCTGGGCCTGTGGCTGCTGTTCGTCGCGTTCCCCCCGGCGCATGAGCATCTCGACGCCGCCCTCGGTCTCGGGGTAGCCGAGACTCGTCTTCACGAGGAAGCGGTCCTGCTGTGCCTCCGGGAGCGGGAACGTCCCCTCGCCCTGTTCGACGGGGTTCTGCGTCGCGATGACGAAGAACGGGTCCGGCAGCTGCCACGTCTCCCCGTCGACGGTCACCTGTTTCTCCTCCATCGCCTCCAGCAGCGCCGCCTGCGTCTTCGGCGACGCGCGGTTGATCTCGTCGGCGAGGACGATGTTCGCGAACAGCGGCCCCTCGTTGAAATCGAAGTCGCCCGTCCGCTCGTTGTACACGTAGGTTCCGGTCACGTCCGCCGGCAGGAGGTCGGGCGTGAACTGGACGCGAGAGAACGAGAGCCCGAGCGCGGCGGCGAAACTCCGCGCAGTCAGCGTCTTTCCGGTCCCCGGCACGTCCTCGAGAAGGACGTGGCCGCGCGAGACGATGCCGGTGAGAATCGTTTCGAGAACGGTCCGGTCGGCGATGACGGCACGCGACACCTCCGCGAGCACGTCCTCTGCGAGACGGCCTGTTTCGTCGACGTTCATACCCGCCGGTTGCCCGCGACCCCTTCTTATTATGCGACGCCTATGGCGGTCGCGGGAGCGTCGGTGAACCGTCCCACGACCAGGCCGAGCTGGTTAGCACCGAGATAAGCCTCGTTCCTGGGCGCGGTGAGGCCGGTCGTGACAGGAACGCCTCGTCGGTGGGCGGCGCGAGCGCGAGAACGGGCGAGGCTCAGTCGGTGATCCGTACCTCGCTGTCGACCCGGTAGACGTAGCCACGCATCTCCAGCAGTTCGAGCGCGTCGACGGCGTCGGCCCGTGTGAACCCTTCGTCGACGAGCGCCTCGCGGGCGTCGGCCTCGTCGATTCCGGACTGGTCGTCCGGGATGACCTCGGAGAGGATGTCGAGCGAGTCCTCGGCGTACGGGGGGATCGGCGTCTCCTCACCTTCCATGGGCGCAGTTCTTGCTGACGTGTTCCGTCCGCGTACACATAGAGGTACTGCTGGATGCAGCGTCTGTCCCGGTATTCGACTGGCGGTCGAGTGCAGCACGTCGATGAGAGCGTGGTCGACGGGTCATCGTCCACCACCGACCACCGGCACCACGACCGTCACCGCCGAAACCCCCTCGCGTGTCGTGACGGTAAGGTCGACCGCGACCGCGAGCACCGTGGTCTCGCCAGCCCGCTCCTGAACGACGACGCCGTCCGCTGCCTCGCAGTTTCCGAACTGTCGCCGTGGCCCGCGCGGACACTCCGAGGCGGCCCACGCCTGCGCGGTCGTCTGGTTGTACGCGACCTCGTAGGCGATGCCCTGGGCGACTTGCGAGGACTCGAGCGTCGCGAACCGGGGTTCCAGACTGCTTCGAACCTGTGCGACCGCGGCGTCGCGCGCTGCCCACGGCCGGCCGGTGGCGTCGCTGCCGGCCTCGTGAACCGCGCGTTCCAGGACGGCCACGCCGTCGTGGACCGGTGTCCCGGTCTCCCCGGTCGCGACCACGTCGGGATGCGCCCCGAGTTGCAGGTAGGCGAGCGCGAGCGGGAGCAGGGCGATGGCGAGTACGCCCGCGGCGGCGAGGACGAGCTGGCCTCGTCCGCCGTCGATTCCTGCCCTCCTCATACGTACCACACTCGGATCGTCACGTCGCCGTTGCCGGTGGGGACCGTCGCGACACCGACGGGCGTCCCGGCAGGTGGCCGGTACCCCACGGCTCCATGGGGTGTCTCGACCCGGTAGAGCAGATTCTCGGGGAGTATCCTGTCCACCCGGCGGTCGAGTGCGGCCTTCTCGCGGTCGAACGAGTCCGGGGAGGCCGCGACCTCCGCGAGACGGGTCGTGCCGTCGTGACGGGGTGGCTCGCCGGACAGCACGCTCGCGGTGTCGCCGGCGTAGGCGTCGAGTTGCGCCTGCCGGGTGTCCGCGTCGGCGAGGGGCAGGGCGAACATCGTCACGACGCCGAGGACGAGCAGGACGCCGATGCCGGCCTCGACCGCCGGCAAGGAGAGCTGGGCGCGCTGGTCACGCTGGCGGTGCCCGACCTCACGCATCGACGGTCACCACCAGCACGGCCTTCGTGGTCTGTGTCGGGTAGTACGTCACGTCGACGCTTCCGGTCGGCAGCGTCCCGGATGCGTCGAACGCCAGCGTCGTCGTCTCGAAGCGAGAGACGGGGACGGTGACCGTCCCGCGAATCCCGGCCGGGTCGTGGAGGACCACGCGCCCGTTCGCACGGACCGTCGTGACCGACACTCCGGTTGGGGGCGTAACCTGGAGCGTCACGTCGTCGGTCCGGCGCGGGAGCGTCACCGACCCGTCCGCGGTGAGGTTCGGGGTCAGTGTCGCGGTGGTCTCGCGTTCGACGAGCACGATTCGGCGCATGGTGGTCCCGCCGGTCACGTCGCCGGTCTCGACGAGCGTGCGGTCGCCGAGGCGGATGCGTACGTCGTGGCCGTCGGCGACGGGGAACTGGCGGCCGAGCGTGGCCGGATCCAGTGCATCGAGAGCGGTCGCGTCGAGGACGTTCGCCCGGGCGGAGACCGGGCCATCGGCGGCGACCAGCCGGTCCGACAGCGAGACCGCGACCCGGCGTTCGCCGGCCTCGCGGTCCGCACCCGAGAGCGCGCTATCGGCGACGACGAGCGCCACGCCGAGGACCGCGGTGAGTGCGAGGAGGCCCACGGCGAGCGCGACGAGGTTCGCCTGCGCGCGCTCGCTCACGAGCCGCATCAGCGCTCACCTCCTTCGAGTCGCACGATGACCCCATCGGAATCGGGGTCCTGTGCGACGACCAGGACGGCTGGCGTCGAACTCGACCAGTTCCCTTCGACGCTGGTCACGTGTTCCGGGAGCGCCAGCACGGCCTCGCTCGTGACGCGGTGGTCCGGGTGCACCAGGACGAGTCGGTTCCCCTCGGTTCGAATCTCGTACGGGTCGCCGCGAATCGTCCGGGGCAGGTCGACGGTTCGCCTGACGGCCACGTGGGACGCGTTCGGCGGAACCGCCGCTTCCACGCGCTGGGCCGTCGCCGAGAGCGTCCGGTCGGCGACCTCGTCGCCGGTCGCCGCCCGGTAGTCCGGGACGATACCTGCATAGAGCGTCGTCGTGAGCAAGCCGAGGTAGAGCAGGACGACGCTGGTCTCCATCACCTTCCCGACGACGGGCGAGAGACCGCGGTCGGTTCCACGGTCACCGGTGCCGACGAGCACGTCCCTCATTCGCCCACCTCCAGCGAGAGGTCGTGGACCACGAGATACACCGTTCGTTCGCCGGGGAACGTCGCAACGACGCTCTCGGTCCCGTCGCCGTCGAGGTCGCGGCTCGTCACCGTCGCGCCGAGGTCCTCGAAGTAGTCGCGCCAGGCCGCGGGCGTGGTCGTCTCGACAGCCAGCCGGTACTCGTCGGCGCGGAGTTGCCGGCGGTCGTGCGAGACGTTCGTCCGGAGGGAGACGGGGTGGCCGGCGAGGCTCATCGCGGCCGACTCGTCGAGCGTCGCGACGCCGACGACGAGTACGTCGCCGCCGGCGCTCGCGACGACCGGTGGGTCACGCGCCATGCGCGCACCCGGGCCGTCGCCGCGGACGATGGCACCCGCCAGGAAGGCGACGCGGTGGCTGCCGGACTCGTACACCAGGGCGTCCGCCTCGACGGTTGCCACGGTCGCGGAGTCGTTCAGCAGCCGGACAGTTCGAGGAACGGTTCGGAGGGTCCCGTCGGTGGCCTGGATGCGGCCGACGTGGCTCCCGGTCACCTCGACCGGTCTGAGCGCGCTGTCGAGTCCATCGCTGACGCGGCTGGCGTCCGCGGCGGCCGCCCCGTTCTCAACTGCCAGCCCGATACTCGCGGTCAGCGCGCCGAGGGCAAGGACGGTGATGCCTAGTAAGAGGGCGACGCCGATGACGGAGGACATGGCTCGCGAGGAGCGCGTCGTTCCGTTCATACCATCCCCACCCCCCGGAAGACGACGTGGGCGACGAGCACCAGCGAGCCGGAGTGCAACAGCGCGTCGTACCAGCCGCGGTTCGCCATCCCGGCGAACCAGCCGCTGGCGAGCATCGTCGCCTGGGTGACGACGTAGAACCGGAAGTGCTCGCGGTCGACCTGGACCGCGTTCGGGTCGAGGGCGAAGCCCGTCCCGGGCGTCGAGACCGCCGAGAGCTGGGCGAAGCTGTCCAGCACGTAGGTGTTGACGGCGATCATGATGCCGACGATGAGGAGGGCGACGGTCCAGCCGACCGCGACGTACACCAACATCGCGTTCTGTAACGCCTTCTTCTCGTGGTAGAGGCGGCCGACCTCGGTCTGGAGCGTGTCGAAGACGGTCTCGACGTCGCTGCCGGCGTCGAGCGCGCCCGTCACGAGGCCCATGGTCTGTTCGGCCAGCGGCGTGCCCACCCGGTCGACGAACCGCGCCAGCGCCTGCGCCCGGAGGTCCCCGGTTCGCGTCGTGAGCGTGGCGTTGAACGCGAGGTCTGCCACGTCGGCGTCGAGCGCACCGAGGTCCACGTCCCGGGCGACCAGCGAGACGGCCTCCGCGAAGGGTCGCCCGAGGGCGATGTGGCCCGAGATGGCGTGGACGAAGTCCTTGATCTCTCGGTCCTTGGCGTCGTCGACGCCGGCACGGCGCATCGCGACCGCCCCGACGGGAACCGCGTAGGCGACGTAGCCGAGGAGGATGGCCGAGACGGGACGCTCGCCCAATACGAAGACGACGAGGACGAACAGCAGGGCCGGGAGCGCCCACACGACTGCGGCACTGGCGGGATTCGTGGTGGCGGTCGCGAGTGTCTGGAGAACGCCGGAGGGCCGCCGGTAGCTCGGGACGCCGTTCGGGGGCCGGAGGTGGCCGACAAGACTGGCCGCGCACCAGCCCACGACGAGAACGAACAGGGCCGAACCGTAGACGATGAGCTGGCGCGCGGTCACCGGCCCGACGGGCGTGGGTGTCGGCTGGTTCAGTCCCGGCGTCAGCACGCTCATCACGGTCAGGACGATGACGAGCAGCGCGGGCAGGACGAGCAGGACGATGAACAGCTCGGCGAGCAGTTCGAGGAAGCCCTCGGCGCGGTCGCGGTCCCGGGTCTGGCGGTGGCCGAGCATCCGCGCCTCCATCTGGAGGTAGCTGGTCAGCTCCGCGGCCCCCTGGTCGGCGTGCTCGCGGAACTTCAGCAGGAACGGGGCCAGGGCGTCGCGCGAGGGCGTGTCGCGGGCGACGATTCGCAACCCGGCGTCGAGACTGCCTGTCAGCGCCGCCTTGTTCAGGACCGTCCGGGCGGCGACTGCCGTCTCGCCGTAGGCCTCCCGGTTGTCGGCGACCTTGCGGAGCATGTCGCGCTGGTCGTCGCTGCCGGTCGAGAGCGCCCGAAGGTATCGGACTGCACCCGGCAGGGTCCGGTCGATGTCGGTCCGGCGGGCCGCGGCGACCCACTTGAGGTATCGACCGCCGAACAGGCGGGTCACCCACTTGCCACCGCCACCGAGGACGAGGGCGACCGCCAGCGCGTGCGCGAGTGGCGGGAGCGACGGGACGGTTCCGGGCGCGAGTACCGGAACCCCTGCGGCGAGGAAGTCGACGACCGTCGTCATGACGCGGTCGCCGAGGGCCAGCGTCAGCCAGCCGCCGAACGCGGCACACGCGAGGCCGACCAGCCACGACCCGGCGTACACCCGGGAGACGTACAGGTCGAACGGCACGTCGATGGCCGTCGCCCGGTACCGTTTCCGGTCGGCATCGTGGCGTCGCCGGTCGGCGTGGCGCGAGAACAGCGCGTAACAGAGCCGGTCGAGGAGTCCGTCGCGCTCGCCAGCGAGGACGGGCGTGTTCCCGTCACCGGTGGCCGTGTTCGAGAGGGTCGACCGACTCACGCCTCCCTCCGGGCGCGGATTCGCTCGACCGTCGCGGCCTCGTCCGTCTGGAGGTCACAGAGGAACCCGAACAGCTCGTCGAAGTCGTCGATGCCCGCCTGGACGAGATACTGGACGTAGCGGTGTTTCCGGTGGAACTCGTCCTCCACGTCGGTGACGGGGCGGTCGGTTCGCTCGGCCAGCGCGTCGAACGTGCAGATGTCGGTCCGTGCGGTCGCCGCGTCGTGCAGGTCGGGGTGGTCGTAGCCGAACTCGAAGCCGCCCTCGACCGTGCGCTCGAACACGCTGTTCCAGTACACCGCGGTCCCCGTCTTCTCGACGACGCCACAGCGACCGTGGCAGTCCTCGTACTGCTCCTTCGTGACGAACTCGATGGCCTCACCGACGTAGCGGTCGCCGTCGACGTGCTTCGGGAAGACGACGAGGTCGAGTTCCCGGAGGAGGTAGGGCGGGAGCCCCTGCTCGACGACGCGGTTGACCAGCTTCTCGACGCTCTGGGCGTGGACGGTCCCAAGCAGGCCGTGGCCGGTCGCGAGGCTCTCGGCGAAAGTGGCGAAGGAGGCGGGCGTGTTGATCTCCGCGATGACCTCCACGTCCGGATTCAGGTAGTTCGCCTCGGTCATCAGGTCGGCCATGGTGACTGCCTTGAACTCGTCCTCGTGGTCGCGCGTGGTCAGCGAGACGCCCGTCTCGTGTGGGAGTCTGACCTCGCGCGACCCTTCGTCGATGCTGATGGGGCGGTCGTCGTAGGCGACGAACGGCATGTGGGCGTTCATCAGCGTCGTCTTCCCCACGCCGGTCGGGCCGGCGAACAGCACGATGCCGTGGTGTTCGTACAGCATCCAGAGCAGGGTGACGAGGTCGACGGTCATCGACCCACCCGCCACGAGGTCGATAGGCGTCAGGGCGTCGGGTGCCTGCTTGCGGATGGAGATGTGCGGCCCGTCCTCGGAGATGACCGGGAGCGCGACCGCACACCGGATGGTCACGTCTTCGTCGACCTCTCTCGGTCGCAGGTTCACCTTCGCGGACGGGTTCGACGCGTTGAGTTCGACGCCGTCGGCGGCCGCGAGCTGCGTGACGACGTTCACGAACGCGGACTCCTCCTCGAAGACGAGGTTCGTCGGGACCCGCCCGTCGTGGCCGAGGTCGGTCCGCGGGACGACCTTCACGCGCTCGCCGACCCGGTTCGCCTCGATGTCCTCCAGGTGTGGGTCCCGGACCGGAATCGTCAGTTGTCCCTGGCCGACGTAGTCACGCATCACGTAGTAGACGAGGTCGGCCAGGCGGGCCTCGTCGTACCGCCCGTCCACCGGCGGGACGCCGACCCCGGCATCCGCGAGGGCGTCTCGCACCCGGTGGCTGGTCGCGTCGAGCCAGGCCGTGGCGTTCGCCGCCGTGAGCTGCCGCGAGAGGAAGCGCTCGGCCTGCGCACGGACCACGGTCGCGCTGTCCTCGACGACCTCAGAGACGTTGGTCTCCCAGATGCGGTCCTTGCAGTCCTCGATGAGGGACTCGTCGCCCGGGAGAAGGCCGGGTTCGAGAACGGCGTACTTCGTCGCGAAGACATCCGACCCGATGAGGTTCTCGCGGTAGAGCACCACGGGAATCTCGAAACCTCTGAACGAGACCGTGTGGGTCGCGAGGCGCTCGCTCGCGAACCGGTCGAGGTGTTCCACGGTCGACGGCAGGTCGGTCGTCGCCGGCGCGTAGTCGGTCGTGTGGACCGCGAGTCGCTCGCCACTCGGGTCGGCGACCTCGATACGGTCGTCCATCGCCAGCGGGGTGAGGTTACCGAGACAGCCCACGTCCCGGCGAGCGTGGTAGCGCAGTCGGCGCTCGGTCTGTGCGGTCCCGGTCAGCAGGTGGTCGAGGACCCGTTCGTACTTCTCGCGGAAGCCGGTCCGCATCCGGGCGGCGGTTCCCTCACGGGTTCGGGGAAGACGGAGGTTCGCGCCGTCGAAGTGGGCCCGAATCCGGTCGAGTGCCGCCTCGTCCGCCCCGGACAGCGATGGCTCGCGAACGCCGTACCGGAAGCCAGCGTCGGTCTCGCGAATCGTCGCGACGGTCTCTGGGCCGAGCGAGTACTGGGCGCGAACGTCGGGGGCGTACCAGGCGTCGGCGTCCCCCGGCGGAATCGGCGGGGGGACGGTCCCACTGTCGTCGTGCGACGCCGACCCACCCGACTGGTCGGGTAGTTCGAGCGTCGGCGCGTCGGTCATGCAGAATATTTGCAGACAAATACTACTTAAAATCTTGTTTGTTATGTCGAAAAATACGTGGTGGGGCGCGCAGAGAACGGTCGAATCCGTCCCTCACGTTTCGGCTCAGACGAACCGGCCAGCCTCGAACTCGCCGGTCTCGCGCTCGAAGTCGAGCCCGAGTTCGGTCGAGGAGCTCCGGAACTCGTTCGCATCGGAGCGGAAGTCGATGCCGACGTCACGCAGCTCCAGGTCGTCGACACCGTCGTAGTCGAGTCGGAGCGACCCGCGGACCTCGACCTCGCGTCCTTTCGTTTCGAAGTCGAAGAACTCGCCGCGGTACTCCACGTCGTTGCCGCCGTCGTCCTCGAACGTGATCGGGTCACCGTCGACGGTCAGTTCGTAGTGGTCGTCGTCGAACTCGGCCTCGATGGCCTCACCGGCGAGGGCGAGCCGGAACTCGATGGCGTCGCCGTCGCGCTGGAGTTCGAGGTAGTCGAGTTCGCTGCCCGGCCGACCGACCCGGTCGAGTTCGAAGAACTGTTCGCTGGGGCGTTCGCGACACCGGGTGAACGGGTCGTCGAACTCGACCTCGTCCCCCCTGGTCTCGAAGCTGGTGCCGGAGATGGGGTCGTCGAACTCGACGTTCCCGTCCGCGTCGCGCTCGAAATCCAGCCTGACCATCCCCGTCGTGTTGAACAGGAGTGGGTCGGGCCTGCCGGTCCCGACTCGGTTCGTCTCTGTCCTGGGCTCTCGGTCTGCCACACGTCGGCCGAGGGTCCCGCCCACGGCGCCGACCGAGAGTGCGACGAATCCACTCCCGACTGCTGCCAGATACTGCCGTCTCGGTAGAGCTGCCATGTTCCTTGGTGTAATGATTGGTCGCAGGCCGAGATAGGTCGTCTCGAACCAGGGAGTAGCGTCGCTACCGACCGGTTCGGTGGTATCAGCGAGCGCCGGTCAGACGCCGCGAGTCACTGTAGTTCCGCCTCGGCCAGTGCCGCGTTCAGGTCGTCACGCACGCGCTCGCCCATCTCGCGGTCGCCCGCGGTCGTCACGACCCGGTTCTCCTGCACGCTGGAGCCGTCACGAATCAACAGCCGGACGTTCCCGTTGCCGTCCGCGCGGGTGACCTTCGCGCCGACGCTCGCCTGCGAACTGGAGCCGCCGGCCTCGATGGGACCGGGGATGACCTTCTTCACGTGGGGATGTTCGGCGACGGTTCGAATGGTTCGCTGGCCGGTTCGCCCACCGATGAGCGTGGAGTGCGACCCGCCGATCTTCTCGCGTGGGGCGATGTCGACGACCTCGAGGGCGGGCTCGCCGAGGCGGTCCAGCACCGCCGACACGGGGTCGTCGTCGCTGACGCGGTAGAACTCGTGGTGGAGTTGCGCGCGGGCCTCACGGATGACCGGCCGCTCCCCGGCAGCGTACACCGTCTCGGGGCGCTTGCGGCGGATCTCGTCGGCGACCTTCCCGGCGTAGTTGCGCAACTCGACGACGCCCGTCTCCTCGCCGTCTTCGGGCATGGTCGTCACGGTGGTCTCGCCGACCACGTCCTCGCCGTCCAGAAAGGTCAGGGTGGTCCGGTCGCGGGCGCAGTCGGCGACGACCGCGTCGCAGTTGGCAGTGTGACAGGTGAGACAGTAGTCTCCGGGTTTCTCGAGCGCGGTGGCACACTGCCCGCATTGCATGAACGTAGCTATCGAGTAGCCGGGCAAAAGCCGTGCGGTTCTCCCAGTCCAGGGGTTGAAATACGATGGCGGGGCCAGCGGGGGTGTGCTCCGAATGGCACCGGCGGGCGTCCCGCGGTTGCGCGACGCAGCGCCTGTCGGTCAGCAACGCGTCGCCTGTTTGCCCCTTGGAACGCTCGAACTCGACGCTCAGCTCAGCGCCAGCGGGTCCGCCTTGAGGTACTCCCGTAGCACCACGGTCGCGTACGAGCCCTTCGGGAGCGTGAACGAGAACGTCAGTGGGTCCTCCTCGACCGTCAGGTCCGTCCCAACGAGGATGGCTCGTCGCGTCCCGGCGCTGTAGAACTCGCCCGGCAGGTCGAAGTCGCCCGGTTCGAGGCCGAGGTCATCGAGGACCTCGCGCTCTATCTCGCCCGGTTCGCCGTCGCCGAGCTCCGTCTCCGTCCCGACCAGCGGCGCGGTCACGAACGCCCGCCCGCGCTCGCAGTGTCGGGCGATGGTGTCCACGCGCTTCTCGGTCACACGCTGGAGCCGGTCCGTGTCCGGGAGCGGGAGGTCCGCCGGCGCGTCGCGGTCCGAGAAGCAGACCACGTCGCCAGCCACCGGCTTCGTGAACGGGATACCGCGTTCGAGACGCTTGCTCAGCATCAGGTTGTACGCGTACGATTGCGCAGCGTGGACGAACAGCGACTGCAGGTTCTCGGGAAGCACTTCGAGGGCCTCACGGAAGTCCTCGGGGTCAGTGCCGCCGTTCTCGACGAGGACGTGGAGCATCGAACGCTCGTAGCGCAGTCGATGCGGGAACGCGTCGAGCGCCGCCTGCCAGTCCTCGGTCTCGTCGACCAGCTGGCGCGCCTCCTGGGTCCCTTCGGGCTCTTCGTCCTCGGGGTTCCCGAGGTACGCCATCACGGCACCTTTCCAGTCGTCGCGAGCGATAGCCAGCCCGACCTCGTGGGTCACCGGCCGCTTGCTGCCGAAGCGCTGCTGGCCGAAGAAGTTCGGGACCGCCACGTCGCCGTCGCCGAACTCGCGGAGTTCGTCGGTGATGATCGCGGCGTTCTCTGGCGCGTCGGCGTCCGAGACGGTTATCTCGAACTCGTTGCCGACGAGGTCGCCGAACATGAGCGCCCGTCCGGCGCGCCCGACGACCTCCAGGTCGACCCCGTTCAGTTCGGGCAGGTCGGCCGGGTCGACGTCCTGCAGCGTGAACAGCTGCGTCGTCACGGCGTGTTTGTCCTTCGTCCCGGCCCACGATACCCGACCGCGGCTCATCTCCAGGTCGTTCGCGAGCTGGCGCGCGAAGTCGTTGGTGTCCCAACCGCGGAGCGTCGCCCGCACCACGAGGTACGGGTAGTCGCTCGTCGCCGAATCCACCGGCTCGGCCTCGAACGCCTCGACCTCGCGAACCCGGAAGTCACTGTCGCGGTCGCGCAGGTGGCCGCCGACCCCGTCGGCGTCGCTCACGTAGTACTCCATGCCGACCGCTCGTTCGCGTGGGTGTGCGTCTCGCATCAGGCACCACCCGCGATGAATCGCGTCACGTGAGGACGTTCGCTCGGCCGGGAATAAGGGGTTTCGTTCGGCGCTCGCAACTCAGTACAGCGAGAGGTCGCCGGTCACGCGGTCGACGAGGTCGTCGTCGGCCGGGCCCACCGCCAGTGCGGTGACGGTCCCGGGGTCGAGTTGTGTGTGGCCGGCGTCGCGGATGATGGCGTGCGGGATGCCCTCGCGCTCGGCCTTGTCGGCGAGCTCGAACAGTTCGCGCTCGCTGCTGCCCTTGAGGACGACCTTCTTCTGGCCGGAGCCTTTCCACTCGTTCCGGGCCTTCCGTCCGGCGTCCTCGTAGGCCGACAGCGACGCGTGGGCGACCTGTGCGGCGAGCTTGCCTTTCCCCATGCCGATGTCGGTCCGCGCGACGATGGCCTGTTTCATGGCCGTAGCGTCGGCCGGTCCGGATAAAACGGTGGCTATTCGGCGGCCATGAGGTCGTGCTCGGCGAGATACGAGCGCGAGAGCGCGTCGGACCGGATGAGTAAGGAGACGAGTGACTCTCTGCTGCCGGTCTCTGCACCACCGCCGATGACGAACACGCCGTGGCGGGCCGCGATATCGAAGCTGTAGAAGCGGCCCTGGTCGGCGATCCGGTCGGCCAGCTTGGTCGCCTGCGAGTCGTTCTCCATCCGGAACACGCCGACCTGGAAGCTGTCGCCGTCGCCCTCGTAGGTCGCGAGCTGACCGGCGTTCGCGCCGATGCTGCTCCCGGTACTGCGGAGTTCCGTGATGTCGAGGTAGCCCGGCGGCTTCGGGAGGACGGCGCGAGGCGGGTCGTCATCGTTCGGTTCTATGGCGACGCCGCCGTTCGACGTCTCGGTCTGTCCGCGGAGGTCGGCTTCGAGGTCGGAACAGCCAGCGACGCTCGCCGCCAGGCCAGCAGTCACTGCCTGCACGAGGCGTCGTCGTCGCATCGCGTGTCACTCGTCGGTTCAGGCGCTTAACCGTTCGCCGCGTATCGAGACCTGAGTCGTCACGTCCCGCGCCGATACTATCAGAAAACATTTATTTATTGCCCGGTGAGTTCGCGTATGTCCCTCCGCGACCTCCTGGTCGACCCCGCCGCCTTCTTCGCCCCGCAGGAACCCGGGCGCGACCTCGGTGCTGCGTTCGTCGCCGTCTTGCTCTCCACGCTCGTCGTGACCGGGGCGGCCGGTGCGATGCTGTACGTCGCCTCGACCTCCATGACCGGCACCGTGACCGTCGACAATCCCGAACGCCCGCCGGACTGGGTCTGTTCGGACGATTACCCGATGGGGAACGACAGCGCGTTCGCCGACGACTGCGACAAACCGAAGACCCTCGACCGGGACGCCGGCGCCCTGTTCTGGGAGGTCGCCTCCGGCCAGCTCCCGGTCCTGTTCGTCGGCCTGCTGTTCATGTGGCCACTCGTCGGCGTGGGACTGCACTTCCTCACTGCGCTTGGCGGTGGGGAGGGCAGCTTCACCCGGACGCTCGCCGTGGCTGGCTGGGGTTTCGTCCCGAACGCTATCGGCGCGGTCGTCGGGGCCGTCGTCGTCTCGGCCATCCTCGCCGGGAAGACGTTCCAGCTCTCCAATCCCGATACCTTCGTCCGCGAGTTCCGGGCCGTCTTCGGCGGGACCCTCGGCGCGGCGTTGCTCGTGCTCCGACTGGGAGCGACCGCCTGGCAGGCAACCATCTGGGGGTACGGACTCGAACGCGCCCGGCACGTCTCGCGGGCGGCCGGTTTCGCCGCGGCCGGTATCGTCGCGGGAATAGTGTTCCTGTTCTCGCTCTGAGCCGCCCGCTCGGGACCGGGAGCTTTTACCTGACCCACCGGCATTCTCCGGCCATGATACTGTCGGACGGCGATATCCTCCGCCGCCTGGAGGCCGGCGACCTCGTCATCGAGCCACTGGACGACATCGACCTGCAGGTCCAGCCCGCGAGCGTCGACGTGCGCCTCGGGCGGGAGTTCCTGGAGTTCCGGCGCACGAACATCCCCTGCATCCACCCCAACTCGGAGCAGGAGGTCGACGACTACGTCTCGAAGACGGTCGTCGAGGACGACGAGGAGTTCATCCTCCACCCGGGTGACTTCGTGCTGGGCACGACGAAAGAACGCGTCGAGGTGCCCCCGGACCTCGTCGCCCAGGTAGAGGGGCGGTCCTCGCTGGGTCGCCTCGCGGTCGTCGTGCACGCGACTGCGGGCTTCATCGACCCCGGCTACCGCGGGCAGATAACGCTCGAACTGTCGAACCTGGGCACCGCTCCGGTCACCCTCACCCCCGGCATGCGCATCTCCCAGCTCGTGTTCACGGAGATGACCTCCCCGTCGAAGCGTCCCTACGGCTCCGAGCGTGGGTCGAAGTACCAGGACCAGGCCGGGCCGCAGGCCTCGAAGATTCAAGGTGACCACGAGTTTAGTGGGACACAGAAAGAATGAGGTTCATCGAAGAGATCGTCGTCGAGGAGTTCCTCCCGACGTTCCGGTCCATGCTCGCCGCCGACCTGCGCGACCGCGGGTTCACACAGAGCGAGGTCGCCGAGGCCCTGGGTATCAGCCAGTCCGCGGTCTCGAAGTACGCCCACGGCGACGTGGGACAGCGCGAGGAGTTCCTGGAGGACGAGCGCGTCCAGGAACTGGTCGAGCGCGTCGGTGAGGGCCTCGCCGACGGGACGATGACGCCCGTCCAGGGCCTCGTCGAGACGGAGGTCCTCATCCGCAAACTCGAGCGTGGTGACCTGCTCGCGACCATCCACCAGCGAGAGATGCCCGAACTCGCCGAGTACGGCTCCGAGTTCGACATCCACGACTCCGACAGCGAGTTCCGGACCGCAGAGCGGGTTCTCTCGTCGCTCCGGCGCGGGCTCCGCGTGCTGGAGAACGCCAGCGGGTTCGCGGGCCTCATCCCGAACGTCGGTTCGAACCTCGTCGCCTGCACACCCGACGCCACCAGTATCGACGACGTGGCGGGCGTCCCGGGTCGTATCGTCGACATCAAGGGTCGTGCGACGGTCCCGAGCGAGCCGGAGTTCGGCGTGAGCGAGTACGTCGCGTCCGTCCTGCTCGCCGCCCGAGAGGCCGGCGCGGAGGTGAACGCGGCAGCGAACATCCGATACGACGCCGAGTTGCTCGCCCGGCTCGAGGAGCTTGGCCACGAGACCGCCGAGTTCGAGAGCGAGGATGGCGTCGACGCCTCGGTCGCGGCTGCGCTGGCCGACGACCCGACGGCGACCGTTCTCTACCAGACCGGGAGCTACGGCATCGAACCCATCATCTACATCCTCGGTGACGACGCCGTCGCCGTGGCCGAGACCGTTCGCGAACTGGTATGACCGGCGGCGCGGCGGCTGCCCAGGCGTTCTACGGGCGCTGGGCGCGGCTGTACGACTGGCTAGCGCGGTACACGCCGGGCATCGGCGGCCTGCGTGACCGGGCAGCCGCGGCGCTCGACCTCGAACGCGGCGACACCGTCGTCGAGATGGGCTGTGGCACCGGCGCGAACCTTCCCTACCTGCGCGAGCGCGTCGGCCCCGAGGGAACCGTCGTCGGCCTCGACTACACCCGCGGGATGTTGGCCCGGGCGCAGCGACTCGTCGATGCGAACAGCTGGGACAACGTCCACCTCGTCCACGGCGACGCGACCCAGACACCCTTCTGTGGCGACATCGATGCCGTCCTCTCGACGTTCGTCTCGGGGATGCTGTCCGACCCCGCCGGCGAGGTCGAAGAGTGGTGCGACATGGTCGGTCCGGATGGAACCGTCGTCCTCGTGGATGCGGCACTCTCCGAGCGAGCCATCGCGAAACCCATCAACGCCCTCTTTCGCGCACTGACGGTACTCTCGACCCCACCGACGTTCAAGTTCCGTTACGAGGAGTCGATGCACGACAAGCTCCTCGAGCGGGTGACCGACGCCCGCGACGCGCTGCGCTCGCGAGCGCGAGCCACCCACCACGAGGAGCACGTCCTCGGCATCGTCCGGGTGACCGGCGGACGGGTCTGAGTGGCTGTCCCACACCGGCCCAACTTCTTTGCCGCGGTCCGGTGAATCGCTCGATATGGTCGACGCCCGCCAGTACCACGAGCACTCGAAGCACTCCCCGCAGAGCGTCCGCGACACGGACTGGTCGATGGATTTCGACAACAAGCCGCGGCCCTCGAAGGTGTACACCGACCTGCCCCGTTTGTCACTCGGAGACCCGGATTCGCCACCAGAGACCCCAGTTCTGTCAGCAGTGGCGACGAAGACCCCGACACCGGAGGGCATCGAAGGAACGCCCAGTGACATCGACCTCCCGACGCTCTGCCACTACGCTGCGGGCGTGACGAAGACGCTGGAGCTTCGGGGCGAGCAGGCCTCGTTCCGCGCCGCCTCCTGCACGGGCAAGCTGTACCACGTAGACCTCTACGCCGTGACCGGACCGCTCGACACCGCCGACGCCGGGGTGTACCACTACGACCCCGAGTCCGACGAGTTCCACGTCGTCCGCGAGGGCGACTACCGGGGCGTCCTCGCCGCCGCCAGTGGTGGGCAACGGGGCGTCGCGAACGCGCCGGTGACGCTGGTCGCGACCTCGACCTGGTGGCGCAACTCGTGGAAGTACCGTGACCGGACCTATCGTCACGCCTTCTGGGATTCGGGAACCATCCTCGCGAACCTCCTGGCCACTGCTCACGGCGCGGGCCACCGGGCCGAGGTCGTCGCGGGCTTCGCGGACGAGCCGGTCGTCGACCTGCTCGGGTTGGACCCCGAGTGGGAGGCCCCGCTCGAACTCGTGGCCATCGGCGAGGGCGAGTCGGCACCCGCACCCGGCTCGGTCGACCACATCGACCCGGCCATCGAACTCGACTCGGACCCCGTCGAGTTCCCCATCTTGCACGACGCGTGGGCACAGTCGACCCTGGCGGACGGGGCGGCCGCCGAGGCGTGGCGTGACGGGTTCAGCGACGCGACGGCGGTAGACTGTGGTATCCACGGCCCGGGCGACGGCGAACTGGTCGACCTCGACCCGGTCGATTCCGAGACCGCCTCGGGTCGTCCGGTCGGGAACACCATCGAGCGACGCGGCTCCCTGCGCGAGTACAGCCACGAGCCCATCAGCGATTGCAAGCTCGCGACGGTGCTGGACCGGGCGCTTCGCGGCGTCCCGACCGATTGCTTCGGCGGCGATGCACCGGACTCCCTCCTCGATTACTACGTCCTCGTCCACGCGGTCGAGGGGATTCCGTCGGGTGCGTACCAGTACCACCCCGAACAGGATGTGCTCGAACGAATCGGCGACATCGCCCGCGATTCGGCGACCTATCTCGCATTGGGCCAGGAGGTCGTCGGCGACGCGGCGGTGAACGTGTTCACCATGGCTGACGTGGATGCCGTGGTCGAGCAGTTCGGGAACCGCGGCTACCGGCTCGCCCAGCTGGAGGGTGGCATCGCACTCGGGCGGCTCTACCTCGCGACCTACGCCCATCGTACCCTCGGCGGGCGCGGATTCACGTTCTACGACGACCTGGTCACCCAGCACCTCTCGCCGCGGGCGCAGAACCAGACGCCGATGACGCTGTTCGCGTTCGGGAAACCGGAGAAGTAGGGCCGAGTGTGGGCCGGAAACGGCCCGATGAGTGAGTCGTCAGTGGGGTGTTGTGACCCTAGTCGTCGGCCGGTGCCGCGGATTTCGCCGACAGCGACACCGGCTCGGCGTCCACGTCGAGTTCGTCAAGGGCGACCTGGGCGGCCTTCTTGCCGGAGACGAGCATGGCCCCGAAGGTCGGACCCATCCGCGGCAGGCCGTAGGCCGTCGCGACCGCCATCCCGCTGGCGACGAGGCCGTCGTGGACGAGCCCGGTGTGCTCCACCACTTCGTCCTCGCTGCGGCCGACCCACATCGAGTCGTGCCCGGGTGAGTCGTGCCCGGGTGCGCCGTAGCTGTCGTCGCCGGTCTGGTCCATGACTTTCCCGCGCTCGTTGGCGGCCTCGATACCCGGTGCATCGAGCACACCGGAAGACTCGTCTTCCGAGCCGCCACTCGCTGCGCTCGCGGCAACGCCGCGCTCGTCGAGCTTGTTGATGGCCATCGCGTCGTGGCCCGTCGAGTCGATGACGAGGTCGGCCTCGACGGCGACCGGGTCGACGCAGGTTATCTCGCGGGGGAGCGCGTGGACCGGCGTGTAGTTCATGACGATGCCGGAGACGCGGTGGTCCTCGCGGACGACGATGTCCGTGAACTCGGTCATGTTCTGCATCTTCGCGCCGGCGTCACAGGCCGCCTTGATGAGCGAGGAGCAGGCGTGCGGGCCGTTCGCCACGAACAGGCCCTCGGTGTCGCGGGCTTCGTGGTTGGGCACGTCGAGGTCGTCGAGGATGCGCTGGGCGGGGTCGCGCACCGTCACCTTGTTCATCAGGAAGCCGCCGAGCCAGAAGCCGCCGCCGAGGTAGTTGTTCTTCTCGACGACCATCACCTTGACATCGCGCTCGGCGAGTTCCTTCGCGGCCATCAGGCCGGAGGGTCCGCCGCCGACGATGATGACTTCGGTGTCGGAGTAGTCGAGGAACTCCTCGCTCCACTCCTGGCCGATTGCTCGTGTTACCTCTGCTTCGCCGACGTCGCTGAACTGGTCGAAGTCTTGCATACCACCTAGTGTTACCACCAAGTGTTTAATACCTGTTTCGGTCCCACGAGCGAAAGAACAAAGCGACAGAGAATCGACCTGACTGCATGGTCAGCGACCGAGTGGTCCGGTGGCGGCTCGTGCTGGTTGGCGTGGCGATGACGGTCTGTCTCGTCGCCGTCGGGCTGGTCGCCCAGCGAGTCGCCGCCATCGGCCCGCACGGCGAGACGTTCGCCCTTCTCCTGGTCGCCGTCTTCCTCGGCACCCTGGTGCTGTTGTTGCCACTGGTCGTGCTCGGGCTGTACGTGAAACCGGGCGACTGGCACCTCGGCTGGCTCTGATTGGGCTCAGCCGACCGTCTTGATCATGTCGAGCAGCTCGTTCCGGTAGTCCCCCGGCGAGAGCCCCACCGACGGGACCAGTTCGTCCAGTCCGTCGACGGGATACGCCCCGCCCGCCAGCGCGAACGACCCGCCGGCGGTCCACACCGCCAGCCAGCCCTCGACGACGACCGCCGCCTCCGTCAGCGGGTAGTGCGCGGTGTACCGGTTGAGACGGGCACGGCTCCCGCTCGACAGGCGCATCCGCTCGCTTCGCTGGCGCTCGACCTCGGCGAAGCCGCGCTCGCGCAGGTCACCGGCGAACTCCCGGCGCGCCGAGGAGACCACGGTCGGGAACACCGACGCGGTCCCGAACCCGGGCGCGAGTGGCGGCCGGAACGTCAGGTCGGTCGAGAAGAAGAAGCGCCACGGCAGGTCGTGCACGCCGTCGGTGGCCTCCCGCACCGTGTCACGGAGGTGCCCGTCCTCGTACAGGTGGGTGTCCCCGACGACCTCCGCGGTCGGCAGTTTGAACACGGTCTCGGTCACCTGCTCGACGAGTCGCCACTCCTCGTCCAGCCGTGACTCCGGCAGTGTCACCGCCATCTACACCGCGTGGGTGCCGTCGGTGGTGTGCACGCGGAACGAGTCCTCGGCGACGACGGCCCACGACCCCGCGAGCGACCCACGCTCGAACAGGTGTTCGGGCACCAGCGGCATCGGCACCGGCTCGTAGCCGTGCGTGCGCATCGCCTGGATGCTGGTGAAGCGGCCGACCTCGCGGCCGTCGCGGTCCTGGACGTGGAACTGCTTGTCGTGGCCGCGTCCGTACGAGAACGGGAACGCCGAGGGCGAGGGACACGAGAGCCCATCGACGTCGGTGAACAGCGCGACGGTCTCGCCGTCGCCGGTCAGGACGACCTCCTTGCGGTCGGAGCCGGTTCTCCCCTCCAGTTCGGACTCCTCGGGGTCGAGCTCCCGCCAGACGTACTCGTCGGCCTGCGCCAGCGCGTAGCGCCCGTTCGACAACGGGACGCGGTCCGGCCCGTTGAAGAACGTGCGACACCGGGTGTCGGTCTCTGCCGCGACGCAGTAGGGTGCGTCGAGGACGTGCAGTGCCGCCCCGACCTGAGATTCGGTCGGGACGACGAACAGGACGTTCTGTTCCCGGGCGAGCGCGTTCGCGAACCGCGGAACCAGCGTTTCTGCACCGACTTCCTCGGGTGCGAGTGATTCGACGACCACCGGTCGGTCGGTTCGGAAGAACTGCGTGCTGTCGGACTGTGGGGTGCCGAGGGTCGGCCCATCACCCGAATCCACCGCGTACCCGGCGCGCGAGAGCACTGCCGCGCCGTGGTCGTTGCCAGCCGTGTATCGGACCATGAGAACTGTTGGCACCCGGAGGACAAGAACGTTGGGCGTCACTCGTTGGGTACCACACTGGGAACGACCGCACCCATCAGAAACTCACTGGAACAGCTACGAAGCGACGCGTGGCCGAATAATGACAGAGATGAGTAATTTTTCGGGTGGGTGCAGGTCGGTGTACCAGCCCGGAAGACGAAAAGTGGGCACAGGGCGTACTTCAGGATTGCTGTTCTCTCCCCCGTGGACTGTTATTTGGGTGTCGGAAAAGGTATATTTACTACTCGCTCCCCGGAACCTCGACACCGGATGCAATCTGATGGTACTCACCAATCGAGGCGAAGTGTGCTCAAGAAGTCGGGCATGGCCGTCAGTGCCCTTGCTGGTGCCGGACTCCTCACGACAAGAGTAGAGGCCGGGTACGACCATCGCATCAGGGTCGAGACCGACGGCAGTGGCGGCGCGTTCCGATGCTGGATGCCCGCCCCGTCCGCACGGGCCACCGAGAACGTCGAGGCTAGCGACCTCTGGGACCAGAATGGCAAGCGCCTGGAGAGCTACGTCTCGACAGGCTGGCTCGCCGAGGGCTACGACGTCTTCAAGTGGAACGACGGGGCGAGCAGTCCCGACGACCTGACCATCAACGAGTACAACCACGGCATCGACGCGTACTTCGACGGCGAACTCATCGACCGTCCCGACTGGTGCGGTGGCGGCTGCTGAGGTCGGTCTCCGCCATCGTCTCCCGGCTCGTCGCCGGCACACGCCGGTTCCTCGCCGTCCCTCTTACTGCGGTTTCGTCTCGTGGATCCACGCCGCGAGCTCCGCGACGACGTAGTCCGCCACGTTCCCGCCGAAGTAGAGCGAGTCCATCGTCGTCGGCGTCGGTCCGGCCTGGAAGTAGTGGTCGACACCCTCGTACAGTTCGACCCGGCTGCCGGCCGGAAGGTCCGCGTCCTGCCACTCCCGGAATCCCTTGCGCATGAACTCGACGAGTTCTGGCTGGGTCTCCTCGTCGGCCCGGCACGTCTTCATGACGAACACGGGGCGGCCCAGGTCGCTGGCGGTGCCTGCGGGGTCGCAGTCTTGCACGCTTCGATGCCACGTCCCGGGTCTTCCATGCAGGGTCTCGTCGTCCTCGAAGTCGCCCGCGGCGATACGCCGGAGCGTCTCGCGGTCGTCTTCGAGCTGGGCCGCTTGCTCCTCGTCGAGGTCGCCGTCTCGCTCGAACTCGTACCGGATGATGTCGGCATCCTCCGGGTCGAGGGGCGGGTCGGCGGGCCCGTCGAGGTTCACGATACCGGCGACGTTCCCGTGTCGGGCGGCGATTCGCGGGGCGGTCATCCCGCCCTGGCTGTGCCCCGCGACGAAGACGGCGTCCTCGTCGACCTCATCCGCCGCGGCGAGTTCCGAGAGGGCGGCGACCGCGTCGTCGGTGACGACCCTGTCGAGCGTGTAGTCCTCGTCGTCGACCTCGTGGTCGTTGAGACGTTTCTCGTACCGGAGCGTGGCGATACCTTCGCTGGCGAGACCCCACGCGAGGTCTTTGAGAAGCTTCGAGTTCCCGGCGGTCCCGTCCGGGTCGTGGATACCCGCGCCGTGGACGAGCAGCACACCCGGGAACGGGCCGGTCCCTTCGGGAACGACGAGGATGCCATCGAGGTCGACATCCCCGGCGTCGACGGTCACGTCGCGTTCAGCGAACGCGCTCTCGTCGACGTAGTCTGGGACCGCGTACTCGGGGGAGAACGAGAAGCCAGTGATGCCGTCGTCCTCGCTGTCGAGTTCGAGGGTCGCCGTCTCGGTCCCGTTCTCGAACGCGAACTCGACGGTCACGTCGGTGCTGTCAATGGTCACCTCGCGCACACCCTCGAACTCGCCGTACTGGCTGAACAGCCCCCACCAGTACTGTTCGAGGGCGTCTTCGGCGTCGAGTTCCCCCTGCTGGAACTCCTCGGGGAAGGATTCGGCCACACTCTCTCGTCCGTCCGCGGTGAGGAGGGCCACCGCCTCTGCGAACGACTGCTCGACGAATCGTGTTGCGAAGGTCCGGACCGTCGCCGCCGGGTCGTCTGTGGGAACCATCGTTCGAGTAAACGCTATTGGATGACTGACAAATAACTTGATATTCGAAAGCTCGACTTCGGCGGGGTCTCTTCAGCCGAAGCTGTCGTCCCGAATCACAGCCCTCTCATCTACACGCAGGTTCCGTCGCGGTCGTAGATGGGGTCACGCTCCCAGCACGAGAGATATCCTTCAGCGACGCGATAGATACGGTAGTGACAGCCCTGCGCTCATGAGAACCACCACCGAACCCGCCAAACCACCCGGTCCGTCCGGGATGCCCGTCATCGGGAACGCCCTCGAATCGCGACGCGCGCTCGACTTCCTCGTCGAGAACCGGCATCGCTACGGTGACGTCGTCTACTACGACTTCCTGACCGAGCCCATCTATCAGCTCAACCACCCCGACGACATCGAGTCGGTGCTCGTGACGAACAACGAGCAGTTCACCAAGAGCCACCTGACGAAAGCCGTCCTCGGTTCGGTCGCTGGCGATGGGCTGTTCACCAGCGACGGCGACCTCTGGCGCGAACAACGACGGCGTATCCAGCCGGCGTTCCACCCTGCCCAGATTGCGGTCTACAGCGACCTGATGGTCGACGCCATCGACCGACGACTCGCGACCTGGACGCCGGGGGAGCGACGCAACCTCGGCGAGGAGATGCGCAAACTGACGCTCGACATCGTCGCCCGGGCGCTCCTCGGCGTCGACATCGAGTCAGAGATCGAGGACCTCGGCTGGAGCCTCGACGCTGTCCTGGGTCGCCTCGGCAGCGTCTGGTATCACCTCCTCCCGGAGTGGGCACCGACGCCGGGGAACCGTCGGTTCAGCAGAGCACTGACCGAACTGGAGTCCCTCGTGGACGACATCATCGACGAGCGCCGGGCTACCCCGGACGGCGACGACGTGGTGTCACGACTCCTCGCTGCCGAACTCACCGACGACGAGCCGATGGACCCCGACCAGCTCCGGGCCGAGGTGATGACCTTCCTCTTCGCGGGGCACGAGACGACCGCGCAGGCCCTGACGTTCACCTGCTACCTGCTGGCGACGCACCCCGATGTCGAGGCGAAACTCGTCGAGGAACTCGAGCGCGAACTCGCCGGCGACCGACCGTCGCTGGCCACGATGGGGAACCTCACGTACACGGAACAGGTCATAACAGAGGCGCTGCGGCTGTACCCGCCCGCGAACGACATCCACCGCGAACCTGTCGACGATGTCGAGATCCAGGGCTACCACATCCCGCCAGGCGCGACGGTCTCGACGCCGCCCTGGGTCGTCCACCGCGACCCACGCTGGTACGACGACCCCGAGGCGTTCCGCCCGGAGCGATGGACCGCCGAGTTCCGTGATTCACTGCCGCGGCTGGCGTACTTCCCGTTCGGTGCCGGTCCGCGTCGCTGTGTGGGCGAACGCTTCGCGCTGATGGAGCTGACGCTCGTGCTCGCGTGCCTCTACCAGAACTTCCACCTCGAACTCGACCCCGAGACGCGGTTCGCGGTGGAGACCGCGGTCACGACTCGCCCGAAGCACCCGGTCTGGATGACGGTCGAAGCGCGGTAGAACGAGGAATCGCCGGTCGGGACCGTCTCAGTCGAAGCTCCCGTTCCGGATCGCCGCCTCAGCCTCTTCGAGTGCCGCCTCGCGGTCGAACGATTCGACGATGTCTCGCAACTCTTCCTCGCTCGCGTCCGCCAGCTCGCGGGCGTGCTCGGTGATGTTCGGAATCGCCCGCATGATGTTGTCGATGATGGGCACGGCGGCCATCCGGGGCGAGCGAGAGCCGGGATTGAGGTCGATTACGATCTCGGTCTTGCCCATCTCCGCCAGCGCCTCTGCGCGGTCGCCGTCCTCGAGGGGGACCAGCACCACGTCGGCGTCGTAGATGCCATCGGCATCGACCTTGGCGCGCTCGTGTTCGAGGCCGGGAATGCGGGCGTCGGCGGTCAACCCCTTTACGCCCTCGGCGCCGTGCTCGCGCAGGTGGTCGGCGATGGCTTGCATCCGCTCGGGAGTACGGTTGAACAGGTTCACCTCCAGGTCTGCGCCGGTCGCTTCGGCCAGTTCGACCATCTCCTCGGGGCAGAGCGCGGCGACGTTCCCGTTGACCGACAGCACCGGGTGCCGGGCCAGCAGGAGGTGCGCGGCGGCGGCGCGCTCGGCGGCGTCCGCGCTCGGGATGGTCTCCTCGCCGAGCAGGTAGTCGAACGCCTCGCCGCGGCCCTCCGCGATGAGGCCCTGCTTGCTCGTGATGCCCTTGTCGACACCCGCCTCGATGCGGTGCCGCGTCAGCAACGACAGGTACCGCGGGTGGCTCTCGGGTACCTCGACGTGGTCACTCATACGGCGCGATACGACACGGACGAAAAAATACCTCCGGAACCGTTACTCGGTGAACGAGACCCAGCCCTCGGGGGCGTGCTCCTTCACGAGGTTCATCTGTTCGCGCGCCTCGGTCCGGCTCTCGTGGGGTTCGATGCTCTCGGCGAGGGACTCGCCGCCCTCGTCCACGAGCCGCCAGATCCAGCCGCCGTCCTGCATGTGCAGTTCGAAGGCGGCGTCGTCGATCTCGATGACGCTCGCCGCGCTGACGAGGTCGCGCACGCTCTCGACGGTCTCGCGTGCTTCGTCACGACTGTCGAACGCGCCAGCGCCGGTCGAGACGACCTGCTGGGACGAGTCGAGCAGCCGCCAGAACCAGTTGTCGCCCTCGCGGAACAGCTCGTAGGAGGCGTCCCCGAAGTCGACGCGGCCGGCCTGCGGTGCGAGCCGGCGGAGGTCCTCGACGTGGTCCTCCAGGTCGCTCTTGCGGCCGAAGTAGTTCGTCCCCTGCGCGAGCACCTCGCGGTCCTCGGTGCTGAGGGTCCAGCGCCAGCCGCGGTCCTCCCGGGTGAGCCAGATGACCGCCGACTCGATGGAGAACACGGGGGCGTCTGCCGCGTCGTTCTGGATGGTCATGACGACGTCCTTGACGGCCTGTTCGGTCTCGTAGGCGCGGGCGCTCTCGGCGACCGTGTCGCGGTCGCGGTCGAGGAGCCGCCAGCGCCAGTCGTCGTCCTCGCCGACGAGCTGGACGACGAACTGCCCGATGGCGTAGGAGTCAGCCTCCGAGGCGACGTCGCGGATACGCCCGACCGTCTGCTTCAGGTCGTCGCGGGTGGCGTGTGCGGATTCGCCGTCGGCGGCCACGCTGCCGTCGACGAGGACGAACCGCCACAGCCAGTCGCCGTCGTCGGTGTACGCCTGGAAGATGGCGTTGTCCATCGTCCGCACGTCGGCGTCGAGGTTGTCCTTCAGCTGCGAGAGGTAGGTCCGTGCGCCGCCACGGGAGTCGTGGAGCTTCGGCCCCTCGGCGACCATGTGGCCGGCCTCGTCGATGAGCCGCCAGCCCCACATGTCGTCGTCGTTGCGGAACAGCTCGAACGCGGCGGTGTCGATCTCCAGCATCTCCGCGTCGGGTGCCTTCTGCTTCAGCGTCATCATGGCCTCGGTCGCCTCCGAGCGGGAGTCGTGCTCCGCGCCGGAGTCGGCCATCACGCCGCCGTCCTCGTCGATGAGCCGCCAGCGCCATTCGCCGTCGTCCGCCTCGTACACTTGGAACGCGGCGTTCTCGAACTCGATGAGGTCGGCTTCTGCGGCCTGTTCGCGCACACGCTCGATGGCCTCGTTGGCCGCGTCCTCGGACATGTGGTCGAACGTCGAGTCCGCGAGGACGGTGCGGTCCTCGGTGACGAGCCGCCAGTGCCAGGCGTCCTCGGCCGAATCGCCGGGGTACACCTCGTACTCGGCCCCGTCGATGTCGACGAGGTCCGCGCTGGCGACGTTCCGGGCGACCTCGCCGGTCGAGCGCTCGCTCGCGGCGCGGTCGTCGAAGGTCTGGTGGCTCCGGGCGACGACGCTCTCGGTCGCGTCGACCAGCCGCCAGCGCCAGCCCTCGCTCGTCTCGTGCAGTTCGTAGGTCGGCGTTCCGGCGACGGTCACGGAGGAGTCGCCGACCGCTGGCAGGACGTCCTCGACGGCAGACTCGGCCTTGCGGCGCGTGTCGAAGTCGGCCGTGCTGGTCGCCAGCAGGTCGTCGTCGCCGTCGACGAACCGCCAGTCCCACGTCCCGCCGTTGTCGGAGAGTTCGACACCGATGGACTCCACGGCGAGTGCGCGTGCGTCACCGAACTCCTCGGCCATGCGCATCGCGGCGCTCTCGGCGTTGTCGTGGTCCGGGAAGTCGCCGACGCCTTCCGCGAGGTCGTTGCGGTCGGCGTCGAGCAGTTCCCACGTCCAGCGGTTGTCGCGCTCGGTGTAGTTGAACGCGGCCCCGTCGATGTCGAGGATGTCGGCACCCGCGCCGGCTTCCTTGACGAAGCTGACCGATTCCTCGGTCATGTCGCGGTCCTCGTAGAGGTCGGTGCCCTCGGCGACGACACTCCCGTCGTCCCGCATCAGCACCCAGCGCCACTCGCCGTTGTCGTTCTCGTACAGACGGAACGCGGCTGTGGTGATCTCGAGGAGGCCGGCCTCGTCTATCTGTGTCTTCACGCCGTCGATCGTCGCCTCGGCGTCGGGACGGGTCGTCGCCGTCGCCTCGCTGCTCGCCAGTGCGTCCTGCTGGATGATGCGCCAGGTCCAGTCGTCACGCTCGTTGCGGAACACGGCGAACAGTGCGCCCCGCATCGCCTCCCCAACCATCACGGGAGGCTGGTCGCCGTACCCTTCCTCTTCCACCAGGAAGCCCTTGCGACCCGTCAGCACCGGTACCAGCGCCGTCACACCGGCCAGCACCGCGTTGCCGGTCAGGTACGTCGCGATGACCATCGGGCTCCTGTCGGTGGCGACGTCCGGCCCCCAGGCCTGGGGGTAGACGGTCGTGAAC
This sequence comes from Haloarchaeobius sp. HME9146, assembly GCF_025399835.1. Taxonomy (NCBI): domain Archaea; kingdom Methanobacteriati; phylum Methanobacteriota; class Halobacteria; order Halobacteriales; family Halorubellaceae; genus Haloarchaeobius; species Haloarchaeobius sp. HME9146. The sequence goes on from NZ_JAODVR010000001.1 coordinate 1,329,905, forward strand.
AGTGCCACACCCACGAGTGCGACGCCGAGCCCGACCACGGACGCCTGTATCGCTCGCCTGCGTACTGGTAACAGCAACACGATTCCGAACAGCCCGAGCGAGAGCCCGAGGGCTGCGATGGACCAGGTCACCTCCTGAAGCCCGAACTGCTCGCCCGGCATCATCGCCGGGCCGAGCAGGTAGAAGATGATTCCGCCGATTCCGACGAGATAGCCTGCGATGAATATCCAGTAGCCATAGACCTCTCGTTCGGACTCCGGCTCACCCACGTATTGTTCGTACAATCCGAACAGCTTGTTCCTCACTTCGGTATGCGTCGACATGCCCACACGCGAATCTATCCCCCATTTATAATAAATGCTTCAACGGCACTCACGCCTAATTTTAGGAAAATAAAACGTACAACCCAGTCTATGTATTAACTGTTGTGGCCGACACGTCTGGCGGTTTCGAATAAAAAAATTTCTTATGGTTTTTCGTTGTCACTCTCTGGGACCCCTGTCGTCCCTGTTCACGAACAAGAAATCGGCGGGGGTTCGTGGGGGTCTCTGGCGCACGTGCGCGCCCTCCGCAGGACGCGCCAGTGAGCCCTCAGGACCGACTTCAGCCCGTCTCAGGGTATCGCCGGGAGCGCCCGAACACCCCCCGACCCATCGGCGACCAGTACGGTCTCGTCGAGTCCTTCGACCGCGAACGAGTGGACACCCGTCAGCCGAGCCAAGGGTTTGCCCGACGCCGCGTCGACCGGGTACAGGGTGTACCCCTGTTCGGCGAGCGCCTCGGTGACGACCGTCCCGGCGGTTGCAGCCGCCGGCCAGGCGTTCTGGGCTGGCGGGTCGAACGTCCACCGCGCCGTCCCGTCATCGGTCGCGAAGGCCGTGACAGCGTCGGCCTGGCGGCCCGACCGACCATACAGCACGCTCCCGTCGGGACTCACGACGAAGTCGCCGCCGAAGGCGTCGGACTGCCAGCGGATGGCTCCATCGGCCGCGAGCGAACTCACGCTCGGCTTGCTGAGGTACAGCACCCCGTCGACGGCGAGATGGTCACCGTGGTCGACGCTGCGGGTCCAGTCGAGACTCGCGTCCGGCGCGAAGCCGGCGATGTGGTCTCCCGACCCGTCCCGGTAGAACACGTAGCGACCACCCGTGGCGGCCGCGAGGTCGGTCCCCGCCGTCCCCAGCGCCTGCTCGCCGCGGCTGGTCCCGTCGTGGGCGAACGCCAGGAGCCGGTCGTCCGCGAGGAGGTACGCACCCGCAGCGTCGGCCGTGGCCGTCGCCTCGGCCGCCGTGACCGTCTCCTCCCAGCGCACCTCGCCGGTTGCGGCGTCGAGCGCGAGCAGGCTCGTCGGCCGGGGCTCGGGTTCGTCGTGGGAATGCTCCGGCTTGAAGAAGTCCTGTGCCAGCACGAACACTCGCCCAGCGAACACACCGACGACGCCGAGCAGGCGCTCGCGCCGGACTTTCCACCGGCGCGCACCGGTCTCCCGGTTCAGCGCGTGTAGCGTCGTCCACTCGAACTGGTCGGCGCGTCCGTTGACGCTGAACACCGTCTCGTCGGTGATGGTGACGCCCCACTGGTCGTCGCCCTCGTTGTGCCTGACGTAGGACATCCCGACGGCCTCACCGTCGTGGACGGTCTCCCACAGCGTCGTCCCGTCGGCCGGGTCGACCGCGACGGTCGCGGAGTTCCCGTCGCTCTCGTCGCTCAGGGTGACGTACGCCGTCCCCCCGAACGGGTCGATGCCGAGCGCGTGGTCGTAGTCCCAGCTGCGGTACCAGTCGTGCTCCCAGTCCGGGAGTTCGGCCGTATCCTCCTCGGTCGTGGAGTCGTCACTGGTCGTGTCGTCCGTGCTCGTCGCCGTCTCCGGGTCGGTGGTCGGGGTCGCCGTCGACCTGGTCGTGGTTCGTGTGCCGGTGCCCTGGTCGTCGGTGGAGAGGCACCCCGCGACGCCAGTGAGAAGGGTCCCACTGGCGGCGAGGACCTGACGACGGTCGTACATGACAGAACGTTGCGTACCGCCGGGAATAAGCTTTCAGCAGACTGAAAATCTCACTTCAGCATCGCGCCGGCGGGATGGGTCGCACACACCGACGCATCGTAGCCAGCGTCCGTCAGCCCGGTCCCGAGCGCGAACACCGTCTCCCCGAGCATCGCCATCGACGCCTGCCCGCCCGCCTCGATGACGTCCTCGATGACGGTCGTCACCTCGGGCGTGAGCAACTCGGCCTCGCGGGCGAACCGGCGCGAGGCGAAGATGAAACTCGCCAGCGTCGGCTCCTTCACCACGCGCGAGAGCGCCTTCTTCCCCGCTTCCGAGAGCTGGTCGGTGTCGCCAGAGAGCACCTCGGCGGTCGAGAGCTGGCCGATGTTCAGGTACTCCACCCGCGCTCTCGCGGGGATGCCGTCGAGCAGGTTGTGCTGCGGGCCACCCGGCTCCAGCCGGATGGGGATGCCACCGCGAGCCTGTGCGACCACGTCGCCGAGGCCGGTCCCCGCCTGCACCTCCGCACCGTGGGCGATGGTCACCAGTTCGTTCTCCGAGAGCTTCCGGTTGAACACCTGGTTCGTCGCCAGGGCGGTGCCGAGCGCCATCGCGCCGGAGACACCGAAACCAGCTCCCAGGGGAAGGGGCGTCTCGGCCTCGACGGTCGCCCCCGCATCGAGCGTCCGCAGGACGGTCTCGACCGAATCAACCTCGATTGACTCGCCGTTCAGCGTCACCGCGGGCTCTGTGCTCGGGCGGACCGTCACCTCGACGCCGTCCGTGAGGGTGAGGCCACCCCCTCGTGACCCCGCCTTCGTCGGGTCGTCCGCGTTCGGATGCGCGCTGAAGAACCCGGTGATGTGCCCCGGGACGAACGCACGCGCCTCGTCGGTCATATCGCGAGAGTGGGCGACGCGGGCGTTAAATCGTTATCATCTCGTGTTCGCCGTGGTCGGGGACCGCACGATTGAAATCGAACGACCGAGAGGGCTCGATATGGTCATCTCACAGCTGACGGGCATCGCCGTGGCCGCCCTCCTCGCGGGCGTGCTCGCCGGCGGTTCCCGGCTGGTCGTCGGGACCGAAGGCGGCCCCGGCGGGGCAGTGACGACGGTCCTGGTCACGACGGTCGTAACTGCGGCACTCGTCGCCGCGTTCGGCGGCCTGCTGGCCGGCGTCGAAGCACTCGTCGGCGGTCTCGTCGTCCTCCTCATCGGCGGTATCCTCACGCTTGCACTCGCCTCGATGGCATACAACAGCGACAACTGGGTCACCCCCGACGAGGGTGTCGACCAGGCCGACGCCGTCAGGCAGGTGAAGACGCTCATCGGGTCGAGTACGGTCGGTATGGCGGCGGCTACTGTGGCCGTCTACCTGCTGTAGCGGCGGCGAAGAAAGGAACCGAGTCGGTTTCTGGCTACGCGAGCACTGGCTCGTGTGTAGTCGGTCTCGCGGGAATTCACTCGCAAATCGAAGATTTGCTCGTGCTTCCCGTCGACAGGGTCGCGTCGTCGTCGCTCACGGCTTCGCCGTTCGCGATTCCGAGGTCGCTTCGCGACCTCGCTTCCTACGGCGACAGACGCTGTCGGTCGCGCGGGAAGAGAACGGCCTCCCGGATGTTGTCGAGCCCGAGCATCGTCATGACCAGACGCTCGCCACCGAGGCCCCAGCCGGCGTGCGGCGGCATGCCGTACTTGAACATCTTCGTGTAGTACTCGAACTCGTCGGGGTTCAGGCCCTGCTGCTCGAAGCCTTCGACGAGGTGGTCGTAGCGGTGCTCACGCTGGCCACCGGAGACGAGTTCCATGCGCGGGTGCATGAGGTCGAAGCCGGTCGAGGTCTCGGGGTCGTCGTCGAGGTCCTTGATGTAGAACGGCTTGATCTCGCTGGGCCAGTTCGTGATGAAGTAGTGCTCGCCGACGTCCTCGCCGAGCGCGCGCTCGGCCTCGGTGGAGAGGTCGTCACCGTAGACGAGCATCTCGTCGAGTTCGCCGGTCGCGTTGACGCGCTCGATGGCCTCCTCGTAGGTGAGACGCGGGAAGTCACCGTCGGGCAGGTCGAACTCGTCCTCGAGGTCGAGGAGTTCGAGCTCCTCCTGGCAGTTCTCGGAGACGGCCTCGTAGGCGGCCTTGACGACGCCCTCGACGACGTCCATCGCGTCGTGGTGGTCGTGGAACGCGCCCTCGAAGTCGATGGAGGTCGCCTCGTTCAGGTGGCGCGGCGTGTTGTGTTCCTCGGCGCGGAAGATGGGGCCGATCTCGAAGACCTTCTCCAGGCCGGAGCCCGCCATGAGCTGCTTGAACAGCTGCGGCGACTGGTTCATGAACGCCTCCTCACCGAAGTAGGAGATGGGGAAGAGTTCGGTGCCGCCCTCGGTACCCGTGGCGACGATCTTCGGCGTGTTGATCTCCGTGCAGCCGACGGTGCGGAAGTGCTCGCGGACCGCGCGCAGGACCTCCGAGCGGATCTCGAAGATGGCCTTCACGTCGGGCTTGCGGAGGTCGAGGGTGCGGTTGTCGAGGCGGGTCGGAAGCTCGGCGTCGACCTTCCCGGAGGGGTCGAGCGGGAGCTGCGGGTCGGCCGGGGCGACGACCTCGAAGGACTCGGGGACGAGCTCGAAGCCGGTCGGGGCGCGGGGCTCCTCCTTGACCGAGCCGGTGACCTTGACGACGGACTCGCGGGCGGCGTCGAGGCCGGTCTCGACGAGCTCCTCGTCCATCTCGTCTTTCTCCAGCTTGACCTGGAGCTTGCCTGTCTTGTCTCGGACGATGACGAACGCGATACCACCGAGGTCGCGGGTTTCGTGGACCCAGCCGGCGACGGTCGCCGTCGTTCCGGGTTCCACGTCCGCGGTGTACGTTCTGTTCTCCATACCGCGTGATTCCGGAGGCTGTATCTTAAATGACTTCGTTTCGTGCCAGCACGCCTCCGAAAAGGTTTTCAGTGCTTCCGGGTCTGCTCGCCGACCTGCGTCTCGACGAGCTGGACCAGCCCCCGGCGCAGACGCTCGGAGGCGGCCTGCCCCGAGATACCGAGTTCGTCCGCCACGTCGCCGAGGTTCGCCCGGCGGGGGACGGTGAAGTACCCGGCCCGGAGCGCGACCTGCAGTGCCTCTTGCTGTTCGTCCGAGAGGGGTTCGGCACCGTCCGGGTCGGGCTCACCGCGCTTGTTCCCCCCGCTGTCGACGGATTCGACGGCGACGGCCGGCTCGGTGTTGCGAAGCTGTTCCTCGAAGCGTCCGAGCGCGTCCCGGTCGGGGAACCGGAAGCTGACGAACCACTGGTTCCCTTCGCAGGTCGCCGAGAGCAACTGGCCATCGAGCTCGATCAACGCCGCGTACAGCGACCGAACATCGTCGCCGACGACCTGGGTAGACAGGAGTGTCCACGAACCGTCCTCGCTCAGGCGGTTCGCCGACCGGACGGTCGAATCGCCCCCGAGTTCCTGGATGAACGCCTCGGTCTCGACGCCGGTCACCCAGAGGTCGCATTTCAGGGCCCCCTCCCGCGTCCGGGCTACCTGTCCGACCTCCAGCTTCACACCTGGGAACGACTGGAGTGTTTCAGCGAGAACTAACCCGTCCGTTCCAATCGCAAATTCGGCCCGGACGCTCATAGCTCCGCTTGGACAGCATGACCCTTAGTACCAATGCGCGGCTGGCGAAGGTGTTTATCAGTGGTTCTCCGTGTCGCTTCGAGGTCGAACAGAAAGCGGCTCAGGCGTCGTTCGCACCGCGGACCGTCGCCTCGACGGCTTCGACCCCTTCGTCGTGGACGAGGTCACCGACGACGACCACGTCGGCGTGCTGGGCCATCGTGTTCGCGGACTCGTAGTCGTGGACGCCACCGCCGTAGAAGAGGGTGGCGTCGCCGAGGGCTTCCTGTGCGGCGGCAACCTTCTCGGTGTCGCCGAAGGTGCCCGAGTACTCGATGTAGACGATCTCCTGGCCGAACATGCGCTCTGCGATCTCGGCGTAGGCGGCCACGTCGTCCGCGCGGAGGTCACACTCCGCCTCGGTGTACTCGGCGACGCTCGCCTCGTCGTTGAGCACGATGTAGGCCTCGGTCGTCGTCTTGTCCCAGTCGAAGTCGTCGATGCGCAGCCACTCCTTGTGTGCGCCGGTCACCCAGAACACGTCGCCGGCGTTGAACACCGTCGGGACGAGGTAGCCGTCGAGGTCGTCGGAGTCGACGACGACGTTCGGCATGCTCGGTTCCTGGTACAGCGGGACGTCGTACTCGGCGCAGGCGTCGATGACCTCTGCGACCTTCTCTTCGGTCATCCCGAGTGTTCCACCGATCTCGATGGCGTCGGTGCCCGTCGCGCACACGTCCTCGTAGGTGATCCCGTCGGGCAGCTCCTTGTCGGGGTCGAGTTTGAGGATGTGATTCCAGTCCTCCCACGGTCGGCTCATACGGGGACGAACCTCGTGACCGGCTAAAATCCCTTCGAAAACCGCGACCCGGAGATTGACATCGCCAGCGGCCGTTGTTGCAGCAGAGACATGGCTCCTGCGCCCGGTCCCGTCGCGCGATTACGAGCGGACGCCCTCGCGGCACGGGACCGACTGCCGGCCGGGGACGCTGGCGACACGACCCTCGCGCGGGTCCTCGTCTGCTGTTTCGCCGACGCCCGGAACCGACTCCCGGAGCCGGTCGACTGGGAGACGGAGGCGGGACTGGCGGCGCGCCTCGACGCGGCCTGGGCAGCCATCGAGGCACGGGTCCAGACCGACCCGCTCCCGCTGGACGCGTGGCCCGAGGGTGACACCCTCACCGAGGCCATTCGGACGCTCCGGACCGTCGGCGACACCGACGACCCGAGGGACTTCGCCAGCCTCGACCCGCGACACGTCGGGACGGTCCACGAGACGGTCCTCGCCGAGCGACGCAAGGCTGCTGGCGCGTACTACACGCCCTTGCCGGTCGTCGAGTACGTCGTCGACGAGACGGTCGCCCCGCTGGCCGATGCGGTGGTCGCGGGCGAGCGCGACCTCGCCGACCTCGCGATTCTCGACCCCGCGATGGGCTGTGGCCGCTTCCTCGTGGGCGCGGTCTCCGCGCTCCGGGACCGGATTGCGGCCGAAACCGGGCGCGACCCCGACGAACTCGCCGACGCGCTCGTCGCGAACGCGGTGTACGGGGTCGACCTCGACGCCCGCGCGGTCGACCTCGCGACCCTCGTCTGCTGGCTCGCGACCGACGCCAGCCCGGACGCACTCGCCAGCCTCCGCGAGCACCTCGTCGTCGGCGACTCGCTGGTCGGGGCGGGGCCGGCAGGCGAGCGCCCGGAGCCACCAGCCGGTTCCGACGGTTCCGACCCCCTCGACTGGCCCGCGGCCTTCCCGACCGTGCTGGCGGTCGACAGGTCGACCGGCGGCCACGGCCGCTTCGACGCCGCCATCGGCAACCCGCCCTACGTCCGGAGCCGGCACATCGACGCCGACCTGAAGGCGTATCTCCGCTCGACCTACCGGACCGTCACCGGCGCGTTCGACCTCTACATCCCCTTCGTCGAGCGCGCGGGCGACCTCGCCGAAACCGTCGGCCTCGTCGTCCCGAACAAGTGGACGACGACGCGATACGGCCGGCCCCTGCGCGACGACCTGCTGGACCGGCACCGCCTCACCGAACTCGTCGACCTGTCCTCGCTGGGCGTGTTCCCCGACGCCAACGTCTACCCGCTCGTCCTGCGCTTCGCGGCCGACGCGGGGCCGACCGAGGCCGTCACCGTCGCCCACCCGACCGACCAGTCGACCATCGCGGCCGCCGAGCGCGTGTCGGTCCCGCGCACCGTCGTGGACCGCCTCGGCGACCGGGTCGTCCCGACCGACCTCTCGGCCGATGCCGCCGACCTCGTCGCGCGGCTCTCCGCAGTCGGGGAACGTTTCGGCGACCACGCGACCATGACGGAGGGCATCCACACGGGCAACGTCCGCGAGAAACTGCTCGTCGACGAGCCCGGCCCCGACACCGAGCCGGTCGTCGGCGGCGACGCGGTCACGCCGTACCTGGTCGAGTGGGGCGGCCGCCACATCAGATACGACGCTGGCCTCGTCGACCGCGAGCACGGCGAGTACGCCGACCTCCGAGAACCGGCGCTGTTCGAGGGCGAGAAACTGCTCGTCCCGGACGTGAGCGAAGGGCCCGAGGCGGGCTACGACGACCGCGGCCGCTACGCCCTGAACTCGTGCTACGTGGTCCGGCCACGCGAGGCGTCCCCGTACTCGGTGTGGGCTCTGCTCGCGCTCGTGAACGCGACCCCTGTCGACTGGTACTTCAGGCAGGTGTACGGCGGCAGCCACGTCAGCGGCGGCTACCTCCGGTGCAAACCGATGTTCTTCGGCGAGATTCCGCTCCCCGCCGACCCCGCGCCGGACGCCCTGGACCGGCTCGAATCGCTCGCCAGGGAGGCTCACGACGCCCGGCTGGACCGGCGGACGGTCCAGCCCGAACTGGCGCTCGACCACGAGCCTGACTCGGCCGACAGTGCCGGCCGTGACCTGGCCGCCCTCGGTGCGGTCCCCATCGCGACGGGACCACTGGGAGCCAGTACGAGAACCCACGACGGGCTCCGCATCGGCAGCGTCGCCGTCGAACGCACCGACGCCGGTGTCGAACTCCAGGCGACTGCCCGGTACCGTCTCGCGGAATCGGGAGCCGAGTTCTCGACCACCGAGACCGACCGCTGGGGGTTCGTCGAGACCGACCTGCGACCGGCGGTCCGACTCGACTGCGACGACCGGCTCGCGGCGCTCGTGGAAGCCGTCGTCCCAGCCGCGGTCGCGCGAGGCGACGGGACCGCCGGGTTCCGCCGCCAGGCCAGCAAGACCAACTCGCCCGCCGACCGGTTGCTCGCGATTCGGGTGCCCGACCCCGCCGCTATCGCCGACGAGTTCGAGGCGTACCTGCGGGCGAACGAACGCGCCGACGAGTTGGACGAGCAGATAGCGACGACGGACGAGTCGATAGACCAGATCGTCTACGACCTGTACGGGCTGACCGACGAGGAGATCGAAATCGTCGAGGCGGCAGTCACTGGCGACTGACTGGTCGCTGGAGAAACACTTTTGCGCCGGTGCCCTGTGGTCGGGACCATGCGACAGGCCACGAAAGCCCTCCTGCTTGCCGTGCTTCTCGTGCTCGCGGGGTGCAACACCATGCAGAGCGCCCCAGGGACGACGGCGACCGACACGACAGCGCCCGGGACGACGGCCGAACCGACGACGGTGACACAGACCGAGGCGACAGCGACGCCGACCACGACACCGGCGCTAGCGACCGAGACGACCAACGCCCCCTCGGTCTCGACCGACCTCCTCCCGCCAGGGGTGAACGACTCCGGGCTCGCCGACGTGACGACACTCTGGCAGGCTCACACCGAGAACGTGAACGACGACGACGACGGCTACCGGCACGTCCTCACGCTCGCGAACCGCTCCGGCGGCGAGCGCGTGATCCGGCTCCACAGCGATGGCCCACGAGCCCGGGGCGTCCTGGCGGGCGGCGACACCGAGACGCATGCCTGGATGGGCGACGACGGGAACGTGAGCGCGGTCTGGAACACGACCTCGGCCCAACGCAGCTACTACTCCCACGCCGGCCTCGACGGAATCGGCCCGCTCTACGTCCTCGCGTTCGCCGAGGGCTACCCCAACTTCCTGCTGGAGTACGGCGAGTTCGCGGTCGACGGGACGGTCGAGCGCGACGGCCAGCGCTACGTCCGGTTGCGCGCGACCGGTGTGAACAACGAGAACGTCTCCGGGTTCCAACTCTCGCAGTTCTTCGGCGGCGGCCGGTTCGCAGACATGTCCGGCACCGTGCTGGTCACCCCGGAGGGGACGGTGACCGCGATGGACCTCGAACTGTACGACGAGGGTGCAGACACGCCGGCACTCCGGGCGGACTTCGACCTCCAGACCGACGTGGCGTCGGTCGAGCGCCCGGACTGGCTCGGCGAGGTCCCCCGACTCGCGGTTTCGACCGCGGAACCGGACCCACAGACCAGCACCGACCGCCTGCTGGTCGCGAAAAACACCGGCGACGACGCGCTCGCGGCAGGGACGAACGTCACCCTCTCGCTGTACTCGCAGGAACTCGGAAACGTGACGGTACCCGAGTCGGTCGACCCCGGCGAGACGATGTACCTCTACGTGGTCGGGAGCACCTACGACGGCGAGCTTCGCGTCGCGGTCGGTGACCGGCCGACGCTGCCCGAGGACGCCGCGGCCTTCGCGGTCGTCGACCCCTTCGTGAAAGTCGAACAGGGGTCCATCACGGCGTCGTTCGGTATCCCGGACAACGAATCCGCAGAAACGAGTTACTGAGCCGGCTCAGGCGTTCGCCTGCCAGCTCCGCACGCGGTCCGCACTGATGCCCTGGACGGAGCCCGCGACCTCGTCGGGGTCGGCCTCCTTCAGGTCGTCGACGCTCTCGATACCGGCCTCCTTGAGCTTCTCGGCGGTCTTCGTGCCGATGCCCTCGAGGGCTTCGAGGTCGGTCCCCGAGTCGCTCTCTCGGGCCTGGTACTCGCGGTAGTTGCAGATGGGACAGCCCAGTTCCCACGGGTCGCGGTCCGAATCCTCGTACTCCACGTGGATGGAGAACGCGTCGTGCTCGTCACAGACCTCGTCCTCGATGACCACGACGCTCCCGCGGCGGGGCAGGGGCACCGAGTAGTCGCAGTCGGGGTAGCGCGAACAGCCGACGAGCCGGGAGCCGTTGCGCAGGGTCTTCACGCGCAGTTCGCCCTCGTGTTCCTCACCGCAGTCCGGACACGGCCCGACTGCGGGGCCCTCGCCCGCGGCGTCGGCCTTGCACATCGGGCAGCCGTGGACGAACGTCTGGCGACCCGCGAGCATCTTCACCTCGTGCATCTCGTGCTCCTCGCAGGTCTCGTCCATGATGAGCGGCTTGCCCGTCGAGGGGAGCGGGAGCGTGAACTCGCAGTCCGGGTAGCCGTCACAGCCGACGAAGTACGAGCCGCGCCGTGAGCGCCGGACCAGCAGCTGGTGGCCGGACTCGGGGCAGGGGCCGAGCTGTTTGTCGGCCTTCAAACTCTTCTGGAGGTGGTCGCCGATCTCCTCGCGGGAGTCACGCAGCGCCGCGAACACCTGTTCGAGCATCTCGCGGGACTCGCCGGTCACGTCCTCGAGGGAGGCCTCACCCGCGGCGATGCGGTCCATGTCCTTCTCCAGCTGGGCCGTCATCTCCTCGCTGACGATGTGGTCGGCGTAGTTCTCGGCGGCCTCCACCACGGCCTTCGCGAGCTGGGTGGGCCGCGGCGGGTCGCTCTCGACGTAGCCCCGGTCGTACAGCTTCTCCAGGGTCTCGTGGCGGGTCGCCTTCGTCCCGATGCCCATCTTCTCCATCGTCTCGATGAGGCGGGACTGGCCGTACCGGCGGGGCGGCTGGGTCTGTTTCGCCTCGAACCGAACCTCGCCCAACGCCAGGTCCTCGCCGACGGTCACGTCGGGGACGTGGTTTTCGGAGGTGTTGTAGTACGGGTAGACGGCGTGGTAGCCGGCGTCGACGAGGCGCTTCCCGTTCGCCTTGAGCAGGTGCTCGCCGATTTCGGCGACGACCTTGAGGTGTTCCCACTTCGCAGGCTCGGCACAGGTCGCGTAGAAGCGCCGGACCACGAGTTCGTACACCTCCCACTCGTCGTCGTCCACGTCGCTTCCGCGGACCGGAATCTCGCCGGTCGGGTGGATGGGCGGGTGGTCGGTCGTCTCGTTCTCGCCGCGGGTCGGTTCGATGTCCTCGAGGTCGAGCAGGTCCTCGGCAGACTCGCCGAGTTCGGAGTGCCCGACGAAGTCGTCGAGCAGTTCCTCGGGGTCGAGGTCGTCCGGGTACACCGTATTGTCCGTTCTCGGGTAGGTGATGAACCCGGCGGTGTAGAGGTCCTCCGCGATGCTCATGGCGCGCTTGGCGGAGTAGCCCAGCGAACTCGCCGCCCGGATGAACTGCGTGGTGTTGAACGGGGCCGGGGGCGTGTCGGTCCGGGTACGCCGGTCCACGTCCGAGACTGTCGCCGCGCTCGCGTCCTGCAGGGCGGCGTACACCGACTCGGCGCTTTCCTCGTCCCAGACGCGCTCGGCCTCGTTGTCGTCCTCGTCGAGGTAGTAGTACTGCGCCTCGAACTCCTCGTCGTCCTTCTGGAGGTCGGCGAACAGCTCCCAGTAGTCCTCGGGGTCGAACGCCTCGATCTCGCGCTCGCGGTCGACGATGAGCTTCAGGGTCGGCGACTGCACGCGCCCGACCGAGATGAAGTCGTCACCGAGCTGGCGGGCGGCGAGCGAGAGATAGCGAGTCAACGCGGCCCCCCACACGAGGTCGATGATCTGGCGGGCCTCACCCGCCGCCGCGAGGTCGAAGTCGAGGTCGTCCGGGTTGTCGAACGCCTCGGTCACCTCGCGCTGGGTGATGGAGGAGAACCGGACCCGGTCGATGGGGACGTCGTCGTTCACCTCGCGGACGAGTTCGTACGCCTCCTTCCCGATGAGTTCACCCTCGCGGTCGTAGTCAGTCGCGATGGTGACGCGGTCGGCCTTGCGCGAGAGCAGGCGCAGCGTCGCGACGATGTTCTCCTTCGTCGGCGTCTTCTGGATGCTCGCGTCGATGAGTTCGTGTGGCTCCACGTCGCGCCAGTCGTTGTACTCCGGCGGGAAGTCCACGCCGACGACGTGGCCAGACAGCCCTACGCAGCGCTTGCCACCCCACTTGTAGACGTTGACGCCGTTCTCGCGCTCGGCGCTGGCGGACTCACCGCTCAGGATGTCGGCGATGCGTCGCGCCGCGTTGTCCTTCTCTGTGATTATCAGCTCCATGGGTCACCCCCGGCCCTTCGGTCGGTCATTGGCGGTGGATAGGTCGGAGGTCGTTCTAAAGGTTTCGGGGCCGAAAATCGATAGACAGCACGGGGACAAGGCGCGGCTGCGCGCGGGTGAGTGCGGGCGCGAGAGGTGTCACGTCTCCCGTCGAGCCGTCCGGACCACGTCGACCCCCCGGACCTCGATGCGCGCCCCGCCGGACTCGCTCTCGGCGACCGCGACCGTCCAGTCGTGGGCGTCCGCGATGGACTCCACGATGGCGAGCCCGAACCCGGAGCCGTCGGGGGCCGTCGAGACGCCGTGGTCGAACACCTCGTCGCGACGGTCGGCCGGGATACCCTCGCCGTCGTCGGCGACGAAGAAGCCGTCCCCGTCACAGAAGCCGACGCGGATGGTGAGTGCGCCGTCGTCCGTCGACCCATGTTCGACCGAATTGCGAAAGAGGTTCTCCAGCAACTGCTGCACCCGGCTATCGTCGGCCCGGATGGCTCCCTCGCATTCGACCGAAAGCGTCGCGTTCCGCGTTTCGACCGAACTCCAGCCCCTGACCGCGAGCGTTTCGAGGTCGTGCAGGCCGAGTTGCTGGACCGCGGTCCCGTGCTGGGCGAGCGCGAGCAGGTCCTGGACGAGTTCGTCCATCCGCCCCAGGGCGTCCTGCACGTGCTCGATTCGGTCCACCTCGCCCGTCTCGGCGAGCAGGTCGGCGTGGCTCGTCGCGACCGAGAGCGGATTCCGAAGGTCGTGACTCACCACGCCCGCGAACGCCTCCAGGCGCTCGTTCTGGCGTTCGAGTTGTGCCCGGCTCGCCTCCAGCGCCTGCTCCCGTTCGCGCTGATCCGTGATGTCGGTGTAGATGGCGTAGCCGTACTGCGTCCCGTTCTCGTGTTCGTTCGGTACGTCACGCAGGAGGAACTGGCGCTCGCCGTCGGCCGTCAGCCGCGTCACCTCCGCGTCGAGCGGTTCGCCCTTGGCGACCTGTTCGTTCAGGAATGCCGCCTCCGACGTGCAGTCCTCCGGGACGACGAACTCGTCGAGGGGCTCGTCACGAATATCCTCGGTAGGATACCCGAACGCCCGCTCGAACGCCGGGTTCACGTCGGTGACGTACGGTTCGTCACCGTCGCGGAGCTCGTAGGCGACGGTCGGCTCGGGGATGTTGTCGAACAGCGCCGCGAAGCGTTCGCGCTCCTCGCGGAGTTCGCGCTCGCGCTCGGCGGTCGCGACGGCCTGCTCGATGCGGTTCGCGAGGAGTTCGAACTGGTCCGAACTGGCGTCCTTGCGGACGTAATCCGTGATACCCGTCGACAGCGCCTCGCTCGCCACGTCCTCCGACCCCTTCCCGGTGAACAGGACGAACGGGAGGTCGGGGTCGCGTTCGCGGACCGCCTCGAACAGGGCGAGGCCGTCCATCGCCGGCATACGGTAGTCGCTGACGACGCAGTCCGCACTGTCGAGTTCGCGAAGCGCGGCGTCCGGGTCGGTCGTCGACTCGACCGTCAGCTGGTCGAACTCGCGGGTGAGTGTCCGTCTTGTGAGCGACAGGAACCCCTCGTCGTCGTCGACGTGGAGAACCCTGATGGGGCTTTGCCTGCCGGTCGGCATGGCTCTGCAATTCGCGTGTACTGTGAAGAACGTGTCGGCCAGACGAAAGCAGTTGGCGAGGGGGACAGTCAGGGTGGGCTACTGGTCGGGTTGCGAGGAAGACAGGGTCAGAGGCCCACCCACGACGCCATCCTGTCGAGGCCGTGTTCTGCCCGCCAGACGAGTCGTTCGGTGGTGGCGGGGACGTGGTCGGGGGTTTCGACGGTGGCGGTGTCGACCTCGGACACGCGAAAGACACGCCGTGAAACGAACTGATTACTGGATACCTGAACCTCGACGCGTTGCAGGTGTGGTTTCTCATCTATCGCAATCGAAAGCAGGACGTACCCGCTGTCGTTCTCGCCGACTTCGAGACTGAATCCCTCAATGATGGCCGGGTCAGTGTATCGGACCGTCACCATCGAGGAGTTCTTTGCGGTCATGCTCGCGTTTGCTTCCCGGAGGACCGCCGGTCGCACGCTACCCACGTCGTCCTGGAAGATTTCGGCTACTTGAACACTGGTCGAATATTCGACCCGACGCCAGTCCCCATCGGCCCCTCGCGTCCAGTAGAACGGTACGTCGGCGTAGTACGCGTACCCGGGGTCCGCGGGGGTCGTATTTTCTCGGAGGATTCCCGGCCATAGCTCGACCCGTCCGGTCGATCCATCTGGAGTAGATTTGACGACACGATACCAGATTCCTTGTCGTTCGAACTCTTCCGATGGTTCCGACTTGTGAATCCAGACCTCGGTCGTGTGTCGACGAGTCTGGATATCGGCGATGGCATCTGCGGCTAGCTCTGCGGCCGGGTCATCGGCCGAAACCGTGTGTGTGTCCTGCGCGATGGGGGCTGGTCCAAGGAGCAATGCGACGACCACGACGAGAAGGACGGCGAGCCAGGAGAAGCCGAGGGCTGTTGCGAATGCTCGGGATGCTCGCGACAGCCAGTTTGGAATTCGTTCGGTTACTTTGGTTACATTGATCCCGGGTAGCGTGGTCAGTTGCCTTGAACCAACGACCAGGTCATAATTCGGAAGCAACACGTTTCGACGGTAGCTGACGTACCCGACCCCGAGCAGACACACCCCGAGGAAGAGGAGTGGCAGCCAACTTTTCGATGCGAGTACGTGCAACCCGATGTCGAGTCGATGGTAGAACCTGTGGTGTGGGAAAGTCGGCGGTCCGTACGAGTCAGCGACAGAGAAACCGATGAGATAGACCAGTCCGAGAAAACCCCAGAACCCGACAGCCATCACCAGGGCCAGCCGTAGTATTACTCTCCCGACACGAGCGCGCATACGACCACACTCGCGGAGGTTCGTGTAAGTGTTATGGCTCGATAAATTAACATCGGTCAACGGCCGACTGACAGCTGAATCGAGTGATACTGATAGGAATTAGGTAACCAGCCGGGGGCTACAGTCACTTCATCCGGCTACGCTACCCCCTGTGAGAACCGACCAGAACCGGTTTACATTCTGGACCGCTACCAGGGAACGAATGAATCGGTCAGAATTCTATCAGGCGCTGACGTTGTGGTTCGTGGCGGCGATATTCCTCCAGACGAGTTCGGGAAACGCTGGTGGGGGACTGGAAATCGTCGTGTTCGTTGCCCTCGCAGTCGTGCTTGGCTTGCCACTCTACTTCCTCGCCAGGGGTTTTCTGGCGCTTTTTTGAGGTGTCGGCCGCCCCTCCGGCGACGGGCGTAGAAGGAAACAGCGTTCCAGTCGGTGTTACTCGTCCAGCGCGGCCCGCAGCTTCTCGTTCACGGTACCCGGGTCAGCAGAGCCCTGCGTCTTCTGCATGACCTGGCCGACGAGGAAGTTGAGCGCGCCGCCTTCGCCGTCGTAGTAGTCAGAGACGGCCTCGGGGTTCTCGTCGATGGCCTCCTGTACCGCGGTCGCGACCTCGTCCTCGCCGGTCTTGCCGAGGCCCTCGCGGTCGACGATGTCGTCCGGTGCATCGCCGTCGTCGAGCATACTCCTGAGAACGATCTCCTCGGCGTTCTTCGTGGTGATCTCGTCCTCGGCGACGAGTTCGACCAGTCGGGTGAACTCGTCGAGTCGGTGGGCCACGTCGGTGATCTCCATGTCGCGGTAGTTGAGTTCGCCCAGCAGGTTGTCGGCGACCCACGTCGCGGCGAGGTCGGGGTCGAACTGCTCGGCGACGTCCTCGTAGAAGTCTGCGACCTGCTTCGTGCTCGTCAGTTTGGAGGCGGATTCGAGGTCGAGGTCGTACTCCTCCTGGAAGCGCTTGCGGCGGGCGTCGGGGAGTTCCGGAATCGGAATCTCCTCCTTCCAGTGTGAGACCTGCAGCGGCGGGAGGTCGGCCTCCTCGAAGTAGCGGTAGTCCTTCTCCTCCTCCTTCGAGCGCATGGAGACCGTGGTGCCGTGGGTCTCGTTGAAGTGGCGGGTCTCCTGGGCGACGGCCTTGCCGCGCTGGACCAGATTCTTCTGGCGGTTGCGCTCGTAGGCCAGTGCCTTCTCCGCGCCCTTGTGGCTGGAGATGTTCTTGACCTCGGTGCGGTTCGCGTTCTCGAGCACCTCTTCGCTGATGGTACCGTCCTCGGCGATCTCCTCGGCCGGGACGATGGAGAGGTTCGCGTCGACGCGCAGGCTGCCGTCACGCTGGCTGTCGAACACGCCGAGGTACTCGAGGACCTCCGTGAGTTTCGCGAGGAAGGTTCGGGCCTCGGCGGGGCTGCGGAAGTCCGGCTTCGTGACGATCTCCATCAGGGGCGTGCCGGCGCGGTTGTAGTTCACCTTGGTGTACTCCGCGCTGTCGATGTCGCCGCCGACGTGCTGGAGGCTGCCGGGGTCCTCCTCGAGGTGGGCGCGGCGGATGCGGATGGACTTGCGCTCGCCCTCCACGGAGATCTCCAGCGTGCCGTCCTTACAGATAGGCTCGTCGTACTGGGTGATCTGGAAGTTCTTCGGCAGGTCGGGGTAGTAGTAGTTCTTCCGGTGGAACCGGGTCTCCTCGGGGATGTCCGCGTCGATGGCCTTGCCGACCTTCACGGCGGCCTCGACCGCGCCCTCGTTGAGGACGGGCAGGGACCCGGGCAGACCGAGGCAGACGGGACAGACGTTCGTGTTCGGTTCTTCCGTCGGTTCCGTCGGACAGCCACAGAAGATCTTCGTCGCCGTTTCGAGCTGGACGTGGACCTCGAGCCCAATGACGGCCGCGAGTTCGTCCGGCTGCACAGCCTGCGCAGTCATTGGCCGTGGATTCGGTGTGGGGTGGTTAAAGCGTGACGGGTTCCGTCGTCGCGGGTTGTGGGGTGTTCGGGCGTCGTCGCGGGTTGTGTGGTGTTCGGGCGTCGTTGCTGGCTGTGTGGTGGGTGGTCGTTTCGAGGGTGGCAGTGACGACGAGCAGGTCACTCGCGCTGATTACGATGGAACCGCACCCGCACCCGCCACCGCACAGCACCGCGACCGCACCACGCCCTCCCCAGCCGACTTCCTCCGTCTCACTCCGCGTTGCTCCGTTCTACTCCGGTCGTCCCTCGCACAATGCTGGCTCGCGGCTTCACTTCGTTCAGCACGCTTGCCAGCGCGCGCCGGCCGGCTGGGTGGGTTCTTCGTCTCCATCATCGACCACTCGCGATTCGACTCGAATCTCGAACCGAGCCGCGGGTTTTTCACCCGTCTCATCGAACTGTCAGTACCTAATGAACCGTCGTCGATTCCTCCGTCGGGCGTCGGGCCTCGGAACGTGCGCGGCGCTCTCCGGGTGTCTGGAGTTCGGCGACGACCAGCCGTCGACCCAGGGGCCCGAGGACCTGCTGGTGACGAGCATCGGGGCCCAGCCCGACGGCGGGAACGTGAATCTCGCGGTGGAGGTGTACGTCGACCGGACGGAACCGACCGAGTTGACGGTCGAGGGCGAGGTTTCTGTCGACGAGACGGCGGCGCGCGAATCGCGGACGGTGCGGCTCTCCGGCGAGCGGAAGCGGCTGACACTCCAGCTGTTGTTCACCGGCGTGGCGTCGTACCCGAGCGTCCCAGAGGACATCCGGGCGCGGGCACGAGTCGGGTACGGCGACGAGATGTCGGCGTGGTACGAGACGGCACTCTGAGCGGCAGGTCACGTTGGCGCAATGTCAGGAAGCGTGCAGGTGTCTGACGCAGGTTTATGGTTCCGGCCGCACGCGATGTAGGTATGCCGAAGAACCGGGTGGAAGACCTCGAGGCCACCGTCAACGAACTCGAATCGACCGTTCGCGGTCTCACGGAGGAGCTCGTCGAGACCAAAGAACGCGTCCGTATTCTCGAAGCCGAACTGGAAGCAGACCCCCGCGGCGTCGCTACCGACGTCTCCGAGGACGAGGAATCGACCGAGATGCTGACCCCCGAACCGGGGACCAGCCAGGCGGCCCAGTCAGAGGTGGACGCGGCCGCTGCGCGGGCCAATAACGAAGGCGAAGGCGCTAAGGGTGCCGAGGAAGAAACCGACGACGAAAGCGACGAGTCCGGACTCGGCGACGACATCATCGTCGCATAGCGCGGTTTCCGGCCAGTCCGGGCCACACCCCCCTACCATGCACATAAAAGAGCTCGTTCTCGACAACTTCAAGAGCTTCGGCCGGAAGACACGGATTCCCTTCTACGAGGATTTCACCGTCGTCACCGGCCCCAACGGCTCCGGGAAGTCGAACATCATCGACGCCGTTCTCTTCGCGCTCGGCCTGGCCCGCACCCGCGGTATCCGTGCCGAGAAGCTGACCGACCTCATCTACAACCCCGGCCACGACGATGGCGGCGACTCGGCGGGACCACGCGAGGCCAGCGTCGAGGTCATCCTCGACAATTCGGACGGGAAGCTCGACCGGGCACAGGTCGTCAACGCCGCCGGCTCCGACGACGTCGGGGACGTCGACGAGATACGAATCAAGCGACGCGTCAAGCAGACCGAGGACAACTACTACTCCTACTACTATCTCAACGGGCGCTCGGTCAACCTCTCGGACATCCAGGACCTGCTCGCGCAGGCCGGGGTGACCCCGGAAGGGTACAACGTCGTCATGCAGGGCGACGTGACCGAGATAATCAACATGACGCCGTACGCTCGTCGACAGATAATCGACGAGATCGCGGGCGTCGCGGAGTTCGACGCGAAGAAGGCCGACGCGATGGAGGAGCTGGAGACCGTCGAAGAGCGCATCAACGAGGCGGAACTGCGCATCTCCGAGAAGCGCCAGCGACTCACCCAGCTCGAGGACGAACGCCAGCAGGCCCTGCGCTACCGCCGGCTCAGACGCGAGCGCGAGCGCTACGAGGGCTACCTGAAGGCGGCCGAACTGGAGGACAAGCGCGAGGACCTCGCGAGCACGGAGGACAGACTCGAGGCCAAACAGGCCGAGGTCGACGAGCTCCAGCGAGACCTCGACGAGAAACAGGGCAAGGTCGTCCGCCTGCAGGAGGACCTGGAGGACCTCAACGCAGAGATCGAGCGAAAGGGCGAGGACGAACAGCTCGCCATCAAGCGCGACATCGAGAGCCTCAAGGGCGACATCTCCCGGCTCGAGGACAAGATATCGGCGAGCGAGGAGGCCATCGCGGAGGCCGAGAACAAGCGCCGGGACGCCTTCGTCCAGATAGATCGCAAGCAGGAGGAGGTCGACGACGTCGAATCCGAGATTCGCGACACGAAGGTCCAGAAGTCCTCGCTGAAGGCCGACGTACAGACGAAGCAGGCCGAACTCGCGGACCTGCAGGCCGAGATAGACGAGATAGACACCGAGTACGACGAACTCAAGGCGGACCTGCAAGAGCGCAAGGAGGCGCTGGACGAGGAGAAGGACGCCAAGAACGAACTCCAGCGCGAGAAGGACCGCCTGCTCGACGAGGCCCGCCGCCGGTCGAACGAGGCGAGCGAGATAGAGACGGAGATCGAGGAGACTGAAGCTAAGATTCCGGAGATCGAGGCCGACATCACCGACCTCGAGGACGAACTGGAGAAGGCGCGACGGAACGTGCTCAACATCGAGGGCGTCGTCGACGACCTCAAGGCCGAGAAACAGGAGCGCCAGCAGGACCTCGACGAGGTCGAGGACGAACTCCAGGCCAAACAGCAGGAGTACGCTGAGCTGGAGGCCAACGCTGGCCAGTCCGGCGACTCCTCGTTCGGCCGCTCGGTCACCACGGTGTTGAACTCCGGCATCGACGGGGTCCACGGCGCGGTCGCCCAGCTGGGCAGCGTCGACCCGCAGTACGCCACTGCCTGTGAGACCGCGGCCGGCGGCCGGATGGCCAACGTGGTCGTCAGCGACGACGTCATCGGCCAGCGCTGTATCGAGCACCTCAAGTCCCGGAACGCGGGTCGGGCGACGATGCTGCCGATGAACAAGATGCGGAACCGGTCGCTCCCGAGTGCGCCGAACGCGCCGGGCGTGGTCGACTTCGCGTACAACCTCATCGACTTCGACTCGCAGTACGCGGGCATCTTCAGTCACGTCGTCGGCGACACGCTGGTCGTCGAGGACCTCGACACAGCCCGTGACATGCAGGGCGACTATCGGCTGGTCACGCTCGACGGCGACCTCGTCGAGAAGTCCGGCGCGATGACCGGTGGCTCCTCGAAAGGCTCCCGGTATTCCTTCGACGCTTCCGGCGAGGGCCAGCTCAAGCGCGTCGCCGAGCGTATCTCCCAGCTCGAAGACGAGCGCCAGTCCATCCGCGAGGACGTCAGAAGTATCGAGTCGCGGCTGGACGACGCTCGCGACAGAAAGAGCAACGCGGCCGACGAGGTGCGCTCCATCGAGAGCGACATCGAGTCCAGGGAGACCGAGAAGGAGCGCCTCGAAACTCGTATCGCGGACCTCGAAGACCGAAAGCAGGAGCTCGCCGCGGAGCGCGAGTCGGTCGACGAGGAGATGCAGGAGATCGAGTCGGGTATCGCCGAGCGCAAGGAGGCCATCGCGGAGATAGCGGCCGACATCGAGGAGCTCGAATCCGAACTCGCGGACTCGCGCATCCCCGAGCTCACCGCCGAGATGGAAGCGGTCGAAGAGGATATCGAGGACCTCGAAGACCGGATGGACGACCTCGACGGCCGACTGAACGAACTCCAGCTCGAGAAGCAGTACGCCGAGGAGGCCATCGAGGGCCTGCACGACGACATCGAGGCGGCCCAGAACAAGAAGGCCGAACACGAAGAGCGCATCGCGGACCTCGAGGAGACCATCGAGGAGAAGGAGGAAGAACTCGAGGGCAAGCGCCGGAAGGTGCTCGAACTCGAGAACGAGCTCTCCGAACTCAAGGAGGAACGCGAGGGGCTCCGCGAGGACCTGAAGGAAGCCGAGAAGGCCCGGGACTCGGTCAAGTCACAGGTCGACGCGGTGAAGAGCAAGCTGGAGTCGCTCTCTGACACGCGCGAGCAGCTCGAGTGGGAGATCGAGAACCTCGAGGAGGAGGTCGGCGACTACGACCCCGAGGAGGTGCCGGACCACGACGAGGTCGTCCGGATGGTCGAGTGCTTCGACGGCGACATGAACGCGATGGAGCCGGTGAACATGAAGGCCATCGACGATTACGACGAGGTCAAGTCCGCGCTCGACACGCTGGTCGAGGGGCGGGACACCCTCGCCGAGGAGCGTGACGGCATCACAGAGCGTATCGAGTCATACGAGGCCCAGAAGAAGGAGACGTTCATGGCGTCGTTCGAAGCCATCGACGAGAACTTCCAGGAGATATTCTCCCAGCTCTCGGCCGGCTCGGGCCACCTCCACCTCGAAGACGAGGACGACCCGTTCGAGGGTGGGCTGACGATGAAGGCACAGCCGGGCGACAAGCCCATACAGCGCCTCGACGCGATGTCCGGCGGCGAGAAGTCCCTGACCGCGCTCGCGTTCATCTTCGCCATCCAGCGTCACAACCCGGCACCGTTCTACGCGCTGGACGAGGTGGACGCGTTCCTCGACGCGGTCAACGCCGAGCGCGTCGGCCAGATGGTCGACGAGTTAGCAGGACGGGCACAGTTCGTCGTGGTCTCGCACCGCACCGCGATGCTCGACCGGTCCGAGCGCGCCATCGGCGTGACGATGCAGCAGAACAACGTCTCGGCGGTGACGGGCATCGACCTGTCCGAGGGCGGTGACGTGGAGGAGGAGGTGCCTGCGGATGACTAGCGAGGAACCGGAGCGTAGCGGAGGTTCCTCGGAAAAGTCGAGCGGGGAGCAAAGCGACCCGCGAGATCGCGGGAGGTCGGAACGAAGTGACGACGACCCCGAGAACCTCCTGAACATCGCCGGGCACGAGGACCGGACGCCGCCCGGCGAGGACGCCGACGACCTGTTCGGCGGCGATGGTGCAGACGACACCGACGACTCGGCCGACCCGGACGAGTTTTACGCCGGCGACGAGGACGACCTCGACGAGGTACTGGCGGAGGACGACTCGGACGAGTCCGACGAGGACGAGACCGCCATGGAGGAGGTCCTCCCGGACGACGACGTGATGGAGGACTCCGAGGACGACGCGGTCGAACCCGTCGAACTGTTGGTCCAGTTAGCGAAACGGGGCGACATCGACCCGTGGGACATCGACATCGTGCGCGTCACCGACGAGTTCCTCGACGCGCTCGAGGACGCAGACCTCCGGACCTCGGGGCGCGCGCTGTTCTACGCGAGCGTCCTGCTCCGGATGAAGGGCGACGAGCTCATCCACGGGAGCGACGACGAGGAGGAAGAGGAACTCGCGCCGTGGGAGCAGCCGTTCGCGGACGAGGCACCCGAGGAGCCGCCGGACCCGGACTTCGACCCGGTCGCGGGGCTCGAGGCCGAGATGGAGCGTCGGCTCGACCGCAAGCAGGTCCGCGGGACGCCGGAGACGCTGGACGAACTGGTCCACGACCTGCGCGAGGCCGAGCGGGGCTCGTGGTGGAAGCGCCAGCGCGAGTACGACACCAGTGACTCGCCACGGGGCTTCCAGCGCGGCACGCAGACGCTCGACTACCACTCGGGTGACGACTTCCGCGTGGACGACGAACCGACCGAGGACGAGGTGACGGGGACGACCCACTCGGAGGACATCGAGGAGATAATCGACGACGTGCGCACTGCCCTGCACGAACACTACGACGCTGGCCGGGCCGAGGTGCTCTATGCGGAGATCGACATGGTCGGTGGCTCGCGGGTGCAGACGTTCCTTGCGCTGTTGTTCCTCGCCCACCGTGGGCAGGTCCGCCTCCAGCAGGACGACCTGTTCGGCGACCTCTGGGTCCAGGACCCGACCGCGGCCAGGGGCTCCGAGGAAGCCGTCGCGGACTGACCCGGGGCGGCCGGAATCCGCCACCGGATGGGGATACCTTCACTCTCTCACGAGTAGCACCGTCCCCAACCCGAACTGGTAAGGCAGTACTGGTAGGCTGACGGCGCTCGTACGTCGATTCGTCCCACACCGATCTCTCACCCGGTCTCGGGACGACTACCGTCCGTTTTTCGTGACACCGGCGCGCTATCTGGTGGTTCGCAACCCATGAATAACTCGATATTGTGAAAATAGTGATAATTGTCTTCTGGCATACGTAGTCGTCATGACCGCCGCTTAAAACATGTTCATATACATATCAGATGGATGTACGGAACGGTCATATCCTTCACGAACGTATTCGTGACCCATGGGGGTCATAGCCGATTTCACGGTGGGCACCGAGGACTTCGCACTCGGAGCAACCGCCGAAGGGGGAACAGAGCTGACCATCGAGGTCGAACCGATCGTGCCAGCGTCCGACGACGTGTTCCCGTACGTCTGGGTCACGGGAAATCCCGACGAGTTCGAGCAGGGACTGGAGGCGTGTGAGTACGCCAAGACGTACGACTTCGTCGAGCGAATCGGCGAGCGACGGTTGTACCGAATCACGTGGCACGAAGGTATCCACGACCTGCTCGCGTGTTTCGTCGAGACGAACGGGACGATACTCCGCGCGCGCGGCGGCAACGGCTGGCGGTTCACCGTCCGGTTCCCGGACGACGCGAGCGTGAGCAAGTTCCACTCGATGTGCCAGGAGCGAGACGTCCACCTCGACCTGCACCGACTGACTCACGTCGAGGAGGGGACCGACAGTGCAGCAGACGAGTACGGGCTGACCCCGGAGCAACGGGAGGCGCTGATGCACGCCGTCAAGACGGGGTACTTCTCCATCCCACGGCAGTCGACGCTCGACGACATCGCCGAGCAGTTCGACATCTCGAACCAGGCGGCGTCCGAGCGGATCCGCCGTGCGACGGAGAAGGTCCTGCGGCAGGCGCTGGTCGACCAGGTCGATGCCATCGCGGAACATCCCTGAGAAACCGGCGCTGTCTGGCACTTTTCAAGGCACAGTACCGGCGAGCCGACGCTGGAATACGTGGTGTGGTACCATATACCGGTTTAGATAGCAAGCACCACGGCCAAGACGTCTTACGGACAATGTAGAGTTGACTGTCGTCCCGGAATTCGGAGGGGGAAGGGGGCGGCAGTCTGGGGGTGCGGGACCGACCATTCGCAGGCTGGTCCCGCATCACTCGAACGCCAGCCGGGCTGACTGGCCCCACACCGCATCCACCGTCAGTCGAAGCCCATCATCACATCCGTCAGGCGTCACCGCAAATCGCTTGCACGTCGGCCCGGCTGGGCGTTCACCGTTCTACAGACACTCCATCCGATAGCCGCAGGGATTCTTGTACCCGCACGACCACAGAGGTTCCAATGGGATTGCTGAGTGGGTCGGGTGACGCGGACCGCGCAGAGGAACTTTGCGAGCTGGCGCGGTCCGACCCCGACGCTGCCGCGGATGCTGCGGACGAACTCAGGGAGTTGCTGGCGAGCGACGAGGCCGACAGCCGGACGGCGGCAGCGGACGCCCTGTTCCACCTCGCGCCGTCACATCCGGACGCGGTCGAACCCGCGGTCGACCGGTTGCTCTCTCGGCTCGACGACGGTGACGCGAGTTCACGTCGTCGTGCTGCCGACGCGCTGGTCGCACTCGTCGATGCCGACCCGGCAACGTTCAGCGCCTGGGTCGAGACCACGGCCCCGCGTCTGGAGGACGACGACCCGTACGTCAGGGCAACCATCGCGAACGTGTTCGCGCTCCTCGCGGCCGAGCGCCCGAGTAACGTCCTCACAGTCGTCGAAGACCTCTGGGCGGCACTGGTCGACTCGGGCGACTGGGACGTCCGCGTCTTCGCGACCGGTGCGCTCGCCGATATCGCGGTCCGGCATCCGGAGGAGGTCGTCCCGGCGGTCGAGCAGACGATCGCCAACGCTGGCAAGCCCGTGCCAGCATTACAGGTCGCCGCAGTCGACCTGCTCGCGACGGTCGGCGTCGACCAGCCGGGCGTCGTCGACGACGAAGTTGACGAGGTGCTCGCGGACGTCGCCCAGAACGCACCGCCGGGCCAGCGCGAGGCCGCGTTGCTCGCCATCGGTCGACTCGGGAGCGCCTGTCCGGGCTGCATCCCGACCGCACTCGAGACGGTTGCGCCCGCGCTCGCGGCGGATGACCGGGCGGTTCGCCGGGGAGCGGCGGCGGCCTACGTCGCCATCGCCAGTTCCCGGCCCGACGCGGTACCGACCGACGAGGCGACGCGCCAGCGGCTGTGGTGGCTCGCCGACGAGGTCGACCAGCCGATAGCGGCGCTGCTCGACCGGCTCTCGTAGTGTCCCGGGTCGTGCTCGTCGTTACCGGAGCCGCGCACGAAGCCTCGCCAGCCTGTCCTCGACGTACTCCCGGCGTCGCTCGTGCCGACGCTCGGTCTCCTCGACGCCGCGAAGCGTCCGCACGCCGACCACCTCCTCGAACTGGCCCGCGAGGACGCACGTCTCACTGGTGTTTCCGGAGGTGCAGAAGTAGGGGTTGTCGAGCCCGGCCACGTCGTCCTCGTCGAGTTCTCTCGCCTTCGAGAGCGAGAGGCGCATCACGCCGAGGTTGAGTTCCCGGGACTGTCGGCCTCGCGAGGGGAACCAGCGGTCGTCGTCGGCCTCGACGATGTAGCCCTCGCCACAGAGCGGGCAGACCGAGCCGACCGCGTGGTCGAGCGTGTCGAGGAACTCGCGGGCCGCGTCCTCGTCGCAGTCGAGTTGGTCGGCCGTCTGCGCGACGAGGGTCTCGTCGTCCATCACGCAGACGAGGGGGGCCGACCAGCAAAAAACGTCCGGTGGTCGGGGTCGTGTCGGGGAGGAGTCGCCGGAGTCAGTCGTCCAGGTACTGGCCGGCGAGCAGGTCGACGCGCTCGCGGGTGTCGGCCGGGATGGCCTCGCTGGGCGTGTTGATGGTGCCCTCGAGGGCGGACCAGGCGTCGGACTCGAAGTCCTCGGGCATCGAGCGAACGGCCTCCTCGACGACCGCGTTGATGGACTCCTGGTTCGCGGCGGCGTTCTCCAGCACCTCGTCGAGGGTGACCTCGTTGTCCGCCTTCCAGACGTCGTAGTCGGTGACGCCGGCGACGGTCGCGTAGCTCATCTCGGCCTCGCGAGCGAGCTTGGCCTCCGGGATGGCCGTCATGCCGACGATCTCCCAGCCCTGCTCGCGGTAGAACTCGGACTCGGACCGGGTGGAGTACTGCGGGCCCTCGATGCAGACGTAGGTGCCGCCCTCGTGGGTGTCTGCATCCGTCTCGGCGCGCTCGGCCGCGCCGGCGAGGTGCTCGACCATCTCGGGGTCGTACGGGTCGGCGAAGCCCATGTGGACGACCATGCCGTCGCCGAAGAAGGTGTGCTCGCGGTGGCTGGTGCGGTCGAAGATCTGGGTGGGGACGACCAGCGTGCGCGGCGGGAGGTCCTCGCGCAGGCTGCCGACCGCGTTGGTCGCGATGATGCGGTCGACGCCGACGGACTTCAGCGCGTAGATGTTCGCCTTGTACGGCGCGTTGGTCGGGGTGTGCTGATGGTCGGGGCCGTGCCGCGGGAGGAAGGCGACCTCCTTGCCGGCGAGTTCGCCGAGCGTGATGTCGTCGGACGGCTCACCGAAGGGTGTCTCCACGCTTCGCTTCTCTACGTTCTCGAGGGGCAGGGCCTCGTAGATGCCACTGCCACCGATGACGCCGATGGTCATGCGTTCACGAACTCGTGGCGCGCGTAAAACCGCTACGAGTCGTCGCGAGCCGCGTTCGCGTCCTGGTCGGGTGTGGCCCACTCCAGGAGCGCCGTCAGCCCGTCCCGGTACGCGAGCAGGTACCCCAGCAGGTACGCCCCGACCACGTTCAAGGTCGGCCCGAGCAGGTACACGGGCTTGCCCTGGACTGTCGGGACCGCGGGTGCGAACAACACCTGTGCGGCGAAGAAGACGACCGCGGCGACGACGCTGAACACGATAGCGCCGTTCGGGTCGTTGTCGAGGTCGGCCGCGTAGAACGCGAACACGAGGAGGACGCTCCACCGGAGAATCGTCCCGAACTGCCCAAGTCCAAACTGTCCGAGCAGCCATCCGGCCGGGTAGGTCGCGAACCACGCCGGGAGCAGCATCGGGATGGACCGGCCGACGCGGCCGAGGGTGGTCGGCTCGCTCGTGATGGCTCCGTCAGTCTGTTCAGGCATCGTCGCGCACCTCCAGCGCGTAGAGCCCGGACTCGGTGAGTGCCAACAGGCGTCCGCCAGCGAGGGCGAGTGAACGCGGTTCCCCACCGTCGAGGGCGAGGCTGTCCCTGGTCTCACCGGTTTCAGGGTCCAGTACGCTGACCCCGTCGGCCTCGTGGACGTAGAGGCGCTGCTCGGTTCGGACCGTCCCGCCGACGCGGCCCAGGTCGGTTCGCGTCCACAGTCGCTCGCCAGTGTCGGGGTCGAACGCGTGAAGTTGGCCGAACGTCCCGGTGGCGACCACGAGGCCGACGGTCAATGCGACGTCGACGAGCGTCGTTCCGACCGTCGATTCCCACTGCAGGCGGCCGTCGTTCGGGTCGAACGTCTGGATGCGGCCGGTATCGTCGGACCCACCGTAGGCGACGAGCGTGTCGGGTGCGATTGCACTGCCGCGATGACGATACTCGTACTCGGGCGTGCGCCAGAGCCGTGAGCCGTCGCTCGGGTCGTGGGCGCTGTGGCGGACGCTTTCGTAGTAGCCGGCGCTACAGATGAGCTTCCCGTCCCCGTAGGCGACCGGGCCTACATGGCGGGTCGTCTGCCAGTGGGTCAGTCCGCTCTCGATGTCCCGGGCCTCGAGTCCGTCGTCGCCGTTGAGGAACAGCACGTTCCCGACGGGCAGGTACGTCGGGTCCAGGAGCCAGTAGAGCGAGCGGTCGTCGACGCCGGGAAGCCACCAGCTCCGCGCCCCGTCGCTACCGAGGACGTAGAAGTCCCGGTCGGTCGGGCAGCAGACGTGGCCGGCGGCGACGGCGATACCGGTGGAGAGCGCTGCGTCCGGCGCGAACTGCCAGCGCTGTCGACCGTCGGTGGTATCGAGGGCGTGCAGCGCGCTGTTCCAGGTCGGGACGAACACCGTTCCGTCGGCGACGGCGAGGCTGTACCCCGTCTCTTGCTCGAACGGAACTTCCCAGGTGACCGAGAGGTCGTCGCCGCCAGCGACGGCAGCGTAGTTCTGCCGGCTCGGACTCCGACCGGGCAGGTGCCACTCGTCGAGCGAAACCGACGGGCCGGTGTCGAACCCGCTCTTGAACAGCGAGGGCCGTATGGCCTGCCCGCCGACGAGCGCAGCCGAACCGAAGAGGAGGACCTCGCGGCGGGAGAGCGACTGGAGGGGACCAGACATATTTTGAACACATCGGCGAATGGGTAAATATCTCGGGGAACCGACCGGCTGTCGGTCCACCCATGCCACGTGCTACCGGCCCCTAGACGTATTGATACGTCTGGAGACCGTTTCGATTCGTAATGGCTGAACCGCAGGTACAGAACGAGATCACCGAGGGTGAGCTGCTCGGCCCGATGGTCCGGCTCGCGTGGCCAATGGTGGCCATCCAGCTCCTGCAGGTCGCGTACAACCTCGCCGACACGGCGTGGCTGGGGGCGTACTCCTCGAACGCGGTCGGCGCGCTGTCGATGGCGTTCCCGCTCATCTTCTTCCTCATCTCGGTGGGCGGGGGGTTCACCGCAGCCGGGGCCATCCTGGTCGCGCAGTACACCGGCGCGAACAGTGACGGCTCAGCCGGGCTCGTCGCTGGCCAGACCATCGTCTTCGTCGGCATCTTCTCCGTCGTCATCGGCCTACTGGGCTACCTGCTGACCGATGCGATGCTCGGGGTCTTCCCGGCGGACCCGGAGACGGCCGAGTTCGTCATCCCGCTGGCCGCGGACTACATGCGCCTGTTCTTCCTGGGGTCGCCGTTCCTCTTCGGCTTCTTCGTGTTCACCTCGCTGCTGCGGGGGTACGGCAACACCCGGACGCCGATGCGCATCATGCTCGTCTCCGTGGTCGTCAACGTCGTCCTCGACCCCCTGCTCATCTTCGGGGTCGGCCCGTTCCCCGCGATGGGCATCGAGGGCGCGGCCGTCGCGACGGTGTTCTCCCGCGGCGTCGCGACGGTGCTCGGGTTCTACATCCTGTTCACCACGACGGTCGGCCCGACGGTCCTGCGCGAACACCTCGTGCCGGACCTCCCGACCATCCGCGACATCGTCCGTCTCGGGGTCCCCAGCGCGGCCGAGCAGTCGATGGCGTCGCTTGCGTTCATCACCCTCACCGCGATGGTCGCGACGTTCCCGCCCGCGGTTATCGCCGCCTACGGGCTGGGTAACCGGCTCATCTCGCTGGTGTTCCTGCCGGCGATGGGGCTCGGACAGGCCACGAACACCATCGTCGGCCAGAACCTCGGCGCAGGGAAGCCGGAGCGCGCCGAGCGCGCGGTGTGGATCGCCGCCAAGCTCGCCGCCGGCGTGTTGCTCGTCGTCGCCCTCGTCGTCTGGGCCTTCCCGACGACCATCCTCCGGCCGATGATGAGCGCCGACACGGCCCAGGCCGCCGAAACCCTGCGCTACGGGAGCGAGTACCTCCGCATCGTCGCGGTCTCGTTCGTGGCCATGGGGCTGTTCCCCGTGTTCCTCGGCGCGTTCCGCGGCGCGGGCAAGACCACCACGGCGCTGGTGTTCTCGGCCGTCGCGCTCTGGATTGCCCGCGTCCCCGTGACGTACTACCTCGTCTTCGAGCTGGGCTGGGGCACGACCGGCATCTGGACCGCGGTCGCCATCGGCGACGTGGTCGGGGCCATCGCCGCCATCCTCTACTTCACGCGGGGCACCTGGAAGTCGGCCATCGTGGACCGGGACGAGGGTGTGCGAGGTGAGCCCGAGTCGGTCTCGGTGGCGAGTCAGGACGACTGACCGCGAACCCGCTCGTACTCCTCTTTCGCCGCGTCGAACAACTCGCGGCCCAATTCGGTGCTGAGCCTCGGCTCTGCCGTCGCGAAGAACTCGTCCAGATGGTCGTACTCCTGAAACTCGTCGGATTCACCGGGCTCGTAGCGCCCCTCGCTCTCGTAGACGACGGCCTGCAGGCACATGTCCACGAGGTCCATGTCCTTCACGAAACGAGCCTCGGGCGTCCCACGGGCCTCGTACTCGGCCCAGGCGTCGTGGGCGTGGTCGAAGTCCGCGAGGAGGTCCGCCGCGGCTGCTGCCTCGGCTGCCTCCTTCTCCGCCGGGTCGTAGGTTTCCGCGGTCTCGTCGGCTCTGGTCGCCCAGTCGCCCGTCTCGGCCTCGGCCACGTCGTGGACGACCGCGAGCCGGAGCGCACGGTCCGGGTCGACGCCGGCCTGTTCGGCGAACAGCAGCGTGAGGTAGGCAACTCCCCAGGAGTGTGCGGCGACCGACTCCGGGTCCGCGATACCCCGGAGCTGCCAGCCGGTGCGCCGCTCGTCCTTCAGAGAGAGTGCGGAGAGCACAGCGGAAAGTGCGGGGTCGGTCGGCGGGTCGTCCGTCATCGACTCGTCTGAGGGCGGACGCGGCCGAGTGTCTTACGACCCCAGTCGGCCCCGGAACCCCGAGACGATACGCTCACGGCGGATGACCGCTTCACCGACGGCCCACCCGAGGCCGATGACGAGCGCCAGCCCGCCGTTGAACAGCGCGCTCAGGGGCACCCAGTGTGGGACTGCCCACGGGCCGTAGTGCTGGAGTTTGTCGACGGTCCAGCCGACAACGTCACCGAGTACTGGAACGTCCTCGGTGACGAACTCGGCCTGCTGGAACACCGTCGGTTCGCCGCTGTGGGGGGCGTGGCCCGCCGACCCGGAGAGTTCGTACGACCCCGAGACGTTCTGGTCGCGCATGGTCGGCCCGCCGGGTTCGTCCCCGTACGCCATGCGCTCGGCGTCGTAGGGTGCCCAGGGCACGAAGTACTCCCAGACGATCTCACCCTGTGGCGTCACCTCGACGACGCGGTGGTTCATCGAGTCGACGATGAGGGTGTTCCCGTTGGGGAGGCGGTCGGCGTCGCGGGGCCACTGCAGCTGGTCGTCGCCGACCTCCCAGACCTTCGTCCACGAGCCGTTCTCGTACGTGTACTCGACGACGCGGTCGTTCTCGCTGTCGGCGACGAGAACCGTCTTCTGGCCCGACTCGGTTTCGAGGTACTGTGGGTTGTGCTGCTCGTTCATCACGGTGTAGTCGTCGTCGCTCCCGAGCCGCCACGTGATGTTCTTCGTCTCGCGGTCGATGGCGATGACCTGGTCGAAGTCCCGCGGCGAGACCATGAACGTCCCGTTGCCGATCTTGTCCACGTCGTTCACGTGGGTCCAGTCGTGGTCGAGGCCCGAATCGGTCGAGAGGGGGTAGTGGTTCCGGAAGTACCAGTGCCAGGTGATGCGGTCCTCGCCGCGGTCGTAGACGAACACGCCGTCGTAGCTCGTCCCGTTCGAGGAGTTCTTGATGTTCGCGACGAGCAGTTCGTCCTCGTTTATCAGGTCCACGTCGTGAGTGTCCTGGATGTCGAGGGTCTCGGTCCAGCGGCGCTCGCCGGTGTCGGGGTCGAGACGGTAGACGCTCGTCTGGCCGTCGCTCGTGGTGTTCGTCACGAGCAGGTCGCCGTTCGGGAGCGGGTCCACGTCGTAGAAGCGCGTGCCGGGAACGTCGGTGGTCTCGTACTCCCATTCGAGCGTGGCGTCCGGCCCGAGCCCGACGAGCCGGACCGGTTTGTCCGGGTCACCAGGGCCGGTGAGCGAGGCGTGCCAGCCGTGGGCCGACACGACGGTCGTCCCATTGGCAGGGTCGGTGACGGTCCCGCGCTGGAGTTCCGGTGGGTCGTAGGTGGCGGTCGCGGCGACGCCACTCAACGCGAGCAGACAGACGACGACCGTCAACGCGATGCGAACGCGACGTGGTGAGACTGTCGAGAGGAGGGAAGCCATCGGGCGGTGCGAATCGGACGGTCAGTCGTTGAGTTCCCAGCCACCGTCGGTCGCGTCGACCACGTCGCGGCGGGTCATCTCGGCCATGACCTCGTCGAGGCGGTTGGGCTGGGCGATCTCCATCTCGATGCGCTGGAGGTCGTGCTGCTCGGCGAGGAAGTGGCGGATGTCCTCCTTGGTGTAGACGGACTGGTCGTTCCGGTCCATGACGCCGCCGATGATGTCTATCATGTCCTCGATGAAGTTCCACGGGTACACCATCCACGCCCACTCCTCGAGGCGCTCGCCGATGTAGTCCGGCTCGAACTCGCTGGTCTGGAGCAACTGGAGGGTCGCGGTGCGGACCTCGCCCGCGTTGCGCTCCTCGACGTACTCCTCGGCGCGCTTGATGGAGCCGCCGGTGTCGGCGATGTCGTCGATGATGAGGACGTCCTTGTCCTCGACGCTCCCTTCCGGCATCGGGTAGCGAACCTGGGGTTCGTCGGCCTTCTGGGCGGTGCCGACGTAGTGTTCCATCTTCAGGCTGGTGAGGTCGTTGAGTCCGAGGAAGTCACAGATGCAGCGCCCGGCGAACCAGCCGCCGCGGGCCAGCGCGACGATGACGTCGGGCTCGAACTCGTCCTGCTTGACGTCGTTGCTGACGTCTCGACACAGGCCGTAGATGTACTCCCAGTTGGTGATGGTGCAGTTGAAATCGTCCGGGAGGTCGCTCATACCCGCCACTCCGGAACGTCGCTACTTAACGGTTTACAGGTCCGATTCGGGCGTTCTCACTCGATGCGCGTGAACATGCCACGTGACGCTGGGGCGGTCGGCTCGAACCCCCAGTGCTCGTAGAACCCCTCGACGTCTGCCAGCAGATTGACGTACGCCGTCGGGGGTGCGTGCTGGCCGAGGTAGGTCATCAGGGCGTCGACGATCTTCGTCCCGAGGCCGCGCCCCTGGTGCGCCGGGTGGACGGCGATGTCGACCAACTGGAAGACGGTCCCACCGTCGCCGACGATGCGACCCATACCGACCACCTCCTCCTCGCCGGTCACGTCGCTGTCGGGGACGACCGTCACGCCGTAGGTGGTGTTCGGGAGGCCGCGCCGGGCCGCGTTCAGGCTGCGTGGCGACATGCCCGCGGCCTCGCGCAGGGCGACGTACTCCTCCGGGGTGGGAAGCGTCTCGCGGAGCTCGTAGTCCATGTGAATCCACTCGCTGGCGACCGCGAAAGGGGTGTCGACCCGCAGGTTTATCACCTAGTGGTATTACCTAGTAATCACATGACGGAGCTCCGCGCCGCCCGGAACGGTATCGTCACGCCAGCGATGGAACGCGTCGCCGAACGAGAGCAGGTCTCGCCCGGATTCGTCCGTGAGCAGGTCGCCGAGGGACAGGCGGTCATCCCCTGCAACCAGCACCACGACGCGCTCGACCCGATGGTGATCGGTCGCGAGTTCGCCACCAAGGTGAACGCGAACATCGGCAACAGCGAGGACTCGAGCGACCCCGACGAGGAACTACGCAAGCTGCACACCGCGGTCCACCACGGGGCGGACACGGTGATGGACCTCTCGACGGGGAGCGACCTCGACGCCATCAGGCAGACGAATCTCTGTCACTCGCCGGTTCCCATCGGGACGGTGCCGCTCTACGAGGCGCTCAAGCGCGCCGGGGGCAGCCCCGAGGACATCACACCCGAGGTCCTGTGCTCGGTCGTCGAGAAACAGGCGAAACAGGGCGTGGACTACATGACCATCCACGCAGGAATCCTGCTTGAGCACCTGCCACTGACCGACGGGCGCGTCACGGGCATCGTCTCTCGCGGCGGGTCCATCATGGCATCGTGGATGGAGGCCCACAGCGAGCAGAACCCCCTCTTTACGCACTTCGACGACCTCTGCGAGATATTCGCGGAACACGACGTCACGGTCAGCCTCGGCGACAGCCTGCGCCCTGGCTGTCTCGCCGACGCCTGCGACGACGCCCAGTACGCTGAACTCGACACCCTCGGGCAGCTCACCCGACAGGCCTGGCGACACGACGTGCAGGTCATGGTCGAGGGGCCTGGTCACGTCCCGATGCACAAGGTCCGCGAGAACGTCGAGCGCCAGCAGGAAGTCTGCGATGGCGCGCCCTTCTACGTTCTCGGCCCACTCGTGACCGACGTGGCACCCGGCTACGACCACATCAGCAGCGCTATCGGGGGCGCCATCGCGGCCGAGGCCGGCGCGGCGATGCTCTGCTACGTCACGCCCAAGGAACACCTCGGCCTGCCAGAGGAGCAGGACGTGCGGGACGGCCTCGCGGCGTACCGTATCGCGGCCCACTCCGCGGACGTGGCCGCGGGCCGGGAAGGTGCCCGCGACTGGGACGACGCGCTCTCGGCGGCCCGGTACGAGTTCGACTGGCGCGAGCAGTTCCGCCTCGCGCTCGACCCGGAACGCGCCCGCGACTTCCACGACCAGACCCTGCCCGGCGACAACTACAAGGAGGCCCGCTTCTGCTCGATGTGCGGCGTCGAGTTCTGTTCGATGCGTATCGATCAGGACGCCAGGGCGAACAGCGACCGGGAGCGTCGCGTGGAGGTCCCGGACCTGGCCGATTCACCCGCCGCGGCGGTGAACCAGCCACCGGTCGGGACCCACGAAGGGGCCGACGTACCGGAACAGGGCCCAGAGGAGTTCGTAGAGCAGGACTGACCTCGACAGGGCGATCTCGCTTCGCGCACCTCACCGGATGAATTGATATGTCCTCCGGCGCGACAGCCGGTATGGACGACGCCCTCCCTCGCAGACGCATCCTCCGCGCCCTCGCGGCGACCGGCACGGTCGCCCTCGCCGGCTGTTCCGGCGGCGGAGCCGAGACGGAGACCACGACCCGACCCGGGACCGACACGACGCTTCCGACCGGCACGCCCACCGCAACGGACACCGGGACCACCCGGCAGCCCACCACCGAAGCGCTCTCCCCCGAAGAACTGACGACCCGCGCCCGCGAACTCACCCTCGACCTCGGCAACGGTGCGTACGACAGCCTCACCGACGAGTTCGTCGGGCAGGCCGCAGAGCAGGTCTCTGCTGATGTGCTCCGGCAGGCGTGGACGACACAGACCAGCGGGAAGGGCGAGTTCACCGGCATCGCCAGCGCCGACTACGCGGAACAGAACGGGGTCCAGCTCGTCGTGGTGCGCGCGACCTTCCAGAGCGGCGTCCTGCTCGTCAACTGGGCCTTCGACGACGCGGGCGGCGTGGTCGGACTGCGGCTGAATCAGCCGTCCTCCGCGTGGGGCGCGCCCGAGTACGCGGACCAGTCCAGTTTCACCGAATCCGAACTCACGCTCCCGTCTCCGGCCTGTGACCTCGGCGCGACGCTTTCGATGCCGACCGGCTCGGGACAGGTGCCCGGCGTCGTACTGGTCCACGGCTCCGGTCCGAACGACCGCGACGAGACGGTCGGCCCGAACAAGGTGTTCAAGGACCTCGCGTGGGGACTCGCCTCGCAGGGAATCGCAGTGCTGCGGTACGACAAACGGACCTTCGCCTGCGAGGTTGTGCGGACCGACGCGACCATCGACGCCGTGACCGTTGACGACGCAGTGACGGCCATCGACCGGCTCGCGGCCGAGGACCGGATTGCGGACGTGACCGTGGTCGGGCACAGCCTCGGCGGGCTGGCGGCCCCGCGCATCGCCACCCGGGCCGACGTGGCTCGCGTCGTCATGCTCGCTGCCCCGCACACCCCGCTGTGGCGGCTCATCCCCGAGCAGGTGCGCTACCTCGCGGAGCTCGACGAGACCGTCTCCGACGCCGAGCGCGCGCAGATCGAGCAGTTCGACCAGGCCGCGGACCGCATCGCGGCGGGCGAGTTCTCCGACGACGACTCGCTGATGGGCTTCCCGGGGACGTTCTGGCGCAGCCTGACGCAGTACGACCACGTCGCGGCGGCGCAGGCGCTCTCGGTGCCCACGCTGCTCGCGCAGGGTGAGCGCGACTACCAGGTGCCGCCCAGCGAACTCGACGCCTGGGCGGGTGCACTCACGCGAGAGACGGTCTCGTTCAGGTCCTTCGCCGCCCTGAACCACCTGCTCATGCCGGGCGAGGGCCCGGCGAACCCGAGCGAGTATTTCACCCAGAACCACGTCGGGGTCGACCTCGTGGCCGAGGTCGCGGAGTTCGTCGCCGGGTCGCCTGCCCGAGTGGTGTAGCGTCACCGGCGGAAACCCGGATACCATAGGCGATTGCCTTTACCGGCAGGAGTGCCCTAACATTGATATGGCCGACGCCCTCCGCCGCCGGCAGTACCTTCGGGCGTGCACCCTCGCAGCTGTGGGTGCACTCGCCGGGTGTTCCAGTTCCAGTACCGACGAGGACGAGGAGCCAACGAACGTGACGGTCGACCGGAGCGCGCTCCCAGTGATTGGGCTGCGGACGAAGACAGCAGCGACGAGGGCCGAAGGCTCCCGGACCGCCTCTGCGACCGAAGGCAGTACCCAGCGGGAGACGACGGCGGGACCGGCGGACACACCCACGACGGCGAAGACGGTGACGACACCGGACCGAACGACGACAGCGTCGACGACTCGGCAGGACACGAGCCCCACCAGTGCCACGACCGGGACCGGGAGTCGGACCACGGGGACCACGACTGGACCGACGAGTGGGAGCGGTTCGGGGGGTGGTGGTTCGTCAGGTGGCGGTTCGTCAGGTGGCGGTTCGTCAGGAGGCAGTGGTTCGGGCGGCGGTTCGTCAGGCGGTGGTTCAGGAGGCAGTTCGTCAGGCGGTGGCTCGTCGGGCGACAGCTCCTCCACGACAACCAGCCAGGCGACGGCGAGCACGGCGCTCCCCGACCCCTCACCCGCGGAGCTGCGGTCCAGAGGCCGCGTACTGACCGAGGCGCTCGCGGCCGGCCAGTACCAGCAGGTCGCGGACGCGGTCGTGGGCCCGGCGGCGGAACGCATAACCGTCGCGGCGCTGCGGGACGCCTGGGAGACCCAGACCGGGCCTCTGGGTGCGTTCATCGGGGTGGCGAGCACGGGACACCTCGTCTCCGAGGGGTACGACGTCGTTCTGGCAGAGGCGACCTTCCAGCAGGGGCTGCTGTTCGTCGCCTGGACGTTCGACGCGGGCGGGGTCGTCGGCATCTGGCTCACGGAACCCATCACGGACTGAGGGCGGCTCCCGCCGACCCGTGCAGGGACAGGCCCGACCGCTGGGCCGGCCGACGCCACTTTCTTGCCCCGACCGTTCCTCGTGAGGCGCATGGATACCTATCGTGCGCTGCAGGTCGACGCCTTCACCGACGAGCCGCTGGCCGGGAACCCGGCGGGGGTCCTTCCCGATGCCGAGGGGCTGACCGACGAGCAGATGCAACAGGTCGCGCGGGAACTCGCAGTCTCCGAGACCGCGTTCGTGCTGCCCAGCGACGAGGCCGACTACCGACTCCGGTACTTCACGCCGACCCAGGAGGTCGACCTCTGCGGGCACGCGACGGTAGGGGCATTCGGCCACCTCCACGAGGACGGAGTCATCGACGCGGGCGAGTACACCGTCGAGACGAACGTGGGCGTCCTCGACGTCGCCATCGACGCCGACGGCACGGTCTGGCTCACGCAGGACACGCCACACGTCAGGGAGGTCGAACCGACGTACGAGCGCGTGGCCGAGGCGCTGGGCGTCGACGTGGCTGCCCTGAAGGACGTGGGTGCCGACCTGCCGCTCGCAGTCGCATCGACCGGGGTCCGCTACCTGCTGGTCCCCGTGAACTTCCTCGAACACCTCGGGAACGCGGACCCGGACCTCGCCGCGGTCGAGGCACTGACCGACGAGTTCGACGCGCTGGGCGTGTACCCGTTCACCTTCGACGCGGTCGGCGCGGACGCGACCCTCCACGCCCGGATGTTCGCCCCCGGCGCGGGAGTGCCGGAGGACCCGGTGTGTGGCACTGGTGCGGGCGCGGTGACGGCGTACCTCGACCACTACGGCGCGTTCGCCGACGAGTTCCCGGAGGAGGTCGTGGTCGAACAGGGCCACTACGTCGACCGGCCCGGACGGGTCCGGGCGCGCGTCGACCCCGTACGGGTCGGTGGGAGAAGCGTCACGGTCCTCGACGGGTCGCTGGTCGTTCCGGACGCAGAAGAAGACGAGATTCTCGAGGTGTAGGTCCTACTGCAGGGGGTCGTCGGTCCCGCCGTCGCTGGCCGGGTTGCCACGACCGCCGGAGCCCCCGTTGCTGTCGTCGGAACCACTGCTCGAACTTCCAGTGCGCGAGCCGGAGCTGGTCGAGGAATCCGAGGTCGACCCGGAGCCCGACCCTGACCGCGAGCTACTCCGCGAACTGCGCGTCCCCGAGGACCGGCTGGACGAGGACCCGGCAGTGCTGGTCGAGGTGGTCGTGGTCCCGCTGGTGCCGCCCGTGCTGGCACTCGATTTGATCTCCGAGCGCAGGTCGGACTCGAGGCTCGACAGCTGGTCGTTCACCACGTCGAGGACCTCGCTTTTGACCTGCTGGTCGTCCTGCTGACCGCCACCTCCGGTCTCGATCGCCTTCCCCATCGTCTTCACCATCGCGAAGGACTTGCCGAACTGCCAGACGACGACGCCGAGGACGCCGAGTGCGACCGAGGTCACCGGGCTCGCCGCGGCGATGGCGGC
Source organism: Haloarchaeobius sp. HME9146 (assembly GCF_025399835.1). Taxonomy (NCBI): domain Archaea; kingdom Methanobacteriati; phylum Methanobacteriota; class Halobacteria; order Halobacteriales; family Halorubellaceae; genus Haloarchaeobius; species Haloarchaeobius sp. HME9146. The sequence continues at coordinate 1,369,222 of NZ_JAODVR010000001.1, forward strand.
GTCGAAGTTCTTCGGGAAGTCCTGCAGGAGAATCTGGAACGTCTCACCGAGTCCGAGGTAGAGACCCACCCCCGCGATACCGATACCCACGACGAAGGAGAGGAACGCCAGGGCGCGGTAGTACGCGACGAGTGTAACCGTCTGCTTGGTATTCATGTGCGAAGGGTCACAGTCCCTGACTATAACCGCTGCGGCTATCACCCACATGGGCAACACTTGCCGAGCGGCCGAATCGTTCACTCAGGGCCGAGTGAGAATCCATAGACGGCGTCCGGAATCTTCATGGTCGCGCCGGGATTGCCTCCGAATAGAGATGGCAGTACTCTGGCTGGACGAGATACGGGCCAGCGATCTTGAAGCCGTCGGCGGTAAAGGCGCATCCCTCGGCGAGTTGACCGCCGCAGGGCTCCCTGTACCACCCGGGTTCGTCGTGACCGCGGGCACGTACCGCAAATTCATCGAAGAAGCAGGTATCGACGAAGAGCTGTTCGAGGCCGTCGACGTCGACGTCGACGACTCGAAGGCCCTCGCCGCGGCCGAAGAGCGCGCGAGTGAACTCATCCTCGGCACGCCGTTCCCCGACGAGCTCCGCGAGGAGATCCTCGCGGCGTATCGCGAGGTCGACGACGGCGAAGCGTTCGTCGCCGTCCGTTCGTCCGCGACCGCCGAGGACCTCCCGGACGCCTCCTTCGCGGGACAGCAGGAGACGTTCCTCAACGTGACCGAGGACGAACTCCTCGAGCGCGTGCGGGAGTGCTGGGCGTCGCTGTTCACGCAGCGCGCCATCTACTACCGCCAGCAGCAGGGGTTCGACCACGCCGACGTGAACATCGCGGTCGTCGTCCAGCTGATGGTCGACGCCGAGAAGTCCGGCGTGATGTTCACCAGCCACCCGTCGACGGGCGAACCGAAGATGATCATCGAGTCCGCGTGGGGCCTCGGCGAAGCCGTGGTCTCCGGGACCGTCTCGCCCGACAACTACGTCCTCGACCGGGAGAACGACGAGGTGCTCGAGGTGACGGTCGCGGACAAGAAGATACAGATGATAAAGGACCCCGACACCGGCGAGACCGTCGAGGTCGACGTCGATGCAGACCGGCGCAACGCCCGGGTCCTTTCGGACGAGGAGCTCTCGAAGCTCCGCGAACTCGGCGAGACCGTCGAGGACCACTACGACACGCCCCAGGACGTCGAGTGGGCCATCATCGACGGCGAGGTGTTCATGCTCCAATCCCGGCCCATCACGACCATCGCCGAGGGCGACATCGGTGAGGCCGACGAGACGCGCGTCGACGCCGAGATGGCCGAGGAGGCCAACGCGACCACCGACGGCAGCGGCGCTGTCGGCGTCGAGAAACAGCAGATTCTGGTGCAGGGCCTCGGCTCCAGCCCGGGCGTCGCGTCCGGGAAGGCCCGCATCGTCAAGAAACTGGACCAGCTCGACAAGGTCGGCGAGGGCGACATCATCGTCACCGAGATGACGACGCCGGACATGGTGCCCGCGATGAAGCGCGCCGCCGGTATCATCACCGACGAGGGTGGCATGACCAGCCACGCAGCCATCGTCTCGCGCGAACTCGGTGTCCCCGCCGTGGTCGGCGCGGGCAACGCCACCTCGACGCTCGACGACGGCCAGCTCATCACCATCGACGGCGACAAGGGCACCATCCGCGAAGGTCGCGTCGAGCCCGACGAGGAGGAGCGCGAACCCGTCGAGGAGGTCCGCCCGCAGGCCCCCGTCAAACCGATGACGGCGACGGAGGTCAAGGTCAACGTCTCCATCCCGGAGGCCGCCGAGCGCGCGGCCGCCACGGGAGCCGACGGCGTCGGCCTGCTCCGCATGGAGCACATGATCCTCTCGACGAACAAGACGCCCGAGAAGTACATCGAGGACCACGGCGAGAAGGCGTACGTCGACGAGATCGTCGAGGGCGTCCAGCGCGTCGCCGAGGAGTTCTTCCCGCGGCCGGTCCGCGTCCGCACGCTCGACGCGCCGACCGACGAGTTCCGCCAACTCGAGGGCGGCGACAGCGAGCCCAAGGAACACAACCCGATGCTCGGCTACCGCGGAATCCGCCGCAGCCTCGACAAGCCCGAGCTGTTCAAGCACGAGCTGGAGGCGTTCCGTCGCCTGTTCTCGATGGGCTACGACAACGTCGAGATCATGTTCCCGCTCGTCAACGACGCCGAGGACGTCATCCGGGCGCGCAACCTGATGCAGGAGGTCGGCATCGACCCCAACAAGCGCCGCTGGGGCGTGATGATAGAGACGCCCGCATCGGCGCTCGGCGTCGAGCAGATGGCCGAGGCCGGCATCGACTTCGCCTCCTTCGGCACGAACGACCTCACCCAGTACACGCTCGCGGTCGACCGGAACAACGGCAACGTCGCCGACCGGTTCGACGAACTCCACCCGGCCGTGCTCGAGCTCATCGGCCAGACCATCGAGACGTGTCGCGAACACGACGTGGCCACGTCCATCTGCGGGCAGGCCGGCTCGAAGCCCCAGATGGTCCAGTTCCTCGTCAACGAGGGCGTCTCGTCCATCTCGGCGAACATCGACGCGGTCCGTGACGTCCAGCACGAGGTCAAGCGGGTCGAGCAGAAGCTCATCCTCGAATCGGTCCGCTGAGGGGTTCGGTAACTCCCCTCAGGTTATCGGGATTCGTGCTTATCACCGAACCTGTCCATTCTCTGGAGCATGAGAGCTATCGCCAGCGTCGCAGTCGTCGCGCTCGTCGTCCTCGCCGGCTGCATCGGCGGCCTCGGGGCGGTCGATTCGACAGGAGCCAGCACACCGGACTACGCGCCCGGCGTGGCGGACGACGGCATCACCGACCCGACCGAACTGCTCGCGGCCCACGAGGAGATCCTCGCGGGTATCGGCTACGAACTGACGTTCGCGCTCGAGTACGAGTCGGGTGACGACACCATGCGCCAGTCGAAGCAGGTCGACGTGGGGACCGACGGGAAGTTCTCCGTCGACGAGCAGTCCACCTACGGTGACCAGACCGTAACGCGCGCCCTGTTCAGCGACGGGACCGTCGCCTACGAGCGCGACGATTTCACCGGTGAGACGACCTACAGCGGCTACGACGCCGCCATCGCCTACGGCGAGCTGACGGGCAGCGAGATACTCGAGACGTTCCTCTCGGCGGTGTCGTACGAGGCGTCCGAGACCCAGCGCGACGGCCAGACCGTGACGCTACTCCAGGCAGACAGCGTCTCCGCGGACCCGTTCGGGTTCGGTGAGGAGACCACCGTAACCTCGACCATCGTGGTCGATGCGGAGGGCCTGGTACAGTCGCTCGACGCGACCGTAACGAACACCGCTGGTGAAGAAGCAAAGTCCGTGACGGTCACGTACGCCGTCACGCCCGCCGCGCCCACCGTCACCGAGCCGAACTGGGTGAGCGAGAACCGGGACGAGATGACCATCGCGGACCTCGAGTACGCCATCAAGGGTGACGCGGTGAAGATCACGCACGCCGGCGGTGACACCCTGCCGGAGGGGACCGAAGTGACCCTCGTCGTGCAGCAGTCCGAAGGCGAGGTCATCGTGACCTACGCCACCCTGAACGCCGACCTCGGCCCCGGTGAGACGGCGTCCGTCCACAACGTCGGCTCCGAGGAGCCCGCGACCGCGTACGTCGGCAGCCACCAGGACCCTGACGGCGGCACGGTCATCGACGGCATCGTCGAGGTGACGGTGCGGGACGGCATGTCGCTGGTCGACCTGTCGTACCTGTCGAGCGACGACGAGTAACCGAAGTCGGACCGGTCACCGTTCCTTTCTGAGAACGCAATCCCTAAATTCCGCAGGCCGCACCGTATGGATATGCGCGGCCAGCCACAGGACTTCGACCGGGTTCTCTCCTCGATGTGCACACCACCACACCCGGTCGCTCGCGAGGCCGCAGAGCGCTATCTCGCCACGAACCCCGGCGACCCCGCGACGTACCAGACGGTCGCCGACCTCGAAGACGACGCCGTCGCCATGCTCGGCGACATCGTCGGCCTCGACGACCCCGCGGGCTACATCGCCAGCGGCGGCACGGAGGCCAACATCCAGGCGGTCCGGATGGCGCGCAACCGCTCGGTGTCGAGCGACCCGAACGTCGTCGTCCCCGAGAGCGCGCACTTCTCGTTCCAGAAGGCCGCCGACGTGCTGGCCATCGAGTTGCGAATCGCGCCACTGACCGACAACTACACGGTGGACCTCGGCGCTGTCAAGCGATTCTGTGACGAGGACACCGCCGGAATCGTCGGCGTCGCCGGCTCGACCGAGTACGGCCGGGTCGACCCGATTCCCGAACTCGCGAACATCGCCCACCGCCACGACGCGCTGTTGCACGTCGACGCGGCCTGGGGCGGGTTCTTGCTTCCCTTCACCGACCACGACTGGCACTTCGGCCACGCCGGCGTGGACACCCTGACCATCGACCCGCACAAGATGGGTCAGGCCGCGATTCCGGCCGGTGGCCTGCTCGCCCGCGAGGACGAACTGTTCGACGCGCTCGCCGTCGACACGCCCTACCTCGAATCCGCGAAACAGGCGACGCTCACGGGTACCCGCTCCGGCGCGGGCGTCGCCAGCGCGGCCGCAGCGATGCAGGAACTCTGGCCCGACGGCTACCGCGAGCAGTACGAGACCTCGGTCGCGAACGCCGACTTCCTCGTCGACGCGCTGCGCGAGCGTGGCTTCGACGTGGTCGAGCCCGACCTTCCCATCGTCACCGCGGACGTCTCCTCCGAGCTGTTCGAGGCGCTCCGCGAGGAAGGCTGGCGGGTCTCTACCACCGGTTCAGACGAGATGCGCGTGGTCATGATGCCCCACGTCACCCGCGAGATGCTGTCGGCGTTCCTGACTGATATCGACCGGCTTCGCCCCACCGTGAACATCAACACTTAGGTTTCGGCGGCGGTGAGGCTCTGTCAGTGACAGCCGTACTCACGACTGGTCCCCACATGCTCCTCGATTCCATCGTGCTCGCCCCGTGGTTCGACTACCACTGGCTCGAAGCGGCAGTCGAAACCGCGACCGGCTGGGTCGGTCTCGGTATCATCGCCATCTACTCGTTCCTCATCGCGTTCGTGTTGCCCCTGCCCAGCGAGATCGTCCTCGCGCCGAAACTCCAGCTCGGGGTCCCGCGCACCCTCGAACTCGGGCTCATCATGGTCGCGAGTGGCCTCGGCAAGGCCGGTGGCAGCGTGTTCGCGTTCCACATCGGCCAGGAGGCCAAGGAAGCCGGCCCCGTCGTCCGGTTCCTGAAACGCTCGCGCTTCGATGTCATCGAGTGGTCGGAGAAGCAGACGGTCGAACTCGCACGCAAGTACGGGTACGCCGGGCTCGCGATGGCGCTGTCGGTTCCCTTCTTCCCCGACACGCTCTCCATCTACGCCTTCGCCGTGCTCGAAGAGGACTACCTGAAGTTCGCGGCCGCGACGTTCGTCGGCAGCGTCGGGCGGCTGCTGGTCACCGTCCTGTTCTTCAGTGGCGCGTTCGCGCTGCTGTGAGCTGAGCCGACGATTCGCACGGTTCTCGACCCCCGAGAAGCAGCATCTCGATATATCGCTTCGGCGAGCGTGTTCTCACACATGAACCTCAGACTCAACAGCCGACTCGTCAGCGGTGGCGTCATCGTCCTCTTCGGCCTCCTGCTCCTGCTCGGGACCACTGAGACCTACGACACGGCCCAGCTCTGGCTGTTCGTTCCCAGCGTGTTCGTCCTGCTCGGGGTCTGGGCCATCGTCCAGAGCCGCGCCGCCAACCTCGTCGGCCCCGCAGTCCTGATACTCGTCGCCGGGGCCATCCAGCTCGCGGCGCTCGACATCCTGACCGACGCCATCGTCGAGACCTACTGGCCCGTGCTGGTCATCCTCGTCGGCCTCACGGTCGTCTTCGGCCGGCAGCTCCGGACCCGGACGGTCTCGACCGACGCGGAGACCCTCGACATCTTCGCGATGTTCGGCGGCGTCACCAAGCGCGCGACCGGCTCGCGGTTCGCCCAGGCCGACGTGACCACCCTGTTCGGCGGCTCCGAACTCGACCTGCGCGACACCGAGCCCGTCGGCACCGCCCAGGTCGACGTGTTCGCGATGTTCGGCGGCGTGGAACTCCACGTCCCCGAGACCTGGACCGTCCGCATGGAGGTCCTGCCCGTCTTCGGCGCGGCCGAGGACGCCCGCCCGCGGGTGATTCGGGAAGGTGGTGACGAGGTGACCGGTCGGGCCGCCCGCGGGGAGGAGGTAGACCTCATCGTCACCGGGCTTGTCGGGTTCGGTGGCGTCGAAGTGAACTGAATTTCCGGTTTCTATCGTCTGTTCTCGATTTTCCGTCTGGCGCGTGCTGGTTCGCGTGCCGGAGGCCGCGAGCCGGCATCGCGCGAGGGATGCGCACTGGACTGGAGCGAAGCGGAAGGAAGCGCGCAATCGGCTGGGGAGGGCGTGGTGCGGTCATCACCACCAGCGTGAGTGGTCTGCTCGTCGCCACCAACGACCACCTGCAATTTCGTCTGTTGTGCTGTGGTGTATCGGGAGCGCACATCGACTCGTGCCGATGGCAATGGAACCGCACCCGCCCCGCACCGCATCCACAGCCTCCCCAGCCGACTGCGGTGCTCGTTCCGCTACCGCTCCACTGCGCTCCTCGTCCCTCGCGCGGCTCCGCCGCGGCCGTCTCGTGAACCTCGACGACCGCGTCAGCGCACGCCAGAGCCGGAATCACGACACCACATCGCACACACCACGACACCTTTTTATCCGACTCACGACCAACCCCGTACTGTGACAGACACGACCCGTCACGTCCCCGAGAACCGCCGTATGCGCATGGCGTGAGCCATGCCTGGCGGGTGGACCGGGGTTGCGGGTCGGTCATACGACTTCTCCGCGCGGTCTGAAAGCTGGGCGCTGTCGAATTCCAGAGCGAACCGCCCACAGAGTAGACCGGAATCAGCGGGTTTTAGGCCCGCACGATAGCAGACGATACCATGAGCAACGACGACTTTCCCACGGAGAACACCGCGGTGGTGACGTGTGGGTTGCCGTACGCCAACGGCGACCTGCACGTCGGCCACCTGCGAGGGTACACGAGTGCAGACACGTTCAACCGCGCCCTCGGCAAGCTGGGCCAGCAGACGGCGTACGTCTGTGGCTCGGACATGCACGGGACACCCATCGCGGTGAACGCCGAGAAGGAGGGCGTCTCGCCCGAGGAGTTCTCGCTCTCGTACCACGAGCAGTACGAGGAGACGTTCCCGCGGTTCAACATCGAGTTCGACAACTACGGGCACACCCACGACGAGACGAACACCGAGCTCACCCAGTCCATCGTCCGCAAACTGGAGGAGGAGGGCTACGTCTACGAGAAGGAGATCAAGGTGGCCTGGGACCCGACCGAGGACCAGCCGCTCCCGGACCGGTACGTCGAGGGGACCTGCCCGTACTGCGGCGAGCAGGCTCGCGGTGACGAGTGTGACGAGGGCTGTGGTCGCCACCTCGAACCAGGTGAGATTGAGGACCCGGTCTCCTCGGTCACGGGCAACCCGGCGGAGTACCGCGAGCGCCCCCACAAGTTCTTCGAGGTCTCCGAACTGTCCGACTACCTCACGGAGTTCCTCGACGGGCTGGAGGGCACGAGCAACGCGAAGAACCAGCCCCGCGAGTGGATCGAATCGGGGCTGCAGGACTGGTGTATCACCCGCGACCTCGACTGGGGTATCGACTACCCCGGCGAGAATCCTGAAGACCTGGTGCTGTACGTGTGGGTCGACGCGCCCATCGAGTACATCTCCAGCACGAAGCAGTACTCCGACCGGGTCGGGAAAGACGAGTACGACTGGGAGCAGGTCTGGAAGCAGGACGAGGGTGAGATCATCCACGTCATCGGCCGTGACATCATCCAGCATCACACCATCTTCTGGCCGGCGATGCTCCACGTGGCGGAGTACAATGCCCCGCGGGCCATCTGCGCGACCGGGTTCGTCACCATCAACGGGAAGGGCCTCTCGACCTCCCGGAACCGCGCCATCTGGGCACGTGAGTACCTCGACGAGGGCTTCCACCCGGACCTCCTCCGGTACTACCTGACGACGATGGGCGGCTTCCAGCAGGACCTCGACTTCAGCTGGGACCGCTTCCAGGAGCGCGTCAACGGCGAGCTGGTGGGGACGGTTGGGAACTTCCTCTACCGGAGTCTGCTGTTCGCCCAGCGGAACTTCGGCGGCACGCCCGACGTGGACCTCTCCGCGGAGGTCGAAGACCGCATCGAGCAGGCCATCGAGGACTTCACCGACGCGGTCAACGAGTACGAGATCCGCCGGGCCGGCGACGCCGCGGTCAAGCTCGCCCAGTTCGGGAACGAGTACATCCAGCAGCACGAGCCGTGGAAGCTGGACGACGAGGAGGCCGCGCCGGTCATCCGCGACTGCGTCCAGATTGCCAAGGCCGTCACGCTCCTCATCGAGCCCATCACGCCCGGGAAGGCCGAGCAGGCATGGGACCAGTTCGCCGGCGAGGGCGACGTCCACGAGGTCACGGTCGACGCGGCACTGGAGCCGCCCGCGGCCGAGTTCGGCGAGCCGACCGAGCTGTTCGAGAAGGTCGAGGACGACCGCGTCGCGGAGCTGAACGAGAAGCTCGAAGCGCGTGTCGCCGAGGCGGCTGCGGACGACGAGGCCGAGGAGGAAAGCGAAAGTGACGAGACCGACGAGGGCGAGGCTGGGGACGTGAGCGACGAACTCGAACCCCTGCTGGATTCGCGCATCGGTTTCGACGACTTCCAGGACCTCGACATCCGCGTCGGCCGCATCGAATCGGCCGAGCCCATCGAGGACTCCGACAAGCTGGCGAAGCTCGAGGTCGACATCGGCTTCGAGACGCGACAGGTCGTCGCGGGCATCAAGCAGCTCCACGACCTCGACGAGCTGCCGGGCACAAAGGTCGTGCTGCTCGCGAACATGGAGAAGGCCGAACTGTTCGGCGTCGAGTCGAACGGGATGGTGCTCGCGGCTGGCGAGCAGGCCGACCTGCTGACGACCCACGGCGACGCCGAGCCGGGCACGAAGGTCCGGTAAGGCGGTCTGGACAGGGTCGACCACCATTCTTGACACCGTTGGCTATTCCCATTGGCCTAGATTTATCAGTCGTCCGTCAGTGTGTGCAGTCGTGACTTCCAACGAAGACGGCATCAGCCGACGCAGCGCTCTCCAGACACTCGCGACCACGGGGCTCGCACTGGGTGGGCTCACCGGCGTCGCAGCCGCCGGCGGGAGCGATGGCGACTACCAGGCACCCGCGGACTACCCGCTCATCTCGACCCGGGGGCACTTCGACGACGACGGGAACCTCACGTCGAGCGGGACGACGTACAACTACTACGGCGAGGGCGACTGGGCGAAGTACACCGAGTCCTGGCACGACGAGATCATCGTCTTCGTCCACGGCTGGAACCAGGACGACTCGGAGGACCAGGACATCGACGGCGCGTACACCTGCGAACTCGCCCTGGAGCAGAACGGCGTCTCCCAGACGAACGTCGGCTACTCGTGGGACTCCGACCGTGGCTGGTGGACGGCCGTCGACATCGCCAAGCGGAACGGGCCGAAGCTGGCGAACTGGATCGCGAACTGGACCAACAACGGCGGCGACCCCATCCGCCTCGTCGGGCACTCGCTGGGCGCGCAGGTCGTCGCCAGCACGCTCGCCAACCTCCACGCCTGGGGCTACTACAACGCGGTCGAGACCGTCTCGCTGGTGGGGGCAGCCATCCCGGACCAGACCGTCTCGACAGAGGACAAGTACGGTGACGCCATCGAGTATTCGAGCTACAGCTTCGGGAACTTCTACAACCGCGAGGATTCCGTGCTGAACTGGGCCTACTCGTCGGCGGAGTGGGACACCGCTCTCGGCGAGCAGGGCATCCAGGACGGGCTCGCGGCACCCTACAACTACCAGGAACTGGACGTCACCCAGCAGGTGCCGGACCACGGCTCGTACTACGAACCGGGCGACGGCTGCATGCCCGAAGTCGTGGCGTCGTGGTGACGCGGCCTGAGACGCAGGCGACGCTCAGATGTCGGTGACGAGCTCGGCGAAGTCGTCGGTGGGGATGACCTCCATCGTCTGCATGTCCAGCCCGTGGCGCTCCATCGCGAGCGCGACCTTGAACGCCTCGTCGCGCCCGTCGGCGTCGAAGATGACGATGAAGTCGTAATCCCCGAGGACCGCGTACGTGTCTTCGAGGGTCGCGTCGTACTCTTCGACTTCGGTGTGTATCTCACCCCAGAGCGAGGCGAGCTCCTGAACGTTGTTGATGTCGCGGTCGCGGACGCGGACGAGGGACGTGTACATTCCCATTGGTGGTTGTTCACACGGATGGCCAGAAAGGATACGGCATGACAATGGAAGGGTCGTCAGGTCTGGCCGCGTCGCCCACAGTGCCGAAACACGTCAGCGACAGTGGGGTACTCGGAACCGAGTAAAACACTGGGGTTTTTGCCGCCCTCCAGCGTAGACGGCCACATGAGAAACGCCAAGATCGTTTGTACGCTCGGACCGGCGACCGACACCGTCGGTCGCATCCGGGCATTGGCGGATGCCGGAATGTCGGTTGCCCGCCTCAACTCCAGTCACGGTGACCTGGAGACACGCGCCGAAATCGCCGATAAGGTCCGACAGGTGGACGAGGAGACGGAGAAACCGGTCGCGACGATGGTCGACCTGCAGGGGCCAGAGGTACGCACGGCCCCGCTGGACGAACCGATCGAACTCGAATCCGGGTCGACGGTCCGCTTCTACGAGGGGACCGAGGCGACCCCGGACGACATCGGGCTCTCGTACGGGATCTCCTCTGTCTCACCCGGCGACAGCATCCTGCTCGACGACGGCCGCATCGAGGCGACCGTCGAACGCGTCGATGGGTCGGACGTGTTCGCCACCATCGAGATGGGTGGCGAGTTGGGCGGGCGCAAGGGCGTCAACATGCCCGGCGTGGACCTCGACATCGACGTCGTGACCGAGAAGGACCGCGAGGACCTCAAACTCGCCGCCGAGAAGGAGGTCGACTTCGTGGCGGCCAGCTTCATCCGGAACGCCGACGACGTGCTCCACGTCAACGAGGTGCTCGAAGAGTTCGGGGCGGACATCCCCATCGTGTCGAAGATCGAGCGCGCGGGGGCCGTCGAGAACTTAGAGGAGATAATCGACGCCTCCTACGGCATCATGGTCGCCCGCGGTGACCTCGGCGTCGAGTGCCCGATGGAGGACGTGCCGATGATCCAGAAGCGCATCATCCGGCGCTGTCGCGAGACCGGGACGCCGGTCATCACGGCGACGGAGATGCTGGACTCGATGATCCACGAGCGCCGGCCGACCCGCGCGGAAGCCTCGGACGTGGCGAACGCGGTCCTCGACGGGACCGACGCCGTCATGCTCTCGGCGGAGACCGCCATCGGCGACCACCCGGTCCGCGTCGTCGAGGCGATGGACCGCATCGTCCGGCAGGTCGAGAACAGCGAGGAGTACGCCGAGACGCGCGAACAGCGCGTCCCGGCCGCCAGCGACTCCCGGACCGACGCCCTCGCGCGGTCCGCGCGGTATCTGGCCCGCGACATCGGTGCGAGCGCGGTCGTCGCCGCGTCCGAGTCCGGGTACACGGCGCTCAAGACGGCGAAGTACCGCCCCGGCGTGCCGGTCGTCGCGACGACCCCGACGGACCGAGTTCGACGCCAGCTCGCGCTCTCGTGGGGAGTCAACGCCCAGTACGCGCCGTTCGCCGAGGACGGCGTCGACGCCGTCATCCAGAACGCGGTGCAGGCCGCCCTGGACGCGGGCGTCGCCGAGAGCGGCGACACGGTCGTCGTCCTCTCCGGGATGATGACCGACCTGGAAGGGGCCCAGACGACGAACATGCTGAAGGTCCACGTCGCCGCGGAGGCCCTCGCCATCGGTCGTGGCGTGGTCTCCGGGTACGTCACCGGCCCCATCAGGAACGTCGACGACGGCGACCTGACCGATGTCCCCGAAGGCGCCATCATCACCCTCGGGCCGGAGTTCGATGGCGAGTTCGAGGGCGACGTCTCGCGCGTCGGCGGTATCGTCGACGCCCGCCCGGGCATGACGGGCTACCCCGCGATGGTCGCCCGCGAGGTCGGTATCCCGATGATATCGGGTGCGGACCTCTCCGACGTCGATGACGAGACCACCGTCACCGTCGACGCCGAGCGCGGCGTGGTCTACGACGGTGCCATCCACCGGCGACAGGACACCCGACGGTGACCCTGCCGGTTTAGTATCCTGGGCGCGTACTGTCTCCCGTGACAGACGACTCCGCCGACGACCAGTACCGGTTCAGCCTCGAAGACCTGGAGGACGACGAGGAGGACACTGGCCGTCACGACGCCCGCGCCGTCGAGATGGGGCCGTACGACCCCGACGAGGTCATCGAATCCGGCTCCATCGACGGTGAGAACGCGCTGTTCGTCGCCCTCGGCGTCCTCGCCATGGTCGCGTTCTTCGTGCACCTGGTGACCCTGCTCGGATGACCCCGGGCACGCCAGCGACGTATCGTACCACGCACCGCCGCCTGCAAAATTTTAATCAGGACGGGGCCTAACCGACCCACATGGCACCGCTACTCGACGTCGACCTGTTGCCCCTCCTCCTGTTCCTCGCCGGGACGGGACTGATGATAGCCGAGGCGCTGGTCCCCGGCGCGCACTTCATCGTCATCGGCGTCGCGCTGTTCATCGCCGGCCTCGTCGGGATGCTGTTCTCACCGCTCGGGACGCCCGTCGCCCTGGCGGCGATGGTGCTCGCCGTCGGCCTGCTCACGTTCTACGTCTACCGTGAGTTCGACTTCTACGAGGGCACGGACCGCGGTCAGACCAGCGGCTCGGACGACCTCCGCGGTGCGACCGCCCGCGTCACCGAGACCGTCACCTCGACCAGCGGGCGCGTTCGCCTGCTCGACCGGGGCGGGTTCGACCCCAACTACACCGCCCGGAGCGAGTGGGGCGACGAGATTCCCGAGGGGACCGAGGTCATCGTGACCGACCCCGGTGGTGGCAACGTGCTGACGGTGGCACCGACGACCACCGAGGACGACATCGACCGGGAACTCCGCCGGGAGCGCGAGCGCCGAGACCGGGAAGATGGCGAGACGGAACCGGCATAATCGTCCAGACAAATCAAACCTTCAACAGGAAGGCTTTTGTAATTTCCTTCCCGGATTGATATTATGGAGCTACTTCCACTACAAGGGGCTGCGACCTTCGGGTTCGTGGCCGCGATTATCGGGATACTGATAATCGTGGCGCTGGCCTCGGCGGTGAAGATCGTGCAGCCGACCGAAAAGCGCACGCTCACCGTCCTCGGCCAGTATCGCGGACTCCTCGAACCCGGGTTCCACCTGGTCCCCCCGTTCGTGTCGAGTACGCAGAGCTTCGACATGCGTACACAGACGCTCGACGTCCCGCCCCAGGAAGCGATCACCCGCGACAACTCGCCGGTCGTCGCCGACGCCATCGTCTACATCCGCGTGATGGACGCGAAGAAGGCGTTCCTCGAGGTCGACGACTACGAGAACGCGGTCCGTAACCTCTCCCAGACGACGCTCCGTGCCGTCATCGGTGACATGGAGCTCGACGACACGCTCAACAAGCGTCAGGAGATCAACGCGCGAATCCGCGAGGAGCTCGACGAGCCCACCGACGAGTGGGGTGTCCGTGTCGAGTCCGTCGAGGTCCGCGAGGTCAACCCCTCCAAGGACGTCCAGCAGGCGATGGAGCAACAGACCTCCGCCGAGCGCCGTCGCCGTGCCATGATTCTCGAGGCACAGGGTGAACGCCGCAGTGCCGTCGAGCAGGCACAGGGTGAGAAGCAGTCGAACATCATCCGCGCACAGGGTGAGAAGCAGAGCCAGATCCTCGAAGCACAGGGTGACGCTATCTCGACGGTCCTGCGCGCGAAGTCCGCCGAATCGATGGGCGAGCGCGCCGTCATCGACAAGGGGATGGAGACGCTCGCGGAGATCGGGACCTCCGACTCCACGACGTTCGTCCTGCCCCAGGAGCTCTCCTCGATGCTCGGCCGCTACGGGAAGCACCTGACCGGCAGCGACATCAAGGAGACCGAGGCCGCACTCGACAGCCGCGACTTCGACAGCGAGACCCGGGAGATGCTCGGCCTCGACGACATCGAGGACATCATCGGGGCCATCGACGAGGAGGCCCAGCTCGACACCGAGAAGATGGAGAAGCAGGCCGAAGCGGTCAAGATGGGCGACGACCCGACCGACATCAAGGACCCCGACGAGGTCATCGAGGAGGCGGACAACGAGATCGCTGGCGGCGACTACGACGTGAGCGACGACATGTCCGACTCGTTCACCAGCGCCGAGAAGAAGATGGAAGACCCCGAGAAAGAGACGGAGACCGAGAAGTAGCGAAGGCGTTTTACGGCTGGGGAAGCATAGAAAGAAACGAACAATGGGCGAACGCGGCGAGGTCGACGAGCAGAAACGCGCCACCCTGCGGCGCTTCGCCGCGGTCGGTGCAGCCAGCCCGTTCGCCCGCTTTACTGACGACGACTCCACCGGCGAGAGCGACGTACGCGACGCCATCGCTGGCTACCTCGCGGCGACGCCCGGTGCCCACTTCTCGAAGCTCCGTGACGACCTCAAACTCGGCACGGGCGAGACCCAGCACCACCTGCGCCGCCTCGTCGACGGCGACGTGGTCGAGGTCCACCGTGACGGCGACTACAAGCGACTGTATCCTGCCGGGCAGTTCTCCGAGTTCCAGAAGACCGCATTGGGCTACCTCCGGCGGGACACCCCACGCGGGATGCTCGTCGAACTCCTGCGCGACCCGGACGCGACCGGCTCCGCGCTCGCGGACGCACTGGGCGTCTCGCGCCCGACGGTGAGCAAGTACGCGAAGGAACTGGAGGGCGCTGGCCTGCTCTCTCGCGAGGACGGCTACCAGGTCGAACGCCCCGAGACCGTGCTGTTGCTCGTGGTTCGCTACGCGGATTCGTTCGACGCCAATGCGGCGCGACTCGCCGGACAGGCGGACCAGCTGGTCACGTTCGACCGCTGATCGAAAAACGGGAAAGAAGACCTCAGATGCTCGGGAGCGTGAGCTCCGTCTCGGGCTCCGGCGGTTCCTCCTTCGCAGTGTCGACCGTCTCGCCGAGACCGAGCGTGTCGAGCGGGTCGACGCCCTCACGGAGCGCGTCGAGATACGCCTGCACGCTCACGTGTTGGCCCTCGGCGACCGTACAGGGGAGTACCGCTGCCAGCTCGTCTCCCTGCCGGACCGCGAGGCAGACGAACGGGGTGACGAGTTTCTCCGTCGTCTCGCCGGTGAGCAGGTTGTCGTCCCGTCTGGTGACGAACGACTGGTCGATACGGACGTCGGCCGCGCGAGCCCAGTCCCGGAACGATTCGTACTGCCGGGAGGTCTCGGTCGAGCGGTCCGCGCGAACCGCCTTCGGCCAGGTGTGGACGTCGTACGAGTCCACGATATCCATATCGCGCAGTTCGCGGACGGCGTCGAGCACCGTCTCCTGCGGGGCCGCAACTGGTGCGTATGCGCGCAGATAGACGTCGATGGTTAGTGGGTGGTTTGTGGTCATCCTTCCCCCAGAGGAACCTTAATCATTGTTCATTATTAAACTAGCCCTTCCATGGCAACATCTGCCAGCGAAGCTTCCGGCTGGCAGTACTGTGTGAAACAGCATGTCGGCGGTGAGCCGACGGAATCCGGGGAGAAATGACAGCGTGGGTGCAGCGGGGCGCAAGCGACAGCGGGGGATGACGGGTGCGGGGTCGACGGGGATGCCAACCTGCTCAGACGGACACCTTCCAGGTCGTCGAGGAGGAGTAGCCCCACTTCTCGACGTCGACGTCGAAGTCGCCGCGCTGGATAGCGGTCATGTTGGTGCCGACCTCCTTCGCGGTCATGCCGAGGTCGTCGCCGATGAGGCGGGACTTGAAGTACGTCTTCGTCTCGGCCTTCTCGCGGAGGTACGTGAGGATGCGGCGCTGCTTATCGGACAGGTCGAGGGTGGCGGCGGAACTCGTGCTCATACCTACAGGGAAGAGACGTGTTCTAATAGGGGGTTTGGTACAGGGAGTTAATCCGCCGCTGTCTTGCGATTTACTGGGGGCCAAACACCCCCGCACAACGTTTTGCAACGCTTCTTGGTACGGGTGGTTAATCGGGACGTTCAGAAGCTACTTAGGTGCCGATGGCTCATTTCCTCCCAATGAGTACGGTCGACGTGAGCGTCGTCCTCCCTGCCTACAACGAGGAGAAGACCATCCGCTCCACGGTGGAGACGACACTCGCCACACTCGAATCTTTCCTCCCGGCCGACAGCTTCGAGGTCATCGTCGCCGAGGACGGCTGCGACGACCGGACGCCGGACATCGCGGACGAGATGGCGGCTGCGGACGACCGCGTGCGCCACTTCCACTCCGACGAACGCCTCGGCCGCGGTGGCGCGCTCGAACGGGCGTTCGAAGCGAGCCACGGGGACACCCTCGTCTACTTCGATACGGACCTCGCGACGGACATGAAGCACCTCGAAGAGCTCGTCGAGAGCATCCGGAGCGAGGGGTACGACCTCGCGACGGGCTCGCGCTGGATGGCGGGCCGCGAGGCGGACCGCCCTGCCAAACGCGGTATCCCGAGCCGCGGGTTCAACTTCCTCACGCGGCTGTTCCTGCGCTCGGACCTGCGCGACCACCAGTGCGGCTTCAAGGCGTTCGACCGCGAGGCGTTCCTCGCGCTCCAGCACGAGGTCGAGGACAACCACTGGTTCTGGGACACCGAGATGCTCGTGAAGGCCCAGCGACGTGGCTTCCGGGTCAAGGAGTTCGCCGTCGACTGGGAGCCGAAGGGCGACACCAAGGTCGACCTCGTCCGCGACGTGTTCGGCATGGGGAGTCAGATCCTCCGGACGTGGTGGGAGCTGTCGATACAGCCGCGCGTGAACCGGCGCGTCAGCCTCGTCGCCGGGACGCTCCTCTCGACGGTCGCCATCCTGCTGATGGCGTTCTACTACCTGGAGTGGGAGACGGTGCTCGAGCACATGAGCGCGGCCGAGCCGACGCTCGTGCTCGCCTCGGCGCTCGTCTACCTGCTCTCGTGGCCCATCCGGGGGCTTCGCTACCGCGACATCCTCGAGACCATCGGGTACGACAGCGACACGAGATTCCTGACCGGCGCGATATTCATCAGCCAGACGGGGAACCTCGTGTTCCCGGCGCGACTCGGTGACGGGGTCCGTGCGTACGTGATGAAGATGCGACGGGACGTCCCGTATCCGTCGGGCTTCGCGTCGCTCGCCATCGAGCGGGTGTTCGACCTGCTGACCATCGCCGGGCTCGCCGGCGCGGTGATGCTCTCGCTCGTCGCGACGGGGAGCGCGGACGACATCGCCAACGCCCTCGCGGGCGAGGCGATTCCCCAGGAGTACGCCCAGTATCGCTCGGCGGCCGAGTACGCGTCGTATGTGGCAGCAGGCGTCGGTCTCGCGGCGGTCGCCGCGGTCACCGCCATCTTCGCCTCGGCCCGGTCCGACCGGGACCTCGTGAGCCCGTTCGTCGCGCGCCTCAGCGACGACTCCTACGCCATCATGGTCGTGAACGTCATCAGGGGGTTCGTCACGGACGTCCAGTCCGTCACGAAGGACAGCAAGGCGTTCGCGGTGGTCGGCTCGACGAGCCTGCTCATCTGGACGCTTGACGTGGTGACCGCGATGGTCGTGATGGGTGCGGTCGGTATCGACCTCCCGCTGGCACTGTTCGTCACGGTCGGCTTCTTCGCGGTGAGCGTGGGGAACCTCGCGAAGGTCCTGCCGCTCTCACCGGGTGGCATCGGCCTGTACGAGGGAGCCTTCACTGCCCTCGCTGTCGGGCTGGCGCCCGGCATCTCGGTCGAACTCGCCATCGCTGCGGCGGTCGTCGACCACGCGGTCAAGAACGTCGTCACCATCGTCGGCGGGCTCACCTCGATGGTGTCGCTGAACGTCTCGCTCACCGAGGCGGTCGAGGAGAGTACCGACGCCCGGGAGGCAGCGGAGCCGGTCGGGCAGGAGTAAGGAGACCGGGTTCAGGACCGGTAGTGCGACGTCACGAACGGCCCCAGTGCGCCAGCGACCGCGTTCTCCAGGGCGTCCTGTCGGTCGATGGCCCCGCCGGTGAACACGCCGACTGCGCCCTCGCTCCGGGCGACGTCGTCGCGGTCGAACTCGTCGTTCATCACCGGGCCGAGCTCTTCGCCGTCCCGGACGCGACTCGCGACGCCGTCGGGGAGGCGGATGCTCGGGCCGGCGGCGCGCTCGACACGGTTCCCGTCGAACACGGCCGCCCACATGATGAGGTGGAGGTCCTCGGGGGCGTCGGCATCGTCCGTGCGGGGCTCGGGCGTGAGGTCGGCCACGCCGCCTTCGATGCCGACGGCGAGGTCGAACGCGCCCGTCTCGTAGGCGCGCCGGGCCCGGTTCGCTGCGCCCATGATGGTCTGGTCGAGGCCGCGGGGCTGTTCGGGCACGCCCGAGTCCACGGCGACGGGCTCGATGGCCACGCCGGGGAGTGTTTCGAGGGCACGCTCGGTCGCTGCCACCTTCACGGGGTTCTGGCTCCCGATGGCGACTCGCATTGCAGGATGACATGGGCGGCAGGCAAATGTGCGTTGTCATCGCCGCTCGGACAGACATATATTAAGTTTTCTATTTTATCACGAGTTTGGCCGTATCACATAGGAATTCGTGGCATATAGGGAAAAATTCCACAACATTTAATACCTGCCTCCACATCGCACATCTACAGCACCAGCGCTTCCGGGTTTCTCCAGGACAGCTCCTGCCCGGTAGCCCCCGCCTTCGCACCCATGCCAAACGCACGAACCCGAACACGAGTAAGCAGTACCGAAGAGGAAACGACCGACAGCAGTCTCCAGTGCCCCGAATGTAGCGGCAACGTCGTCAGTGAGGGCTCCGAGACGGTCTGTGGCGACTGTGGCCTCGTCGTCGAAGAGGACCAGGTCGACCGCGGCCCGGAGTGGCGCGCGTTCGACGCCCAGGAGAAGAACGAGAAGTCCCGCGTCGGTGCCCCGACGACCAACACGATGCACGACAAGGGGCTCTCGACGAACATCGACTGGCGGAACAAGGACGCCTACGGGAACTCCCTGGGCTCGCGCCAGCGCGAGAAGATGCAGCGCCTGCGCAAGTGGAACGAGCGCTTCCGCACCCGTGACTCGAAAGAGCGCAACCTCAAACAGGCGCTCGGCGAAATCGACCGCATGGCCAGCGGTCTGGGACTCCCGAAGAACGTCCGCGAGACCGCCTCGGTCATCTACCGCCGCGCGCTCAACGAGGACCTGCTCCCCGGCCGCTCCATCGAAGGCGTCGCAACGTCTGCCGTCTACGCCGCCGCGCGCCAGGCCGGCGTCCCGCGCAGCCTCGACGAGATCGCGGAGGTCTCCCGCGTCGAGAAGAACGAGGTCGCACGCACCTACCGCTACGTCGTCCGCGAACTCGGGCTCGAAGTCGCGCCCGCCGACCCCGAGAGCTACGTCCCGCGCTTCGCGTCCGGGCTGGAGCTCTCCGACGAGGCCGAACACCGTGCCCGCTCGCTCCTGAAGAACGCGAAGGAGAAGGGCGTCCACTCCGGGAAGTCCCCGGTCGGCCTCGCGGCCGCCGCGGTGTACGCCGCCTCCCTCCTCACGAACGAGAAGACCACGCAGGCCGCCGTCAGTGACGTGGCCGACATCTCCGAGGTCACCATCCGGAACCGCTACCACGAGCTGCTCGAAGCCGAGGACAACCTCGGCCTCGTCTGAGCTACAGGTCCAGAAACGCCGCGTCGTAGGTGACGCGGCCACCGATTCTTTCGTCTCTCTCCTCTCCGAGCCACCGCACCTGGAAGTCTTCGTCCGGTAGCTTGAACGGGTGGTCGAGCCCGTACGGCGTCGCCGGTTCGAAGCCGAATCTCGAGTAGAACGCCGGGTCGCCGTGGAGGACCACGAGGTCGTATCCTGCCGCGGCACAGGCAGCCAGCCCGTGCCGAACGAGGTCGCT
Organism: Haloarchaeobius sp. HME9146; assembly: GCF_025399835.1. Lineage (NCBI taxonomy): Archaea > Methanobacteriati > Methanobacteriota > Halobacteria > Halobacteriales > Halorubellaceae > Haloarchaeobius > Haloarchaeobius sp. HME9146. The sequence goes on from NZ_JAODVR010000001.1 coordinate 1,389,316, forward strand.
GCCGATGCCCTCGCCCTGTCGGTCGGGATGAACCGCGACGGGTGCGAGCGTGAGCGCCGCGTCGGAGTGGGCGGCGTCGCTTCCAGCGTCGCCAGCGGTGACCGAGACCTCGGTGAACAGGACGTGGCCGACGACCCGCCCGCCGTCGTCGGCGACGATGGACAGGTCGGGCACGAACGCCTCGCTCTCACGCAGGGCAGCGACGAGTTCGGCCTCGTCGTCGGTCGGGAACGCGGCGCGGTGGACCGCTTCGACTGCGGCCCGGTCGGCGGCCGTCTCGGGACGGTACTGGCACACGGGCGTTCCGAGGGGCGACGGCTGATTCACCGTTTCGGTGCCGCGACAAGGGATGACGGTTCGCGCAGGCTTTTGCCGGTCGCCACGCAACGCTCCCCTATGGACTTCGACTCCTTCGTGCTGTGTGCGAGCACCAGCGACCTGCGCGAGGAGCCGGCGGCTCGGGACCACGCCGACGCCGTCGAGTTCCGGATGGACCTCGCGGACGACCCACTCGCAGCGCTCGACGAGTACGACGGCGAACTGCCGATTCTGGCGACGAACCGCGTCGACTGGGAGGGAGGCGAGGCGGCCGACGAACCGGCCCGGCTGGCGGCACTCGCGACCGCCGCCGAACACGAGGCGGTCGAGGCGGTCGACCTGGAACTCGCTTCCTTCACCGACGATGCAGATGCTGCTGCCCGCACGGCCGAGCAGGCCCGCGAACACGGGGCCAAGATCGTGGTCTCGGCACACGACTTCGAGGGGACCTACGACGCCGAGGAGATGGCCGAGACGCTCGACGCCGCCGGCGACTACGGTGACGTGGCCAAGCTTGCCATCGCGGCCGAGGTGCCCCTGGACGTGCTGGAACTGCTCGCGGTGACCCGCGAGTTCGCGGCCGACGGGGAGTGCGTCGCGACCATGGCCATGGGCGAGGTCGGGAGTCACTCACGGGTCGTCGCACCGACGTACGGCTCTCGAATCGGCTACGCGCCGGTCGACCCGGCAGACGCCACGGCACCCGGGCAACTCCCCCTCGAGACGATGCGGGAGCTGGTGTCGACGCTGTCGACGAAACCCGAAACCTATTGACGTAGTATCCATAACCCGGCTCCATGGTTCGCGTGCGCGTCGTCGTGGCTGTCGTGCTCTCGTTCATCTTCCCGGGCCTCGGCCACGCCTATCTCCGCCGCTGGGCGCGTTCGCTGCTGTTCGTCGGCATCTTCATCACCGTCACGGCCCTGGCGGTGCCCGAGGCGGCGATCACCTCGTTCGACTCGATCATCGCGGTCACCCAGCGCGTCTCCAACCAGGTGTCGCTCTCGGAGAGCATGGCGATGAGCGTGGTCGAGATCGCCGCGATGACCGACGCCTACCTGCTGGCGAGCAGCTCGCTCCGCGCAGAAGAGGGCAGCCCGCGGTGTCCGAACTGCAAGAAGGAACTCGACGGCGAGATCGACTTCTGTCCGTGGTGCGCCCAGGAGATAGACGACCTTCGGCGCGTGCAGCGCGAGTGAAGAAGACGGGTTTCGCGACGCGAGGACTTACTTCTCGATGATGGACTCCTCGATAGCCTCGCCGAAGTGGCGAGCTTTGTCCTCGTGGTAGAGCAGGAGCTCGTCACCGGGTTCGAGTTCGGTGACGGCCTTGCGGCCCTCGCGGGTGTGGACCTTGATGGTCTCTGCGTTCTGGAGCAGCGTCTCGACGCGGTCCTCGCCCTCGTCGTCTTCGATGGCGAGTTCGATACGGAACATCGGCCGCTTCTCTATCTTCGCGCGGCCGACGATGACCTCACGGGTGTTCCCGTCGGTGTCGACGACCTGCACCTCGTCGCCGGACTTCAACTCGGAGAGGTACTTGGTACCGCCGCCGGGCGTGCGGACGTAGGCGTGGACCGCACCGGCGTTGACCCGGAACGGTCGGGAGGCGACGTAGGGCGATTCGGCCGTCTCGGCGTGGACGAAGACGAGCCCGCGCGCCATCGAGCCGATGAGCATCCCCTCGTCGTGGTCGAGCAGCGAGCCGGTGTCGATGCAGACCCGGTCTGCACTGCCGGTCTGTTCGATGGCGGTGACCTCGGCCCAGCCCATGTCCAGCTTCTCGCGGTCGGCCGCGTCACGAGCATCGACGGTGTCGCGGATCTCGCCGGGGTCGTCGCTGTCCAGCAGGACGGCGTCGGAGCCGTGTTCGAGCGTCTCGAACGCGGTTCTCGCGTCTTCGGCGGTCTCGACGCCCGCGATGAGCGTCGTGTCCCCGCCGATGCGGGCGATGAGGTTCTCCAGCGGGATGATGGTCCAGTCCTCGCCGACGACGATGGTGTAGTCGGCGACGGACGCGACCTCCTCGGCCAGCTTCTCGTACTCCTTGCCGAGGATGCGGACGTAGCCGCCGCTGGCGTTGCCTCGCCGGATCGTCGAGAGGTCCGCGGACCCGGAGAAGTCGGTCGGGAAGTCGATGGTGCCGTCGCCCTCGCCGTCCTTGCCGACGACGTAGGCGTCGGGCTCGGCGTGGCCACCGTCGCTCTCTATCTCGTCGCCCTCGTCGTCGCCGCTCTCGGCGTCGGTGATGACGTCGACGTCGCCCGCGGTTCGGAAGGCAGCGATGTTGACCGCGCCGAGTTCGCGGACCTTCGCCACGTCCGTATCGTCCACGAGCACCCAGTCGACGCCGGCTTCGAGCCCCGCTGTGATGCGTCGTTTTCGAGCCTCCCAGTCGCCGACGGAGCCGTCGGCTTTCAGCCAGACTTCGCGTTCTGTGGTCATACCACGAAGTGGGACAGGGCGTTGCTTTAACGTGGCGGAAGTGGCGATTGTGCTCAGCCCAGCAAACTGCCAGCGAGGGCTGCCCCGAGCGCGCCGAGTGCCCCGGCGAGACCGCTGAGTGCGCCGTTCAGGAGGACGCCAGCGGTGTCGTAGGGTGGAACCGTGCTATCGAACGGGAACGCGTTCTCGACGACCGCGAACTGGGTGTGGGGAAGCCAGGTGCTCACGAGGAGGAACAGCAGACAGCCGACGAATGCGCCCGCCATCGCCGCGGGAACGACCGTGCGGCGTCGCCCGTCCTGGACCGCACTGGAGACGAACGTGACGACGGTCGCCAGCATGGGTGCCAGTATCGGGGCGAAGATGTACACCAGCCTGCCGATGTTGTTCTGGTTCGTCTGTGCCGTCTGCTCTGCGCCCGGCCCGCCGGCGAGCTGCAGGAGGTTGTGGTCGCCGTACTGCCCGAAGAGCATCGGAATCAGCCCGAAGGCGAGTCCTGCCGTCAGGAGGGTGAGTGCGACGACGCCGAACTGCCGGAGGAGGGTCCGGTCGGTCAGGACGGCGGCGATATCGCCGAGCGTGAGGACATCGTCGTAGGGGGACTGTTCAGGGTTGGACATGGTTCAGGACTCGCCCGCGAAGAATATATCTTTTTCTCGTCACATATGTTCGACTGGACGACTCACTCCATGATGCCGCCCACGAGCGCGCCACCGAGCGCACCTACCGCCCCAGTGATACCGACGAGTGCGCCGTTCAGGAGCACACCTACCATGTCGTACGGGGGGATTGCCTCCTCGAAGCCCCACGACCCTTCGGTGACGGCTAACTGCGTGTGACCGATTCCGGTACTCACGAGGACGAACAGGAGACAGCCGACGAACGCGCCGGCCGCCGCGAACGGGAGCACTTTTCGCCACGGTCCCTCGCGTCTGGACCCGGCGATGAACGCGACGGCCGCGGCCAGCAGCGGCGCGAGGTAGGGGCCGAAGTCATAGATGTTGCGCGACACACCGTTCTGGTGTTGTTGTGTCGTGGCCGCGAACCGCGAGGGTTGGTTCAGGATGTTCGGGTCGCTGAATCCTCCGTAGAGAACGGGTACCAGACCGAACGCGATACCTGCCGTCACTAGCGCGAGCGTCACACCGGCGAACTGCCGGACCACGACTTCGTCTGTCAGCGCGGACTCGATGGCATCGAGCGTGATGCGGTCGTCGGGGGAGGACTGTTCAGGGTTGGTCATGGTCCTGACCTCACCTTCGAACGATATATCTTTTGACCATCACGTCCGCCCGGACTCCCGTGAACCGGTCCCGTCATCTCATGAGACTGCCAGCGAGGCTTCCACCGAGGGCACTGACTGCGCCCACGATGCCTGTGAGTAGCCCGTTCACCAGGTGAGAAGCCGTGTTGTAGGGTGGGACTTCGTCCCGAAACCCGATGAAGTTCTCGACGATACCGAACTGGCTGTGTGCCAGCGCAGAACTCACGAGGACGAACAGGAGACAACCGACGAACGCGCCGGTCACGGCGGACACCGCCACGGTTCTATGGTTTGCAGCAGTGCGGGCACCAAGGGCGACGCCCACGACACAGGCAAGCGCCGGTGCGAGATAGGGTGCGTAGTTGAACACGATCAATGCGGTGAGGTTCTGTCGCAACTGCGGTCCGAACTCGGACGGGTAGAGGAACAGGTGATTGCCGAATTCGCCGTACAGTACCGGGACCAGTCCGAACACGACTCCGCCGACCGTGAGTAATCCGGCGACCACGGCGAGCTGCCGGAGTAGCCCCTCGCCTGTGAAGACTGCCGCGATGTCGCGGAGGGTAACGACATCGTCGTATGGGGAGTTCTCAGGGGTGGACATGTCACAGTATCTTTTCATAGACGTGAAATAGATTTCCTCCAGTCCCCCTCGACAGCCCTTTGTCCCTCTACCCGCTACTCCCGCCACGATGACCGGTCCCGCTACCGTCCTCTTCGACCTCGACCTGACCCTCTGTGCATCCACACAGGACCGCGACACGCTCCTCTCCCGGACATTCGACGCCGTAGGCGTCGACCAGTACTGTGAGCCCTCAGACCTCGGTGCGGTCGTCGGTGAGGTGGAGACGGCCGAGACCGAACACGAGTTCTACGCCTCGATCTTCGCCGCGGCGGCCGACCGCGCCGGTGTCGAGGACGTGCCCGCCGACGCGCTCGCGAGTGCCCACGCCGACCTCGTGGACCACTCGGCGGTCGAGTTCTGCCCGGGCGCAGAGCGCGCCCTGGAACACGCCCGGACGCACGCCGAGAGCGTCGGGCTGGTCACGAACGGCGGCGAGGAGAGCCAGACCACCAAGTTAGAATCGCTCGGCATCGCGGACGCCTTCGATACCACGGTGTTCGTCGACCCCCGGAACGGCGTCGAACCGAAGCCACACCCCGCCCCGTTCGAGCGGGCACTGGGCGCACTCGATGCTGTTCCGGAGGCGACCATCCACGTCGGCGATTCCCTGCGGTCGGACGTGGCCGGGGCGAACGCCATGGGCATCGGCTCGGTGTGGGTGCCCTACGACGCGGCCAGCCACGACGGCAACCACGACCCCAGCCACCAGCTCGACTCGCTCCACGAGTTCGAGACGGTGTTCTGAGCGGTTCTGGTACCTGTCTGGGTCGGTGAGTTCACGAACTCATCTTTGCGGACCGTCTCGTTCTCCGTCACCACGTAGGTCGCCCGCGAGTAGCCGTCGCCGACCACCGTGTTGCCGTCCTCGGTGTCGTACATCGAGATGCCACAGCCGACGCCCATCCGGAACCCGTCGTCGATTCGCTCGCGCCACTGGACGCGGCAGTTAACGTGGACTTCGGCGTGGTCCTCGATTGCCTGGTTGTACAGGTACACTTCCTCGGACGATTCCACGTAGGTCTCGACGTTCCCGTTCGTGAACTCGGTTGGTCGCTCGGGCGTCGGTCGCTGGGTGGCCTGCTCGGTGGTGGGTGTGGTTGTCGCTGTCGGCGTTGCTGTCTCATCGATTTCACCGCCGATGGCACCGGTACAGCCCGCGAGCATGAGAAGGGCGACTGTGACCAGCACTTTGGGCATTGTCGTGGAAGGCATACACCCCGGTTCGGTACGAGAACATATCAAACGACCAGCAACCTGAAAGACTGGCTGTACCCTACCAGTCGTCGCCCAGTTCCGCCCTCGCCTGCTGGTACCCCTTCTCGGTCCGCCAGGTCTCACCCGAGTCGACGTGTTCGACCACGTATCGAGACTGGCAGACGCCACACCGGTAGCCGTCGGCAGGCTGTTTCACCGGGTTCGAGGCGCGGTGCCTGGCCGCCCGCCAGTCGCAGTCGCTCGCCGAACAGCGCAGGACGTACCGCGGCTCCGAGAACGTCTCGCAGTGTCGCGGGGCGTCGAGTTCCGCGGCCTTCTGGCGGAAGCGCGCGCCGTGTCCCGACTCGCCGAACTGCTGGAACTCCCAGGCGTGGACCAGTTCGTGCCGGATGGTGTCGGTGAACTGTCGCCAGCCGAAGGCACGGTAGGCCTGCCAGGTGAGGACGATGGTGCAGGTCTCGTCGCCGGGCTGGTAGCGACACGCCCCCGCCCGGCGCTTCGCCCGCTTCGACACCTCCCAGTCCACACGGTCCAGGTCCACGTCGATGTCGACCGTGCTGGCGTACGTCTTTGCCCAGGCACAGAGGTCCGCGGGCGTGTCGGGGTCTGGGGTGCCGGTCTCGTGCACGGTACCAAGCGTGACCGGCCCGGACCTAAACATTCCGGCGTGTCACGTCGAGACGGACCGGCACAAAGTTCATTCCGCACTGGCCAGAGCATCGAAACATGTCCTCCATCACCGACAGGTTTCCGTCGTTCGCCCAGGTGGAGACCGCGCTCGCGCTCCTGCTCATCGCGAGTCTCGCGGGCATCCTGCTCTCCAGTGGGAGCCTCGTCGGGGCCGCCTTCGAGGGGAACTGGCTCCTC